>NZ_JAKFDJ010000062.1:0-33085 GCF_036676215.1 Devosia sp. | reverse complement strand
CGTCCCGCTTCAACATGGCCGACCCCTTCGAGAGCGTCTATGAAACCCCCGGCTGGCAGCGCGCCCGCGCCCAGCAAGCCTCCCGCAAGGGTGGCGGTCCGCTGACCATCGACGGCGACCTCGTCGCCCGCTCGGTCGACCTGGGCAATGACCGCTCCGCCTTCGGCCTGGGTGAACGCGTCTTCCACCTCAAGTTCGGCTACGGCGCCATCATCGATATCGAAGGCAACAAGCTCAGCATCGAGTTCGAGAAAGCCGGTCGCAAGAAGGTGCTGGAGAGCTTTGTGAAGAAGGGGTGAGGCGGTGATGTCTCACCTCTCAGCTAGTCCGCAAACACTTCTCTGGCGGCAGACAATCCATTGAGCGCAGCCGGAAATCCGGCATAGACAGCCATCTGCATGATCGTTTCGACGATCTCGTCCCGGCTCAGCCCGACATTGAGCCCGGCCCGAATGTGGACCTTCAGTTGCGGATGGGCGTTGCCCATCGCCGTAAGGGCGGCAATTGTCGCGATCTCCCGCGCCCGCAGATCGAGGCCCGGCCGCGAATAGATATCGCCAAACGGAAATTCCACAACATAGCGAGCAAAGTCCGGCGCGATATCGGCCAGAGATTCGATCACGGCCTCGCCAACTTCGCCATCGATTTCGGCCAGCTTGCGCTTTCCGCGCTCATAGCGGCTTTCGGACATTTCGTTCATCGCATTACCTTCCAGTCTTGATCAATCGTCATAGCCGGCGATCTTGGCATCGAGCACTTCAAGGCAGGCAATCAGTTCCTCAACATGGTGGCGCACCGCGTCACGATGTTCCGCGAGCAAGGCTTTCCGCTCAGCATTGGTGGATGGCCCTGCGGCGCGGAGTTCTGCGTAACGAAGCATCTGCCGGATCGGCATACCGGTGGTCTTGAGCCGCCCGACAAATTCGATCCAGGTGAGTGCGCGCTCGTCGTAATGGCGGTGCGTCGCGCTGTTGCGCGGCGCCGGCGGCATCAATCCGATGCGCTCATAATAGCGGATCGTGTGGGCGGAAAGGCCCGTGCGCATCGCCAATTCGCTGATCTTCATGGCTGCCTTCTTGTCTCGATCTACCTCTGCTACGACTTCGAGCGCGCTCTAAGTCAAGCGCCTAAATCGGTCAGCTACGGAAACCGCTTCCCGATCTCCGCCACATACGCGGCCGCCAGCTTCTCGAACGTCGCAGCATCCAGCGCGATCTCCTGTCCCAGCGATATCCCCGTCACCGATTTGGCCGGATCGTACCTGACGGTGCTGTTCGCCTTCAGCACGCCACCATTCTCCATGATGGCATCGCCCAGCATCCGCACTTCGTTGAGCGGATTGCCATCCTTGCCTTCGGCGCCGCGCATGCGATGCATGAAGTAGTGGTCGAGAGCCAGCAGCATGGCGTTGAAATGGCCCGGGGCAAACGCGGCGAGCGCGGCTTCAGCCTTGGCGTTGCCTTTGACGGCAGCGGCCAGCGCAGCATAGGCGGCGAGTTGCTCTTCGACCTTGGCGGCGGTGAGTTGAACATAGACTTCGGGATAGCTGGTGACGGCGAGCATGGTGGCTGATCCTCATCTGCGGCCGGCCCATCCGGCGCTCGAACCATGTCGTCCAGTCTCAACCGGCTTGGACAGTTTCGCCAAGATTATTTTGGCCGACCTTTCGCGACTGAGCCGACGCGCCTATCTCTGGGGCAGCACACCAGGGAGTCGCCGCATGATCATCTCCACCACGCCCACGCTGGAAGGCCGCCCCGTGCGGGAATATCTCGGCATTGTCACCGGCGAGGTGATTGTCGGCGCCAATATCTTCAAGGACCTGTTTGCCGGCATCCGCGACATTGTCGGCGGCCGGGCCGGCGCCTATGAGGGCGCGCTGCGCGACGCGCGCCGCCAGGCCCATGAGGAACTGCGCTACGAAGCCGAGCGCATGGGCGCCGACGCTGTGGTCGGTGTCGATCTCGACTATGAAGTGGTCGGCCAGGGCGGCTCGATGCTGATGGTTTCGATCTCGGGCACGGCGGTGAAGCTCTAGCTACATCCAGGCCCTGCCGTCGCCCGTGGCGCAGCCATAGGGCGGCAAGGCCCCGGCAAAGGTAACGTGCAGCTTGTCGCAGCCCCATTTGCGGATCGGGTCCGGCATGCGGCTGTTGAGCTCGATGCCGATCTCCTGATAGGGGCTCTCGCTATTGGTGACGTAGCTATACCAGTAGCCTCCCAGCACCGCGGCGACCACCACGGCTATAAGCACGACAAGACGCAGAAGCCGGAACATGTGTTTTCCCTCGGTGACGCTGACCCTCAGTAGAGAGTCCTTCCCCCGTTCGGAAGTCCAATTCCGCTATGCGTCATCAACCTCTATGGCTTGATGAGGCCGCCGCTGTAGCGAAGCCCGTAAGCCTTTGTGCCAGCACAATGAATCGCCTCTTCGCCGGAGAACAGCGTCACGTCTCCTTCCGACTTGTCCTCATAATCCCCGTGCGGCCCGCTCCATGTGAGCCCACCCAGAAAACGGCCCTCGGCATACATGGCCGACAGCGCCGCCTTGATCGTCTCCCCTGCTCGCTGCGCATCGATCAGGTCGGGCCGCAGGATGAACCCGTGATAGTTCATCGCCCAGACCGGTTCGGCGCCGAACCACACGGTTTCCTGCCCGAGAAAGTCGGTGCCGCCAAAATAGCTGTCGCGGTAGCGCCAGGGGCCTTGCGACCAGGCCAGGTCATGGGAGCCCTCGCGGCTGGATGCGACCTTGTCCCCGCCACCCACATAGCAGGCGCGCTTGGCGGCCACGACGATATCGTTGAGCTCACTCAGCTTCATGGCAACCCCCAAATAGAACAAATAATGAACATTATGCACTTGGCCGTCAAGGAATTTCCGTCGCATTGACTTGTCGGGAGCGCTGCCGCAACAAAGGAAAATCCAATTGCAAAGGCTTGCCCATGCCCGTCGATCAGCTTTCGGCCCCGCTCACCAAGGAACAGGCTTATGCGCTTGTCGATGCCGTCATGGAGCGGGACGACCTGGCGCTGACCGCCTCGGCGCACGAGAATGAAGAGACCGGCGAGTGGTTCTTCGAAGCGACCTGCGACAGCCCGCCCGATATTGATTCATTTGTTGAACTGGCGCGGCAAACCCTTGGTGGGACGGTCGAGTTTTCCGTCGCGCCGATCGACCCCGAGATCAACTGGGTCGCCCGCTCGCTCGAGGGGCTGGCGCCGGTGATCGCCGGGGGTTTTTATGTCTATGGCAGCCATGAGACCGCGCCCGTTCCGGGCGGGCTGACGCCGATGAAGATCGACGCCGCGCAAGCCTTTGGCACCGGACATCACGAGACCACGACGGGGTGCCTGGAAGCTATCGACAAGGTGCTCAAGCGCCGCAAGCCCCGCCACATGATCGATGTCGGCACCGGCACCGGCGTGCTGGCCATTGCCCTGGCCAAGCGCACCCGCGCAACGGTGATCGCCAGCGATATCGACCCGATCTCGGTGACGACGACCATCGACAATGCCGCCCAGAACGGGGTCGGCAAGCAGATCATCGCGCTGGAAGCGACGGGGGTGAACCACCCCACCATCAAGCAGAATGCGCCTTACGATCTAATCGTCGCCAATATCCTGGCGGGTCCGCTGATGGCTTTGGCGCCTGCGATCGGGGGGATCGCCCAAAAGGGCGCGGTAGTGATCCTGTCGGGGATTCTGGAGCATCAGGCGCGCGGCGTCATCAATGCCTATGCCCGCCAGGGCATGGTGCTGAGCCAGAAATTGCAGCGCAAGGACTGGACCACGCTGATTCTCGAAATGCCGTGACAAGAAATCCGCAAGCATGCTGCAGGAAATTAGCCCGCATGCTTGCGGATTAGCCCGCCAGAATAGCAAAATCCCCGAAGCATGCTCCGGGGATCAAACATAATCGTCAGCAGTTACCTGCAGCGGCCTTACGGGCGCTTGGTGAACGCGCCGATCAGTTGGTGCTGCATGCGATAGCTGACCTGGCGGCTCGATTCACGGCCACGGGCGTCGATGACGGACCCCAGTGCCTTGCGGAAATCGTTCTTGCTCTCGGTCATTTCAGTCTCCATGCACGTTGACGACGGTCTATTGCCCCCGTCACGATCTATTTAGGCTTCCTGGCAGGACTTGGTTAGGGGTGTATGGTCACACCAGCCCTGCAAGGCGTGCAGGCCCCGTTACCGCTTCGTTAATTTGCTGTTCATCTTGCCGTATTCGCGCTCGTAGCGATCGACATAGAGCTGCGCCTGACGCTGGCGGCTGGCCACCAGCGCGTCAAAGGCCCGTGCCATGAAATTCTTGTCGCCTGCCATCTTCGTTCTCCTGAATTCTGTCACTAAGGTAAGGCGTGGGCGGCGATTTGCCAGCCCCGCCACAGCACGTCAGCCATGACCGGAGCGCACTCCGGCACGAGGATTTCTGCCTATGACCGCCCAGACCTTTCCGCCCGCCAAGTTCCAGAGCTTTGTGGAAAAGGCCGACAAGAAACATGTCGGCCCCCGACTGACGGCTTTGCGCGCGGCCATGGCCAAGGCAGGGGTCGATGCCTTCCTCATCCCCCGCGCCGATGCACATCGCGGCGAGTCGGTACCGGCCAGCGAAGCGCGGCTGGCCTGGGTCACCGGCTTTACCGGCTCGGCCGGTCTGGCCGTGGTCGGCGCCAGGAAGGCGGGCCTGTTCGTGGACAGCCGCTATACGCTGCAGGCGCCCGCCCAAACCGACACGGCCAAGGTCAAGGTGCAAGAATGGCTGCTGGGCGGGATCTCGCCCGAGGTGGCCGACTATGCGCCCAAGGGCGGCACCATTGCCTATGACCCCTGGCTACACACTCCGGGCGAAATCCGCGACCTCGCAGCCAAGCTCGACGGCCGCGCCAGGCTCGTCCCCGGTTCCAATCTGGTCGACACCATCTGGACCGACCGCCCGGACGCACCGGTCAGCACGGTCGAGTTTCTAGGCCACAACCGGGCCGGCCAGACCGCAACCGACAAGATCGCCGAAATCCAGAAATCTCTTGCCACCGACCACGCCGATGCCGCGGTGCTGACGCTGCCGGAGTCGATCTGCTGGCTGCTCAACATGCGCGGCCGCGACGTGCCCAACACCCCCTTCGTCCTGGGCTTCGCGATTCTGCGGAAGGCAGGGCAGCCAACGCTCTATCTCGACCCGGCCAAGATCACCGACGATATCCGCAAGGCACTGGACGGCGTCGCCCGGGTGGCCAGCAGCAGGACCCTGCCGGCGGCACTGGCAAAACTGGGCAAGGCCGGCAAGGCTGTATTGATCGACCCCGCCTCGGCGCCCGAAGCCATTGCCGCCGCGCTCAAAAACGCGGGGGCGAAGCTGGTCGAGAAACGCGACCCGGTTCTGCTGCCCAAATCGCGCAAGAATGCCGCCGAACTGGCCGGTATGCGCGAGGCGCATCTGCTCGACGGCGTGGCGCTGGCCAAATTTCTCGCCTGGTTCGATGCCACCGCACCTCAGGGCGACTTGACCGAAATCGGCATCGTCACGGCGCTGGAAGCCTTTCGGCGCGAGGAGGAAACCTGTGTCGATGCCAGCTTCGACACGATCTCGGGCGCCGGCCCCAATGGCGCCATCGTGCATTATCGGGTGAGCGACAAGACTGACCGCAGGCTCGCGCCCGGCGAAATCATGCTGGTGGACAGCGGCGCACAGTATTTGTCGGGCACCACCGACATCACCCGGACCCTTGCGACCGGCAGGCCGACTGCCGAACAGCAGGACCGCTACACTCGTGTGCTCAAGGGCATGATCGCCATTTCAATGGCGCGGTTCCCCAAGGGCACCACTGGCGCCCAGATCGATGTCCTGGCGCGACAATTCCTCTGGCAGGACGGGGTGACCTACAATCACGGCACCGGCCATGGCGTCGGCGCCTATCTCGGCGTGCACGAAGGTCCGGTGGGGATTTCGTCGCGCTACACCACGCCTTTCGAGATCGGCAATATCATCTCCAACGAGCCGGGCTACTACAAGACCGGCGAATACGGCATCCGCATCGAAAACCTCATCACAGTGGTCGAGAGCGCGACCTTTCCCGGCTATTTTGAATTCGAGACGCTGACCCTGGCGCCGATCGACAAGCGGCTGATCGAGATGAAGCTGCTGACCAAAGCGGAACGGAAGTGGCTGGATGGCTATCACCAGCGGGTGTGGAAGGAGATCGGGCCCAGGGTGAAGGGGAAAGTGAAGGACTGGCTGAAGGAGGCTACGGAGGAGCTGTGACCTTCTTACCTTCTCCTCTTGAGGGAGAAGGTGCCCGAAGGGCGGATGAGGGGTGCTGCGCCGTCCGCAGCACCCAAGCATGGGATAGCGCAGCACCCCTCACCCTGACCTTCCGCTGAACGCGTCAGGTCGTCCCTCTCCCTCAAGGGGAGTGGGGAATCCGGTGGTGAATGAGGCCCCCGCCATTCGGGCGTAACCCTTTGGGCCGGCTAGAAGCCCAACGGGTCATACGTCAGTGCCCAACTGAGCAGCCAGTGTTCCTCGCTGCCCATTGAGGCCACGTCGTCGACCTTCCACCCATCGCCCTCGCGGATCATGGCGATGCTGAGCAGCCGGGGCTGGTCGAAATTGTGGTAGCTGACATTGACCACAGCACGATCGTCGATGATGGCGGCCTCGCCGATGGCCACGTCGAACAGCAGCGCGTTGAGATCGGGCAGGAATGGATTGAACACCGCGTCGATCGTGAACTCGGACCCGCTCATAGCCGCATCGCTGGCAAAGACATCGTTCTCGATGGCCTGGTCGAACAGCGCCTTGAGCCGCGTCGAGTAATAGACCGACGGGTCGGCCACCGTGCGCCCAAGGTGGTAGTCGTCATAGATGGCCGAGGCCAAGGCCTGGGGGTCGCTGAACGTCTCGGCCGCCCATGCCACCGGCGACAGCACGAGCGCCGCCACCACCACCAGATTCAATCGCATATCGTGCCCTCACATCATGCTGCCGATTTCGCTAGCGAGCCGGCGCGGCGCGACTGTGATCGGTCGGTGGCGAATTTGCGGCGGCGCGCTAAATTATCGGTAAGCTACTGGTACATTGCGGCCGCCTCGGCAAATATCTCGCTCAGGCGATACTGATCTTCGGGGTTGGTGGAAACAACATCGTCAATCTTCCAGCCGCCATCTTCCATCACCAGTTCATAGACGAGGCTACGCGGCTCACCGAAATTGAGGAAGGTCACGTCGACCGAGGCATCGTCGCCGGCAATTCCCGCGGCGCCGATCTCGAATTCGGTGATGTCGAAATCCTGCCCGTCGATATAGGGGTCAAAGCTGATGGCACCCATTTCCCCATTCGGGGTTATCGCGGCGTCATTATCGTAGAGCGCCTGCAGGGCCCGCGAACGGAACGGGCTCTCGTCGGCATAGAATTCGCCGGTGAAATAGGGCTCGTAGAAGGCTTCGAGCAGCACCTCGGGCGTCTCATAGGGTTGGGCGGCGGCGAGGCCCGTCAGGACCAGGAACATGCCGGCAGCGAGAGCAGCAAGGCGCATGGAAGTCTCCGAGAAAGAACGGCGTTCAGTTGAACCAGAGAGCGAAGCCGGGCCAGTTGTTGCCGAACACCCGGTTGGCTTCGGCAAAGCTCTGGGCATCGGCAATGGGGCCTGCCTTGATGAAGGGCAGCGCCCCCTGCCCGGCGAACAGCATCACCAGATCGGTTTCGGTCGCCGTTTCGAAATAGGCTTTGAGATCGAAACCTTGCTTGAAGCGCCAATGGGGCAGCAGCAATTGGCCGGCGAGAATCTGGTCGAGCCTATCCAGCGTCGCCATCCAGGCCGCGACGGTTTCTTCCGTCACCGCCATGTCCGGCACCGGCGACGTCTGGCTCGGCGACGGCACCAGTTCCCGGTCGTCGTCGGTTTCGGCCAGGATCAGCTCCCAGTTCTTGCGCGACAGGGCCGTGATCGACCCCAGGCGCTCGAGCACGCCGGCCAGCCGCGCCGCATCCGTCACCGGGAAATCGGCCGTATGCAGCGCCGCGATGATATCGGCGATGAAGGCATCGCTGTCGGCGTCCATGATCAGCGTGCCCCCCTGCGAATAGTCCTGCATCGGCAGGCCCGCCTTGGGGAAGACGCGGTGCAGATAGGCGTCGTAGAACTCGGAAAAGTCATGCGACAGCAGCAGCTCGACCGGGGCACCGACCACGGTGCTGTAGCCCGCGAACCAGACGGCATCGGCATTGTCGAAGCCGATCGTGGTATCGGGGGCGGCAGGCTCAACGCCCTTAGTTTTGCTGCCCGGCGGCGGGGCATCGGGCGCGGGAATATCGGCAAAGTTACCGACAGCAGCCATCAGCATGCCCAGCGTCTCGTCGGCCTCGGCGGTACCATTGCCATCGAGATCGATCCGCACCCTGAGCGGATCGATGGGGATGACGAAGTCGGCACCCACTTCGGCCATCTGGAAATGGCCGGCGGCCAGATCGAGGGTCGCGGTGAACGCGTCAAGGATACCTACCAGACCATCGTAGGTCAGCGGCTCCGGGTCGGGATTGGCTGGCGCGGTGGGCATATCGGGGCCTATGCCGAACAGCATGGCCATGACGGGGGAATTGGGCGCGGTGGCGCCATGCCGGTACATGGCCTGCGCCAGCCGCTCATAGGCGGTGACGAAATCCAACAGGCCCAGCGCAAAGCAGGCATCGGTGTGCAGCTCCTCGCAGCGCTGCAGGGCCAGATCGCCGATCTCCGCCAGCGTTCCGTCATAGAGCCGCTGGGCCAGCTCGTCGCCAACCTCAGTGGCCGCTGCCGTCCCCGGCAACATCAGGGCGGCCATGGCCACCGCACGCAGTCCCCTCATCGCGCTCTCCTTCATGACGCTACTTGCCCACCCGCGCGAACCATTCATCTTCGCTAATCACCTCGACACCCAGCGCCTCGGCCGATTTCAGCTTCGAGCCTGCTCCCGGTCCGGCAACCAGGATATCTGTCTTGGCCGAAACCGAACCGGCCACCTTGGCACCCATGCGTTCGGCCATGGCCTTGGCTTCCGATCGTGACATTTTTTCCAGCGAGCCGGTGAACACTACCGTCTTGCCGGCGACGACGCTGTCGGCCGAAACGACGACGATATAGGGCTTGGGATGAACCTGGGCCAGCAGGGCATCGAGCGCGTCATCATTGCGCTCGTTGCCGAAGAAATCCACCAGCGCCTCGATCACCGTGCCGCCAATGCCATCCACCGACGGGAACACCATTTGCGGATCCTCGGCGGCCGCGGTTTCCTTGCCGACGCGGATCAGCTCTTCCATCGTCCCGAACGTGCGGGCCAGCACGGCTGCCGTGGTTTCCCCGATATGGCGAATGCCCAGCGCGAAGATGAAGCGGTCGAGCTCCGGCTCACGCCGCGCATCGATGGCGGCGAAGAGCTTGTCGAGGCCCTCGAAATTGCGATCCTCGACACTGCGCACGGCCTTGCGCGTCTTGCCCGACGCCGCCTCGCGCACCTTGGCCTGCTCCTCGCGCCGCTCGGCCAACGCCTGTTGCACCGCAGGGCGGCGATCCTTGAGGGTGAAGAGATCGGCGGCGGTCTTGACCAGGCCCTTGGAGAAGAACAGCTCGATATTCTCGGCCCCCAGCCCCTCGATATCCAGCGCCCCGCGCGACACGAAATGCCTGAGCCCTTCCACCGCCTGGGCCGGGCAGATCAGTTCGCCGGTGCAGCGGCGACGGGAGTCTTCCTTGCCGGTCTTCTCGTTGATCTCGCGCGTTGCGGGCGAGCCGCAGACCGGGCAGGCATGGGGAAATTCATAGGGCACGGCATCGGCCGGGCGCTTTTCCAGCACCACCCGCACGATCTGGGGGATGACATCCCCTGCCCGCTGGATGACCACGGTGTCGCCGATACGGATATCGACGCCCTCCCGGATCGGCAGCCCGTTGCTGTCGAAGCCCTTGATATAGTCCTCGTTGTGGAGGGTTACATTCTCGACCACGACACCACCCACGGTAACGGGTTCGAGCCGCGCCACCGGGGCCAGCGTGCCGGTGCGGCCGACCTGGATGTCGATGCGCTTGACCACGGTGGTCGCCTGCTCGGCGGGGAATTTATGCGCCACGGCCCAGCGCGGCTCGCCGGTGACGAAACCCCAGCGGCGCTGCAGCTCGAGTTGGTCGACCTTGTAGACGACGCCATCGATATCGTAGCCCAACGAGGAGCGCTGTTCCTCGATCAGGCGATACTGCGCGATCAGCTCGCCGACCGATTTCGCCCGCACCATCAGCGGGCTGACCTTGAAGCCCCATTCGGCAAATTTCTGCACCGCGTCATATTGCGTCGGCGCCGGCTCCTCGCTGGTATGCCCCCAGGCATAGGCGAAGAATTTGAGGTTGCGGCTGGCCGTGATCGAGGCATCCTTCTGCCGCAGCGAACCGGCTGCCGTGTTGCGTGGATTGACATAGTCCTGCCCGCCGGCAGCGGCGGAGCGGGCCTTGAGCGCCTGGAACTCCTCATAGGTCATATAGACCTCGCCGCGGATTTCGATGCTTTGCGGCCAGCCGGACCCGGCCAGCTTTTCGGGAATGTCCTTGATGGTGCGCAGATTGGCGGTGATGTCCTCGCCCACACTACCATCGCCGCGCGTCGCGCCCTGCACAAAGACGCCGTTCTCGTAGCGCAAGGAGGCGGAGAGCCCATCGATCTTGGGCTCGGCGGTAAACGCGATCTCCAGCCCCTCGTCCTTCTGGAAGAAGCGCCGGCCGCGTTCGAGAAAATCGACCACGTCCTCGTCGGTATATGCCTTGGCTAGGCTCAGCATCGGCACGGCATGGCGCACCTTGGCAAAACCTTCGGCCGGCGGCGCGCCGACATTGAGCGAGGGGCTGTCCTCGCGCACCAGATTGGGGAAGGCCTCCTCGATGGCGTCGTTGCGGCGGCGCATCTCGTCATAGGCCGCGTCGGTGATCTCTGGCGCGTCGTTCTGGTGATAGGCGATATCGGCCGCGGCAATGGCTGCAGCCAGCCGCGCCAGTTCGGCATCGGCTTCCGGCTCGGTGAGATCGTCGACGGGTTTCTTGGACAGGTCGGTCATTGCTTACTCATGCACTGATTTGCCACTGATCCCCCCTCTCCCCTTGTGGGAGAGGGTGCCCGAAGGGCGGGTGAGGGGTCGCTTCCGTAGCCACGGAAAGCTGCCGCATCGCGCCCCCTCATCCGGCGCTGCGCGCCACTTTCTCCCACAAGGGGAGAAGGGAAGAAAGGGGCGCGCCCTACCCCACTTCGCTCAGCAGCTTGCTCGCCGCGGCGCGGGCTTCGTCGGTTACCTTGGCGCCTGCCAGCATGCGGGCCACTTCTTCCTGGCGGGCAGCGATGTCGAGCGGTTTGACATGGGTGCGCATGAAGGCGCCTTCCTTGACCGCCTGCTTTTCGATCAGCAGATGGCGTTGCGCCCGGGCCGCAACCTGGGGCGCATGGGTAACGGCGAGCACCTGCACCTTGCCCGCCAGCCGCGCCAGGCGGCGGCCGATGGCATCGGCGACCGCGCCGCCTACCCCGGTGTCGATTTCGTCAAAGATCAGCACTGGCGCCGAACCGCGGTCCGCCAGTACCACCTTGAGCGCCAAGAGGAACCGGCTGAGCTCACCACCCGAAGCCACCTTGAGCAGCGGGCCAGCCGCCGTGCCCGGATTGGTCTGCACGTGGAAGGCTATTTGGTCAAAGCCGGCGGCGGCAATACGCGCCGCGTCGATCTGGTGATCGACGATGAATTTGGCGGAGCCCAATTTGAGATCGGGCAATTCGGCGCCGACGGCCTTGGACAGCGCGCTGGCAGCTTTAGCCCGCCCCGCACTCAGGGCCTGGGCAGCCTTGCGATAGGTCTCCATCGCCTTGGCCTCGGCGGCTACGAGGGCAACCAGCCTGGTCTCCCCGCTTTGCAGCGTTTCGAGGTCGGCGCTGTATTTCGCCAGCACCTCGGCAAGACCATCACAGCTCGTCTGATGCTTGCGGGCAGCGGCACGCAGAGCAAAAAGGCGTTCTTCGACGCCCTCAAGCTCGGCCGGATCATAGGCCATTTCGCGCTTGAGCTCTTCGAGCGCGTCGCTGGTACGGTCGAGCGCCACCAGCGAGGCGTCGATCGTATCGACGATGGGCTGGAACAGGGTCGAGCCGCCATCGATCTTGCGCATCAGCCGGCGCATCAGGCTAGCCAGAGCCGGCGCGGGGGCCGACGGGCCGTTGAGCATCTCGTCAATCTCGGTGACGTCCGAGGCGGAGCGTTCGACCTGCTGCAAGTGCTGGCGCCGCTCGGCGAGCTCTTCTTCCTCGCCGGCCACCGGCTTGAGCTTGGAGAGTTCCTCAACCGTGTGGCGGGCATAATCCTCGGCAGCCAGCGCCTGGGCCACCTGCGCCTTCTGTGCGGCGACCGCCTCCTGCGCATCGCTCACATCCTGGAAGGCGTCGCGCACCTTGGCCACGGCGTCTTCCAGCTCGCCAAAGGCGTCGAGCGCGGCACGGTGGGTGGCGACATCGACCAGCGCACGATCATCGTGCTGGCCGTGAATTTCGACGATCTGGCTGCCCACCTTTTGCAGCAACGCCGCAGAGACCGGCTGGTCGTTGATGAACGCACGGGTGCGGCCATCGGCGAACTGCACGCGGCGCAGGATGACATCCTCGTCGTCGGGAATGGCATTGTCGCGCAGCGCCTCGCGGGCCGGATGGTCGGCGGCCAGTTGCAGCACGGCGACCACCTGGCCGCTCTCCTGCCCGCTGCGTACCAGTGAGGCGTCGCCCCGCCCGCCCAGCGCAAGGGTGAGCGCATCCAGCAGGATGGACTTGCCGGCGCCGGTCTCGCCGGTCAGCACAGTCATGCCGCCGTCCAGAGCCAGATCGAGCTGGTCGATGAGGACGATGTTGCGAACCGAAAGCGCGTTCAGCATGCGCGGACTATTCCCAAGCTTCGTGTGGGCCGCGGACCGGCCATTGCTCAACGCAGTTTAGCATCCCGGCGCCATTCTCGCGAAAGCGGGAATCCGCCTTACGCACAGGCAGATTCCCGGGAATGACGCCGCGGTTCGCATGCCGTTCAACACAAACGACCCGGGGCGCATTGTAGCGCCCCGGAACAAACTAGCAACAGATTACTTCTTCACCTCTCCCTTGGGGGAGAGGTCGACCCTCTTGGGTCGGGTGAGGGGGCCTTTACGCGTGCAGTGGGTCGGGGAAGGCCCCCTCACCCGTCTTGCTACGCAAGCCGACCTCTCCCCCAAAGGGAGAGGTAAGAATCCTCAGCTCCGCAGCGAGGCCATCCAGCTGCCGCTGTTGATGGCTGGCGCCAGGCCCTGCTTGCCCAGCACTTCGAAAGCCTGCTTGTACCAGGTGCTCGAAGGGTAATTGTGACCCAGCACGGCAGCTGCGGTGGCCGCCTCGTTGGTGAGCCCGAGCGACAGATAGGCCTCGGTCAGCCGATAGAGGGCTTCCTCGATATGAGTCGAGGTCTGCCAGGTCTCCACCACAACGCGGAAGCGGTTGATGGCAGCCGTATACTGGCCATTGCCGAGATAGTAGCGGCCAACCGACATTTCCTTGCCGGCAAGCTGGTCATAGGCCACCAGGAGCTTTTCCCTGGAGTCCTCGGCATATTCGGAATTGGGGTAGGTGGAGATCACCAGCCGGTAGGTCTCGATCGCGTCGGTCGACAGCTGCTGGTCGCGCGTGATGTCCTTGATCTGGGCAAAGTAGGCATTGCCCTTGAGATAGAGGACATAGGCCGCGTCCTTGCCGTTCGGATAGAGCGCCATATAGCGGTCGGCCGCCAGGATCGCCTCTTCCAGCTCGCCGCTGCGATAGTTCGCATAGACCTGCATCAGCTTGGACTTCTCGACCATGGGGTCGCGCGGATGCTGCCGGTCAAGCTGTTCCAGCGACTTGATCGCGGTCTGGAAATACTGGCGATCCATGTCGTCCAGCGCCGACTGGTACAGGGTCGCGGCCGGAATGATCGGCGTTTCCTTGACCTTTTGCGGGCCAAACATGCTGCAACCGGCCAATATGGCGGCAAAAACGGCAATCGTCAGGAACCGGGTGGCCCGGCTGGTGAAACCACCAAAAGCGTCAATTGTCACGAATTGCCCCGTCCTTATAGGAAACCGCTGGCTGCGGCGTAGTTAGCAAATGGATCAAAACTGTGGCGCCGCAAGCCGACCCTGGCCAGGATCAGCGCACGGACCGCAGGTAATGATTGACCGCCAACCCATCGGGCTGATCGTCGAACGCCTCGAATTCAAGCGGCAGGTCTTCTGCGCCAACTATCTCATAGTTGGCTTCGCTGGCAAAGAGACCGGTCAACACATGGGCGTTGAGGGCATGGCCCCCTTTGTAGGAGCGGAAACGGCCCCAGATCGGCAGCCCGCCCAGTGACAGGTCGCCGATGGCATCGAGCAGCTTGTGGCGGACGAACTCGTCCTCGTAGCGCAGGCCGCCCGGGTTGAGGATCTTGTCCTCATGCACGGTGATGGAATTGTCGAGGCTGGAACCCAACGCATAGCCCGCCTGGCGCAGGATCTTGGCGTCGCGTACGAACCCAAAGGTGCGGGCGCGCGAGACGTCTTCGTAATAGCGCCGCGGCGTCCAGTCGAAGATCATGCGCTGGCGACCGATGACCTTGCTGTCAAAATCGATCTCGAGGTCGAGCGCCCGGCCATTATAGGGCTCGAGAGCGGCAAAGGCATCGTTGTTGCGCACGGTGACGGCGCGGATGACCTTGAGAAACTTGCGCTGCGCCGGCTGGATTTCCATCCCGACCTGCAGAATGGCTTCGGCGAAAGGCCGCGCGCTGCCGTCCAGGATGGGGCATTCGCCGCCATCAAGGGTAATCACAGCATTGTCCACGCCCATGCCGCTGAGGGCCGAGGTGACATGCTCGATAGTGGCGACGCTGATGCTGTCGCCCAGGTCCAGCGTGGTGCACAGCGTGGTGCGGGTGACCCGCGAGAAATGAACGGCTACAGGATCTGTGGTGCTGCCATCGCCCTGCTGGCGACAGATAGTGAGACCCGTGTCGGCTGCGCCGGGGCTGATGGTCAGCGTGACCGGCTGACCGCTATGAACGCCGTAACCAGCGAAGCTGATCGCAGCCGCGAGGGTACGCTGGCGCGTGGACAGTTTGTGCATACGCGAATAACTCCGACCCCAAGCCCCATACGCCCGGAATCTGTGTTAGCCAAAAAAAACTCGGTGCGAAAGTCGCACCGAGCAATGTTCTGAGGATATCGTCACCCCGGATTAACCGTGCTTGCGCAGAAAAGCCGGGATTTCCAGACTGTCCTTTTGCGGCGCAGGCGCCGGCTGGCGACCATGGGGATCGAGCGTGCCACGAGCCCCTTCGGCGGGCGGCGCAACGCGCGAACCCCTTGCGCCACCGGCCTCTATGGCACTGCGCGCAGCGGCGTCATCAGCGGCGGAGTAGGCCGTTTCGTCCTTGCTGGAGGGCGTGGGCTGACCCAGATTGAGGCCGACATTGGACGCAAGTTTCTTGAACAGAGCCCGTGCATTGCGCGGCTCAGGGTCATGACGTTCCTGCGGCTCCTGTGACCGCCTCGCAACAATCGGCAGCTCCTCGGTGCGCGGCATGCGGCGCTGTCCCTCGGGGCGAGCGGCGTGGGAGGGCACATAGACGCTGGGAACCGGCGACTCGTCCACGGTATCGGCCTCGTCGGACTCCTGCACGCTTTCGGCGGCGGGAATGTAAGGCTCGACGGAAACACCGTCATCTTCCTGATCGTGATAGGTGGAAGCGGGCATATCAAAGCTGAAAGCTTCAGCCACGGCCGCTTCGACCTGATGCTCGATGGCCTGCTGCACAACCGGAGCGGAGGCGGCGGAGCGCTCTAGCTGCGCGCGGCTCGGCTCGACCGGCACGTGACGGCGGACTTCCAGCGGCGTGCGCGAAGCATGCGGCTTGGCCGGCTCGAGCGCCTGCACCATGGTCGCATCGGTGCCGGTGGCGACCACGGCCACGCGGATCGTGCCGGTGAGGCTCGGATCAAAGGTCGCGCCCAGGATGATGTTGCAATCCACATCGACTTCCTCACGGACGCGGCTGGCCGCTTCGTCGACTTCGTACAGCGTCAGGTCCGGACCGCCGGTGATGGAGATCAGCAGACCCCGTGCACCGTGCATCGAGACGTCGTCGAGCAGCGGATTGGCAATGGCGGCTTCGGCGGCGTGGCGGGCACGATCTTCGCCGGAGGCTTCGCCGGTACCCATCATCGCCTTGCCCATGCCGCGCATCACGGCGCGCACGTCGGCGAAGTCGAGGTTGATCAGGCCTTCCTTGACCATCAGATCGGTGATGCAGGCAACGCCGGAGAACAGCACCTGATCGGCCATCGCGAAGGCGTCGGCGAAGGTGGTCTTTTCGTTGGCGACGCGGAAGAGGTTCTGGTTGGGGATGACGATCAGCGTATCGACATGGCGATGCAGCTCATCGATGCCGTCTTCGGCCAGACGAGCACGACGATTACCTTCGAAATTGAACGGCTTGGTGACAACGCCAACCGTCAGGATGCCCTGTTCGCGGGCAGCACGGGCCACCACCGGCGCAGCGCCGGTACCGGTGCCGCCACCCATGCCGGCGGTGATGAACACCATATGCGAACCGCTGAGATGGTCATTGATCTCGTCCCAGCTTTCTTCGGCCGCCGCACGACCAACTTCGGGATGCGAGCCGGCACCAAGGCCTTCGGTAACGCCGACGCCGAGCTGGATAATGCGCTGCGCCTTGGACAGGGCCAATGCCTGGGCGTCGGTGTTGGCGACGACGAAGTCCACCCCATCGAGCCCGGATTCGATCATGTTGTTAACGGCGTTGCCGCCGGCGCCACCGCAACCGAAGACGGTAATGCGCGGCTTCAGTTCCTGAATGTCCGGGATGGTGAGGTTGATGGTCATAGATGGCCTCATAGTGGCTTGGTTGGTAAAGATTTACCCTCCCAAATGTTAACCGGCCCCTAACAATTGTCGCGCCGGTGTTAACGTGATCGCAATTTGCGACACTTGCCGGTTACGCTTTGACCTCCCGTTAACCACGCGCCGGCCGATCCGGCCCTTCGGCAGCCGGTATACGCTTGACAGCTTTAATATAACCATTTAGCAATATAACGAATTGGTTCTGCAAAAAGGAGAAGCGACTGTGACCAAGATCATGCCCTGCCTGTGGTTCGACGACCGCATCG
The DNA here is from genome assembly GCF_036676215.1 of Devosia sp. Taxonomy (GTDB): domain Bacteria; phylum Pseudomonadota; class Alphaproteobacteria; order Rhizobiales; family Devosiaceae; genus Devosia. Next base: position 15,862 of record NZ_JAKFDJ010000062.1, on the reverse strand, counting down.
ATGACGCCATCAAGTTCTACACCGAGACATTCAAGTCCGCGAAGGTCCACGACGTCGTCCGCCAGGCCCCGGACAAGCCCGCCTTTACCGCTGTGATCGAGTTGGAGGGGCACAAGTTCATGCTCCTCAACGGCGGCCCGCAGTTCAAGTTCAACGAGGCGGTGAGCTTCATGATCGACTGCGCAGACCAGAAAGAGGTGGATTACTTCTGGAACAAATTGGTCGGCGGTGGCGGCGAGGAAAGCATGTGTGGCTGGTGCAAGGACAGGTTCGGCCTCTCCTGGCAGGTCGTGCCCAAGCAGATCTTCGAGACCGTCTCCGGCCCCGACAAGGCGGGCGCCAAGCGCGCCATGGACGCTATGCTGGGCATGAAGAAGCTGATCGTAGCAGACCTGCAGAAGGCCTATGCGGGCTGAGATGGCTTGCCCGCTGGCCGTTGGCGGCGGAGCAGCGGCAGGCTAGGCTGACATCCATGTTCACCTGAGTCCCCGCCATGATCGAAGCTTTCCTTGCCGCCTGGCTCGGCGTGGCGCTTGCCCAGGCGTCGCCCGGGCCCAATATGATGGCCGTTGCCAGCGTGGCCCTGGGCCAGGGCCGCAAGGCCGCATTGCTGCTGGTGGCCGGCATCGGCACCGGCACGCTGGTCTGGGCAGCGGCAGTGTCCTTCGGGCTGGGAGCCCTGTTTTCGGCCTTCCCGCTGCTGTTGACCCTGCTTAAATTTGCCGGCGGTTTCTACCTGTTGCTGATCGCCTACCGGGCGCTTCGCGCCATTGTTGCGGGAGAAACCTCGACGGTGACCGCCAGCAAGGCGCCGCTGAGCGACCTCGACGCCTGGCGCCGCGGCTTCTTCGTGGTGATGACCAATCCCAAGGCGGCACTGATGTGGTCGGCCGTGGCCACCTTCCTGTTCGGCGCCGGTCTCGGCAGCGCGCAGGTATTAGCCTTCGGGCCGATGGTGGCGCTTTCGGCTGTCGCCATCTACGGCACCTATGGCCTGCTGTTCTCGACTGGCATGGCGATGCGGACCTATGGCCGCTTCTGGCGCGCCATCGAGGCCGCCTTTGGCCTGGCCTTCGGAGCGCTGGGCGCGACGCTGCTGGTCTGGGGCATCCGCGACCTGCGCAGCTAGAAGCTCGTCTTGAGCCAGTTGCCGACGCGGGCGAAGTATCCGTCTGTGCCCGTCAGCTTGCGGCTGCCGCGCGGCTCGGAATATTCCTGGGAACACACCTGCGGATAGATCAGCATGCCGGCCACGGTGGCGAAGGCAGCGCCCTTGGCCATTTCGGGCAGGCCGGCAATGCCCATCGGGCGGCCGGTGCGCACATTGCGGGCCAGGGTCCGGCGGGCGACTTCGGGCAGGCCGGTCATCTCGCTGGCGCCGCCGGTCAAGACGAAGCGGCGGCCGCAGACATCCATCATGCCGGTAGCCTGCATGCGGTCGCGGATGGCGGTAAGGATTTCCTCGATGCGCGGCCGCATGATGCGGGTCAACACCGAACGGGCCACCTGCCCCGGCGCTTCGTCATGGGTAGCGCCGACCGGCTGGATGGCGATCAGGTCACGCTCATCGGCCTGGCCGGGCAGCACCGAGCCGTAGAAAGTCTTGAGGCGCTCGGCATCGTCGACGCTCACCGAGAGTTGGCGGGCGATGTCGAGCGTCAGGTGGTGCCCGCCAATGGCGATGGCATCGGCATAGACCAGATGGCCGTCATTGAAGACCGAAACCGTGGTGGTCGCGCCGCCGAAGTCGATGCAGGCAACGCCGAGCTGGGATTCATCATCGACCAGCACCGCCAGGCCCGAGGCATAGGGCGTGGCGATCAGCGCCTCGATCTGCAGGTGGCAGCGATGCAGCACCAGCTCGAGATTGCGCATGGCCAGGGTTTCCGAGCTGACCACGGCGACATCGACGCCCAGCTTGTCGCCGACCATGCCCTTGGGGTCGCGGATACCCTTCTGGCCGTCAATCGCGTAACCGATGGGTAACGCGTGAATGATGGAGCGCTCCGGACGCACCGAGCGTTCGTTGACGGCGCGCAGCACGCGATGGATATCGGCCTTCTCGACTTCCTGGCCATCAAGCGACACGGCGGCGGAAAAGGTTTCCGAGCCAAGCCGGCCGGCGGTGACGTTGACGATGACGGTTTCCAGCGTCAGCCCGGCAGCGCGTTCGGCCATGCCCACCACGGAGCGGATGGCCTGCTCGGCCTTTTCGATGTCGGTGACGACGCCGCTCTTGACTCCCGAGGACGGGCCATAGCCAAAGCCGATCACCTCGGCCTGGTGTGAGCGGCCCCGAAGCGCCCTGCCCTCGGCCCGCGGCGTCAACCTGGCGATGACGCAGCAGATCTTGGTCGAGCCGATATCGAGCACGGCCACCAGCGTGGTCTTGCCGGGCTGGACGGGGCGAAGCCGGGAGGTCATGGCGTCGGTCATCATTGCGGGGTAGTCGCTTGAAACAGGGTGGTTGAGGGGAGATTACGCGGCGGCAAGGGGTAAGGCTGGGTTGAGCGGGCGCGCTCGGCGATGGCGGCCTTCCTCTCCTCCTCGTCCTTTGCCAATTCCTCCTCGGTCTTGGTCGGACGGACGGCCACGAGGCTGGCAACCCGCATGTCGATCATCGTCAGGTCACGGTCGAGCAGCTGATAGTCGGCCTGGTAGCTTTCGAGGTGCAGCAGCGCCCGGGCCACGCCCAGCTCCGGCAACTGCACGCGCAGGCCGGTGTCATAGATGAGGTCCCAGCGGCGATCGGCGATGCGCGACAGCGCCATCAGCCCGTCCTTGAGCGCGGGATGCTGGTCGAGCGCGCGGATCATCACTAGGGCATCATCATTGGCACCGTCGCCGACGACCAGCGGCAGGTCGCCATAGGCGCCGCGGTCCTCGCCGATCTGCTCGCCCGCGGCATCGACCACGAAGGTGATGCCGTCCACGTGCCAGCGCGCCACGGGCACTTTCTCGGTAATCGAGACGATGACATCGCCAGGATAGGTCTTGCGCACGGTGGCGGCACTGACAGCGGGAAGCTCGGCAATGCGCTGGCGGGCAGCTTCCACGTCGAAGGAGACCGTGGACGTGTGCGGCTCGACGCCCAAGGCATCGAAAATGGCTTGTTCGCTGGTCAGCGCCTGGCCGGTGATGGAGATCTCTCCAATGGCAAAGCCGGCATCGGCGAACCGGCCCTGCGCCACTTCGCCCAGCACCGTGGCGCCAGCCACCATGGGATCGCGCAATTGATAGAGCAGGCCCGCAGTGACCAGCAGCGCGGCCACACTGGCGCCGCGCAGCATCGCCTGGCGATGCAGCACCCAGGCGCGGCCGACGTTGTTGGCAAGCTTGCGCTGGCGGGAGCGGACAGGAACAGGCAATGCGCGGGGATCGACGATCCTTGCGCCAGCGAGAAAGGTCTCGCTCTTTACCTGTTGCAACTCGCGTCCTCCACCATCCAGGCGACTAGTTCTTCGAAGGAATGCCCGGCATATAGCGCCTGTTCAGGCGCCAGAGAGGTGGGGGTCATGCCCGGCTGGGTATTGATTTCCAGACAGACAAGCTCACCATCTTCTCCCGCTGCATCATTGTAGCGGAAGTCGGTTCGGGTGATGCCGCGACAGCCAAGCGCGGCATGCGCCTTCAGGCTCATCTTCTGCACTTTGTCGTAAATTTTCGGTGAAATCTGAGCGGGGATAACATGTTGTGATCCACCGGCGCTGTATTTCGCCTCGTAATTGTAGAAGGCCAGGTCCGTAACGATCTCGGTCACTGGCAGGGCAACGTCGCCCATCACCGCGCAGGTCAGCTCGCGGCCGGGGATGTAGCGCTCGACCATCAGCTCCTCGCCGCCCTTCCAGTCTTCACCCAGGATTTCCTGCGGGGGGTGGGACTGGTCGGCCTTGACGATCAGGATGCCGAAGCTCGATCCATCGGCAACGGGCTTGACCACATAGGGGGCCGGCATCACATGGGCGCGACCGACTTCCGCGCGGCTGGCTATCACATGGTCGGTGACCGGCACGCCGGCCGCCTTGAGCATGATCTTGGCCTGGTGCTTATCCATGGCCAGCGCCGACGCCAGCACGCCGGAATGGGTATAGGGAATACGCAGGAACTCCAGCACACCCTGGATCGTGCCATCCTCGCCGAAGCGGCCATGCAGCGCATTGAACGCGACGTCCGGCGCGAGCTCGCGCAGCCGCTCGGCAATGTCGTAGCCGACATCGACCTCGGTCACCCGATAGCCGGCCCGACGCAACGCCTCGGCACAACCCTGTCCCGAACTCAGCGATACCGGGCGTTCATTGGACAACCCACCCATGAGGACGGCAACATGCTTGGTCATGCTCATTCCGGCTCTTTTCCGAGCAGTGCTCCAAGTTCGGCCGGCAGGGCGGCCGCCCATTGGGTGATATTGCCGGCGCCCAGGCACACGACATAGTCGCCATCCTCGGCGCGCCCGGCAAGCAAGGGGGCCAGCGCTTCGGGCCGGTCGATGATCCGGGCATCGCGATGGCCGCGGGCACGAATGCGGGCGACGAGCTCTTCATGGGTGACGCCGGGCATCGGCTGCTCGCCCGCGGCATAAACCGGCGCGACGATGACCGTATCGGCATCGTTAAAGCAGGCCGAGAAATCGTCGAACAGGTCATGCAGGCGGCTGTAGCGGTGCGGTTGCACCACGGCGATCACATCGCGCCGCGTGGACTGGCGTGCAGCCTTGAGCACGGCGGCGATTTCCACCGGATGGTGGCCATAGTCGTCGATGACGGTGATGCCGCCAACTACGCCTGTCCGTGTGAAGCGGCGTTTGACGCCGGTAAAGCCCTTGAGCCCCTTGCGAATGGCCTCGGCCGGCACATGCAGCTGGTCGGCCACGGCGATGGCGGCGGTGGCGTTGAGCGCATTGTGGACGCCCGGCATGGGCAGTTCGAGCCCGTCGATGCGTAACTGGGTCTGTCGGATGCGGTCGCGGATTTCGACGGCGAAATGGCTGACGCCGTCAATGGTCTCGAGATCGACCAGCCGCACATCGGCCTGCGGATTTTGCCCATAGGTGATGACGCGGCGGTCCTTGATCTGGCCAACCAGCGCCTGCACTTCGGGGTGGTCGAGGCACATCACGGCAAAACCGTAGAAGGGCACGTTCTCGACGAACTGGTGGAAGGCCTTCTTCACGCCTTCGAAGTCGCCATAATGGTCAAGATGCTCGGGATCGATATTGGTGACGATGGCGACATCGGCCGGCAGCTTGATGAAGGTGCCGTCGCTCTCGTCGGCCTCAACCACCATCCACTCACCCGCCCCCAGCCGCGCATTGGTGCCATAGGCATTGATGATGCCGCCATTAATAACGGTGGGGTCGAGATTGCCGGCATCGAGCAGCGTGGCCACCAGCGTGGTCGTGGTGGTCTTGCCATGCGTGCCGCCTATGGCGATGGCGGTCTTGAAGCGCATGATCTCGGCCAGCATTTCGGCGCGGCGCACGATCGGCAAAGCCTTGGCGCGTGCTGCGACCAGCTCGGGATTGTCCCTCTTGATGGCGGAGGAGACCACGACCACTTCGGCCTGGCCCAGATTGTCGCCGCTCTGGCCGATCTCGACCTTGATGCCCATGTCACGCAGCCGCTGCACATTGGGATTGAGCGAAGCATCGGAGCCCTGCACGGTATAGCCCTGATTGTGCAGGATTTCGGCAATGCCGCTCATGCCGATGCCGCCGATGCCGATGAAGTGGACGGGCCCGATATTGCGGGGCATTTTCATGAGCGAGGATCCACTTCGAGGTTCTTGCCGGAGAGCATTTCGGCGAGGTCCGCCAGCTTCTCTACGGCGCGCGGCTGGCCCAGCGCGCGGGCGGCCGCGGCCGCCTTGGTGAGGGTGGCGGGGTCAGCTAACAGGTTCGTGAGGCGAGTGCCTAGCGATTGCGGCGATAGCGTGGCCTGCTCGGCCAGCCAGCCCGCGCCGGCCGCATCGACCACCAGCGCGTTGTTTTTCTGGTCGGCATCGACCGCGCCGGGCAGCGGCACCAGGATGGCCGGGCGCCCGAGCACGGTCAGCTCAGCAATGGTCGAGGCGCCGGACCGCCCGATCACCAGATGGCTGCGAGCGATGCGCTCGGGCAGGTCGGTGAAGAAGGCCGCCAGCTCGACATTGACCTTGGCCTGCCGATAGGTTTCGGCCACCCGGTCGAGATCTTCGGCGCGGCACTGCTGCACGATATGCAGGCGATGTCGGATCGTCTCGGCTATGCTGGCGATGGCGGCGGGCACGATGTCGGAAAGTGCCTTGGCGCCCTGGCTGCCGCCAAAGATCACCAGGCGGATCGGGCCATCGCCGCCGAGCGCCGGATAGGGCGTACCGGCCACGGCGCGCACCCGATCGCGCACCGGATTGCCCGTCACCAGCTTTTCGAGGCTCAATTGGTCGGCAAATTTGGTCTTGTCATAGCTCATCGCCAGTATATCGGCGAACCGGGCTAGCGCCCGGTTGGCCCTGCCCATCACAGCGTTCTGCTCATGCAGAATACCGGGAATGCCCAGCAAGCTGGCGGCGACAAAGGGCGGAAAGGTCGGATAGCCGCCAAAGCCGATGACGCAATCGGGCTTGGCTTTGCGCAGCTTGCCGAAAGCGATGGCAATGCCCCCGAGAATCCTGAAGCCACCGGCGAGGAACTTGATCGGGTTGGTGAGCGACGGTGTGGCCGAGGGCACGATGTGGATCGCGCTGGCCGGGAAATCGGCGCCATAGCTCTCGACGCGATGATCGGTCATCAACTCGACCACGTGGCCGCGCCGCAGCAGTTCCTGCGCCAGCGCCATGGCCGGGAAGAGGTGTCCTCCCGTACCGCCTGCCATCAGCATAAACTTCTTCATTCGGCTGGCGCCAGCGGCGCCACGGCGCTTCGATAGCTGGGCAGGCCGGTGGCCATGCGCTCTTCCGGCTTGGTGCGGGTGAAGGCCAGCATCAGCCCCATGCCGAAGGCAATGGCGATCATCGAGGTACCGCCATAGGAGACGAATGGCAGGGTCATGCCCTTGGGGGGAATGAGGTTGAGGTTCACAGCCAGGTTGATCCCCGATTGCATGGCGAACTGGATCGCCAGCGTCGAGGCGGCGAGGCGCGCGAACAGGCTCGTCTGCCTTTGTGCCCCCATCATGGCGCGGATGACGATGAAGGCGATCAGCGTGACCAGCACCATGCAGAACAGAATGCCGAACTCGCCGGCCGCGGCGGAGAAGACATAGTCGGCATGAGCGTCGGGGATCAGCTTCTTGGCGATGGATTCACCGGGACCGCGCCCGAACCAGCCGCCTTCCAGCAACGACTGCAGCGCACGGTCGATCTGGTAGGTATTGCCGCCCCCCTCTGGGTTGAGGAAGGTGTCGATACGGCGCGAGAAATGCGGGAAGAACATATAGGCGCCGAACAGCAGCCCGCCGGCCGCTCCGGCCAGCCCGAAAATGATGAACCACGAAATGCCCGAGAGAAACAGCAGCACCGCCCAGGTGGCCAGCACCAGCGCGGTCTGCCCGATATCGGGCTGCAGCAGCAGGCCGAAGACAATCGCCAGCATGATGGCAGTCGCAAGCAGTTTGCCGGGCACATTCTTGTGCACCATGGACTCCGAGAACAGCCAGGCGGCGATCACCGCAAAGCCCGGCTTGACGAATTCGGACGGCTGAATCGACTGGCCGGCAAAGGAAATCCAGCGCCGCGCACCCTTGACCTCGGTGCCAAAGCGCAGCGTGGCCCACAGCAGCAACAAGCTGACGACCAGCGTCACCAGCCCCCAGATCCGCGCCTGCCGGTGGCTGAGAAACGACGTTCCCACCAGCACGATCAGCGCCGGCACGCAGAACATGGCGTGACGAATGATGAAGTGCCAAGGCGACAGGCCCAGCCGCTCGGCGACGGGCGGGCTGGCCGCAAAGCTCAGCACCATGCCGCAGGTCATCAGCAGGATCAGCGCGCCGAGCAGTTCCCGGTCAATCGACCACCACCACTCCGCCAGAGGCGTCTTTTCGGCACGGGAAAACATCATGGAGGGGAACGCCGGGCTACTCGATACAAACTGCCTGCAATTGTAGCAGGTCGTTGGTTACCGATTTCCGAACTCGCGTTGCGTTTTGCGAAAAGAGGTCGCTGCTGGTGCTTAACGCAGCTTGAGGCTCGACAACCCGATCAGCGCCAGCACGAAGCTGATAATCCAGAAGCGGATCACCACCTGGCTCTCGGTCCAGCCGAGATGCTCGAAATGGTGGTGAATCGGCGCCATGCGGAACACGCGCTTGCCGGTGAGCTTGAATGAGGTCACCTGCACGATCACCGAAACGGTTTCCAGCACGAACAGCCCGCCGACAATCGCCAGGACGATCTCGTGCTTGGTGGCCACCGCGATCGTACCCAGAGCACCGCCCAGGGCGAGCGAGCCGGTATCGCCCATGAATATCTGCGCCGGTGGCGCATTGAACCACAGGAAGCCCAGCCCCGCGCCAATGAGCGCGCCGCAGACCACCGAAAGCTCGCCCGTGCCGGGCACGTAATTGAGCAGCAGATAGTCAGAAAAGCTCACGCTACCCACGAGATAGGCGATCAGCGCGAAGCAGGCTGCTGCGACCATAACCGGCACGATGGCGAGGCCATCGAGTCCATCGGTCAGGTTCACCGAATTGCCAGCCGCTATGACAACGAAGCCGCCGAACAGGATATAGAAATAGCCTAGATTGAGAGCCAGATCCTTGACGAAGGGGAACAGCAGCGAGGTGCCATAGGCGCCAGAGGCAAGCTGGGAGATGGCAAAGGCTGCAATGCCACCGATCACCGCCTCGATCAGCAGTCGCTGCTTGCCGCCAAAGCCCTTGTGGCTCATGCGCTTGACCTTGAGATAGTCGTCGTAAAAGCCGATGGCGCCGAAGCCCACGGTGACGAACAGCACCACCCAGACATAGCCATTGGAAAGATTGGCCCAGAGGAGCGTCGACGTCACCGCGCCCGACAGGATCATCAGCCCGCCCATGGTTGGCGTGCCCTTCTTGGTCAGCAGGTGCCCGGCAGGGCCATCTTCGCGGATGGGTTGGCCCCCGCCCTGTTTGAGGCGCAGCAGGGCAATCATGCCCGGGCCGAACAGGAACACGAAGAACAGCGCGGTAATGACAGCGCCCGCCGTGCGGAAGGTGATGTAGCGGAAAACGTTGAAGGCCGTGAGCGTGTCACCCAGCTGGCCGAGAAAGTACAGCATGAAACGAAGCGTCCTCGTTGGGTGGGATCAGTTGCTTTCGAACCGTTGGCGGATCTTCTCGACGACGCCCGCAAGCCCCACGCCGTTGGACCCTTTGACCATAACTGCGTCGCCATAGGCAAGGTCGTTGAGCACGATCTCCGCCATCTCCGCCGCCGTCTGTGTGTGGGCGGCAACACGCCCGGCGCCCAGCGCCTCCGCCAACCCCGCCATTGCCGGCCCGACCAGATAGACGCGCTCGGCGCCCGATGCGTTTACGGCCGGCGCCAGGCTCGCATGCAGGCTCGCCGATTGCGGCCCCAGCTCCAGCATGTCGCCCAGGATGACCACCTTGCGGCCGCCCGGAGCGGCCTGGCCGCCGAACACTTCAAGCGCCGCGTTCATCGAGGCGGTATTGGCATTGTAGCTCTCGTCGGTCAGCAGCAGCGGCCGCTCCTCTGGCCCCAGACGGCTGCGCATCCCGCGGCCCGGCTGCGCGCCGAAACCGGCCAGCGCGCGGAGAGCCACTGCCGGCTCAACGCCCGCGATATGGGCCACGGCCAGCGCCGCGGTGGCATTGGCGACCATGTGGCGACCGGGGACGTTGAGAACGAGCGCGTGGCGCTCGCCCTCATGCTCAATAATGGCGAAGCTGCGCTCGCCAATGGCCTGGATGTCGACAATCTGCCAATCGGTGCCGCGCGCCTCGCCATAGGTCACCACCCGGCCGACCCCGGCGGCATTGGCCTCGTCGAGCAGCACGCCGATCTGCGCGTGGTCGGCATTGAGCACGGCGGTGCCGCCCGGCTCGAGCCCGGCGAAGATTTCGGCCTTGGCGCGGGCGATGCCGTCGAGCGAGCCGAACGCTTCCAGATGCGCCGGGGCGATGGTGGTGATGACGGCAATATGGGGCCGCACCAGTTGCGCCAGCGGGCGGATTTCATCGGGCGCACTCATGCCCATTTCGAAGACGCCGAACTCCGCCTGCTCGGGGAAGCGCGCCAGCATCAGTGGCACGCCCCAGTGATTGTTGAAGCTCTTGATTGAGGCATGGGTCTCCCCCGCCGCCTCAAATACCACGCGAATGGCTTCCTTGGTCGTGGTCTTGCCGACGCTGCCGGTAACGCCGACGACTATGGCCCTGCTGCGCGCGCGGGCAGCCCGGGCGATATCGCGCAGACCTCCGAGTGCGTCAGCCACGTGGATGCGCCCTGGTCCCTCGCCCTTGTGCACCAGGGCGGCAGCGGCGCCGTTCTCCAGCGCCTTGTCGACGAAATCGTGGCCGTCGAAGCGGTCGCCCTTGATGGCAACGAACAGCGCATCGGGGCCGAGGTCACGGGAGTCGATGGAGATGGAGTTGATGGTTGTGTCGGCAGCGAGGTCGGTCGTGCCGCCGGTCGCGGAGAGGATGTCGGCGATGGTGTAGAGGGGCTGAGTCATGGATTGATGTGGCCGCTAGCGTCTTCACCTCTCCCTTTGGGGGAGAGGTCGACCGTCTTCGGTCGGGTGAGGGGGCCTTTACTGGGCGCGGTGTGCGGGGAAGGCCCCCTCACCCGGCGCTGCGCGCCGGCCTCTCCCCCGAAGGGAGAGGTGTGGCTCAGTGGCTTCGGCTCGCTCAAACTCCTACCCCTTGATCGCCTCCGCCACGACCTCATGGTCGGAGAAATGGTGTTTCGTCGTTCCGATGATCTGGTAGTCCTCGTGGCCCTTGCCTGCAACCAGCAGGACATCGCCCGGCTTGAGCGACTTCACCGCTTCGGTAATCGCCGCCTTGCGGTCGCCGATTTCCTTGGCGCCCTTGGCCGCCGCGAGGATTTCCGCGCGGATGGTCTTGGCGTCTTCGGTGCGCGGATTGTCGTCCGTAACGATAACGTCATCGGCCATGCGCTGGGCCACTTCGCCCATCATCGGCCGCTTGCCCTTGTCTCGATCGCCCCCTGCCCCGAATACGACCCGCAGCTTTCCCTTGGCATATGGCCGAAGCGAGGCAAGGGCGGATTCGAGTGCCACGGGCTTGTGGGAATAGTCGACGAAGATGGCCGCGCCATTGTGCTCGGCCACCAGTTCAAGCCGCCCCTTGGCGCCCTTGAGTTCGGAAAGGGCCGGAAACGCCTGCGCCTTGTCGACGCCGGTCGACATGGCCAAGGCTGCGGCCACGATGGCATTGGACACCTGGAACTCGCCGGTCAGCGGCAGATGGAAGCTGAGCTTTTCGCCGACATGGCGCACTTCGACGCGCTGGCCATAGCCTTCCGGCTTGATGGACAGCACCTCGATATAGGCGCCCTCCCGGCCCACGGTCAGCAGCGTTGCCCCGGCGCCGAGCGCGGCGAACATGAAGGGCTCGTATTCCGGATCGTCGACATTGACCACCGCGGGACCGCTATCGACCAATAGGTCGGTAAACAGGCGCAGCTTGGCATTGCGGTACTCGTCCATGTCGGCGTGGTAGTCGAGATGGTCACGGCTGAGATTGGTGAAGGCCACCGCCTCGAAATGCATGCCATCGAGCCGGCGCTGGTCGAGCCCGTGGCTCGATGCCTCGAGCGCGACGTGGTCGATGCCCTGCGCCTTGAGCGCCCGCATCGACTGGTGCAACGTGCGCGAATCCGGGGTGGTGAGGCTCCCCTCGATCAGGCGATTGGCAGTCTCGACGCCCAGTGTCCCGATGCTGGCGCCGGGAATGCCCGAATAGGTCCAGATCTGGCGGACGAACGAGGCCACCGAGGTCTTGCCATTGGTGCCCGTCACCGCGACAGTGATTTCCGGCTGCGGCTCGAAGATGCGCGAGGCGGCGCGGGCATAGGAGGCCCGCACATCCTTGACGATGATGACCGGCACGCCCGGATCGCCCACCGGCGCCGTGTCGCTGATGACTGCCAGCGCCCCGCGCCTGACGGCGTCGGCGACAAACTGGTTGCCGTGCACATTGTGCCCGGGCAGCGCGAAGAAGATGTCTCCCGGCTCGATCCGGCGGCTGTCGGAATTGAGGCCGAACACGGCGCCCAGGCCCTTTTTGGGGCGGGCGCCGGAGCCTTCGAGCAGTTGTGTTACACTGAGTGACACGGCGGCAAATCCTTCTGGATCAGATCTATCGGAGAACGGGTGGAACGAGGTTCTGGTCCAGAACTTCGGAGAAATCAGGGGCAATGCCCAGCATGGGCGCTACGCGCTGCACGATCCGGCCGGTGACCATGCCGGCATTCCAGCCGGCCGTGGTGCCCGTTTGTGCGTTTTCTGCCCTGGGCTCGTCGACCATGATGACCATTGCATAACGCGGATTGTCGAGCGGGAAAGCCGAGGCGAAGAAGTTGGTGACCTTGTTGGACGAATAGCGGCCGTCGACCACCTTTTCGGCAGTGCCGGTCTTGCCGCCAGCCCGGTAGCCCTGCGCCGCCTTGTTCATCTGCGACCCCGAACCTTCGAGCGCATTGAGACGCATGAGATAGCGCAATGCGTCGCTGGTCGCAGGTTGCAACACGCGCTGGTAGAGCGGCTCGGCATCGGCCACGTCGCGCTTGTAGAGCGTGGGCGGCACCAGGTTACCGCCATTGACGAAGGCGGCATAGGCCGCGACCATGTGCAGCGGGGAGACCGAAAGGCCATGGCCGAAGGCGGCCGTGGCCGCGCCTACCTCCGAGAAGTCCTTTGGCACGCTGGGCAGACGCATTTCTGGCAGTTCGAACGGCACGCGAGCGTCAAAACCCACGCGTGTGAGGAAGGCGCGAAAATTGTCCTTGCCCATGGCCTGCATGACGCGGATCGTGCCGATATTGGAGGAGTACTTATACACCTCCGGCAGGCTGAGAATGCGGTGCTTGCCGTGGAAGTCGTCGATGGTGAAGCGGCCGAAGCGGATGCCGAAACGTGCATCGAACTGATCGGTGAGCGACACGGCGCCACTATCCAGCGCACCGGCCATGGTCACGGTCTTGAAGATGGAGCCGGGCTCGAAGATGCCGGCGGTAACGCGGTTGAAACTGTCCTTGACCAGCGCACTCGCAGGATCGTTGGGATCGAAATCGGGCAGCGACGCCAGCGCGATGATCTCGCCAGTGTGGATGTCCATCATCACCCCAGCCGCCGCGACAGCCTGATAGCGGCTTAGCGCATCGACCAATTGCTCGTGCATCACGTGCTGCACGCGCATGTCGACCGACAGCTCCACCGGGGCCAGCGCATTGCCGCGCGCCAGGCCCAGATCCTGCAGCAGGGCGACATTCTCGCCATCCATATGCGCCTCGATGCCGGCAATGCCCTGGTTGTCGATATTGGTCGACCCCAGGATATGGCTGGCCTCGGTCATGCCCGGGTAGAAGCGCTTGGATTCGGTGATGAAGTCGATGCCGGGAATGCCCAGCCGCATTACGCGGTCCTGGATGGCCGGCGAGAGTTCGCGCTGCACCCAGACAAAGCCCTTGTCGCCGGTCAGCCGCTCGCGCAGCCAGTCCTCTTCGAGATCGGGCAATACCGTGCGCAGCCGCTGCACGGCTTCTTCCACGTCGATGATGCGGCGCGGCTCGGCGAACAGCGACGGCACGCGGATATCCACCGCCATTTCGAGGCCGTTGCGATCCAGAATCGGCGGCCGTGTGGCGGTGATGACGTCGCGCGCCTGCCCCTCGATGGTGGAATCGGGGACCACCATGCCGAGCTGCACCAGCCGTCCCCCGACCAGGCCAAAGCCCAGCACCATGGCCAGCACCATCCAGCGAATGCGCGCCTGGGTGAGGTTGCCGCGCACCTTGCGGGCGCCATCGAGCGAAATGGTGGGGCCGAAATCCTCGCCGACAACCGCCATTATTCGATCCCCTCGAGTTCGAGGATCGCGTCGATCGGATCGACACCGGCAGCCAGCGACTCGAACAGGGAATCCATGGCAGCGCTATTGGGCTTGGCCGGACGCATCGGCAGCGCTGCAAAGGCGCCGAACTGCTCCTGCTTGACCGGCGCGATGGCCAGCGCCATTTCATGCCGCCGCACGATAGGCTCGATATGGCCCGGCTGGCCGAGGACTGCCTCGTCGGCCTTGAGCAGCGACAATTGCCCCTCCTGGCTGTCGATCTCGGCGATCAGCGCCGTGCGCTCGCTGGCGGTCGTCTCGATGGAAAATTTGAGCGCATAGACCCCGGCCAGCATGAAGACGCTGGTGAAGATCAGGATGATGTTGAGATTGCGGATCATGCGGCGCCCCGGATCTGCGGAACACCCAAACCATCAAGCTTGACCGGCCGCGACGGCGCAGCCGACCGGCTGGCGGCGCGCAATGTGGCAGACCGCGCGCGCGGATTGCCGCTCAGTTCGGCCTCTCCGGCTTTCCTGGCCTTGGCGACCTCGACCCAGCGCCGCGCCTCGGTCTCCACCTGCGGCATGTGCCGCGACTGGGCCGGACCGCCTTTGTCGGGGTCGAAGAAGCGCTTGACGATGCGGTCTTCCAGCGAATGGAAGGTGACGACGACCAGCCGGCCACCCTCGGCCAGCAGCCGTTCGGCGGCAAACAGGGCTTCGACCAGCTGGTCGAATTCGGCATTGACGGCAATGCGCAGTGCCTGGAACGAGCGCGTCGCTGGATGCGGATCGCCGGGCTTGCGTCCGATGGCCTTTTCGATGATGCGGGCCAATTCCAGCGTCGTGGCAATCGGCGCGGTCTCGCGCGCCGCGACGATAAACTGGGCGATGCGGCGGGATTTGCGCTCCTCGCCAAAGGCATAGAGCAGATTGGCCAGCGCCTCGCCCTCAAGCCCGTTGACCAGATCGGCGGCGCTCTCGCCCTGCCCACTCATGCGCATGTCGAGCGGTCCCTCGCGCATGAAGGAAAAGCCGCGCTCGGCCTGGTCGAGCTGCATCGAGGAGACGCCGATATCGAGCACCACGCCATCTATGGGGCCATGCTCGGACGCCAGCGTATCGAGCCCGGAAAATGTGCCGGGGACAAACATGAATCGCCCCTCGAATTCGGCCATCAGCGCATCGGCGAAGGGCTGCACGCTGGGGTCGCGATCAATGGCAATGACAATGGCACCCGCCTCAAGCAGCGCGCGGGAATAGCCCCCGGCGCCGAACGTGCCATCGACGATGCGCTTGCCTGCGAGCGGAGACAGTGCCGCGAGCACCTCGTCCATGAGGACGGGAACGTGCGGGCCGGCAGTCTGGCTGGTATCGGGCATGGAACGCTTGCCCATAGATGCCACTACTCCACTCCGGCTGATGGGCGCCGGTTCGTAAACTTTGCGCCACTTTGACCGAGGACGCTTAAGATTCTATTTCCCATCAGCTTTTGGGCAGGGTTTTCAGCGCGTTTCTTCCGCCTGTTGTGGTTCCCACTGGAACGCCTGCTCCAGCGGCACCTTGAACGCCGCCGCGATGCGGAAGGCCACTTCCAGCGAGGGCGAATAGCGCCCCTGCTCGATGGCAACGATGGTCTGCCGTGTCACGCCCACCTTTTCGGCCAGCGCCGCCTGGGTCATTTCCCCGGCATGAAAGCGCAGCGTGCGGATGGTGTTGCTTATGCTCGCCTGGCCCTTGCCCATCGGTCTAGCCGATCCGGTAATAGACCAGGCGCGACGCGCCATCGGTGGCGCCGGCCAGCATCAGCCCGGCAAACAGCACATAGACGCCCGCAGTGACCTCATAGCCCAGCGCCCAGACGAT
>NZ_JAKFDJ010000061.1:0-12579 GCF_036676215.1 Devosia sp. | reverse complement strand
TGTAGATGGCGGTGGTGAGGATGGTTTCCTCATGACGTGCCGGCCAGAACAGTGCGTTGAGCGTCACGCCGCCATAGATCCAGCAGGTTGTGTCACGGGTATAGAGAGTGTTGGGCAGCGGCGGCAGCAGGTATTCGGTCACGCCGGCGGCATCGCGCACCAGGCGCAGCATATCCCCGCCGAGCGTCTCCGGAAATTCCTCGGTCGACAAACCACCGATCAGCGTTTCGGCCAGATCACGGGAGGATAGTCCGTCCAGATAGGAGCGGATTTCATCGACAAGACCCAGGCCGACCTGATCGGCGACCACCTGATTATCGAGTATCCATTCCTTGGCCTCGGGGATCGCCACCGTTTCCGCCAAGAGATTGTGCATCTCGACGACTTCGATGCCGCGTTCCCGCATCTTCGTCATGAAATCGAAATGGTCGCGCTTGGCGTTTTCAACCCAGAGAACATCATCAAAGAGCAAAGCATCGCAATTGGAGGGTGTCAGGCGCTGGTGGGCGCGACCCGGCGCACAGACCAGCACTTTTCGAAGTTGCCCTACTTCGGAGTGAACGCCAAAGGCAGCATCAACCGTCACGATAACCTCCTAGAGTTGGATGTATCCCGTCGCAAGCATGATGACGCCGGCGATGCACCCCGCTGCGGCGACCGCAAAGACGCCCCATTCGACCGGGGCAAAAAGCAGCTTGTTCTGCTCGCGCCTGGCCCAGACATAGAGAAGCGTGCCGGGAACAAAGAGCACGCATACCAAGGCCACGAATTGCAGGCCCGCAGCGACGAACATGAACATCGTGTAGACGATCGCGATCCAGGCAAAGATCTGATCGCGGGTGCGCTCTTGGGGAGTGTCTTCATAGCCCTCGCCGCTGCGAGCCAGCAGCACGCCATAACCGGCCACCAGAAGGTAAGGAAGCAGTGCCGTTACGCTCGTCATGTCCAGCATCAGGTTAAATGCATCAGCGGACCAGTAGGTCGAGACGACAAATAGCGAGACGACGAGATTGGTGGCCCACAGCGCGTTGGCGGGTACGCGATTCCCGTTTTGAACCGCAAACAGCCTTGGCATGTCCTCAGACTTTGCGGCCGCAAAAAGCACCTCGGCACAGATCAGTGACCAGGCGAGATAGGCGCCGAGTACCGAAATCAGGACACCGAGCGAGATGAAGACAGCTCCCCAATGTCCGACGACCGCCTCTAGAGCGCCGGCAAGTGAAGGTTGCTGCAACCCCGAAATGCCCGCTCGCGGCATATTGGCATAGGGTAGCAGCGTGATGGCTACCATCAGACCGGTAACGGCGACGAAGCCCAGGATTGTCGCCCTGCCGACATCAGATCGCTTCTTGGCATAACGAGAATAGACGCTGGCGCCTTCAATGCCCAGAAACACGAAAACTGTGATCAGCATGGTGTCGCGCACCTGATTGATCAGACTCTTTTCGGGCATGTCGAGCCCGCCAAAGAAGTTCTCGGAAAACTGCTGGAAGTTGAAGGCCACTACCATGGCGATGATGGCGACGATCAGCGGCACGATTTTGGCGACAGTGACGACCATGTTGATGAACGTGGCCTGCTCGACGCCGCGCAGGATCATGAAATGGAATGTCCATATGCCGATTAGGGAGACCACAATCGCGGCGGCGGTGCTGCCATTGCCGAAGAGTTCGGGGAAGAATCTGCCTAGTGTGGAGCCGATCAGCACCCAGTAGAAAACGTTTCCGAGGCAGCTTCCGAGCCAGTAGCCAAAGGCCGAAAGGAAGCCCATGTAGTCGCCGAACCCCGCCTTGGCATAGGCAAAGACGCCGGAATCGATGTCGGGACGCTTCTCGGCCAATGCCTGGAAAACCCGCGCCAGCATGTACATGCCGGTGCCGGCGATCAGCCAGGCAATGATCGCCCCGAAGGGGCCCGTGGCCGTGCCGAAACGACCTGGCAAGTTGAAAATGCCGGCCCCGACCATGGAACCCACCACCATGGCGGTGAGGCTGAACAGTGATAGCTTCTGCGTTTTGTCCGCACTCATCAGGTCACCCGTCATCCGTCCGAGGGACGCAATCTCACGGGCCGACGTTATCGACCGAGGCAGCCCCGAAACAGAGTTGGGCGTCCAGCAACCATGCCATTCATCCCAAGGTTCTGCCCCAGGACCATTCGTTCCGAATGGCAGCTATCGATGCTTCCACACTGAAAGCTGCCGGTCTCCTTGCGGCCCCAAAGCGGTCGTGCACAAAAAAGTCAGTTTCACGCTGACCAGTTAGCCGGAACTAGGGCGTCACTTGGTCAGGCTTGCTCCCGGTAGGTCTAGGGTCGGACCACCGAAAGCGGAAAAACCTACATGCCAGTCAATGCAGCGGCCGTCCGCGCAGCCGACGAAGCACGCAAGAAGGGTCGCAAACTTTTGGGAGAGGAACACAACGAGTTCAAAAAGTTGAAACTCGGTCAGCCGAAAAGTTGAAACTGGGAGAGGGTGAAACGCGCAAACCCTAGGAAAGGGTGGCGCGAGAGACGGGGCTCGAACCCGCGACCTCCGGCGTGACAGGCCGGCGCTCTAACCAACTGAGCTACTCCCGCAGCGCGGCGAACAAGTCATTCGCGCAACGTGGCGTCCGTTTACCCAGCCCTCAGGAGCAAGTCAAGCGAGCAAGTCGCCATCAACGCGACAATTTCATGAATGCTGCAGCAGCTTGTGGAAAATGCCCGCGACAACAAGGTCTAGCGCGTGATTTTTGATGTGGAGGGTGAGAATCGCTCGGCAGCACTCGCCGGCAGCAAGCTGGCATATTGCTGGCAGCACGGCGCCTAAGAGGGACTGGTGGGCGATGACGGACTCGAACCGCCGACATCCTCGGTGTAAACGAGGCGCTCTACCAACTGAGCTAATCGCCCGCCGGGCCGGATCGGCCTTAGGCAAGGTGGCCTTGATTAGGGCCCCTGCCCGCTATCGTCAACCGCCAAATGAAATGGCCCCGGCGCGATGCGCACGGGGCCGATCGTCGTGTCGATCCGGAAGCGGTCTTAGTTGATCGCGTCCTTCAGGCCCTTGCCGGGCTTGAACTTGGCCTGGTTGGAGGCCGGGATCTGGATTTCAGCGCCAGTGGCAGGGTTGCGGCCGGTCGAAGCCTTGCGCGCCGAGACGGCAAAGGTGCCGAAACCGACGAGACGGACTTCTTCGCCAGCCTTCAGGGAGCCGGTGATAGCCTCGAACACTGCGTCAACCGCTTCAGCGGCCTGTGCCTTGGTGATCGTCGCTTTGTCGGCGACGACGCCAACCAGATCGTTCTTGTTCATAGCGTTTCCTCACAGTGGATTTGCCCGCCCTCGCTGGCGAAGCCTAAAACGCGGCAACCCTTGGTCGATTCTGCGTGAAACGCAAGGATTTCCGGGCTTTTTACGAGGCCGAACGGTGCAACGCTGTTAATGGACCGGAAAAATTGCCCCTGCAAGTCCGGATTGTGAGTTTTCGCCCGTTTTCCGGGCTTTCCTGCGGGTTCCGAGGCTATTCGGCACCTGCAGGAGCCAGGGCGACGCGGCGCCTTATTCCCAGCATCAGCGGCAGGGCCAGCAGATAGATGGCGGCGCCGACGATCCAGATCATGCCCGGCCAGGTGCCGCGGCCGGTGAAATAGACGAAGCTGAAAAACAGCGGGCCGAATACCGCGGCCAGGCTCACCAGGCTCGCCAGCACGCCCTGCAGCTGCCCCTGCTTGTCTGGACCGACCTGGGTGGTGGTGAGCGATTGCAGCGCCGGCATGCCGATGCCGCCCAGCGCAAACAGCGGCGCCAGGGCAAAGAGAATCCAGCCCTGGGTGGCAAAGCCCAGAATCACCAGCGCCGTCAGCTCGCAGCCCATGCCGACGACCAGCGCCCAGCGCTCGCCCAGCCGGGCGACGGCGGGGCCGGTAAGGAAGGCCTGGGCGCCGGCATGGAACACGCCGAAAGCACCCAGCGACAGGCCGATCATCATGCCGTTCCACTGGAAGCTGTCCTCGCCGAACATGGCCCAGATGGTGCCGTACATGGTGCCGACGAAGTTCATGATGACGAAGATGGCCATCATTGGAATCAGTGCCTTGAAGGTCAGCGCCCATTTGAGGGGCTTGAACGGGTTGAGCGTGTCCCAGGTGAATTTGGCGCCCGGCTGGCCCTTGCGCGATTCCGGCAGCACGAACAGGGCCAGAGCGAAATTGATGCCGTTGAGCAGGGCCGCGGCGATGAAGGGCGCGCGCACCCAATAGTCGCCCAGGATGCCCCCGATCACCGGGCCGATGATGAAGCCGATGCCGAACATGGCGTGGAACAGGCCGAAGCGCTTGGCTCGCTCCTCCTCGGTGGAAATGTCGGTGATATAGGCAGTGGCCACGGCCATATTGGCGCTGGTGATGCCGGCTACGGCGCGGCCGAGCACCAGCATCCAGAGCTCCGGGGCAAAGGCCATGATGAGGTAATCAATGGCCGCCCCCGCCAGCGAGATCAGCAGGATCGGCCGGCGGCCGAAACGGTCACTGAGCACGCCGAGTACCGGCGAGAACAGGAACTGGCAGGCCGAATAGAGCGCCAGCATGACGCCCAGCAGCGTCGCCACCTCGGTGAGATGGCCCACGTCGCGCAATAAAGCCGGCAGGATCGGAAAGATCAGGCCGATGCCGACGGCGTCCAGGGTGACGGCGGCGAGAATGACGACGAGTGCCTTGTTCAAGGGATGCTCCTGTTGGCTGCGCCAGCCGGGCCGATTGAGGTAGGTCGTTCACGGGCGCGTTACAAGCCCGACCAATCAGCTATGAAGTGGCCTCGTGACAGAGCATGGCAGCAGCTGCGACCCTACGTGCTTCGTCACGCCACCCGATAAAGGCAGGCAAATGCCTGCACTTGACATGCAGGTATTTGCCTGCATATTGTAGCGCAGATTTGAGAGAACGATGGACGCAGACAAGGTTTTCAAGGCTCTGGCCGATCCGACCCGCAGGAGGTTGCTCGACCTTCTGCACGAGAAAAATGGACAGACGCTCAGCCAGCTTTGCGAAAATCTGGCTATGGCGCGGCAATCGGCAACGCAGCACCTCGCTTTGCTGGAAGAGGCCAACCTCGTCAGCACGGCAAAGCGCGGCAGGGAGAAGCTGCATTTCATCAACCCTGTGCCCCTGCACGATATCTACGAGCGGTGGGTGCGCAAATTCGAGCTCGAGCGGCTCAAGACGCTGCACGACCTGAAGACGGAACTCGAAGGAAACCAGGAATGACCGCCAAAGAGACGACCAGCTTTGTCTATGTGACCTATATCCAGTCGACCCCGGACAAGGTGTTCGAAGCCATCACCCGGCCAGACCTGGCAAGGCGCTACTGGGGCCATGAGAATGTATCGGAGTGGAAACCCGGGTCACGCTGGGAACACATCCGCGCCAATGACGAGCGCACCGTCGAGCTGGTGGGTAAGGTCGTCGAGGTATTGCCGCCCAAGCGTCTGGTCATGACCTGGACGAATGCGTCGCAGGAAGCCGACCCGGAAAGCTACAGCCGCGTGACGTTCGATATCGAGGAATATGAGGACATGGTGCGCTTGACCGTTGCCCACGACGAACTCCTGGCCGGCGGCGGCATGGCCAAGGGCGTCAGCAAGGGCTGGCCGCTGGTCCTGTCCAGTCTCAAGTCATTCCTCGAGACGGGCCGCGCACTCGACGTCTTTGCCAAGCCCAAGGCCGCCTGACGGCAGCCCGTAGCATCCAATCAACTTTCCATCCGGCCGCAACAGTGCTCGCTCAGGGCATGGACAGGTGCGCGCCGGCCACAGACCAGCCAAGGAGAAACGCATGACGACGACCGCAAGCTACACAACCGCCTTCAGGGTGAACCAGAGCCCGGAGGCCGTCTTCGCCGCCATCATCAACCCCCGCGCCTGGTGGAGCGGCGCATTCGAGGGAGACACGGCCGCGCTCGGCGATGTATTCACCTATCGCTACCAGGAGCTGCACTATTCAAGGCAAGAGGTCACCGAACTCGTGCCAGGCAGGCGCGTCGCCTGGCAGGTGCTCGACGCCGACCTCAGCTTCCTCAAGGACCGGACCGAATGGACCGGCACCACGATCGTCTTCGACATTGTCCGCACTGGCGGTCAGACCGAAGTCATCTTCACCCATATCGGCCTCAAGCCCGAAGTGGAGTGCTACGACACCTGCACGGACGCCTGGACATCGCTGATTCAGGGCAGCCTCAGGCAGCTTATCGAAACCGGCCGGGCGGACCTGCCGGAGCTGGCCGAGCCTGTCGCATGACGCGAGGAGCCGAAACCATGGCAACGTCCTATGCCGGGGGCTGCGCCTGTGGCGCGATCCGTTTCGAGACAAGCCAGCAGCCCATCTTCGAAAACCACTGCCAATGCTTGGATTGCCAGAAGCGCAGTGGCACCGGACACGGCTCCTACCTGACCTTTCCGCGGCGGAGCGACATGCGGATTACCGGCCAGGCAGCGGAATGGCGCGTCGCCGCTGACAGCGGGCACGACAAGCTCCATGCCTTCTGCCCCACCTGCGGTACGCCGGTCTACCTGACCTTCACCGCCATGCCGGACCTGATCGCGGTCCATGCCACCGCCCTCGATGATCCCGGCCAGTTCAAGCCGCAGGCCCTGACTTACAGCATTCGGGGACATGCCTGGGACGTGATCGATCCGGCGGTGCAGAAATTCGAGCGCATGGCGGGATAGGCACCGGCGAATCCACAGCCGGACAAACAAAAACGGCGGCCCTCTCGGACCGCCGTTTCTCATTCACTCAGAACCGCTCAGTGCGGCAGGCCGGTGGTGGTGTCGTCGGCGGCTTCCACGGTGGTGGAGGCGGCCGGGGTGGTCTCTTCGAAGTTCCACTCGATCGGCTCGGGCTTGCGCACCAGAGCGCGTTCGATCACCTGGTCCATGCGGCTGACCGGCACGATTTCCATGCCCTCTTTGACGATGTCCGGGATCTCGGCGAGATCGCGCACATTCTCTTCGGGGATCAGCACGGTCTTGATGCCACCGCGGAGGGCTGCCAGCAGCTTCTCCTTGAGGCCGCCGATGGGCAGCACCCTGCCCCGCAGCGTGATCTCGCCGGTCATGGCGACATCGTTGCGGACCGGAATGCCGGTCATCACCGAGACGATGGCAGTGGCCAGGCCAATGCCTGCCGACGGACCGTCCTTGGGGGTCGCGCCTTCCGGCAGGTGGACGTGGATATCGCGCGTGTCGAACATCGGCGGCTTGATGCCGAAATCGATGGAGCGGGAGCGGACATAGGCCGTTGCCGCGGTCAGCGATTCCTTCATCACTTCCTTGATGTTGCCGGTGACCGTCATGCGGCCCTTGCCCGGCGTCATCACGCCTTCGATGGTCAGCAGCTCGCCGCCAACCGACGTCCAGGCCAGGCCCGTCACCAGGCCAACCTGCGACTCGGCTTCGATCTCGCCGTGCTTGTAGATATCGGCGCCGAGATACTTGGTCAGGATCTCCTCGTTGATCGTAACGGTCTTGACCTTGTTCTTGACGATCTCGGCCACGGCCTTGCGCATCAGCTTGCTGAGTTCGCGCTTGAGGTTACGCACGCCCGCTTCACGGGTATAGCGCTGGATCAGGGCGGTCAGCATCTCGTCGGAAAGCTCGAACTCGCCAGGGGCGAGGCCGTTCTCCTTGAGCGTCTCCGGGATCAAGTGCTGCTTGGCGATCGCGTGCTTCTCCTGCTCGGTGTAACCGGACAGGCGAATGATCTCCATGCGGTCCATCAGCGGGCCGGGGATGTTGAGCGTGTTCGAGGTGGTGACGAACATCACGTCGGAGAGGTCATAATCGACCTCGAGATAGTGATCGGCAAAGGTGTGGTTCTGCTCGGGATCGAGCACTTCCAGCAGTGCCGAGCTCGGATCGCCACGGAAGTCCTGGCCCATCTTGTCGATCTCGTCGAGCAGGAAGAGCGGGTTGGATTTGCCGACCTTCTTGAGCGACTGGATGACCTTGCCGGGCATGGAGCCGATATAGGTGCGGCGGTGACCGCGGATTTCGGCTTCGTCGCGCACGCCGCCAAGCGCCATGCGCACGAATTCACGGCCGGTCGCCTTGGCGATCGACTTGCCGAGCGAGGTCTTGCCGACACCCGGAGGGCCGACGAGGCAGAGGATGGGGCCCTTGAGCGTGCCGGTACGGCCCTGCACGGCCAGATATTCGAGGATGCGTTCCTTGACCTTTTCGAGGCCGTAGTGATCCTCGTCCAGCACCTTTTCGGCCATGGCCAGGTCACGCTTGACCTTGCTCTTCTTGCCCCAGGGCAGGCCGAGCAGGGTATCGAGATAGTTGCGCACCACGGTGGCTTCCGCCGACATCGGGCTCATCGACTTGAGCTTCTTGAGCTCGCCCTCGGCCTTGAGCTTGGCTTCCTTGGAAAGCTTGGTTTTGGCGATGCGCTCCTCGATCTCGGCGATCTCGTTGGAGCCTTCTTCGCCGTCGCCCAGTTCCTTCTGGATCGCCTTCATCTGCTCGTTGAGATAGTATTCGCGCTGCGTCTTCTCCATCTGCCGCTTGACGCGGCTGCGGATGCGCTTTTCCACCTGCAACACGCCGATCTCGCCTTCCATCAGGCCGAGGATCTTCTGGAAGCGCTCGGCGACCGACAGGGTCGAGAGCAGGTCTTCCTTCTCGTTGATCTTGATGACCAGGTGGCTGGCAATGGTATCGGCCAGCTTGGAGTGGTTCTCAATCTGGCCGACCGCGGCCACGACTTCGGCCGAGATCTTCTTGTTGAGCTTCACATAGTTTTCGAACTCGGTGCTGGCCGAGCGCGACAGGGCTTCGAGCTCGGTCGGGTCTTCCACCGGTTCGGGCAGGATGGAGGCTTCGGCCTCGAAATAGTCGACGGTCTGCAGGTAGCGGTCGATGGTCGCGCGGTGCAGGCCCTCAACCAGCACCTTGACGGTGCCGTCGGGAAGCTTGAGCAGCTGCAGGACGGTGGCAATGGTGCCGGTAGCGTAGATCTGGTCGGGGGCCGGATCGTCGTCCTGCGCGTTCTTCTGTGTCACCACGAGAATGTGCTTGTCGTCGCGCATGACTTCTTCAAGCGCCTTGACCGATTTCTCACGGCCAACGAACAGGGGCACGATCATGCCGGGGAAAACGACGATATCACGCAGGGGGAGAACTGGGTAAACCCGGTCCCGGCTTGCATCGCCAGTGGCGGGGGTGACGTCCGTCATCTCGTATCCTTTCCGGGGCGCGCGGGGGAAGGGAGATGGTAGCGCGCCCGTTGTAGACAGCTACAGCGTTAAAGCTGGGCTGATTCCGGTTAATAAATAGGTCCGCCTACCGGGTGCACAAGTCAACCATCATGGATTTGTCACGGTTAACCGAGGAACGCACAGGAGATATGCGTAAGATCATGGGAACAGTGATGTTCCTTGGCTGCAAGGCGCATGCGGGAACTGGCCTTTATCCCCAACCACCTTTCACGTCTCCCCCCGAAGGGAGAGGTGAAGTGCGGCGGGTGCCCTACCCTACGCTCCGCCGTGCCTTGAGCAGGATGCTGGTATCGGTCGAGGCAATGCCGTCGATCTGCCTGATCTGGCGCAACAGATCGTCGAAGGCCTCGACGTCGGGGGCTTCCAGCTCCGCCACCATGTCCCAGCGGCCATTGGTATTGTGGAGCTGGCGCACCTCGGGCATGCCCAACAGCCGCTTCATCACCGCCGCCTCGTGCTTGCCATCGACTTCCACCATGGTGATGGCGCGGACGCCTGGGCCGGGTGCAGCCGCCGTGACCACGGTGAAACCCGCTATTGCTCCGCCCTGCACCAGCCGATCGATGCGGGCCTTGGCAGTGGCGCGCGACACCTTGAGCGCGAGCGCCAGCTTGGCCACCGGCGCGCGGGCATTGGCGCGCAGCAAGGCGATGAGGCGATGGTCGAGATCATCGAGGATCATTATGCGCATTTCCCCTTGTCAGAGTGAGCAATCCATAGCGCAAATATAGCACTATTCTGGCTTTTCGCATACCGCCAGGACGGGGCATGCTGGCGGGGATCAAGAGGTCCTGCCATGCACCCCGTTGCCGCCTACACAATCGAACTCTTCGGTATTCCCAGCGATGCGGGGGCGTCCTGCCGGGGTACCGGCATGGGGCCGGAGGCGATGCGCGTGGCCGGGGTGATTGAAACACTCGCGACGCTCGGCCACAAGGTGACCGACCGGGGCGATATCACCTGGGATGGTGGTTCGGCCGGCGGTACGCCATGGCGCCTGTCAAGCGAACGCCAGGCCGAGGTGCTGGCCATTGCCCGGCAGAGCAGCGCACATGCCCTTGCGGCGCTGAGCGCGGGCCGCCTGCCGATGTTTGTCGGCGGCGACCATAGTCTGTCCATGGGCAGCATTTCGGGCGTGGCGCGGCATTGCGCGGCCATCGGCAAGCCCCTGTTTGTGCTGTGGGTCGATGCGCACGGCGATTTCAACACCCCGGCGACTTCGGAGAGCGGCAATATCCACGGCATGCCGCTCGCCCTGCTCTGCGGCGAACCCGATTTCGGTCCTGAATATGACGGCGACTGGCGCGGGCTGGTCGATCCGACGCGGGTGACCATTTTCGGGGCGCGCTCCATCGACCGGCCGGAGCGGCAATTGTTGGGGCGGCGTGGTGTCGATGTCATCGACATGCGCCGCATCGACGAGTCGGGGGTGGTGGCGCTGATGCGCGAGATGCTGGCCTGCGTTGCCGCGGCCGGTGGGCACCTGCATGTGAGCCTCGACGTCGACGCCATCGACCCGGCCATTGCGCCAGGCGCCGGCACGCCCGTGGCGGGCGGGCTGACCTTCCGCGAGGCGCATCTGGTGATGGAGATGATCCACGACAGCGGCACGATGGGCTCGCTCGATATCGTCGAACTCAATCCCTATCTCGACCAGGCGGGCATGAGCGCCCGGCTGCTGGTCGACCTGGCGGCGAGCCTGTTCGGCCGCCAGATCATGCCGCGCCAGACCGCGCGCATGGACGTCAACGAAGCGGCAACCAGCATCTAGGAGCGCCAAAAATGACGCAGTTCATCGGGGTCGAAGACATGAGGAGGCTAGTCCGGTCCACCGGCACAAAGGCTTTCCTCACGCAACTGGCCGGCTACATCCGGTCCGACTTTTCGCGCTGGAGCGAATTCGAGAAATCCGCCCGCGTCGCCAGCCACTCAAAGGATGGCGTGATCGAGCTGATGCCCACTTCGGATGGCAAGCTCTACAGCTTCAAATATGTCAATGGACACCCGTCCAACCCCAAGACCGGCAAGCTCACCGTTACGGCTTTCGGCGTGCTGGCCGATGTCGCCACCGGCTATCCGCTGCTGATCAGCGAGATGACGCTGCTGACCGCCCTGCGCACCGCTGCCACCTCAGCCTTCGCTGCCTCGATACTGGCGCGGCCCGAGAGCCGGGTAATGGCGCTGGTCGGCGCCGGCGCGCAGTCGGAATTCCAGGCACTCGCCTTCCAGGCGCTGCTCGGCATCGAGGAGATCCGGGTCTATGACCCCGATCCACGCGCGGTCGACAAGTTCATCGCCAATGCGAAGGATTTCGGGGTGACGCTGGTGCGCGCAGCTTCGGTCGAGGCGGCCGTGGCCGGGGCGGATATCGTCACCGTCTGCACAGCGGTCAAAGGCCGGGTGGCGGTCATCGATGCCGCCATGCTCAGCCCCGGCACCCATATCAATGCCATTGGCGGGGACTGCCCGGGCAAGACCGAGCTGGCCGCCGATATCCTGGGCATGGGCGAGTATTTCGTCGAGTTCACGCCGCAGACCCGCATCGAAGGAGAAATCCAGCAGGCGCCGGCCGACTATCCGGTGGCCGAACTCTGGGAAGTGCTGGCCGGCGTCAAGGATGGCCGGACCGGCGCGGCGGATATCACGGTGTTCGACTCGGTCGGCTTTGCGGTGGAGGATTTCTCGGCCCTGCGGCTGGTGCATGACCTGACCGCGGCCAAGCGGCTTCTGCTGGATCTGGTGCCCGAATTGGCGGACCCGAAGAACCTCTATGGCGAGCTGATCGGCGAGCCGGCTTTGGCAAAGGCGCCGGAAGCGGCATAGCCGGCTTCACCTCTCCCCCAAAGGGAGAGGTGAAGTGCCAACATACTGCGCCCGTGGCCGGATGATCTGGCCGCTGGCGATCTGTTCCAGCGCATGGGCCAGCCAGCCGACGCTGCGAGCCAGTGCGAACAGCACCAGGGGCGCATCCGTCGGCAGGTCATAGGCCGCAACGAGGGCGGCGAGGGCAAAGTCGACATTGACGGCATCGCCCGTAATGCGCTCGGCGGCGTCCCGGAACGCGGTGAAATCATCGGGCGCGGTGAACTGGGCGAGCAGAGCCACGGCCCGCACATCCCCATCGGGATAGAGCTGGTGGCCCATGCCCGGGACGTACCGGCCCTCGCCGAGCCAATCGAGCAATGCCGATTCCGGGTCGGCATCGCGCCCGACATCCTCGACCAGCACGGCGACCTCGCGGGAGGCCAGGCCATGGCGCGGCCCGTTGAGGGTCGCTAGGCCCGCCAGCGCGCCCGCCCACACCGACGCCCCGGTTGAAACCGC
>NZ_JAKFDJ010000060.1:0-5994 GCF_036676215.1 Devosia sp. | reverse complement strand
CAATATCCTGGCCTTCACCACCGGGCGCGGCTCGGCCTATGGCTGCAAGCCGGTGCCTTCGATGAAGCTCGCCACCAATTCGGACATGTATGCCCGCATGACCGAGGACATGGACATCAATTGTGGCGACATCGTCGAGGGTGTGTCGATCGAGGACAAGGGCCAGCAGATATTCGACATGCTCATCGACATTGCTTCGGGCAAGCGCACCAAGTCGGAAGAGCTGGGCTATGGCGACAATGAATTCGTGCCTTGGCAGGTCGGGGCGGTGATGTGAGCAGCCAGCAGAAGACGGTCGACTACATTCTCGAACAGAGCGCCGATGCCGGCACGATGACGGCGAAGAAGATGTTCGGCGAGTATGGCCTTTATTGCGACGGCAAGATCATGGCG
The DNA here is from genome assembly GCF_036676215.1 of Devosia sp. Classification (GTDB taxonomy): domain Bacteria; phylum Pseudomonadota; class Alphaproteobacteria; order Rhizobiales; family Devosiaceae; genus Devosia. Next base: position 5,601 of record NZ_JAKFDJ010000060.1, on the reverse strand, counting down.
CTGGTCTGCGACGACCAGCTCTATGTCAAGCCGACCCAGGCGGGGCGGGACTATCTGGGCGAGGTGACGGACGGCTCGCCCTTTCCGGGGGCCAAGCCGTATTTCCTGATCGAGGGCGACCGCTGGGACGACGCGGATTGGCTCGCCGGGCTGGTCAAGACCACGGCGGACGATCTGCCGGCACCCAAGCCGAAAAAGGCGAAGAAGGGGTGATGCAATGCGCAGCGCCCATGTGGTCATAACCGGCCGCGTCCAGGGCGTCGGCTTTCGCCTCTGGGTCGAGGCGGAAGCGGTGTCGCGCGGCTTGGGGGGCTGGGTGCGCAATCGGCACGACGGGTCGGTCGAGGCGGTGTTCTGGGGCGAAGACGACGCTGTCGGCGCTATGCTGGAGGCGTGCAGGGACGGCCCGGGCATGGCGCGGGTCACCGATGTGGCGATCTCCGATACGGACGAAAGGCCATCAGGATTCGAGGTTCGCGGAACGCTATAGGCATGACGCTGTCTCAGGGCGCCAGCTGGTAGACCGTCCCCACCCGCTCAGTGCTCGCCCGGACATCTCCAACATCCCCCACCGCATAGGATGCCAGGCGTTGCAGCCGTTCGACCGGCAAATCACGCCGATCCGGATCGCCGACCAACACCTCCATTCCCGCCGCTGCGCAGCGTTCGAGAAACGGCAGCATGAGCCGACCCACATCGGCATTGTAGAATACGTCGCCGGCCGCGATCAGGTCGAAGCCGGTCGGTGCCGCATCCGCAATGTCAATCTCGACCGCCTGGATCGGCACTCCATTCGCCGCCGCATTGAGCCCGATGGCCGCCCGTCCGTTCGGATCGATCTCCGCCGCGCTAACCCTTGCTCCGGCCTTGGCCGCGACGATGCCGACCAGGCCCGATCCCGCCCCGAGATCAAGCACGCGCTTGCCGGCCACCAATCGGGGATGCGCCACGAAATGGTGCGCCAGCGCCAGTCCACCCGCCCATTGATAGGCCCAATAGGGCGCCGGTGGGTCGTCGTCGTGAGGATCGGCCAGCCGCGACAGGCGGCTGCCGGGATGGGCCGTGTAGAGCACGATCTCCGGAAGCGACGGGACTGGTTCGAGCCGCAGATTCTGCCCGATGTAGGCGGTCGGGTCGAGCTTCAAGGCTGCTGCAACCCCGTCGCGCTCACATAGGTGGCCATCACATACTGGCTGCAGGTGATGAACAGCCGGTTGCGGCGCGGCCCGCCGAAGGCGACGTTTGACGTCTTGGCCCCGGTCTTGATGCGGCCGAGCAGGGCGCCGGCCGCGTTGTAGACATTCACGCCCAGCCCGGCGCTGGTCCAGACATTGCCTTCGGTATCGAGCCGGAAGCCGTCGGGCAGGCCGGAATCGATATCGGCAAACAGTCCCGGATTGGTCAGCTTGGCGCCGTTGACAGCAAATTTGCGGATATGGGCGGGCCAATCGGGATCGTGGCTGCGGCCGGTGTCTGAAATGTAGAGCACCGACTCGTCCGGCGAGAAGGCCAGCCCATTGGGTTTGGCGAAGTCGTCGGCCACCACAGTCAGCGTGCCGTTTGCCGGATCGAAGCGATAGACAAAGCAGCCAGCCTGTTCCTGGTCCGACTTGTAGCCCTCATAGTCGCTGAGAATGCCGTAGCTGGGGTCGGTGAACCAGATCGTGCCGTCGGATTTGACCACCACGTCATTGGGCGAATTGAGGCGCTTGCCCTGATAGCGGTCGACCAGTGTGGTCACCGTGCCGTCCCATTCGGTGCGCAGCACGGCGCGGGCGCCATGCGAGCAGGAGATCAGCCGACCCTGCCGGTCGCGGGTATTGCCGTTGACGTAGTTGGAGGGGGTGCGGAACGCAGTGACGCCGAGGTCAGGCACCCATTTGAGCATGCGGTTATTGGGAATGTCGCTCCAGACCAGGAAATTGCCGTCGCCGAACCACACCGGCCCCTCGGCCCAGCGGCAGCCATCATAGAGCACTTCGAGCGCGGCAATGCCGATGGTCAGATCGTAGAATTTCTTGTCGATGAATTCGAGCGCGTCGCCGCCAATAGCCATGCCGTTCCTCCCGGTTGGCCGCATTTGAAGGGAAGGTCGGTCGGGTGGCAAGAGCTGCTTGGGGTAGCGATTTGCCCCTGCTGTTCCCCGCCCACCGCGGCCCCCCCTCTCCCCTTGAGGGAGAGGGTCGCCCCGACGCGTTCAGCGGAGGGGCGGGGTGAGGGGTGCTGCGCTCCCCATGCTAGAATGTATGTGGATGGCGGACGAGCCTTCAGGGCACAATCTCGCACGCCCACCGCGCGGCACCTCCCCCTTGACGGGGGAGGTTGGGAGGGGGTGGCGGTTGGCCCCGATATGCGGGCCAATCACCCCCCACCCTTGATCCCTCCCCGCAAGGGGGGAGGGTGTCGACTGCGAGATCCTGCCCACCAGTCCAGTGTCATCCCCCCGGATCAAGCCTCGTGTGACGGCCGGATTTGGTGGGATCTCCGACGATCACCACAAACTTATCCCCACCTGCAAAAACCTGATGCACAATGTCCCCATCTACCCGCCAGAGCGCGATCATGACGAGTGATGAGCGGGCAAGACTGCCGGGGAGCATGGGTCGCCAGGCTCCCGCATGGATGCTGACCACCGGCCGGGCGGCGGGTGACGGGGTGGGAGCCGACGACCAGGGCTCAGCCGCCGAAATCTGCACCGCCCAACCCGAAAGGGCGGCCGCTCGATGCGTGTGTGAAAAATCCCGGCGTGATGGCGAGACTTCAGCCTCACATTTTTGACTACCCAATCGAGACTGCGGTCTCGCCATCACCGTTCTCTTGAAAACCGCATTGCAGGCGGCGCTTTGGCACGTCCCTAGGGCATAGGCACATTCACCCGCCGGTCGATGCTCAGCGTCACCGCGATGACCACGAAGGCGAAAATCACCATGCCCAGGGCGATGACATGCGCCTCCTGCCATTGCAGGCGTTCGACATGGTCGTAGAGCGCGATGGCGATGACCTTGGTCTGGCCCGGAATATTGCCGCCGATCATCAGCACGACGCCGAATTCGCCCACTGTATGGGCAAAGGTCATCACCGCGCCGGTGATAAAGCCCGGTCGCGCCAGCGGCAGGGCGATGCGCCAGAAGCGCTGCCAGCCCGAGGCGCCCAGCGTCGCAGCCGCCTCGAGCGGCTCCTCGCCGATGGCGGCAAAGCCGTTGCGCAGCGGCTGCACCATGAAGGGGAGCGAATAGAAAAACGAGCCGATGACGAGGCCGGTGAACGAGAAGGCCAGCGTCCGTCCGCCCCACAGCGCGGCGATCCAGCCGCCCGGTCCGTTCGGGCCCAGGGCGATCAGCAGGTAGAAGCCCAGCACCGTCGGCGGCAGCACCAGCGGCATGGCGACCAGCGCGCCCACCAGTTCGCGATAGCGGCTCCTGCTGCGCGCCAGCCACCAGGCAATCGGCGTGCCGAGCACCAGCAGCACGAGCGTATTGATGGTGGCCAGGCTCAGCGTCAGGCTGACCGGCGTCCAGATGTCGGCAAGGCTCATCCCGCGTGTCCGTTACTCGACGAAATAGCCGGATGCTTCTATCACGGCGATGGCCGCTGCGCTTCTAAGGAAGTCGATGAAGGCGATGGCGGCCGGATTGGCCTCGCCGGTTCTGAGCAGCACGGCGTCCTGCCGAATCGGGTCGTAGAGATCGGCCGGCACGATCCAGACGCCTGCCTTGCCGATCACCTGGCTGGCGGCGACGAAGCCGAGTTCGGCATTGCCGGTTTCCACAAATTGCAGCGTCTGGCTGACATTCTCGCCGGTCACCAGTTTCGGCGTGATCGCTTCGCTGAGGCCCAGCGCTGCCATGGTCTCAGCAGCAGCCCTGCCATAGGGCGCGGTTTCCGGATCGGCGATGGCGAGCTTGTCGAACCCGCCGCCGCTGAGCACCGCCTGTCCGTTGCTCATATCGAGCGAAGTGCTGTAGAGCGCCAGAGCGCCAATGGCATAGGTGAAGACCGTGCCCGCGACCCCGAACCCCTCCGCGACGGCCCGGGCCGGCCGCTGGTCGTCAGCGGCGAGCAGCAGCTCGAACGGCGCGCCCTGGCTGATCTGGGTGTAGAGCAGGCCCGTGGCGCCGAAGCTGTAGGTCACTTCATGGCCGGTCTCGGCTGTGAACAGCGCTGCCAGTTGCTCAGCCGCGGCCGTGAAGTTGGCGGCGACGGCGATATGGACGGTTTCGGCCTGGGCCGCACCCGCCAGCAGCCCGACCATGGTCAGTGCCGCCCCGAGTCGCCGCATCAGCCGCGCAGCGCGCTGGCCTCGCGGGCCAAAGCCTCGATGCGGCTCCAGTCATTGGCCGCCAGCGCATCGGCGGGCATGATCCAGCTGCCGCCCACGCAGATCACATTGGGGAGGCCGAGATAGACCTTGGCCTTGGCCGGATCGATGCCGCCCGTGGGGCAGAAGGTGATGTCGGGCAGGGGCGAGGCGAAGGCCTTGAGCACCGGCGCGCCGCCATTGGCTTCGGCCGGGAAGAATTTGAGAAAGCCATAGCCCCGCTCGGCCGCCGTCATCGCCTCGCTGGGCGTGGCAATGCCGGGCAGCAGCGGAATGCCGATATCGTCCGCAGCGTCCAGGATACGCGGGGAAATGCCGGGCGACACCATGAAGCGGCAGCCGGCATCGACCGACTGCTTCATGTGCAGCGCCGTGCGCACCGTGCCCGAACCGACGATGGCGCCGGTGACCTTGGCCATCTCTTCCATCACCCTGAGGGCATTGGGCGTACGCAAAGTGACCTCAAGGATGGGCAGCCCGCCGGCGACCAGGGCTTCGGCCAGCGGCCTGGCCTGGCTCACATCATCGAGAATGATCACCGGAACGACCGGGGCAAGCGAGAGGATGGAGCGGATGGCGGCGGTGTCTTGCGGCATGGTCGGTCCTCGGTGCTGTTGGGGAACGGTTAGGAGCTTGGCAAAATTGACGCAACCCCGTTCATTGAAAAGCCCGGAAAAAATCCCTAGGTTCCGCCACGACTTCGGGAGGGATAGTCCAATGGTGCAGACGATCAACGCGATTACGCCTCTCGACGAGGCGCGCGCCATCCTGTCCCAGCATTTCGACCTCAAATTCTCCAAGGCCATCGAGCGGGCCACCGAGAAGGTGTTCGATCGGGTGCGCGACAAGATCCCCGAGATCGAATGGGCCTTCTATGCGCCGCTGATCTTCCAGATCAACCGGCTGAAGCAGGAAAAGGATGCGGTCATCCTTGCCCATAATTACCAGACGCCGCAGATCTATCATGGCGTCGCCGACATTGTCGGCGACAGCCTGCAGCTGGCCATCGAGGCCACCAAGGTGCGCCAGCAGGTGATCGTGCAATGCGGCGTGCATTTCATGGCCGAGACCTCAAAGCTGCTGAACCCGGAAAAGACCGTGCTCATCCCCGACAGCCGCGCCGGCTGTTCGCTGGCCTCCTCGATCACGGCCGATGACGTGCTGATGATGAAGCAGAAATATCCGGGCGTGCCGGTGGTGACCTATGTCAACACCTCGGCGGCAGTGAAAGCCGTGACCGATGTCTGCTGCACCTCGTCCAACGCGCTCGATATCGTCAACCG
>NZ_JAKFDJ010000059.1:0-3745 GCF_036676215.1 Devosia sp. | reverse complement strand
TTCATGGACCAGGACAGCTACGAGCAGGTCGAGCTGGCCAAGGACTTCGTCGGCGAGCGCGCGGCGTTCCTCCAGGACGGCATGAAGATCACGCTCGAAATGCACGAAGAGACCCCGCTCGGCGTCAAGTTTCCGCCCAACGTGGTCCTGGAAGTCACCGAGGTCGATCCGGTGCAGAAGGGCCAGAGCGTTTCCAGCCAGTTCAAGCCGGCAATCCTCAGCAACGGAATCAAGGTCATGGTGCCGCCCTTTATCGCCGTCGGCGAGCGCATCGTGGTCGACACGTCGGAAGCCACCTATATGCGCCGGGCCGACTGACCATGGCACGTTCTGCAATCCTCAATGTCATGGTCAACGCCGCCATCAAGGCCGGCAAGTCGCTGACCAAGGACTTCAACGAAGTCGAAAACCTGCAGGTGTCCCGCAAGGGGCCCGCCGACTTCGTCTCCAAGGCCGACTTGCGTGCCGAACAGATCGTCTATGACGAGTTGCTCAAGGCCCGCCCAACCTATGCCTTCCTCATGGAAGAAGGCGGCGAAGTCGCCGGCACCGACGGCCAGCACCGCTGGCTGATCGACCCGCTCGACGGCACCACCAACTTCCTCCACTCGATCCCGCTCTTTGCCTGCGCCATCGCCCTGGAACGCGCCAACGAGATCGTCGCCTCGGTGATCTATAATCCCGTGATGGACGAACTCTACACCGCCGAAAAGGGCGGCGGCGCCTGGATGAACGACCGCAAGCGCCTGCGCGTTGCCGGCCGCAAATCGCTGGCCGACGCCGTGGTCTGCACCGGCATCAAGACGCAGGGCACCTCAAACGACGCGCTGCAGTTGCGCCAGCTGGCCCATATCAATCCCGCCGTCGCCGGCATTCGCCGTTCTGGCTCGATTTCGATGGATATGGCCTGGCTCGCCTCGGGCCGCTACGACGCCATCTGGGAAGCCGGCCTCGCCCCCTGGGACGTGGCGCCAGGCCTGCTGATGGTCAAGGAAGCCGGCGGCTTCGTCTCCGACTTTGCCGGCAGCCCCGGATCGGTGTGGAATGGCCAGGTCGTAGCCGGCAACGAAACGCTGCAGGCCGCCCTGCTCAAGCAGCTCAAGCCGATCCAGTAATGCCATAGCGCTAGCGTTGACAGCGCCCGTCCCTCTCCCCACTTGATTTGGGTATTGGGGAGCGATTCATGACCACGCCTACGCTGTACGACTGGATTGGCGGCATTGAACCGCTGAAGCGCCTGACCGCGGAATTCTATCGCCGCGTGCCCCACGATCCCCTGCTGGGTCCGGTTTTTGCCGGCATGAACGCCGATCATCCCGAGCATGTGGCATTGTTTCTTGCCGAAGTGCTCGGTGGCCCTGCCCTCTATAGCGAGCGCCACGGCGGCCATCCGGAGATGGTGCGCCACCATCTTGGCAAGCATTTGAGCGAAGCGATGCGGCGGCGCTGGATCAACCTGCTGCTCGATACCTACACGGACCTGGCTTTGCCGGCCGACCCCGAATTTGCTTCGGCGCTGGTCGGCTATCTCGAATGGGGCTCGCGTCTCGCCGTCATCAATTCGACGCCCGGGGCAAGTGTTTCCGAGCATGCTCCCATGCCCAAATGGAACTGGGGCGCGACGGGCGGACCTTATGTGCCCGGAGGCGACTAGCCACAGACCGGGTCTGTGGCTAGTCACGCTGCCATCTTCCGTTAACCTTTAGGATTGCCCCCACCGTCCGCGCTGACTACTCTGCTGCCTTGTGATTTGCGCGTGAGGGGCAAGGTTTGAGGCACAGATGACGCAAGGCTACGATCCCTACCACCTCGCCAGTCCTACCGTTTACCTCGTCAAGATCGTGATTTTTCTGGTGCTGGTGGCCCTTGTCGGGGCGATCCTCTACGCCAACATCGTCACCTTCTTCTGGGCCAATCCGTTCATCAATTCGATGATCTTCCTGGCCCTGTTCGTCGGCATCTTCCTCAGCTTCCGCCAGGTCATCCGCCTCTTCCCCGAAGTGAAGTGGGTCAATTCCCTGCAGGACGGCACCACCACCAATGTGCGGCCGCCCATCCTGCTGGCCCCGGTCGCCGGCATTCTGCGCGAGCGGATCGGCGAGGCAGTGATCACGCCCTCCTCCATGCGCTCGATCCTCGATTCGGTCGGCAACCGGCTTGATGAGGCCAAGGATACCTCGCGCTACCTGACGGGCCTGCTCGTCTTTCTCGGCCTGATGGGCACTTTCTACGGCCTGCTTGAGACCGTCAGTTCGGTCGCCGGCGTCATCAACGCGCTGGATGTGACCTCGGCCGACACCACCGCGCTCTTCTCCAATCTAAAGGAAGGCCTGGGCGCGCCGCTGGCCGGCATGGGCACAGCCTTCTCATCCTCGCTGTTCGGCCTCGCCGGTTCGCTGGTGCTGGGCTTTCTCGATCTGCAGACCAGCCAGGCGCAAAACGCCTTCTATACGGACCTCGAAGACTGGATGACCTCGATGACCGAGCTCGACCACCCCGTCACCGCCATGCAGGTCAATGCCGGCGGTCCCGACATGCAGGCCATGTTCGACAAGCTGGGCGACAGCATGCAGAATCAGAATTCGAGCCAGAATGCCATCCGCGCCATGGCCGAGCTGGCGCGCGGCATCGATGGGCTGGTCAAGCATATCCGCACCGAGCAGGACGACCTGCGCAAGCACATCAACGAGCAGGGCGAGACCAATCAGAAGCTGCGCGAGCTGATCGACGCCGTGCTGTCGCAGGCCGATACCGAGCGGCGGAACTGATCCATGCCGGGAGCCCGTTCCCGCCGGCGTATCGAGGCCAATTACTGGCCCGGCTTCGTCGATGCCCTGTCAAGCCTGCTGCTCGTCATCATCTTCATGCTGAGCCTGTTCATGCTGACCCAGTTCTTCCTGGGCCAGGAACTGCAGGGGCGCGACACCGCGCTGTCTCGCCTCAACAGCCAGATCGCCGAACTGACCGATCTGCTCCAGCTTGAGCGCGCCAATTCCGACGATCTGACCACCCAGATCGCCACGCTGACCGCCACGCTCAGCAGCGCCCAGGCGGACAATGCCAGCCTGTCCGGCCAGCTCGCCGGCGTCGGCGCCGGCCTTGGCGACAAGGATGCGGCAATTGCGGGCCTGCAGGACGACCTGCTGTCGGCCCAGGAGCTGTCGGACGAGGCCAATGCCCAGGTCGCGCTGCTCAACCAGCAGCTCGCTGCCCTGCGCACCCAGATCGGCGCGCTGGAAGCCGCGCTCGAAGCCTCCGAGAGCCGCGATACTGAAAGCCGCACCCAGATCGCCGATCTGGGCCGCCGCCTCAACCTGGCCCTGGCCCAGCGCGTGCAGGACCTCACCCGTTATCGCTCGGACTTCTTCGGCCGCCTGCGCCAGATCCTCGAGGGCCGCGCCGATGTGCGGGTGGTGGGCGATCGCTTCGTCTTCCAGTCCGAGGTGCTGTTCGACCCCGGCCAGGCCGATATTTCCCCAGAGGGCACGCCCGATCTCGACGCGCTGGCCGAAGCCATCTTGCAGCTCGAAACCGAAATTCCGCCCGACATTAACTGGGTTTTGCGCATCGACGGCCACACCGATATTCGCCCGATTTCCAACGAGCGCTTCCCATCCAACTGGGAGCTCTCGGCGGCTCGCGCTATCTCGGTGGCCCGCTATCTGGTCACCAGGGGCGTTTCCCCTAACCGCCTGGTGGCCGCGGGCTTCGGCGAGTTCACCCCGCTCGATCCGGCCGAGAACGA
>NZ_JAKFDJ010000058.1:0-2073 GCF_036676215.1 Devosia sp. | reverse complement strand
ATCCATCACCTCGGTCGGGGCCAGTGCGGCAGCCCGTTCGAGCACATTGCGCAACTCGCGCACATTGCCCGGCCAGGCATGCGCCTGCAGCAACTTGATGGCCTCGGGCGTGATCACCCAGCCCCGCTGGTCCCCTGCCCGCATGGTCTGCTCCAGCAGCGTTTCGCAGAGCAGCGCCATGTCCTCGCGCCGCTCCCGCAGCGGCGGCACATGCACGGTCAGCACCGCGACGCGATAGTAGAGATCGGCGCGGAAGCTCTTGTCGGCAATCTTGGCTTCGAGATCCTGCGACGTCGCCGCAATAATGCGGACGTCGATCTTCTTGACCGTGTTTGAGCCCAGCGCCTCGATCTCACCTTCCTGCAATACCCGCAGGAACTTGGCCTGGATGCCCAGCGGCATGTCGCCGATTTCGTCGAGAAACAGCGTGCCACCATGGGCCAGCTCGAACTTGCCCTGCCGCGCCTTCTTGTCGGCCCCGGTATAGGCGCCGGGGCTCACGCCGAAAAACTCCGCCTCCAGCAGCGTCTCCGGCACCGCCGCCATGTTGACCGCCACGAACGGCCCATCGGCCCGGTCCGATTGCTGGTGGATGGCGTGGGCCAGCAATTCCTTGCCGGTGCCGGTCTCCCCCAGGATCAGCGCGGCCCCGTCGCGCAGCGCGAAGCGGCGCACCATAGCCTTGAGCTCCTTGACCGCCTCGCTCTGGCCGACAAAGCTCGACAGCGAGTATTTGGTCTGCCGCTCGCGGGTCAGCGCCGCCTGCGCCCGGGTCAACTGCTTTTGCAGCGCCTCGAACTTGTCGAGGATCGGCGCCAGGTAATCGACATTGTCGTAGAACACGAAGCCGATCGCACCCTCGACCGCGCCCGAGGCATCCTTGAGCGGAATGCGACAGACGACGAACTGGCGGTCATCGAAATTCATGATGTCGAGCAGGATCGGCCGCCCCGTCTCGACCACCCGCCGCAGCAGGGAATGGGGAATTACCTCCTCCACCGGCAGCCCGATCGGATCGAATTCGGGCGCCAGCTTGAGCAGTTCGCGATAGCGCTTGTCCATCCAGGTGATGCGCGTCTGCGCATCGACAATGATGGCGCCTTCGAAGAAATCCCGCAGCAGGCTGAAGGCTCCCACCGCCTCTTCGATGCTGGCCAGACCATTGGAAGCCGGCCAGCGTTCAGTCGTGGGTGTGCGCGGCATGGCTGGTCTCGCCTCCATTCGTCGCGGGCGAGTCTACGCCCGCTCGACGCAGAGAGCCACGCCCATGCCGCCACCGATGCACAGCGTCGCCAGCCCCTTGTGCCCGCCGCGTCGCGCTAGTTCATGCAGCAGCGTCACCAGCACCCGCGCGCCCGACGCGCCAATGGGGTGGCCGATGGCAATGGCGCCACCATTGACGTTGACCTTGTCGGGGTCCCAGCCCATGGCCTGGTTGACCGCACAGGCCTGCGCCGCGAAGGCCTCGTTGGCCTCGATCAGATCGAGATCGGCCACGCTCCAGCCGGCCTTGGCCAGAGCTTTGGTTGAAGCCGGGATCGGCCCCGTCCCCATCACAGCCGGATCGACGCCCGCCGTCGCCCAGCCGGCAATCCGCGCCAGCGGCGTCAGCCCGCGCCGCGCCGCCTCATCCGCATGCATCAGCACCAGCGCCGCCGCGCCGTCATTGATGCCCGAAGCATTGCCGGCGGTGACCGTACCGTCCTTGTCAAAGGCCGGTCGCAGCTTGGCCAGGGCCTCGGCGCTGGTATCGGCGCGAATATATTCGTCGCTATCGACCACGACATCGCCCTTGCGCGTCTTGACCGTCACCGGCGTGATCTCCGCCTGGAACCGCCCCGCCTGTTGCGCCGCCGCGGCTTTCTGCTGCGAAGCCAGGGCAAAACCGTCCTGCGCCGCCCGGTCGATGCCGAACTGCTTCGCCACATTCTCGGCGGTGATGCCCATGTGATAGCCACCAAAGGCGTCGATCAACCCATCCACCACCATGGTATCGACCAGCGTGATCGGCCCCATTTTCGCCGGTGCCCGCAATTGCTGGCAGTGCGGCGCCAGCGACATCGATTCCTGCCC
>NZ_JAKFDJ010000057.1:0-2133 GCF_036676215.1 Devosia sp. | reverse complement strand
CCGTAGGCGGTGGCAATGTGCAACGGCTTGAGGATGGCGCCATGCTCGACCGTGCCCAGGCGGTCGGCGTGCAGGATTCGGGTGGTGATTTCTCGGGTCATAAGGGCTGTATTGTCGCGTGTTGGCTGTCATCCCGGGATCCAGGCTGGCTGTCATCCCGGGCTTGACCCGGGATCCATGCCTGGAAAGGCCGGGCACGGCACGATGGATTGCGGGTCAGGCCCGCAATGACAGCCTACGGGGCATGGATTGCGGGTCAGGCCCGCAATGACAGCCTTACGGGGGCATGGATTGCGGGTCAGGCCCGCAATGACAGCGTTTGGAGGGCGTCGCGCGTGACCAGCAGCACCTGGTCTTCGCCGGCGCTGGTTTCCAGCCACACCACTTCCAGGCGGGGAAAGGCGGCTTCGAAATGGTCGCGCTCGTTGCCGATTTCCAGCACCAGCACGGCGCGGTCGGACATGTTGGCGGGGGCATCGCGGAACAAGGCGCGGATGAAGTCCATGCCGTCGGCGCCGCCGGCCAGTGCCAGCTCGGGCTCTGCCCGGTACTCGGCGGGCAGCTCGGTCATGCTCTGCGCATTGACGTAGGGCGGGTTGCACAGGATGAGGTCGTACGGGCCCTGTACGGACTGGAGGCCGTCGGAGTGCAAGAGGCGGATGCGCCCGGCGAGGCCGTGCTTGTCCACATTGACGCGGGCCACTTCCAGGGCGGGCTGGGAAATGTCGGCGGCGTCCACCGATACGTCGGGGTAAGTCATTGCCGCCAGGACGGCCAAGCTGCCGTTGCCGGTGCACAGGTCTAGCACGCGCTTTGTATGCTCACCCAGCCAGGTGTCAATGCTGCCATCGGTCAGCAGTTCGGCGATGAAGCTGCGCGGCACGATGGCGCGCTCGTCCACGTAAAAGGGCACGCCTTGCAGCCATGCCTCGCGCGTCAGGTAGGCGGCAGGCTTGCGCGACTGGATGCGCTCGGTGATGAGCTCGCTGACGCTGTCCTGCTGCTGCGGGGAGACGGCCATGTCGGCCACGCCATCGAGGTCATCCAGCGGCAGGCCCAGCTGCCACAGCACCAGCCACACCGCTTCGTCGAATGCGTTGGCCGTGCCATGTCCGTAGGCGACGCCGGCCGCGTCCAGGCGCGCGGCGCTCGCCTCGACGAGTTCGATGAGAGTCACAGAGATTTCTCGAGATTTTCGAGCGTGCGCCGGTAGATGTTCTTGAGCGGCTCGATGTCGGCCACGCGCACGTGCTCGTCGATCTTGTGGATGCTGGCGTTGATCGGTCCGAACTCGATCACCTGCGGGCAGATGCGCGAGATGAAGCGGCCGTCACTGGTGCCACCCGTGGTGGAGAGCTCGGTTTCGATGCCCGTCTCGGCGCGGATCGCGTCCTGGATGGCGTTGACCAGGTCGCCAGGCGTCGTGAGAAAGGGCAGGCCACCCACGACCCAATCGAGTTGATAGTCCAGCCCATGCCGGTCCAGCACCTCGTGCAGGCGTTTCTGCAGGCCTTCGGGCGTCGATTCGGTGGAGTACCGAAAGTTGAAATCGACCGTCACCGTGCCCGGAATGACATTGCCGGCGCCTGTGCCGGCGTGGATGTTGCTCATCTGCCAGCTGGTGGGCTGGAAGAAATCGTTGCCGCGGTCCCATTCCATCGCCACGAGCTCGGCCAGCGCCGGCATCGCGAGGTGGATGGGGTTCTTTGCAAGTTGCGGGTAGGCAATGTGCCCTTGCACGCCCTTGACGCTGAGCTTGCCGCTCATGGTGCCGCGCCGCCCGTTCTTGATCATGTCGCCGACGCGCTCGACGGATGTCGGCTCGCCCACGATGCAGTAGTCAAGCCGCTCACCCCGGGCCTTGAGGCGGTCGCACACGACCACCGTGCCGTCCACGCTGGGGCCTTCCTCGTCGCTGGTCAGCAGCAGTGCCACCGAGAGTTTGGCCTGCGGGTTGGCCGCGACGAATTCCTCGGTGGCGACGACGAAAGCGGCGATCGACGTCTTCATGTCGGACGCGCCGCGGCCATAAAGCTTGCCGTCGCGATGCGTGGGGGTGAAGGGGTCGCTGGTCCACTGGTCCAAAGGGCCTGTCGGCACCACGTCCGTATGGCCGGCGAAGACGACGGTGCG
>NZ_JAKFDJ010000056.1:0-33699 GCF_036676215.1 Devosia sp. | reverse complement strand
ATGATGTTCCTATTGCTTTTCCATCACGCATTGCAGCGGATGCTGGTTCTTGCGTGCCGTATCCATGACCCGTGTGACCTTGGTCTCGGCCACTTCGTATGGATATACGCCGCACTCACCCACTCCCTTTTGGTGAACGTGCAGCATGATCTGCATGGCTTCTTCACGCGATTTGTTGAAGACGTCCTGCAAGACCAGAACGACGAACTCCATCGGCGTGTAGTCGTCGTTGAGCAGAAGCACCCGATAGAGATTCGGACGCCTGGTTTTGGGCCGGGTCTTGGTGATGGTCCCGGTCTCGGTGCCGCCTTTGCCGTCTCCACCTCCCTTGCCGGGATCATCCTCCTTCGGCCCGGCATAAGCAGGCACAGGCGCCAGACGCATCGCGGCTGGGGCCTCGTCGTCGATAGCGAGGAGGTCATTGAAATTCATGGCTAGACATCTGTCGTAGAGGAAACGAAGCAGCATGGTGAGGAGCATTATGTAGGCAAAAACCGCGCCGTGTTAAGGGGCAACATGTCCCGAATTCGTGAAGAGCCAAAAGCCCCGGATTTGGCGGCTTTCACGCCGCGCGGCGCCATGTAGGCACGCCAAGGCGCCGCTCCGGCTGCATGCCCCGATTTTAAAATGGGTGCCCCCCGCGGCGATGGCCGCCCCTAGGCGGCAGCCGCCGCTCGCGCTTCGCGCATCGCCACATGGTGCGGATTATACATCACCCCCAGCACGTTCCCGAACGGGTCCACCACCGAGGCCGTGACGAACCCCGTCTCGCCGCGCTTGGTGATCGGGTCATATTCCTTGGCCCCCATCTCCTTGAGCCGGGCGAAGGCTGCTTCGATATCATCGACATGCCACAGCAGGATCGCCCCGCCCGGGCCGGCCTGCATACCCGCGGGGGCATAGCGCCGCTCGATGATGCCGAACTCGTCCTCGTCATCGCCGATGCGGAATTCGATATAGGCCGGCGTTTCCTTGCTCGGCATCTGAAAATACGCCTCGACGCCGAACAGTTCTGCATACCAGTCGCGGGCCGCGATCATGTCGTCGGCAAAGAAGTTCACCGTGGCCATGCCGCGCAGGAAGTGCTTGTTGTTGGTCATTTGGTAGTTCCTTTCTCTGTTGATGCACCCACCATGCCCGACCTTTCCAAGCCCGTATTTCAAAAACCCGCAGAGAATTACGATCCTCGCGGGCGCCTCGATCCGGCCGGTTTCGACCGTCACGTGCAGTTCCGCACCGTTGCGCCGCCCGCCAATCTGGCTCCCTTCATCGAGCATTTCTGGATCATCCGCTGGGACGGGGCCCTGGGCCATTACGACTCCCCCGAAGTCATGCACCGCCCCTATGTCGATGTGTTCCTCTCCGCCCAGGAATCCGGCATCCAGGGCACGTTCCGCGGCAAGCGCACCTATTCGGCCGCCGGCTCGGGCCGCATCCTCGGCATCCGCTTCCGCCCCGGCGCCTTCCACGCCTTCTGGTCGGGTGAAATGGCCGACCTGCAGGACAAGGTAATCTCCCTCCCCCAGGTCTTCCCCTGGGCCGACGCCGCTGGCATCAGGGCCATCCTGGCCCAGGATGACGATGCCGCCATCGCCGCCATGATCGCCCATTTATCCCCGCCCCCTCCCGACGGGACTATCCTGCTCGTCAACGAGATCATCGCCGCCGTCGAGACCGACGAAGGCCTGCATACCGTTGCCGCCGTCGCCCAGGCCTATGGCAAGAGCGACCGCTGGCTGCAGCAGACCTTTCGCGATTATCTCGGCATCGGCCTCAAATGGCTGATCCAGCGCCACCGCCTGCTGGCCGCTGCCCGCCAGATCCGCGACAGCGCCGAGCCCGATTGGGTCGGCATCGCCTACGACCTGGGCTATTCCAGCCAGCAGCATTTCATCACCGATTTCAAAAGCGTGGTTGGCGCCACCCCCGTGCAATACAAGAAGGGATTCACCGGCTGACGGCCGCCTGTGGAGTCCGGTGCCGCACCCGCACCGAATCGCTGCCCGCATGTGCTAACAGTCTGCTGACAGTTTGCGTGCGTGCCTCCCGATCGAATGGGATGTGACCCGCCGATCCGGAGACCCGATGAAGGTAGCAATCGACATGGGCGCCACCACGGGCGCCGCGCCCGCGACGCTCGATCTCGAAGAGCTCCTTGCCACGCGCCTGCTCGTCCAGGGCAATTCCGGCTCGGGGAAATCCCATCTGCTGCGCCGCTTGCTTGAACAATCGGCCCCCTGGGTGCAGCAGTGCATCATCGACCCGGAAGGCGATTTTACAACGCTGTCAGAGCGTTATGGCCATCTCGTCGTCGACGCCACCCGCACCGAAGCCGAGCTGACGCGCATCGCCGCCCGTGTGCGTCAGCACCGTGTCTCCGTCGTGCTCAACCTCGAAGGCCTCGACGTCGAGCAACAGATGCGCGCCGCCGCCGCCTTCCTCGGCGGCATGTTCGATGCCGATCGCGACTATTGGTACCCCGTCCTCGTCGTCGTCGACGAAGCCCAGCTCTTCGCCCCCGCCGTGGCCGGCGAAGTGTCCGACGAGGCGCGCAAGCTGTCGCTCGGCGCCATGACCAACCTGATGTGCCGCGGCCGCAAGCGTGGCCTGGCCGGCGTCATCGCCACCCAGCGCCTGGCCAAGCTCGCCAAGAATGTCGCCGCCGAAGCCAGTAACTTCCTGATGGGGCGCACTTTTCTCGATATCGACATGGCCCGCGCCGCCGATCTGCTGGGCATGGAAAAGCGCCAGGCCGAGCAGTTCCGCGACCTGGCCCGCGGCCATTTCGTCGCTCTCGGCCCCGCCATTTCCCGCCGGCCCATGCCGGTGACCATCGGCACAGTCGAGACCTCGGCCCGCTCCTCCAGCCCCAAGCTGACCCCATTGCCCGAGGCGCCGCTCGACGCCGCCGACCTCATCTTCACCGCCTCCCCCGAAGAGCTGGCGCGACCCGTCACCCGCCGTCCCGCGCCGCCACCGCCACCCTCGACCAATGAATTGCTGGCCCAGCTCTCGCGCCACCGGCCACCGGCCGAGGAAGCCCCGCAGAGCCTCTTCCCCGAGATCGACGAAGCTGAGCGCGACAAGCAGATCGACGCCATTATGGCTGAGCTCCTGGGCGATCCCGATGCCAGCTTCCGCACCGTCGCCGTGCTCTATCAGGATTTCCTCGTCCGCTGCCGCATCCGCCGCGTCCCCGGCGAGCCGCCCGCATTGCCGGCCTTCAAGCGCAAGCTCGCCGTCGCCCGCGTGGCCCCCGATGTCGAGACCGCCAGCAGCGATGCCTGGCAGCAGGCCCTCACCATGTCCGCGGCGCTGACCGACGACGTCCAGGGCGTCTTCCTCGTCCTGGCGCAAGCCGCCGTTACCAACGCCCCCTGCCCCTCCGACGCCACCCTGGCGCGCCTCTACGGCACCCATTCGGCCAGCCGCGCCCGGCGCCTGCTGACCTGGTTCGAGGAACGCGGTCTCCTGGTGGTCCGCCTCGACTTCCGCAACAACCGCGTTGTCGCCTTCCCCGACCTCGGCGCCGAAACCGCCCCGGGCGATCCCAACGGGCCAGACGCCATGGTGGATGAGCGCGGCGCGGCTGAGTGATCGCTCATTTGAGCTGAATATTCAGTCGACACCCTCCCCCTTGCGGGGAGGGATCAAGGGGTGTTTAGCCCGGATATGTGGGTCAACCACCACCCCCTCCCAGCCTCCCCCGTCAAGGGGGAGGTGCCGCTCAGTGGCCGTCGCGTGATCGAGGAACGCTCAATCGTCCTCGACAAACACCTCTTTCCGCTTCTTCCTTATCCCCGGCAGCACGGCCACCACCACGGCCAGCAGCGCCAGGCCCAGCAGCGTCGCCGAGATCGGCCGCTCGACAAAGATCATCGGATCGCCGCGCGAAATGATCATCGCGCGTCGCAGATGTTCCTCCAGCAGCGGCCCGAGCACGAAGCCGAGCAGCAGCGGCGCCGGCTCGCAGCCGAACCGGATCAGCAGGTATCCGACGATGCCGAAGAAGGCGATCGCATAGATGTCGTAGATATTCTGGTTGATCGAGAACGTGCCAATGCAGGCGAACAGCACAATGGCCGGGAACAGCACCCTATAGGGAATGGTCAGCATCTTCACCCACAGCCCGATGAGCGGCAGGTTGAGGATGACCAGCAACAGATTGCCGATCCACATCGAGGCGATGATGCCCCAGAACAGCGCCGGCTCTTCGTTGATGACATTGGGGCCGGGTGTGATGCCCTGCAGGATGAAGGCGCCGATCATCAGCGCCATCACCGGGTGGGCCGGAATACCCAGCGTCATCAGTGGGATGAAGCTGGTCTGTGCCGCCGCATTGTTGGCCGATTCAGGCCCCGCGACGCCCTCGATGGCGCCCTTGCCGAATTCCTCCGGCGTTTTGGACAGGCGCTTTTCGGCCGAGTAGGAGGCAAAGGACGACAGGATATGCCCCCCGCCCGGCAATACGCCCAGCACCGAGCCCAGCGCCGTGCCGCGCAGTACCGGACCGATGATCCGCTTGATGTCCTCCTTGGTCAACCAGAGATTGGTCACGGCCTTGACCCCGACCTCGCGCTCCGTCTCGTTTTCGAGATTGCGCAGGATTTCAGCAATGCCGAACACGCCCACTGCCACGGCCACGAAGTTGAGGCCCCCAAACAGCTCCCTCACCCCGAAGGTAAAGCGCGGCGTACCAGTATAAATATCCTGGCCCACCATGCCCAGCAGCAGCCCGAGCACGATCATGGCCAGGGCCTTGAGGATCGAGCCATGCGCCAGGGCGATCGAAACCAGCAGGCCCAACACGATCAGCGAGAAATATTCCGGTGCCCCGAAATTGAGGGCCGCTCGGGCCAGCGGCGGCGCGAAGAAGGCCAGCAGCAGCGTCGCTACCGTTCCAGCGAAGAATGAGCCGATGGCCGCCGTGGCAAGCGCCGCTCCAGCGCGGCCCTTCCGCGCCATCTGGTAGCCGTCGATCGCCGTCACCGCCGATGAGCTTTCTCCCGGCAGGTTGATCAGGATCGCTGTGGTCGAGCCGCCATACTGGGCACCATAATAGATGCCCGCCAGCATGATCAGCGACGTCTCGGGCCCCAGCGTGAAGGTGATGGGCAGGAGCATGGCGATGGTCGCGGTCGGGCCGATGCCCGGCAGCACGCCGACCAGCGTGCCCAGCAGCACGCCGATGAAGCAGTAGAGAATATTGATCGGATCGAGCGCAACCGAAAAGCCCAGAGCAAGCGAGGATATCAGGTCCATCTGGTTTCTCCCGGCCTAGAATCGCAACCACGGGCCAAACCAGGGCAATTGCAGCCCCAGCCCGACCTTGAATATCAGCAGGCACATCACGCATAGCCCCACACTGACGACCAGCGCGGCGAGCGGGGAGTTGAGGCGGCTCGAAAGGGCCGTCGCAAAGGCCGAAATCAGCACCACCGGTATGAAGCCGAGCCCGCGTATCGTGGCGGCAAAAAACAGGATCGTGCCCAGCACCAGAACAATGCCGCGCCAGGGCCAGGGGGGCGGCGCCTCCGCGTCAGGCTTGCCGATGCCCGTGGCCGCCACCGCCACGCCCAGCGCCACCAGCACGCCGCCAAGCACGACGGGCATGAAGCCGGGCCCCATGCGGAACGGCGTGCCGAAGTCATATTTCATGGCTTCGAGCGCAAAATAGCCGCCCAGGGCCACGAATAGTGCCCCCGAGGCAAGGTTGTTTCGCGATGCATTGAGTGCCATTTTCCCTCTCCCTATGGGAAACCCCCGGCCCGCTGGGCCGGGGATCCCTGACTGTTACCGGCTTGCGGCTTACTGCGCCGCAACGCCTGCGGCGGAAATCACCTCGGCCCAGAGGGCCGTCTGGCCTTCAAGCTTCTGCGCCAATGCCATTGGGGTAGCCTGGCTGGCTGGTACCGGATAGGTGCCCAGCTCGGCAAAGCTGTTGCCCACGGTTTCGCTGGTCAAAGCCTTTTGCAGCGAGGCGGACAGGCGGTCGATGATGGCCTGATCAGTCCCGGCAGGTGCATAGAGCCCATGCCAGATGGCCAGCTCGAAATTCTCCACGCCACCCTCGGCCATGGTGGGCACGTCGGGCAGCACGGCGATGCGCTCGGGCGTCGTCACCGCATAGGCCTTGATCTCGCCGGCCAGGATCTGGCTGGTTGTGTTGGTGGTCTGGTCGCACATCATGTCGATCTGGCCGCCCAGCAGGTCCGTCATGGCCGGGCCGGTACCCTGATAGGGCACTTCGGTCATCTTGGTGTCGAGTGCATCCATGAACAGCAGGCCGCAAAGCTGGCTGGCCGCGCCGATGCCGGCATTGGCATAGGTGACGTCTTCGCCATTCGCCTTGACGTGAGCGATGAGGTCCTCGAGCGAGGCCGGCTCGAAATCCTTGCGCGCCACGATGGTCATCGGAACTTCGGTGACGAGGCCAATCGGCGCGAAGTCGGCTATCGGGTCATAAGGCAGGCTGGCATAGAGCGCCGGAGCGGTCGACATGCCGATATGATGCAGCAGCAGCGTATAGCCGTCAGCATTGGCGGCCGCCACCTGGCCGGCGCCCAGCGTACCGCCGGCGCCACCGACATTCTGCACCACGACCTGCTGGCCAAGGTCTTCGCTCATCGCGGCGGCAACCAGCCGCGTTACCGTATCGGTGGGGCCGCCGGCCGAGAACGGCACAACGATGGTCACCGGCTGGTTCGGATAGTCCTGCGCCATGACTGTAGCGGCGCTGAGCGCCGAACCTGCAACCAGGCTCGCGGCGAGTATCTTGACGATGGTCTTCATAGTTGTCCTCCCATTTAGCTTTGATCCCGGCGTTCTCCCCGGGGGTCAGGTTTGACAATGCAAGCAGCGTGCCACGCGCAGAATGCAACCCTGATATGCTTTTTTCCTTGAACACGCCAACCAAACCGGCAAGAACTTGCTCAGTCTCGGCCAAATTGTCGGCAAATTCTTGCCGATAGCCGAGCGGAAGCACGCCAGTGACCCTACGAGCCACATTGCGGAACTGGTTCGGTCGCCGCCACCTGATCTTCGGCGCCATAGGCCTGCTGGCGGTCACGCTGATCGCCTGGGCGGCGTTCGAGACGACCCTCAACGCCACCATCCACGATTCCCGCGTGCAGGCGCAGCGCCGCCTCGCTTTGTTCGAGCGCACGCTTGAAGCCATCATCGAGCGCTTCCATTACCTTCCCGTGGCTATCTCTCAGGCCCCAGAGACCCGCGCGGCTCTTGCCAATCCCGACGATGCGGCCGCCGTCGAGGCGGCCAATGGCTTTCTTTCCAAGCTCAACGAGACCGCCGGCGCTGGCGAGATATTCCTCATGGAGAACAATGGTGCGGTGGTCGCTGCCAGCAATTGGTGGACCCTGACCAGCCTGGTCGGCACCAATTATTCCTTCCGCCCCTATTTCGCCGAAGCCCTGCGGCTCGGTAGTGCCGAATATTATGCCTTTGGCATTTCCACCAATGTGCCTGGCTACTTCCTCTCCCAGCGCGTCGACAGCCCCGATGGCCCCTTGGGCGTGGCTGTCACCAAGATCAATCTGGGGGAGATCGAAGCCGCCTGGTGGCGATCGGGCGAACTCATCGGCATTGTCGACCTCAATGACGTGGTGATCCTCTCCACCCGCCCCGACTGGCGCTACCGGCCGCTCCAGACCATTCCCCGCTCCCGGATAGGAGGCATTTCGAGCCAGCAGCGCTACGGGGAAAACGGTGTCGACAATGCCGGCATCATTACCGACCGCTGGTTCTCGCGCGGGGCCGAATTCGCCCTGCTCGCCGGCAAGGACCCGGAAACATCGGGCTACTTCGTCCTGCAGGAATTGCGCCTGCCCAAGCATGGCTGGCGGCTGCTCGCTTTCACGCCCCTCGCCCCGCTCTATGGCGGCGCCTGGACCATGGCCGCCGCCGCCGGCCTTGGCGCTGCTGCGCTGTTGCTTATTGTCGTGCTGCTGGTGCAGCGCCGCCGCATCATTGCCCAGCGCCTGGCCGATCATGAGCGGCTGGAACAGCGCGTTGCCGAGCGCACCGAAGACCTGCACATCGCCAACGCGGCGCTGCGCGAGGAGATTGCAGATCGCATTCGCGCCGAGAAAGCCGAGCGCGAAGCCCAGGCCGGGCTGGTGCAGGCCGCCAAGATGGCCAGTCTTGGCCAGGCCCTGGCCGGCGTCGCCCACGAGGTAAGCCAGCCTGTCGCCGCGCTCACCACCCACATCGCCAGTGCCCGCCTCGTCGCTGCCCAGAAGCAGGATGCCGATATCGGATCGATACTCTCCACCATGGACCGGGTGGTTGACCGCCTCGCGGCCCTGACTGGCCACCTCAAGACCTTCGCCCGCAAGGAGACCCGCATCGAGATGCAGGCCGACCTGGGCGCAGTTCTCGGCAATGCCCTCGACCTGGTCGATCACAAGCTGCGCGCCTTCGGCATTGACGTCGAATACACCCGCCACCGCGGCCATCTCCTCGTCACCGGCAATCCAGTCCACCTCGAACAGGTCTTCATCAACCTCATCGCCAATGCGGCCGACGCCATGGAGCACACCTCTGTCCGCGTCCTTTCCATCGGCATCCGCCCCCATGCCCGTAGCGTCGAGATCGCCGTGTCCGATACCGGCTCAGGCATTCCCGAGGGGGAACTCGCCAACCTGTTCGATCCTTTTTATTCCACCAAGGAGGCCGGGCGCGGTCTGGGCCTTGGCCTCTCCATCTCCTATGGCCTGGTGCGCGACATCGGCGGCGCCATCACCGTCGCCAGCATTCCCGGCAAGGGCAGCACCTTCACCGTAAGGCTGCTGTTGGCTTTCTCGGATCACGGAGAAGCATCGGCTCCTTCGCCGCCCTCCCCCTTGAGGGGAAGGAATGAGGGTGGGGGTCCATCAGTGATCCACCGAGCCACCCCCTCCCCGGCCCTCCCCTCAAGGGGGAGGGGGCGCAAGACGCTTCAGTAGTGAACCACAGAACTTTCTCAAACGGACTGGCCAAATGACCAACCCCGCCGTACTCATCGTCGACGACGAAGAAATGGTGCGCACCGCGCTCGAACAGTGGCTGCGCCTCTCCGGCTTTGCGACGCATGTCGCCAGCAGCGCCACCGAAGCCCTGCGCCTCCTCGACGACATCCATCCGGCTGTCATCCTCACCGATGTCCGCATGCCCGGCCTGTCCGGCCTCGACCTGCTGCGCACCGTCCGCGAACGCGCGCTGGCCGCCGAAGTCATCCTCATCACCGGCCATGGCGATGTGCCCATGGCGGTCGAGGCCATGCGCGCGGGCGCTTTCGATTTCCTGCAAAAACCCTACGTGCCCGACCAGTTGGTGAAAACCCTGCGCCGCGCCGCCGAACAGACTGGGCTCAAGCGCGAAGTCGCCGAGCTTCGCCGCAAGCTCGATGGCGGCGAGACCGAGCTGGCGACGCGGCTAATCGGGTCATCCCGGGTCATGGAAGACGTTCGCCACGCCATCCGCGAACTGGCTTCTATCCCCACCGATGTCATCATCCTGGGCGAAACCGGTACCGGCAAGGAAGTTGTCGCCCGCTGCCTGCATGATTTCTCGCCCCGCGCCGGCGGCCCCTTTGTCGCCGTCAACTGCGCCGCCATACCCGCCGAGCTGATCGAATCCGAGCTTTTCGGCCACGAGGCCGGGGCTTTTACCAGCGCCCGCGACAAGCGCATCGGCAAGTTCGAATTCGCCAATGGCGGCACGCTGCTGCTCGACGAGATCGAATCCATGCCCATGCTGGCCCAGGCCAAGGTCCTGCGCGTCATCCAGGAGCGCATGGTCGAACGCGTCGGCTCCAACCGCCAGATCCCGCTCGACGTCCGCATCGTCGCCGCCTCCAAGGTCGATCTGGCTGCCGAAAGCGAGTCCGGCCGCTTCCGTGCCGACCTCTACTATCGCCTCAACATGGCGACCATCCAGCTCGCCCCGCTGCGCGATCGCGGCGAAGACAGCGTGCTGCTCTTCCACCACTTCCTCGGGCTCGCCGCCCAGCGCTTCAACAAGCCGGCCCCGCCGCTTCATCCCGCCGACATCAACGCCCTGCTGGTCCACACCTGGCCGGGCAATGTGCGCGAACTCAAGGCCGCCGCCGACCGCTTCGCCCTCGGCCTCGACGCCACCGGGCGCTCGCTTGACGCCATCCTGGGCCCCAAGGCCAAGCCGATCAGGTCCTCCGCCAGCCTCGCCGACCGCGTCGCCGCCTATGAACGCCATGTGATTGAAGCGGAGTTGGCGCGCCATGGCGACAGCATCGCCGCCGTAGTGGATGCGCTGCAGGTGCCACGGCGGACGCTGAGCGAGAAAATGGCCCGCTTGGGGGTGAGGCGCTGAATGTGCAGTCGACACCCTCCCCCTTGCGGGGAGGGATCAAGGGTGGGGGGCGGTTGGCCCTGATATCGTGGCTCTCAACACCCCCTCCCAACCTCCCCCGTCGAGGGGGAGGTGCCGCTCGGTGGACGTCACATGTTCAGCGTCTCCAGAGGACCTCATGGTGAGCCTGTCGAACCACGAGGTCGTGGCAAGAAGCAGACCTACCCCACCAGCTCCACCCTGAGCCCATACCGCCCCGTCGCCCCCGGCCCCAGCACCTCGCCATACGGCCGCTCGGCCAGTGCATCGCTACCACCCACCTCCGCAGCCGTGCCGTGCCACGGCTCGAGGCACACAAACGGCGCCCCCGGCTTCGACCACAGCGCGAAATTCGGCAAATTTTCCCAGGTGAACCGGATCGCCTTGTCGCCCGCCCCATAGCGCAGGCCCGCTCCCGCGCCCTCGGGAAACAGCATGGCATCGGTCGCGAACAGGTCAGGATCGAGCACCAGTTCTCCATCCCTGAACGGCGATGGCAATTTATCCAGCCTCACCAGCCCGCCCGATAGCCGCATCAGCGCCGGCTCCCCGCCATTCTCCAGCACCACCTTGTGCTCCAGCCCCTCGCACCCCGGCAGCGGCCACACGAAGGCCGGGTGAAAGCCGATACCGAACGGCATCGGCCGATGATCCAGATTGGTCACCTCGGCCGTCACCGTCACCGCCCGCCCCACCACGCGATGTTCCAGCGCCAGCAGGAAGGCGAAGGGATAGATCGAGTGGCTCGCCTGCCCCGAGCGCAGCTCGAACCGGCAGAAATCCGTGCCGCTGTCGGCCAGCTCGAATTCGCTGCGCCGTGCAAAGCCATGCTGCCCCATCGGGTAGCGCTGCCCGTCAATGCTCACATGATCATTGGGCGCCCGACCCACCATCGGAAACAGCACCGGCGACCGCCCGCCCCAGAATGCCGCATCGCCATCCCACAGCCAGCTCTGCCCGTCGCTGGTCACGATCGACTGCATCTCCGAACCCAGCGGAGAGACTTCCACCGTGACGTGCTCATTGCCGATACGGGTCAGTCGCATGTGCTCGGGTCTCCGACGGTGACTATACTATTGCCCTACCCTCGCTGATCCGCCATGAACCGGCAATGCCCGCATCCCTGCCACCCCTCCCAATCGACGACGCCCTGCCGGCGCTGCACACCGCGCTGGCCGCCGGCTCCTATGCCGTGCTCGTCGCTCCACCAGGCGCCGGCAAGACCACCCGCGTGCCCCTCGCCCTCCTCGATGCCCCTTGGCGCGGGGATAGCCGCATCATCGTGCTCGAGCCGCGCCGTCTCGCCGCCCGCGCCGCCGCCGCGCAGATGGCGCGCCTGCTGGGCGAAGAGGTCGGCCAGACCGTGGGCTACCGCGTCCGCATGGACAGCAAGATCTCCGCCAAAACCCGTATCGAGATCGTTACCGAAGGCGTCTTCACGCGCATGCTGCTCGACGATCCCGAGCTGAGTGGCACCGCCGCGGTCCTGTTCGACGAATTCCACGAACGCAGCCTCGACGGTGATCTGGGCCTGGCCCTCACCCTCGACGCCGCCGCCCTGCGGCCGGACCTCCGCGTCCTCGTCATGTCCGCCACAATCGACGGCGCCCGCGTCGCCCGCCTGCTCAATGATGCCCCGGTCATCGAAAGCCTCGGCCGCGCCTTCCCGGTGGAAACCATCCATCGCGAGCCCGACCCGCTGCAGCGCATCGAAGACCAGGTCACCAACGCGGTCCTTGCCGCCCTGCGCGAGCATGAAGGCTCGGCCCTGGTCTTCCTGCCCGGCCAGGGCGAGATCACCCGCGTGGCCGAACGCCTGGCTGGCCGCGTGCCCGCCGATACCGACATCGCGCCCCTTTATGGCCAGCTCACCCCCGCCGAGCAGGACCGCGCCATCCGCCCCGCCGAGCCCGGCCGCCGCAAGATCGTGCTGGCCACCTCCATCGCCGAAACCTCGCTGACCATCGATGGCGTCCGCATCGTCATCGATAGCGGCTTCCGCCGCGTCCCGATCTATGAACCCGGCACCGGCCTCACCACGCTCGAGACCCGCCGCGTCTCCCGCGCCGGCGCCGATCAGCGCCGCGGCCGCGCTGGTCGTACCAGTCCGGGTGTCGCCATTCGCCTGTGGAACACTGGCCAGACCGCTGCGCTTGAGCCCTTCGACACCCCCGAAATTCTTGCCGCCGACCTTGCCGGCTTCGCCCTCGACCTGGCCGCCTGGGGCGTCTCCGATCCCGCCGCCCTGCCCTTCCTCGATCCGCCTCCGGTCCCGGCCTGGTCCGAGGCCGTGACCCTGCTCAAGTCTCTCGAAGCACTCGACGCGACCGGCCGCCTCACCGCCGATGGCAAGGCCCTCTCCCGCCTGCCACTGCATCCCCGCCTCGCCCACATGGTCGTCGCCGCGGCCGAGGAAGACGACGCCCAGACCGCCGCCGAACTCGCCGTCCTCATCGCCGAACGCGGCTTGGGCGGTGACGGCATCGACCTCGCCCACCGGGTCGACCGCTTTCGCACCGACCGCTCCAAACGCGCTGACGATGCGCGATCCCTGGCCAGCCGTTGGGCCAATCTGGCCGGCGGCGGCAAGGGCGGCAACCTGCCCGCCGGCCACCACCTCGCCCGCGCCTATCCCGACCGCGTCGCCCAGGCTGCCGGCCCGCGCGGCAAGTTCCGCCTCGCCAATGGCCGCCAGGCCAGTCTTGAGCAAACCGACGCGCTCGCCGCATCCCCCTTCCTCGTGGTCACCGACATCACCGGCGCCGCTGCCACCAGCCGCATTCGCGCCGCCGTCGCGCTCGACCGCGCCGATCTCGAAGCGCTCTTTGCCAACCAGATCGTCAACGAAGCCGTCCTCGCCTTCGACGAGCCCTCAGCCAGCGTCCGCGCCCGCCGCATCCGCCGTCTGGGCTCCCTCCGCCTTGCCGATGAACCGGTGGCCGTCGAAGACCCGGAAGCCGCAGCACGGCTCCTGGCCGAAGCCGCCGCCCGCCGAGGCCTCGATTCCCTGCCCTGGAGCCGCGACCAGAAGGCCTGGCGCGCCCGCGCCAATTTCCTGCGCAGCACCCTGGGCGATGAATGGCCCGATCTCAGCGCCGAAGCCCTCGCCTCCAGCGTTGCCGAATGGCTGGCGCCCGCGCTGTTCGGCCTGACAAAACTCTCCGAGATCACCGGCGAGCAGCTGCGCACTGCACTCGATCTGCTGCTGCCCTATGCGCGCCGCCAGGACATCGAGACGCTGCTGCCCAGCCATTTCACCGCACCGACCGGCAATGCGGTGCCCATCGACTATTCGGCCGAAGGCGGCCCGGCCATCGAGATCCGGGTGCAGGAATTGTTCGGGCTGACGCGCCACCCCACCATTGCCCAGGGCCGCATCCGCTTGCTGCTGGTGCTGCTGTCTCCGGCCCACCGCCCGATCCAGACCACCCGCGACCTGCCCGGCTTCTGGAGCGGCTCCTGGGCCGATGTCGCCAAGGACCTCAAGGGCCGCTACCCGCGCCACCCCTGGCCCGATGAGCCCGCCAAGGCCAATCCCACCGCCCGCGCCAAACCGCGAGGGACGTGAGTGGAGTTCTTCCCCTCTCCCCTTGAGGGAGAGGGCGGTTCTTCCGCGTCCAGCGGAAGGCGCAGCACCCCTCATCCGCCCTTCGGGCACCTTCTCCCTCAAGGGGAGAAGGCCACCCCCTGCATCCGCCACCCAAAACAAAACACCCCCAAGCTTTCCGCTCGAGGGTGTCATCGTCAAGACCGCAGATTCTATGCAGCGGGACTGAAGTTCAGCGCCACGCCATTGATGCAATAGCGCAATCCGGTTGGCGGCGGGCCGTCCGGGAAGACATGGCCCAGATGGCTGCCGCAGGTGGCGCAATGCACCTCGGTGCGCACCATGCCGAAGCTCTTGTCGGTCGTCGTCTCCACCGAGCCGGGCAACGGATCGTTGAAGCTGGGCCAGCCGGTACCGCTCTCGAATTTCAGCGTCGAGGCAAACAGCGGCGTATCGCAGCCCGCACAGGCAAACGTGCCCTGCCGCTCTTCATGCAGCAGCGCACAGCTCCCCGGCCGCTCCGTGCCGTGGTTGCGCATCACCTGATACTGTTCCGGCGTCAGCTTGGCGCGCCATTCCGCGTCGGTGCGGGTCACCTTGAAGGCATGGGTGTCCATCATTTGCTCCTTACGGGCGCTTCCGAAGAGGAAACGCCACAAACTAAAGTCTCGTCGCACTGTCATTCGCGCAACATATAGGATCAGTTACACCCAGCCCATATGCCCCCTGCATCACATCGGCCTAAAGGCCCCAAGGCTTCCTGATGACCATCGTCACCTCCCTCGAGCAGCTTGAAGGGCTCTATGCGCCCGCTCCCGCGGCCGCCTCCACCGTCAAGGTGGCCCACCGCATGACACCGCAATATCGGCGCCTGATTGAAGCCAGCCCCTTCGCCGCACTCGCCACGGTGGGCCCCGAGGGCATCGATTGCTCGCCCCGCGGCGATCAGCCCGGCTTTGTCCGCATCCATGATGACGAGACGCTGATGATGCCCGACCGGCGCGGCAATAACCGCATCGATTCGCTGCGCAACATCGTACGCGACCCGCGCTGTGCTTTCCTGTTCCTGCTGCCGGGCAGCGGCACCACTTTCCGCGCCAATGGCCGTGCCCATCTCAGCATCGATCCCGATCTGCTGGCCAGTTTCGAAGTCGAAGGCAAGGCGCCCCGCTCGGTCATCGTGATGCAGATCGATGAACTCTATTTTCAGTGCGCCCGCGCCATCGTTCGCTCCGAACTCTGGAATCCCGCGCGCCATATCGATGTCCGCTCTCTGCCCACCCCCGGCGAAATCCTCGCCTCGATGACTGAAAACCAGGTCGGCGGCGACGCTTATGACAAGGCCTGGCCGGAGCGGGCCAAACAAACCATGTGGTGAAATCCGGCCCTGCCGGATTGTCACCACATGGTCATTTCGCTCCACTAGACACCATGCCGGCTTGAGGGACGAAAATGACACTGAAATTCGTGGTGATGAGCGACCTGCATGTGATGCCGGAAGGCGAGCTGTCCATGACGCTCGATACCGGCGACCGGCTGGAGCAGGCGGTAGATGCGGTGATCGCGCGCTACCATGAGGCCGATTTCTGCGTGCTCGCCGGGGATCTGACCGATCTGGGCCAACCTGCCGCCTATGAGCACCTCAAGACCATCATCGACCGCATCCCGATCCCGGTGCACATCACCTTGGGCAACCACGACGACCGCCCGACCTTCCTGTCCGTTTTCGGCGAGGACTTCCTTGCCGAAACCGGCAAGGTCGACAAGGTCATCGATGCGAAGGGCTACCGCATCATCCTGCTCGATTCCTCCGAGCCGGGCCGTGTCGATGGCGTGCTCGATTCTGGTCAGATTAACTGGCTGCAGGCGCGATTGGCCGAAGCCATGGATCGGCCGGTGATCGTGATTCTCCACCACAACGCCAACGCTCTGCATATCGAAGCGGACAATATCCGCATGCTGGAGCCCGACGCCTTCATCGACGCCCTCAAGACCCATCCCGACATCCGCCAGGTGATCGCCGGCCACGTGCACCTCACCTCCACCGCCACCTGGCGCGGCCTGCCCTTCACCACCCTGGCCGGCGGGCACTATTCGGTGAGCGTCGACCAGCCCCACATCCCCATGCGCCGCCTGACCGGCCCCGGCCAGATGGCCTTCGTCATCGGCACCCCGGACAGCACCACGGTGCTGTTCGACGACTTCATCGACGGCAACGAAGAAATCTTCCTCGCGGTCGACTGATCCCTCAGGGCTGTAAAGGTGCGCCGCAAGTGAAGAGCCCTCGGGTCGAGCCCGAGGGTGACGATTTGTGGGGGTGAAACGATCAGGCAAGCGCCCGGCTTCTCAGTCGGGCCTTTTCGTCAGGCCGAGTCGAAAACGGTGATCGGCGAGAGTGATGAGCTTTCTTGGAGAAGGTCCGGTGGACCTTCTCAAGCGAAGAACGCCCGGAGAGCTACGCTCGCAGGGCCATGAGCGCAGCGTACACGTGAGCACCGGAAGCGCAGCCGATTGCCGTTTGCAGGCCGGCATCACGAAAAGGGGAATGGTGGGAGTAACAAGGATTGAACTTGTGACCCTTCGCGTGTGAAGCGAATGCTCTCCCGCTGAGCTATACTCCCATCGCCAGACGGCGAAAGACTTCTAGAGAGATGGTGGGCGTAACAAGGATCGAACTTGTGACCCCCTCGATGTCAACGAGGTGCTCTCCCGCTGAGCTATACGCCCATCTCTCCGGGAAGGAAGAACCGCTAAGCCCTTCCAGTGGCGCGGATAGACCATAAAACCCGACCGGGGGTCAAGAGGGTCAATCCACCGATTGTGGATAGTTTTGACGATCAGGCGGCGAGCAGCCGCTCGACTTCGTTGACCAGATCCTTGAGGTGGAACGGCTTGGAGAGCACGGACGCATCCTTGGGCGCGTCACTGTCAGGATTCAGCGCCACGGCGGCAAAGCCGGTAATGAACATCACCTTGAGATCGGGATCGAGTTCGGTGGCGCGGCGCGCCAGTTCGATTCCGTCCATTTCCGGCATCACGATATCGCTCAGCAGCAAGGAAAAGGGTTCCTCGCGCAGCCGCTCATAGGCCGAAAGCCCATTGTCGAACGAGACGACTTCATAACCCGCGTTCTTGAGCGCGCGCGTCAGGAACGAACGCATGTCGTTATCGTCTTCTGCGAGCAGAATTCGCTTCATGGGAAATCTCCGGCCGTTCGACTTGCGTAGCCGGATGGTCTCATCCGGCCTGGCGCATGGCGCAACAAACTACGCGCCACATTGGCACGATTGAGTCGCATTGTAGTCCGCGATGTTTAAGCGAAGTTTGCCGTTCTGCAACCCTTCGAGCCGTCCCAAAGGGTAAATCGCTCCAATGGAGCGATTTAAGGCGAGAAGGCCATGAGGGCCCGGCCCGAATGGCTACGATCTCTCCGCTCCCGATTTTGCGAGAATCTGGACAAGTCGGGCGTAAACGGCCACACTCATTGGGCAAATCAGTGGGGCGCCGACAAAATGGCGCCTGGGAGGCAGCGTGCGATCCGACTATTGGGATCAGCCAGCATTTGAAACCATCCGGCCCCGTCGGCTGGTGGCTCCGCTGGTGTTCAATTCTCCCCATTCCGGTCGCGTCTATCCCGAGCGCTTCCTGGCCATGACCCGGCTGGATCATCTGTCCATACGGCAGTCGGAGGATGCCTGGGTCGACGAGCTTTTTGCGCGCGCACCCCATCTCGGTGCGCCCCTGTTGCGCGCGCATTTCCCCCGCGCCTATCTCGACGTCAACCGCGAACCCTGGGAACTCGATCCCACCATGTTCGTCGAACCGCTCTCGGACCGCTTCAACACCACCTCCCCGCGTGTCGCGGCGGGCCTGGGTACGCTGGCCCGCGTTGTCGCCGAAAACAAGCCGATCTATCGGGACCGGTTGACGCTCGATGATGCCCGCATGCGTATCGAGGGCATCTATCACCCCTATCACGCCGCCCTGCAGAAGCTGCTGAGCGAAGCCATCAGCGCCTTCGGCGTGGCCCTGCTGATCGACTGCCACTCCATGCCACGCATCACCCTCACCAATGACAAGGTGGCACCTGATATCGTGCTGGGCGACCGCTACGGCACCACCTGCGCGCCCATACTGGTCGATCTGGTCGAAACCATCTTCACCAGCGCCGGCCTGCGCGTTGCCCGCAACCGCCCCTATGCCGGCGGCTTTGCCACCCGCACCTATGGCCGCCCGCAGCATGGCGTGCACGCACTGCAGATCGAGATCAGCCGGCACCTCTACATGAACGAGGTGACACTGGCCAAGAACGAGGGCTTTGATGCCGTGCGGGCATTGCTCGATCGGCTGATCTTTGCCCTGATCGGCCTCGATCTGGTGGCCCTCGCCGGAAGCCAGCCCGCGGTGGAAAAAGAAGCGGCGGAATAGGCGTTACCCGGTTCTGACGTCGCTCCGCGCCTCATGCCATTCGCGCATGGCGCGCATGGCGCTCATGGCCTTCTCGCTTCAAATCGTTCCGCGACAGCTCGAAGTCACCCATCCGTGGCCATGTTTCCACACCCTCGCCCAAATCGTTCGCATTTTACGGATTCGTAACGGGGCTGACATATCCTTGCGGGATTAGTGGATCGTCCGGGCGCGTGGGGCTCACCCGGATATCCGAGCAGTTGTGTTGCGTACGGGCGCAGAGTTGCCCGAGAGTAAAGTTGGAGTACCGGGTGGCTTCCCAGGCGAAATCCCCATGGCGCGTTGCGTTTTTGCGCGCCTTTGCCGCAGTTCTTATCGCCCTCGCGGTCACCATCCCGGCCGTCGCGCCGGCTCAGGCCATTGAAAACCTGCGCAAATATGCCGGCATCGTGGTCGACGCCAAGTCCGGCAACGTACTCTATGAAGAGGCCGCCGACAGCCGGCGCTACCCCGCTTCAGTCGCCAAGGTGATGACGCTCTATGTCCTGTTCCAGGAGCTGAGCGCCGGCAATCTCAAGCTTTCCACCAAGATGACCGTGTCCCGCCACGCCGCCGCCGCCGTGCCCACCAAGCTGGGCCTGCGCGCCGGCTCCACCATCACGGTGGAAGACGCCATCAAGTCTCTGGTGACGCTGTCGGCCAACGACATGGCACGCGTCATCGCCGAACACATTTCCGGCACCGAGTCCAAATTCGGCGAGCGCATGACCGCCACGGCCCGCGCCCTTGGCATGCGCAATACCACCTATCGCAATGCCTCGGGCCTGCCCGATGGCGGCCAGGTCACCACCGTGCGCGACCAGGCCATTCTCGGCATTGCCATCTACCAGCATTTCCCCGGCTACTACGAGTTCTTCCAGACCACCAGCTTCCGCTATGGCAAGTCGACCTATGGCAACCACAACCGCGTGCTGGGCTATATGGGCGCGGTCGACGGGATCAAGACCGGCTATATCAACGCCGCCGGCTCCAACCTGCTGACCGCCGCCCGCAAGGACGGTCGTCACATCGTCGTCGTCGCCTTCGGCTTCAATTCCGCCGGCGCCCGCGACGAGAAGGTGCGCCAACTCGTCGCCAATTACTTGTCCAAGGGGCGGCGTGGCGATTACCTGCAGACCGCCATGATCCCGGTCCCCGGCCGCCAGGGCAATGTGCAGGTTGCCGTCGCCCAGCCGACCCGCCCTGTCTTCGTCATGCCCATGCCCCTGCCCGGCTTCCGCCTGGCCCAGCTGGTGGCCGCCAACGGCGCGCAGCCGCAGGCGCCGACCGCTCAGCCCATGCCCGAAGTCGTCGTCGCCAGCGCCGCGCCGCAGCCCGCGCCCATGCCGGCCGATCTGGGCCTGCAGCCGGCCGTACAGGCCGCCAATACCCTCGCCGCGCCCTCCCAGGCGCCACAGCCCGCCTATCCCAGCCAGGACATTATCGGCGCCTGGCTCAGCGAGAGCTACAATCTGGGCGCCCCTCCGGCCGCCCTTGGCCAGACCGTCCCCTCCGCGCCACTTGGCTTCGTACCGCCGCCGGCCGATGTCGGCGCCCCCAGCCAGCCGGTCGACCTGCTGACTTCGGGCAGCGTGCAGACTGCCGAAGCCACGCCGCCGGGCGGCTGGGTCGTGCAGATCGGTGCCGGCCCTTCCGAGGGCAGCGCCCGCGCCATGTTGTCCGATGCCGCCGGCAAGGTCGGCACGCTCGGCGATTTCCGCTCCTATGTGGAGCGCTTCGAAAAGAACGGCCAGACCTTCTTCCGTGCCCGTTTCGTCGGTTTCGGCGGACGCGATGACGCGACGGCCATGTGCAACCAGCTCAAGCAGCAGAATCTGAGCTGTCTGGCCATGCAGAGCTGATCTCAACGCAAAAATGAGACGGCGCCGCTGAAGCGCCGTTCACTCAGGGAAGCAAATTGGTGCCTGTGTTTGGAGTAGCCCAATGAGCGAACGTACTGCCCTCACCGAGCTGGCCAATTTCGTTGGCCGCTCAAGCCTGGCCTCGGAAGACATGGCTGTGCGCAATCGCGCCCTGGCCGGCATCACCGGGCGCATCCTGCCCCGCAAGCGCAGCGTCGGCGACCTGCTCGGCGTCGTGCTGGCCCTGTCCGCGCGCACACGGCGCATGGTCCAGGACCCCGTCAGCATCGACCTCGACGTCTTCGCCCCCGGCGGCGCCCGCGCCATCCGCCTCAGCCTGGACCAGCGCTAGGCCTTCAGGCCGACAGCAGGATCGGCTCGGCCGGCCGCTTTTCGATCAGCGGCAGGTTCAACGCCGATACCAGATTGCGATATTCCTGCCGCGCGCTGACATGGGACACCGAGGAAGCGTCGCCCTCCTCGTCCAGCGGGTCAAACACCGTGGTTCCGCTGGGAAACAGCGAGCGGAAGATCACCCGTTCGGCGATGCCGTCCGCCATGCGGCAGCCGAACCGCGTGGCAATGCCCTCAAGCGTCGTGTGAACCTGTCTTGCATTGCGCGAGGCGAGCATGGAGATGCGGTTGCGCACCAGCACCCAGTCGATGGTCTCCCCGCCGATGGCCAGCCGTTCCGACCGCGCCCGCTGCACCAGCCGCGCATAGTGGCTGGTCTCCACCGGCAGACCCGTCTCCGGATCGGTCCGCGCCAGCACATTGAGGTCGATCAGGCTGTCATTGACCGGCGTCACTAGTGTATCGGCCAGGGAATGGGCCAGCCGCGTCAGGTTGGTGTCGAAGCCCGGCGTGTCGATGATCAGGAAGTCGACACTATTCTCCACCTCGCCCACCGCGCGGCGGAATACCTCGAACTCGGCCTTCTGGTTCTCCTTGAGCGAATCGCCCCAGGCCGATGGCAGATGGAAATGGGTCGGATTGGGCAGCTTCTTGCCGGTTTCCTGGGCATGCACACGCCGGTTGCGCACATAATGCGTCAGTGTCTGCTGGCGGCTGTCGACGTCGACGGTGGCGACGCGATGGCCCGCATAGAGCAGGTATACCGCCAGGTGAAAGGCCGTGGTCGACTTGCCCGACCCGCCTTTTTCGTTTCCCACCACAATGACATGCGCACCATCACGCGCCATCGCCCGCCCCCAAATCAGTGAATGCACCACCTGATGCTAACAAGGCCCCGCATGGTTAACGGGTCGTTAACGCCGTCGCAAACTGGACCAAACCTAGTGCCTGAGCAGCCGGTCGCGGGCTTCGTTGATCTTGGACGCCAGATAGCTCGACCCGCCATGGTCGGGATGCAGGGCCTTCATCAGCTCCCGATGCGCCGCTCGAATCGCCTCATCCGAGGCTCCAGGCTCCAGTCCGAGCACCTCATAGGCCTCGGCCAGAGGGTCGATGGCCGCCTCGGGCCCGGAGGCTTCGGCGGACGCGGTCCCGGCGAAATATTCCCGCCAGCCACTCCGGTTGGCATCCAGCCAGCTTTCCAGCAGGCTGAGGCTGTCGGGATCCCCCTCTACCTCGGCCAGGAGCGTGCGCGTCTCCATCTCGCCGAGGTCCAGCAGGTCCGCCCCGGCGAACTGGCCGTTGAGCACCCGCCCGGTGACGGCGCCGGTATCGTGGTCCAGCTCCATGGCGAAGCGGTAGCTTGTAACCTTGGAGACATTGCCCCCATCCTCGGCCGTGCCTTCGAACGAGAACGACCCCAGCCGCCCGGCGCTCAGCACCGAAAAGGCAACCGCGCCAACGAAAATGGCGATGTCGATGCGTCGCGCCAGCAACATGAACACTGCGAGCAGCGCAGCGCCGCCGCCCACCACCCATCGCAGCCCGCGCATCAGCTGCCGCCGTCCCACATTGCGCAGATATTGATAGACGACCAGCGCCGCCAGCAACAGCGCACCGCCGATGAAGAAATAGGTCATCGCGGCAACTGCGCCAGCAAGGCCTGCGCCTGACCGCTGCCTTGCAGCTTCAGCAAGTCCCTGCCGCCGCTGGCATAGGCCGCCACTGCCTTGAGCAGCGCCGCCAACTCCTGTGGCGCCGAGGCATCGAACCGGGCATAGGCGCCCTTGGTGAGCCGCGCAAATTCGCGGAACGCGGCCTCGACCCTCATATCCCGCCCCTCCTGGAAGACAAACATCGGGCAGCCGAGCAGACCGAGTTGCCCGGCTTTTTCGGCCAGATCGTCGACATTTTCCTCAATGGCATCACCGACATAGACGACGGCGTTGACCCGCCGCTTGGCGTGCTCCGTCCGCGCATGGGCAAAAACCTTGGAAATCTGCGTATTGCCGCCCTGGCATGCAATGCCGGTCATCAGCTTGGCAAGCGCATCGGCATTCACCACCCATTTCGACGCCCGGCACTCGCCGAAGCCGCGGAAATACAGCAATTGCACCTGAAGCGCGCTGGCTTTGGGAATGGCGCGGAACATCTCGGCCTGCAACGAGCAGGCAAGGTCCCAGGTCGGTTGCCGGCTCATGGTCGCGTCCAGCGCGAACAGCAGCCGCCCGTCCTGCGCCGCTCCGGGCCGCGCCATCTGGCCGACCTTCTCCACGAAGGCCGCAATATCGCCGCTCACCTTGCCCTGCTCGGGCAGGCCGGCCTTGTTCCGCGCTATAGCGTCCTTGTCTGTCATGGATTCAATATGTGGCCCGCCCGGCCCGCCCGCAAGCCCGGCGTCTGCGTCCCACGCAGAGGTGACTAGATCAGGCCCAGCTTGGCCAGATCGGCCGCAAGGGCCAGCGAATCGGCATTCTCGTTCGCGCCGAGATCGGGCGGCGCGTCCTCGGGGCGCAGATAGCGCCAGCCCTGGAACGGCCGCTTGGGATAGGGCACGGTGCGCACTAGGTCCGGGGCCATGATGATGTCGCAATAGTCGATGCCTTCAGCATTGGTGTAACGCGCCAGCCGCAGGATCGGCTGCCGGCAGACCACCTGCCCGGCGATGACCCAGTAGATCGAGGCCTGGCCCTCCATTTCCGCCGCGCGCTTGGGCATCATGCGGGTGCGGTGCACATGCACGTCCTCGCCATAGTCGGCATCCCACCAGTGCGCCCGCTCGTTGCGATAGCTTTCGAGCTCTGCGAGGCTCGATACGCCGACGCAGAGCTTGATCATGTGGATCATGCCAGCGTCCCGGGTTTCACGCGGCCCTGGATGACGTCGATCTCGTCGTCATCGACGATCCACGGCTCGCGCAGCGCCAGCGTCAGCCACTCCTGGAAAGCCGGCAGGCTGTAGATGGTTTCGACATAGCCGCCCAGCAGATCCGACACCGGCAGGGCATAGGTGCGGATACGCGTCGCCACCGGCGCAAACATGGCATCGGCAGCGGTAAACGCGCCGAACAGGAATGGCCCGCCCGACTGAGCCAGCCGGTCGCCCCACAGCGTTTCAAGCCGGTGCAGGTCACGCGCCACCGCGTCGCAATTGACCCTTCCAGGGTGCGAGGCCCGCAAATTCATCGGCGCATGGCTGCGCAGGGCCTGGAACGAAGAATGCATCTCGGCTGCCGCCGCGCGCGCCAGCGCGCGTTCACCCCGGTCGGCCGGCCAGATCGCCTTGTCGGCAAAACAGTCAGCCAGATATTCGATGATCGCGATGGTCTCGGGAATGACGAGATCACCATCGATCAGCACCGGCACTTTGCCGGTCGGCGAACGCTCGGCCAGGACCTCGCGCCAACCCTCGCCTGAAAGCTGCAACACCTCGTCATCGAAGGGAATGCCGAAATGCTTCAGCACCAGCCAGGGGCGCAGCGACCATGTCGAGTAATTGCGGTTACCGATCAAAAGCTTCAAAGCCGCCTCCTGTCAAAGAAGAAGGGCGCCCAGTGGCACGGGCGCCCTTCCGAATTGCTGCTCGTGAATAACTCTAGCGCCTAGACGCCAGCAACGACGGAGAAAACCAATCCCATTGAGAACAGGCAAACCAGTGTCCAGCTTGCTGCTCGCCACATAGTGGCCTTCGGTTGACTTCGCATGATCGCTCCTTGTCAGCCGTTCACTCCGGGGCCTATGGCGTTGCCCGCCTGCAGCACCCGGTAGCAAATCGTTAACTGCGTCACAAAAGCTTTGCAAGCGGCGAAGTTGCCACACTCGCCGCCGGCCACAGGCAAAATCGCTCCAGTGGAGCGATTTTAGGCGGGCAGGCCATGGGGGCTACGCCCGAATGGCCGGAATTCGCCAGCAGTTCCAACAACCAGCCCGCCTACGTCCAAAATGAACCTGCAAGCATTGAAGTTGCCACCCCGCCCGCTCACAGTGGGAATCGGGGTTAAGCGTACGGAACCCAAATCAACCGCATTTTAGCGGTCAGAACAGCCCGAACCACAGCCCCGCAATCCCCAGGAACGCAAAGAACCCCACCACATCGGTGATCGTCGTCACGAACACCGCCGAGGCGATGGCAGGGTCGGCCTTGAACTTGTCGAGCGTGAGCGGGATCAGGATACCCGCCGTGCCCGCCACGATCAGGTTGATCACCATGGCCAGCGCGATGACGATGCCCAGTTGCGGGTCGTTGAAGCGCAGCCAGGTGACCAGCCCGATCAGCACGGCGAAGATGACGCCATTGACAAAGCCCACGATGACCTCGCGCCCGATCAGCCGCCGCAGCCGCCGCCCGTCCAGTTCGCGCATGGCCAGCGCCCGCACCGTCACGGTCATGGTCTGCGTGCCGGCATTGCCGCCCATCGACGCCACGATCGGCATCAGTACCGCCAGCGCCACCATCTGGTCGATGGTCGCCCCGAACAGGCCGATGACGAACGAGACTCCCACCGCCGTGAACAGGTTCACCACCAGCCACGGCACGCGGCTGCGCACCGTATCGATGGTGGAATCGGAAATATCCTCGTCGCCGACGCCGGCGAGCAACTTGATGTCCTCGTCGGCTTCCTCATGGATAACGTCGACCATGTCATCGATGGTCAGCACGCCGACCAGCCGCTTGCTCTCGTCGACCACACCCACTTCCACCAGATCGTAGCGCTCGAAATCGCGCGCCGCTTCTTCCTGGTCCTCGTTGGCGTCCACCAGCACGAAATTGGTGTTCATCAGCGCTTCGATCGAGGTCGCGCGCTGCGCCCGCAGGAACTTGTCGAGCGGCAGGGTACCGAGCACCTGGTAGGAGGCGTCGACCACGTAGATCTGGTAGAATTCGTCCGGCAGGTCCGGCTCGCTGCGCAGGTAGTCGATTGTCTGCCCCACCGTCCAGAACGGCGGAATGGCGATGAAATCGGTCTGCATCCGCCGCCCGGCGGAATCTTCGGGGAAATCCAGGCTCCGCTTGAGGCTCAGCCGCTCGAAGGTCGGCAGCTTGGCCAGGACCTCGTCGCGGTCCTTCTGCTCGAGATCCTCGAGAATCGCCACCGCATCGTCATTGTCGAGACCCGCCACGCCACGCGCGATTTCCGCGTTGGCCAGCTCGTCCATGAGCTCCATGCGCACCGATTCGTCGACTTCGGTCAGCGCCGAATAGTCGAAGCGGTCGCCCAGCAACCGCACGAGATGCAGCCGTTCATCCGCGTCGAGCGATTCGAGCACATCGCCCACGTCGGCCGCGTGCAGCGGCTCCATGACCGCAGCAACATCGTCGTCCCGACCGGCAGCCAGATAGGCGCGCAACCGCTCCATCCAGAGCATGCTGATGCGGTCTTCGCGGTCGCGGAAGGCATTGGGGTCCATCCCGGCCTCCGGGCCGGGCGCTGTCTCGGGATCTGTGCTCATTGGAGGCCCTTGCGTGACCGGGTTTCGGGGCAGCCCAAGCTGTAGCCAATCGGCTCGCGATGCGCCAGACTGTGACTGTGAGATTTAGGGTGGTCAGGCGCAAAATGACGAACGATCTCGACCAGGCATTCATCCGTATCGAGCAACTGGTCCGGCAGCGCGCCCTGCCCGGCGTCGCGCGCGCCACCAGCAATGGCACGCCCGCGCTCAAGGTCCTCGACAATTCCTTCGCCCACCTGCTCGACGCGACGACGCTGGTGCTCCAGTGCCCGCCCGACCAGAAGGCGCTGCTGATGGAAATCTCGCCCGATATCTACTTCGAGACCGACCCCTATGTCGGCCAGCCCGCCGTGCTGATCCATCTCGATGCCATCACCGACGAAGAGCTGTCACTGCGACTCGAAGATGCCTGGTTCTTCGAGTCGCCGCCCAGCCTGGCGATGCACCGCGCGCCTGCCTCCCCAAAAGCGGGCGATTAGCTGACTGCCATCGCTGGCCGCATCTTTGCCTCAAAGGGGCCGTTAGCTCACGACCGTGTGAAGACCAAGATCACTCAGAGGTCCATCCAAAGGAGATCCCATGTCCCGAAAACTTCTCGCGCCGCTTGCTGTGGTAGTGGCACTTGCGCTGGCCGCCTGTGGCGAGGCCCCGTCAGCCGACAACAGTACCGTCCCTCCAGCCGACGCAGCGCCTGCTGCCGAGCCCGCAACGCCACCCGCCGGCTAGCGCGCGAAACAGGGCCGCCCACGGGCGGCCCGACCTTTTTGCTGGCGCCTGGATGCGGCGGCGGTGCCCCATTGGGGCAGATCGTCAGTTCACGATCTCCCAGATCGCATCGTTCAACTGGCCCTGGGAAAATGGCTTGGAGAGCTTCGGCAGGCGGCGTCCGGCGCCATCGGGCAATTCGGCATAGCCGGTCGCAACCAGGACCGGCACACCTGGCCATTTTTCCTCCACCAGCTCGGCCAGTTGCGCACCGGTCATCCTGGGCATGGCGTGGTCGGTGATGATGAGATCGAACCCGGCTTCTTCGAGCCTGGAAAGCGCTTCTGCTCCCGATGTGGCTTCCACCACCTCGTGGCCCAGATCCTCCAGCATGCTGGTTGTGTTCATCAGCACCAGGTAGTCGTCGTCCACTGCCAGCACCTTAAGCTGCCGCTGCCGGGGCTTGGCTGGCACAGTCGCCGGGGCGGCCGCCACAACGCTCGCTTCCTTTCGCGCCACCGGCAACCAGATTTCCGCGACCGTCCCCTCGCCCGGCTGGCTCCTGAGTTCCAGCCGCCCCCCGGATTGTTCGGCTATGCCATGCACCATGGACAGGCCGAGCCCCGTGCCCTTCCCCACGCCCTTGGTCGTGAAGAACGGCTCTCTCGCCCGGGCCAGCACGTCGCTGTCCATGCCCTCGCCACTGTCGGCGATGCTAAGGTGGACGAACTCGCCCTCCCCATTGGCCGTGATTCGGATCGTGCCACCCCCCGGCATGGCATCGCGTGCATTGACCGCCAGGTTCAATATGGCTGCGGCAAGCTGGTTCGGGTCAGACAGCACTAGCGGCAAATTGGCCGGGAACTGGATTTCCACCGCGATCATTGTGCCCACCGAACTGCTGAGCATGTCCTGCATCGAGCGCACCAGGCTGGCGACATCGACCGGCTGGATAGCCATCTCCTGGCGCCGGGCAAAGGCCAGCATGCTGCGCGTCAGCGCGGCCCCGCGCTCGGCGCCCTGCCGGGCATTGTCCAGCAGTCGCATGGCCTGCGGATCCGCTGGCAGCCGCTTGCGCAGCAGTTCCAGGCTGCTCAGCACGGCCATCAGCAGATTGTTGAAGTCATGCGCCACGCCCCCGGTCAACTGGCCTATCGCCTCCATCTTCTGGGCGTGCAGCAAATGCTCGCGGGTCGTCTCGAGTTCGAGCTGCGCCTGCAGCCGTTCGGTGATGTCCCGGGTGATCTTGGCAAAGCCAAGCAGGCTGCCATCCGGATCGCGGATGGCGTCGATCACCACATGGGCCATGAACCGCGTGCCGTCCTTGCGGACCCGCCAGCCCTCCTTCTCGAATTTGCCGGTCTGGCGCGCCACGTCGAGCGCACGGGCCGGCGCCCCGGCCGCCCGGTCTTCGGCGGTATAGAAGCGCTCGAAGTGTTGGCCCACGATCTCCTCGGGCGCATAGCCCTTGATCCGCTCGGCGCCCGCATTCCAGTTGGTGACGATGCCCTCGGGGCTGATCATGTAGAGCGCGTAGTCCGTCACCCCGAGAACGAGACGGCGGAACATGTCCTGCGACCGGGCCAGTTCAAGCTCGGCATTGTGCTTCTCGGTCATGTCGCGGGTGATTTTGGCAAAACCCAGCAATTTGCCGTCGGGGCCGCGTATGGGGTCGATAATCGCGTGGGCCCAGAAGCGGGAGCCATCCTTCTTGAGCCGCCAGCCCTGCGTCTCGAACCGTCCCTCGCTGGCCGCAACCCGCAAGGCCTTGTCCGGCAGGCCCGTCGCCAGATCGTCTTCGGTGTAGAATATCGAGAAGTGCCGCCCCAGCACTTCGTGTTCCTCATACCCCTTGAATCGCCTTGCTCCGGCATTCCAGCTCGAAATCAGCCCATCGGGCGTCAGCATGTAGATGCCGTAGTCGGTAATGGCGTCGACCAGCAGCCGGTATTGTTCAGCGGACGGCCCAGCCAGTTCAATCGATTTCATCTTTCCCCCAGGATAACGCGGGAGAACGCCGCGCCACCCGTTCCGGTTCCACCGGCCGGCGCAGAACTTGGATCAGTTTGAGGCCTGCAGGCAAGAGCTGTGACGCCCGTACCAGCTGGCAACCGGGCAGACGGCCCCCGTCGCTGACACCAAGCGTTGCATTTGGGGACACGCTGGGCAAAAAAAACAACGGGCGCCGAAATTACTCAGCTAACCCGTTGCGTTTTCTTATCGATCGACCCCGAAGGGAAGATTTTTGGTGCGGTCGAGAAGACTCGAACTTCCACGTCTTGCGACACAGCGACCTCAACGCTGCGCGTCTACCAATTCCGCCACGACCGCACACTTTGGTAGAGCCACGCCCGGGGGCGAAGCGAGTGGGGATGTAGCAAAGGTCTCCCGGAACCTCAAGCAATTAAATCGAGATTTCCCATGGGGCGCTCATGGCGGGCACGAGATGTGCCGGATCTTCGTTCAGGCTGCGCCGAAAGGTGCCGTTTTCGAGAACCGGAGCGGAGCGTACATTTCGTACGTGAGCACCGGAAGCGCAGAAAGCCGGCATTTGCAGACCGGCATCACCCAAGGATCGCAGCACCTAGCCGCGGCGATAGATTTTTT
The DNA here is from genome assembly GCF_036676215.1 of Devosia sp. GTDB lineage: Bacteria > Pseudomonadota > Alphaproteobacteria > Rhizobiales > Devosiaceae > Devosia. The sequence goes on along the minus strand of NZ_JAKFDJ010000056.1, from coordinate 4,363 downwards.
CGGAGATCAGCACGCGCAGGTGCCCGTCCTCGACGCTGACTTCCCCATGGGCAATCAGGGTATTGTTGGCGTAGATGTTGAGCGGGTCGTTTTCGTCGGCATCGAGTTCGATCACCGCGCCGCGGCCCATCCGCAGCAGGTGATGGATCGGCATCGTCGTCGCGCCAAGCTCGACGGTGATGTCCACTTCAATATTGTCTAGTGTGTTCATAGATACGTATTGAACCCGTTCCGGCGCCGACATCATGGGGCCGCTGAATCTGTCAAAGGCAACTCTCTGGCAAGCATGGTTATGGAAGCGTTAACGACAAGCGCCGCGGACTGCGAAATCAGTAACAAATTGGCACGGACCGATGCCCGGCCGGTGCAATGGATCATTTCGCCCGCACAAGTGCCCTACCCGCTGGCGCTGCAAACCATGCGGGCACGCGCCGCCGCCATTGCCGCCGGAGAGGCCGAGGAGGCCATCTGGCTGCTCGAACACCCCCCGCTCTATACGGCCGGCACTTCCGCCGTCGCGGCGGACCTGCTGTCCGATCGCTTCCCCGTCTATGACGCCGGCCGGGGCGGGCAATATACCTATCATGGCCCCGGCCAGCGCGTGGCCTATGTCATGCTCGACCTGACCCGCCGCGGGCGCGATATCCGCTGCCTCGTCAAGGGCCTGGAAGGCTGGGTGATCGACACCCTGGCCGCCCACAACATAGTCGGCGAGCGCCGCGACGGCCGCATCGGCGTCTGGGTCAGGCGCCCCGACAAGGGCGTGCTCAAGGAAGACAAGATCGCCGCCATCGGCGTCCGCGTCTCCAAATGGGTGACCTTCCACGGCATTTCGCTCAACGTCATGCCCGATCTGGGCCACTATGACGGCATCGTGCCCTGCGGCATTTCCGATCAGGGCGTCACCAGCTTCGAGGACCTTGGCCAGCTTGTTTCCATGCCCGAAGTCGACTCGGTGCTGCGCTCTTGCTTCGAGCGCCGCTTCGGCCCCACCATTTCCGCAACCGAGGAAAGCCTTGTCAGCACTGGTCTGCATGGCCTAGTTGCGTAACATTCAATCGCGCCCTGGAGGACGAGATGACCTTGGACGACCTGAAACGACTCTTTACGCGGCAGACCCTGTTCCGGCTCGACGCGATCCTGTCGCCCAAGCTGGCGCCCATCCTCTATGCCCTGGGCCTGGCGGGCATTCTGCTCTGGGCGGTAAGCCATCTGTTCTGGAGCTTCGGCTTCGGTTTTGGCACCGGGCTCTGGGGGCTGCTCGAAATCGCCGTCTTCGGCCTGCTCTCGCTGGTCGGCCTGCGCATTGTCTGCGAGGCGCTGCTGGTCTGGTTCAAGGCCCATGAATCGAGCGGCGAGACGGTCAACCGCTCCCGCTATTCGGCCTCCCTGCTCGACGAAGTGCGCGAAGCCATCCGCGACCTGGCCGAAGAAGGTGAAAGCGTCGACTACGCCGAAGCCGATGAATACATCACCCCGGCCACCGAACCTGCGCCCTATGTGCCACCAGCGACGCCCGCCGCGTCGGAGCCACCCCGCGCCCCTGCGACCACTTCGGGCGAAGTGTTCAAGCCCCGCCGCACCGCCAAGCGCACCCCACCGCCCAAGGCGTAAACTGGAGCGACCTGGCTTTCAGCCAGCGACACCGAACCATCAGTCGTCCCCCTCTCCCCTTGAGGGAGAGGGTCGATCATTCTGCGTCCAGCAGAATGATCGGGGTGAGGGGTCCTGCGCCATCCCATGCTTCGGGGTTTGCGGAAACAACCCCTCATCCGCCCTTCGGGCACCTTCTCCCTCAAGGGGAGAAGGGGAAGGCGAGCATCGGCACAAACAAAAAGGCCGCCGGAACCCTGTTCCAGCGGCCTTTCTCATTGCAGCAACAAGCTTACTTGTTGTTGACGCTCCAGGCGCCCGGACCGGCAAACACCAGGTAGAGGAAGACGAAGCAGAACAGGATCGGTGCGTCGCCGCCATTATTGGGGGGGAACAGATTGTTCGGCGCATGGACCATCCAATAGGCCACGGCCATCGAGCCCGAGGCGACCAGCGCTGCGGGACGAGCGAAGAAGCCGACAATGATCATAACGCCGGTGATCAGCTCGATGATGCCGGCGGCGCCGAACAGGCTCATCAATGGCGGCTGGAATTCGCTTGTGGGAAAGCCGAACAGCTTCTGGGTGCCGTGCAGAAGGAACAGCAGGCCGGCGACGATGCGCAGCACAGCGAGGGCCTGCGGCGCATATGCGGAGAGACGATCGAACATTGAATTTCCTTTGATATCAACTGGGCCGCGCTGGCGCAGCAACCGAACCCATAGCCGCCGCAAGTCCAGGTGAAAACTAAACAATTCGTAACGCAGCGTTCGAAGATCGGCACCAATGGCACAGGCGCCACCCGCCTCCGACAGGCCTGCTCCGCGTGCCGTGAGGGGCAGTCACATTGCGTAACCGTCAAACATTCTGTATGACGCGCGCAACCATTCCCACATCGGAAATACCGCTCACATGAGCCAAGCGCCAAAAATTGGCCTCGTCAGCCTCGGTTGCCCCAAAGCCCTCGTCGATAGCGAACGCATCATGTCCACCCTGCGCAGCCAGGGCTATTCGTTCAGCCGAGACTATGCCGGGGCCGACATCGTCCTCGTCAACACCTGCGGCTTTCTCGACAGCGCCAAGCAGGAATCGCTCGAAGCCATCGGCGAAGCCCTTAGCGAAAACGGCCGCGTCATCGTCACCGGGTGCCTGGGCGTCGAGGAAGAGCTGATCCGCAAGACCCACCCGTCGGTGTTGGCCATTTCCGGCCCGCATCAATACGAAAACGTTGTCTCGGCAGTGCATGAACATCTGCCGCCGGTGCCCAACAAGTTCGTCGATCTGGTGCCCGAACAGGGCCTCAAGCTCACCCCGCGCCACTACGCCTATCTCAAGATTTCCGAAGGCTGCAACAATCGCTGCTCCTTCTGCATCATCCCCCAGATCCGCGGCGACCTGGCCTCCCGTCCCGCCGCCGGCATCCTGGGCGAGGCCGAGGGCCTGATCCGCTCCGGCGTCAAGGAACTGCTGGTCATCAGCCAGGACACCAGCGCCTATGGCGTCGACATCAAATATGCCGAAAGCAATTATCGCGGCCGCCCGGTCAAGGCCAAGTTCTACGACCTGGCCAAGGAACTGGGCCAGCTCGGCGCCTGGGTGCGCCTGCACTATGTCTATCCCTATCCCCATGTCGACCAGGTCATGGAACTGATGGCCGAGGGCCTCGTCCTGCCCTATCTCGACATTCCCTTCCAGCACGCCTCCCCCAAGGTGCTCAAGGCCATGCGCCGTCCCGCCCACCAGGACAAGACGCTCAACCGTATCCTCAACTGGCGCCAGCAGGTGCCCGATCTCACTGTCCGCTCCAACTTCATCGTCGGTTTCCCGGGCGAGACCGAGGAAGATTTCGAGATGATGCTCGACTTCATCGAGGAAGCCGAGATCGACCGCGCCGGCTGCTTCAAATACGAGCCCGTCACTGGCGCCCCCGCCAATGAACTCGAGGGCATCGTGCCCGACGACGTCATGCAGGATCGCTTCGAGCGCCTGATGGAAGTGGCGCAGAACGTCTCCACCGGACAGCTCGCCAAAAAGGTCGGCCGCACCATCCAGGTGCTGGTAGACGATGTGCAGCCCGAGACCAACAAGGCCATCGCCCGCTCCAAATGGGACGCGCCCGAAATCGACGGCCAGGTCATCATCTCCAACGCCACCGGCATCAAGCCCGGCGACATGCTCGACGTGCTCGTCACCGAAAGCGACGAATACGACCTCTTCGCCACGCCGGTGACGGCGCTGAACTAGGCTAGTTCAGCGGCCTGCCGCAGCTTCGGACTTGATCTGCAAAGGCGCCGCTGGCGCCTTTTCTTTTGCGTCGTCCGTCGCCACCGCGAACATGGCTGCCATCACACATGCCAACCAGACGCCCATCCACCACCGGCAGTGGTGCAGTCCGGCATCGGCCATGAATGGCACGATCTGGGAGAGATGGGTCTCGGGCCGCGCCGCCTTGACCGGGGCGCTCATGATGTCCTCGATCTTGCCCTTGGGTGCCGGGTCGGAATTGCTGATCGCCCGCAGCCGCCAGCCCAGGCCGGAGCCCATCGCCGACATGCCCAGTCGATTCTTCTTGCCGCGCCTGTCGATCCTCTCCGCTCCCGTTCGTCGTCCAGGCAGAGACCGAGGAGGTTCCAATGCTCAGACGTACTTTCCTGTCCCTGACCACCGCGCTGCTGCCGCTCCTGGCATTGCCAGCCCGTTCCCAGCAACCCACCCAACCTGACCAAGGAGCCGCCATGCTGCCCGCCCCATCGAAATCGGGTTACGCCCCC
>NZ_JAKFDJ010000055.1:0-1675 GCF_036676215.1 Devosia sp. | reverse complement strand
GGCCACCGAAGGCATTGTGTTGACGAAGTCGGCGATGTTCGCCGGCGCGGCGGCGGCGATTTCCTGGGCCCCCAGGACGTTCACCGGCGTCGGCGCGTCATAGCCGTCGCGCGCGATCCGCGATCCCGTGACGACGACCTCGTCGACGGCCTCGTCGCCCGCCGCCGTGTCCGTCGCGGACTGGGCGAATGCGGCCTGACCCGACACGAGAAGGGCTGTCGCGCTGACCGTTGCGAGCGCATGGCGCCGGACATTCAATGCCGACCGAAGGCTTTCCGCGAGCTTCATTTCTATCCCCAGATAAGTGTTCGCTAATAAAAGCGGTCGATTGCAATTGTTGTCGCCGTGCGCCTCCTAGAAGGGCAAAGCGGTTCCCTCGGGCGCCGAGCTATTCGGCGCGCCGCTTACTCAACTTGATTTTGAACTCTCACCCGACCGTCCGAACGGTTGAGCTCGCCATCCGGAACCTAGGCTCCGGTCCGCCGCGTTGGTCGCGGCGCATCCTGTTTGTTTCCAGCCCCGTGGACCGCCCCTGGAGGGCGGCTCAGCAAATATCCGCGCAGCGTGCGCGGCGGCAGGAGACACGTATGATAGGACCGCCACGCGCCCCCGACCGCGATTGAGGCCATGTTATTCCGGCGTGCAAATTTGACTTGCGGAATGCGGGTTTTCAGCGCCGAAAATGGGTTTGTGCCGCTGATTTATGCATGGAGTCATGGGATCGATGTCGAAATCCGAACAGATTGAGCTGGATGACGTCGATTATCGGCTCTTGAAGGAGCTCTGCATCGACGGACGGGCGTCGGACGTCTGGCTAGGGGAGAAGATCAACCTCTCCAGCACCGCCGTGGCGCGGCGGCGCAAGAGCCTGGAGGAGCGCCAGGCGGTGTTGAACTACTCGGCCAACCTCAACATGCCGATGCTCGGCTACAGCGTGGTGGTGTTCGTGGCCATCGAGCTGAGCTCCCAGGCGGAGCGGGCCTTGAACGAGTTCGAGCGCGAGGTGGTGAAGTGCCCCTCAGTCTCCTATTGCGGCTTCGTCTCCGGCGATACGGACTTCCTGCTCATGCTGAACGTGGAGTCGTTCGAGGACTATGACCGGGTCTATCGCCGCGAACTCTCGACCCTGCCGCACGTGGCGAAGATCCGCAGCAGTTTCGTGATGCGCGAGGTCGCGCGGCGGGGCACGCCGCCGATCGTGTTCCAGGGCAAGGCCTAGGCGACCCCTCGGAATCAATTCGGGGAGGCGCTGGGCGCCTCCCCGAACCACTCAGCGCATCGAGCCTCCGCGACAGATGCGCGGAGACGTTATTTGGTTGGCGGATTGGGATACTTGACGCCCATCTGCTCCAGATAGCTCTTATATTTCTTGGGGTTGTAGTAGTAGGGCTCCATCTTCGGCCGCATCTGGGCCATGATCTCGGCGTTCAGGTGGATGCCCGGCTTGTCGTCCTTGGTCAGGACCGGATCGTACTTTTGATCCTTCAGTTGGACGTTCTGGAAATAGTCCTTCGCCGCGGTGACCAGCGACGGCGTGGTGGCGATGTCCAGAACGGTCAGGGCCACGGCCTTGGCCCCCACCACGACGCCCTTGTGGGCGATGGGCGTCGCCATCGCCATGGCCGAGGTGACGTTGTGGCCGATGGCGTTGGGCACGTTCGAGGGATAGCGGATC
>NZ_JAKFDJ010000054.1:0-2171 GCF_036676215.1 Devosia sp. | reverse complement strand
TCAAGCAATCCGGCTACGGCCGCAGCCTCGGCGCGGCGTCGATCGATCACTACACCGAGCTGAAATCGGTATGGCTCAAGATCAGATAAAGAACGAATTGAAGCCCTCGTAGAAGGGTCTCAACTCAGGGAGAGAAAGACGTGTCTTTGGAAAAGACGATTCAAGAACTCAAGGACCGCGTCGACATACTTGAGACGATGTACGAGTATTGCCGGCATGCCGACAACCTCGATCCAGCGTCGATGGTGGCGCTGTTCGTCGACGACTGTGTCGCCAATTTCGTGCCCGGCAGCGACGAGTACACGCTCCGTGGCAAGGCGCAGCTGGGCAAGATGTTGAGCGACGCCCTGGGGGTCACCGTCAGCGGCAGCCATCACATCAGCAACGCCGAGATCCGGTTCGACACGCCCGACCAGGTCACCTTCCACAGCTACATGTACTCGTGGCAGCGCTTCACGGGCTTTCCGGCCACCGCCGACTGCCACCGCTGGGGGCGCTACGAGAACCGCTTCGTGCGCACGCCGGCCGGCTGGCGCATCTCGCGGCTGAAGCTGATCTCCGCCGGCGAATACGGCGGCGCCCGGATCGGCGAACAGCTCGGACGTCCATTCCCACCAACCTTCGACTAACGGCGCGGCGCGACCGCGGCGACCGACGAACACAAGAAAATTCAGGGGGAGGAAACCACAATGACCCGCAACACAGGCGCCCAGCGCACACGACTAGGATCAATCGGCCGCGCCCAGGCGCTGCTACTTTCGGCCTCGACCGTCGCCTTCCTGGCGGCCAGTCCCGCCGTGGCCCTGGCCGACGAGGCCCCGGCCGCCACGGCGCTGGAGGAGATCATCGTCACCGCCCGCAAGCGCGACGAGAACATCCAAAACATCCCGGTCGCGGTGACCGCCATCTCCGGCGAACAGCTCGACCACTTCGCGCTGCGGTCCATCGAGGAGATCGCCGCGACCATGCCCCAGCTCTCGGTCACCCGCGGCAGCAGCGGCAGCGGCGCCACCATCAGCCTGCGCGGCATCGGCTCGTCCTTCACCAGCATCGGCATCGAGCAGTCGGTCGCGGTGAACGTGGACGGGGTCTATTATGGCCAGGGCCGGATCATCAACGAGGGCTTCTTCGACATGAAGCAGGTGGAGGTTCTGAAGGGACCTCAGGCCCTGTTCTTCGGCAAGAACGCCACCGCCGGCGTGCTGTCCTTCACTTCCGCCAATCCGGGTTCGGAGTTCGAGGCCCTCGGCCGCCTCTCCTATGAGTTCAACTCGAAGACCCCTGCCATCGAGGCCATGGTTTCGGGCCCGATCACCGACACCTTCGGCATGCGCCTGGCCGTGCGGGCCTCCAACATGCAGGGCGGCTATGTCGAGAACCTGGCGCCGGCGACCTCGCTGACCACCTTGAACGTCAACACCTTCGCGGCGACCCCGCACGCCTCGCCCGCGCCCCAGAAGGATATTCCCGGGGAGCGGGATATCGTGGCCCGCCTCACCGCCCAATGGATCCCCAGCGAACAGTTCAGCCTGACGCTGAAGGCGGCGGTCGATCGCTACCGGGTCACCGACGCCACCTGGAACAATGAGATGGTCTCGTGCCCCAAGGGTACGGCCCAGGTTCAGCCCGGGGCGGCTTGCGACAAGAACTGGAAGATCCAGCAGAACGACGTGCCCGCCGATATCGCGGCCACCAATTCGCTGCTCGGCCGTCACGGCGGCGAGCTCTACCAGGACTACGACTCCTACTCCCTCACCGGGATCGCCGACTACAACACCGACGCGGTGTCCCTGACGGCCGTCACCGGCTTCCACCACTTCGTGAACTACTTCCTGGGCGACTACGATTTCACCGGCGCGGCCAACGGCGGCACCTGGGGTTCGGAGCGGTCGGAATACCGAGCCTTCTCCGAGGAAATCCGCGCCCAGACCCAGCTGGACTCGCCGCTCAACTTCATGGTCGGCGTCTACTACCAGAACACCAAGCTGAACTTCGACCAGCAGATCATCTTCCCGGGCGCCCTGGAGGATCCGACGGCCCCGGCCGGGCTGCGCTACATCACCCTGCGCAAGCTGTCCCAGACCGACGGCACCACCTTCGCCGGCTTCGGCCAGGCGATCTGGAAGATCAACGACGCCTGGGAACTGACCGTGGGCGCGCGCTACACCCAC
>NZ_JAKFDJ010000053.1:0-2195 GCF_036676215.1 Devosia sp. | reverse complement strand
CCGCCGACGGTAAGGGGGATGAAGACCTGCGAAGCCACGGCTTCAATGATGGGCAGGATCAGGTCGCGCCCGTCGCTGGTGGCGGTGATGTCGAGGAAGGTGAGCTCGTCAGCGCCCTGCTCGTTGTAGCGCGCGGCGATTTCCACCGGGTCGCCCGCATCGCGCAGTTGGGTGAAGTTGACGCCTTTGACGACGCGGCCGCCCGTGACGTCGAGGCAGGGGATGATTCGTTTAGCGAGCATCTGGAGTAGTGGAACTGGCGGTGGTTGGAAATGCCTCTAGGAGTGCCTAGAAATTCGATTGTCGGGATGCAGGGCAAGGCACCCGGAGCGCAGGAACCGGAATGCACTTGCGGTGCATGAGGATTCCGAGCACCGCGCAACGCCGCCACGCACCTGAGAATCGGATTTATAGGCGCTCCTAGCCGTTGAGCTCGTCGGCGCGGGCTTGTGCTTTCTCAAAGTCAAGGTCGCCGCTGTAAATCGAACGCCCGCAGATCACGCCTTCGACGCCCTCCTCTTCGACTTCGCAAAGCTTTTCGATGTCAGCCATGTTCGACAAGCCGCCGGAAGCGATCACGGGGATGGTCAGCGCCTGGGCGAGCTTGACGGTGGCGTCGATGTTGATGCCGGTGAGCATGCCGTCGCGGCCGATGTCGGTGTAGATGATGGATTCGACGCCGTAGTCCTGGAATTTCTTGCCGAGGTCGATGACTTCGTGGCCGGTCATCTTGCTCCAGCCGTCGGTGGCGACCTTGCCGTCTTTGGCGTCCAGGCCGACGATGATGTGGCCGCCGAATGCGGTGCAGGCGTCTTGCAGGAAGCCGGGGTTCTTCACGGCTGCGGTGCCGATGATGACATAGCGCAGGCCGGCGTCCAGGTAGCGCTCGATGGTGTCCAGGTCGCGGATGCCGCCGCCCAGCTGCACGTCGATTTCACTGCCGACTTCGGCCAGTATCTGCTTGATGGCGGCCTCATTCTTCGGCTTGCCTGCAAAGGCGCCGTTCAGGTCCACCAGGTGCAGGCGGCGCGCGCCCTTGTCGACCCAGCTGCGCGCCATGGCGGCCGGGTCTTCGCTGAAGATGGTGGATTGATCCATGTCGCCCTGTTTGAGGCGGACGCAGTGACCGTCTTTCAGGTCAATCGCGGGGATAAGTAGCATGTGACGGTAAAAAAGACGGTAAAAAAAGAATACGGCTGGTCAGGGTAACAAAAAGTCCGGCGTCCCGGTACCGGGTCTGACCCAAGTCGGCTGTGGGTACTAGGGGTTCCAGTGCAGGAAGTTGCGGTACAGGGCCAGCCCGTGGTCGGCACTTTTCTCGGGGTGGAACTGGGTCGCAAAAATATTATCGCGTGCAATGGCCGCCGTAAAGCGCGCGCCGTAGTCAGTCTCGCCGGCGATGTGGTGCGCATCCGACGGCCGGGCGTAAAAGCTGTGCACGAAGTAAAAGTACGAGCCATCCGGCACGCCGGCCCAGATCGGGTGGGCTTTGGCGGTGCCGGCCCCGTTTTGGTAAACCTGATTCCAGCCCATCTGCGGCACCTTGTAGCGACTGCCGTCGGGCTGCACCTGGCCGGCGAGCTCGAACTTGATGACCTCGCCGGGGATCAGGTTCAGGCCCTTTGTCCCCACGCCGCCGTCGCCGGGCACGCCTTCGTCGCTGTGGGTGAGCAGCATCTGCATGCCCACGCAGACACCAAACAGTGGCTTGTGGGCCGCGGCGTGCAGCACCGACTCCAGCATGCCGGAGTCGGCCAGCTCGCGCATGCAGTCGGCAATGGCGCCCTGGCCGGGCAGCACGATGCGCTCGGCGTTCATCACGTCTTCGGCTTTGGAGGTGACCATCACCTCAAAGCCGCTGCCTGCGGCCACATGCCGCACGGCCTGCGACACGGAATGCAGGTTGCCCATGCCGTAGTCGACCACGGCCACTGTTTTGGGTTTTGCCATCAGGATTGAGAATGTATTATTGCTACAAATTTAATAGCTGCTTACCCACGTCTTTATTGGGCTAGAGCCCTAAAAGGCGTTGAATCGGCTGGAAGGGCCTATAGCGAGCCCTTGGTCGAAGGAATCACGCCGGCAGCGCGCGGGTCGATCTCCAGCGCCATGCGCAGCGCGCGGGCAAAGGCCTTGAACACGGTTTCAGCCTGGTGGTGGGCGTTTTCGCCCTTGAGGTTGTCGATGTGCAAGGT
>NZ_JAKFDJ010000052.1:0-210454 GCF_036676215.1 Devosia sp. | reverse complement strand
CGAAGGCTATGCCCCGCCGCACGATCCCCGCCTCAACGTGATCCGGGTCGCCCCCGATCCGGGCGTCATCGAGGTCAACATTCACCCCGCTTCGAGCTGGGACGATTGCGTGGCGACCACCACCGCCATCTACGAAGAGGCCCGCCAGTCGCGCCTCGGCGCCGACAAGTTCATGATCGACGGCCGCCACACCGGCACCGGCGGCGGCAACCATGTCGTGGTCGGCGGCGCTACCCCCCACGACAGCCCCTTCCTGCGCCGGCCCGACCTGCTGAAGTCGCTGGTGCTGCACTGGCAGCGCCATCCGGCGATGAGCTACCTGTTCTCGGGCCTGTTCATCGGACCCACCAGCCAGGCCCCGCGCTTCGACGAAGCGCGCCACGACAGCCTCTACGAACTCGAGATCGCCATGGCGCAGGTGCCCCACCCCGCCTCGCTCGATCCCGCGCCTATGCCCTGGCTGGTCGATCGCCTGTTCCGCAACCTGCTCGTCGACGTCACCGGCAATACCCACCGGTCCGAAATCTGCATCGACAAGCTCTATTCCCCCGATGGCCCCACCGGTCGTCTCGGCCTCGTCGAGTTCCGCGGTTTCGAAATGCCGCCCAATGCGCGCATGTCGCTGGCCCAGCAGGTGCTGATCCGCGCCCTCATCGCCCGCTTCTGGACCGACCCGCTCGACGGCCCCTTTATGCGCTGGGGTACGACCCTTCATGATCGGTTCATGCTGCCGGCTTTTGTGTGGCAGGACTTCCTCGATATCCTTGCCGACCTCGAGCGCCACGGCTTCAAACTCGACCCCGCCTGGTTCGCCGCCCAGCTCGAATTCCGCTTCCCCTTCTGCGGCGAAGTCGAGTACGAGGGCATGAAACTCGAGCTGCGCCAGGCCCTTGAGCCCTGGCATGTCATGGGTGAACAGGGCGCCATCGGCGGCACCGTCCGCTTCGTCGACTCCTCGGTCGAGCGCCTCCAGGTCAAGCTCGAAGGCATCAACCCCGAGCGCTACGCCGTCACCTGCAACCAGCGCCCCGTACCGCTAAGGCCAACTGAAACCAAGGGAATTTCCGTCGGCGGCGTTCGCTACAAGGCCTGGCAACCCGCCTCTGGCCTCCACCCGACCCTGCCGGTCAACACCCCGCTGGTCTTTGATATCTACGATCGCTGGACCCAGCGCCCGGTCGGCGGCTGCGTCTATCACGTCGCCCATCCGGGCGGCCGCAGCTACGATACCTTCCCCGTCAACGGCAATGAGGCCGAGGCCCGCCGCCTCGCCCGCTTCGTGCCGCAGAACTACACGGCGGGTGGCTATGTCCTGCGCGAGGAAAAGCCTGCGGACGAATTCCCGCTAACGCTTGACCTGCGCCGCCCGCCACGCTTCTGGTAGCCAATGAGTACGCGGAATCAAAAGACGCGGGACAAGCCGCCAGCTGGACCCAGCATCGTCGCTGACTACCGGCTGCAGCCCGGGGTCCCCGACGAGATGATCGATGCCGACGGCAATATCCGTCCGGGCTGGTCCCAGCTGATGTCCGCCTTTGACAGGCTCGGCCCCACCGAACTGGCGGCCCGCTTCGAGCGGGCCGATCAGTACCTGCGGGACGCCGGGGTCTTCTATCGCAAATATGACGGCGCCGAAGGCAAGGAACGTGATTGGCCCCTGGCACATGTGCCCCTGCTGATCGGTGAGGCCGACTGGTCGCGCATCAGTGCCGGTCTCGTGCAGCGCGCCGAGCTGCTCGAAACCGTCATAGCCGACATCTATGGCGACAACACCTTGGTGCAGCAGGGCCTTTTGCCGCCCGAACTGGTCGCTCGCAATGGCGAGTTCCTGCGCCCGCTGGTCGGCGTCAAACCGGTCAGCGGCAACTATCTCCACTTCTGCGCCTTCGAACTGGGTCGCGGCCCCGATGGCGCCTGGTGGGTGCTCGGCGACAGGGCACAGGCCCCATCCGGCGCTGGCTTCGCGCTCGAAAACCGTGTCGCCACCACCCGCGCCCTTTCCGATGTCTTCGCCGACATGAATGTCCAGCGCCTGGCCGGCTTCTTCCGCAGCTTCCGCGACACTCTGTTCGCCGAGGCCAAGCGCGATGGCGGCCGCGTCGGCATTCTGACCCCCGGCCAGCTCAACGAAACCTATTTCGAACACGCCTATATCGCCCGCTATCTCGGCCTGATGCTGCTCGAAGGCGAGGATCTGATCGTGGAAGACGGCAAGGTGATGGTGCGCACCGTCGCCGGCCTCAAGCCGATCAGCGTCCTCTGGCGCCGCATGGATGCGTCCTTCGTCGATCCGCTCGAACTGCGCTACGATAGTCGCATCGGCACCCCGGGCATGGTCGATGCCCTGCGCCATGGCTCCATCTCGATGATCAATGCGCTGGGCACGGGCCTGCTCGAAACCCGCGCGCTCGCCGCCTTCATGCCGCGCCTTGCCCAGAAGCTGCTGGGCGCCGATCTGCTGCTCCCCGGAATCGCCACCTGGTGGTGCGGCCAGCCCAAGGAGCAGCGGCATGTCATCGACAATTTCGACAATCTGCTGATCGGCCCTGCCTTCGCCACCACTCTGCCCTTCGACGATCTGCGCGGCACCGCCCTTGGCTCCACGGTTCCGGCCGACCAGAAAGCGGCGCTGCTCGAGCGCATCCGCGCCAACGGCGCCGACTATGTCGGCCAGGAGCCCGTGCAATTATCCACCGCGCCGGTCTATGTGGATGGCAGGCTGGAGCCCCGCCCGATCACCCTGCGCGTCTATGCTGCCCGCACTGCGGAGGGCTGGACCATCATGCCCGGCGGCTTCGCCCGCGTCGCCTCCACCCTCGACACCAGCGCCATCGCCATGCAGCGCGGCGGCCAGGCTGCCGACGTCTGGGTCTTGTCCTCCAAGCCGGTGGAGCGCGTGTCCCTGTTGCCGCGCGACGGCCAGAAGCTCGTGCGCAACTCGCCCGGCAGCCTGCCCAGCCGCGCCGCCGACAATCTGATCTGGCTGGGCCGCTATGCCGAGCGTTGCGAAGCCACGGTGCGCATCCTGCGCGCCTACAATGCGCGGCTCGCCGAACTCAGCAAGGCCGACCTGCCGATCCTCACCCATTGTGCCGATTTCCTCGATACCATTGATGTCGACGCATCCGAGGCCATGCCGCAGGGCCTGCTGGCATCGATCGACAGCGCCGTGCACAGCGCCGGCCAGATCCGCGACCGCTTCTCGCCCGATGGCTGGCTGGCGCTGAACGACCTGCAGAAGACCGCGCAGCGCTTCGCCACCCGCATCAAGCCCGGCGACGACGCCACCCGCGCCATGACTGTGCTGCTGCGCAAGCTGGCGGGCTTTTCCGGGCTCGTGCATGAGAACATGTACCGCTTCGCCGGCTGGCGCTTTCTCGAGCTTGGCCGCCGCCTCGAGCGTGCCATCCAGATTGCCCGCATTCTCAGCTGGCTCACCAGCAAGACTGCGCCCGACGGCTCACTCGAAATGCTGCTCGAAATCGGCGACAGCGTCATGTCGCACCGCCGCCGCTATTCGGTCAGCGCTGGCACCCAGAGCGCCATCGACCTGCTGGCGCTCGACCCGCTCAATCCGCGCTCGGTCATCTTCCAGCTCAGCGAGTTGCGCGCCCAGATCGAAATGCTGCCGGGCGGCATTGACGATGGCCAGCTCTCGCCGGCCGCCAGGGCCGCCCTCGAGATCGAAACCGGACTGCGCATCGCCGAACCGGCCGACATGACCCCGCAGCGTCTGAACAAGCTGGCAACCGATATCGGCATGCTCGCCGGCCTCGTGGCCGCGGCCTATTTCGTGTGATGGTGATGCTCTACGACGTCCGCCTCGAACTGCATTACGACTATGACGCCACCGTCCACGGCGGCCGTCATCTCATCCGCGTTGCGCCGATCACCATTCCCGGCGTCCAGCGCGTCGTTGCCGCCGGCCTCTCCTTCGAGCCCAGGCCGCAGCGTGAGAGTACCTTCACCGATTTCTTCGGCAATTCGGTCACCACGCTCACCTATCTCACTCCGCATGATCATCTCGACATCCGCCTGACCGCGCGCGTCCAGGTTGAGGACCTGCAGCCCCCGGCCGATCTCTCGCCCACGCGCGATGGACTGCAGAACGAAATTGCCCGCCACTGGTCCGTCGAGCCCGACAGCCCGCATCACTTCCTTGCCGCCTCGCCCCGAGTGCAGCTCGTTCCAGCCATCACCGACTATGTCGAGGCCGTCGCGGCCGATGCACCATCGGTCATGGCTGCGGCGACGGCCCTCTGCATGGCGATCCATCGCGACTTCGCCTATGATCCCCGCGCCACCGACGTCGAAACCAAGCCCGCCGAAGCCTTTGCCCTGCGCAAGGGCGTCTGTCAGGATTTTGCCCATGTGATGATCGCCGGCCTGCGCGGCATCGCCATTCCCGCCGGCTATGTCTCGGGCTTCCTGCGCACCAATCCGCCGGCCGGCAAGCCGCGCCTCGAAGGGGCCGACGCCATGCATGCCTGGGTTCGCGTCTGGTGCGGCCAACATGTGGGCTGGGTCGAGTTCGACCCCACCAATGCCATGATCGCCGGCCCCGACCACATCTCGATCGGCCATGGCCGCGACTATGCGGATATCTCCCCCATCGTCGGTGTACTCAGGACGCATGGATCGCACGAGACCACCCAATCGGTAGATGTGCTGCGGGTCGAATAGACTCATCCAACTGATTCAATAGCAACAAGGGAACCAAAGTTGATCGGTGCCCGTTTCTTGGTCATGCGCACTATTTCGCGCGACCAGGCGGAGACGGTCATGACCAACATGGAGATCAGGGCACTGGAGAACAGAGGTCCCACCGCGACGGTGTGGACCGAGAGCTATGATGGAAAGACCCATTATGGCGATGTGTTCAAGGCCCTCACACCTGCCCTGTTCATCGTGGCCATCGCTGCCAGCCTGCTGGTTGCTATTCTTTAGCAACCAATAAGCGTCCAAGAAAAACAAGGAGAGCTACCATGGGCCTAGGTACAATTCTCATCATCATTCTTATTCTGTTGCTGATCGGCGCGCTGCCCAATTGGGGCTACTCGCGCGGCTTCGGCTACTTCCCGTCCGGCATCCTGGGTGTCGTGCTGGTGGTCGTCCTCATCCTGTTGCTGATGGGACGCATCTAGCCATCCAGTAACCAGAAAAGGCGCAGCCAGTCTTCTGGTTCTCACATCATGAGAAGCGCCCGCGGGCCGAAAGTCGCCCCCCTTTCGCCCGCCCCTTGTCACCCCAATACGCCTGATCGCGTATTGGGGTGTCTTCTTGAAGACCCAGGGAACCCCCATGTTTTCTGGGCGTTCAGCCCTCACAATCACAGGAGCGTCCCATGGCTACCACACCCGACCTTGCCCCAACCCGCAAACGAGCCGCGGCTCGTGCCCGCCCGAGCGCCAGCCGCGCAACCGGCAAGGCGCGCGAGGCCCAGCTTGAGGATCAGGTCTCCCAGCTGCAGGATGACCTGAAGGCCATTGCCGCCACACTCGCCCGCCTCAGCAACGAGAAGGTCAGCGAAGTGCGCGACGTTGCCCGAAGCGAGGCCCGTCACCTGCAGCGGCAGGGTCAGCACGTCATCGACGACGTGCAGGATCAGGCGAGCGCCGTGGAAAAACAGCTCAAGGACACCATCCGCGAAAAGCCGCTGACCGCAGTTGCCAGCGCCGTCGGCATCGGCTTCATCCTCGCTCTGTTGTCACGTCGCTAACCGCCATGAATCTTCTGGTTCCGCTTGCGGCCCTTTTGGGCATCGAGGTCGGCTCGATCACCGAACGGGTCCGCAACACCATCATCGTCAACGCGCTTGTGGTGGTGCTCGGCCTGGCAGGTGTGAGCTTTCTTGTTGCGGCAGGCTACCTTGCCTTGGCTCAGGCGCTTGGCCCGATCTATGCGGCATTGATCTTGGCCGCAGCCTTCCTGGTGCTCGCGCTGGCGGTCTATCTGGGCAGTCGAATCGGCGAGGGCCGGCGCCGCCGTGAACTGGCCGAGAAGCGCCGCTCCGCCGAAACCAGCGCCTTCGTCACCACGGCGGCGATCACCGCCCTGCCGGTCTTGCTGCGCTCACCCATGTTCCGCACGCTGGGACTGCCGGCAGCCGCTCTCGCCGCCTATTTGCTGATGCGGGGCGGCAGCGACCGGACCGACGACTGACAAGGGACCGCCCGTGAGGCGGCCTCAGCTCTGCTCCGCCGGCAATGGCATCCACACCCGGGCAGCCACCCCTTCCGGGTCGAAGCTGAGTTCCACCTCACTGTCGAGCACCTTGGCAAGGCTGCGCTCGATCAGCCGTATGCCAAGACCATAGTCTTCCGGTGGCAGCACTTTCGGTCCGCCCTTCTCGCGCCAGGTGAGCGAGAGCCCGCGCATCGGCTCGCGCGTCACTTCCCAGTCGATATTGACGGTCCCTTTTTCGTCCGACCAGGCGCCATATCGATGCGCATTGGTGGTCAATTCGTGCAGGATCAGTCCCAGCCCAAGCGCATGGTCGGCTGGCAGCGTCACGTCCTCGCCCCGCACCTCGGCGCGATCCGGATGCGTCCTGAACTTGGGCCCGAGCTGGGATGCGATCACCTCATAGAGTTGCACCCCTGACCAGTCGCGATCCGCCAGCAGCACATGGGCGTCCGAGATGGTGCGGAGCCGGCCGGAAAACGCATCGATGAAATCTTGCGGATCGGGGTTTTGCCGGATCGTCTGGCGCGCAACCGACTGGATCATCGCCAGCGTGTTCTTCACCCGGTGATTGAGTTCCCGCAGCAGCAGCCTCGTATGCTCTGCGCTTTGCTTGCTCTCTGAAATATCGATGCTGGCGCCCATCATCACCAGCGGCTTGCCCTCGGCATCGCGCTGGTACACACGGCCGCGCATGGTCATCCACCGGCCCGACGATGCAACCCGTGCCTCGGCGCTGTAGTCCACGCCATCGGCAAAACTGGCATCGATCCCCGCCTGCACCGCCGCGCGATCGGCCGGATGGGTCGCCGCAAGCACATCTTCGACATGGATCGCATCGGTCTCGGAGAGCGCATACATGCGACGGAACATGTCATTGCAGGTGACTTCGCCGGTACGCACATCCCACACCCAGCTACCCACCTTGCCGGCCTCCAGCGTCAGGGCATGGCGCCACTCTTCCCGCACCAGTGCCGCCGCGGTGCGGGCCCGCACGCGCGCTTCGTTCTTGAGTGTGAACAGGGTTGAGGCAAGCCCCGCAAGCTCGACCAGTTGCTCCTGCAGGCCTGGCGCGACAGATTCGCGCGGTGTGGCACTGATGACGCAGAGCGAGCCCAGCTTTTGCCCGGCAACCACAATGGCCGCACTGCCACAAAAGCGGATATGCGGCCACCCGGTGACCAGCGGATTGTCGGCGAAACGAGAGTCCTTGGTCGCGTCGAGCACAACCAATGCGTCACCATCGCCCGGCAGCGCGATTGTGTGGGCGCAGAACGAAACCTGAGTGGCTATCTCGGTCAGGCCGTCGATACCGACACATGCACGAAACCACTGCCGATCCCGGTCGATCAACGTGACCAGGGCAATCTCGGCATCGAATATTTGGGCTGCAATCCGGCTCAGTCGCTCAAAATCCGCATCCGGACCGCTATCGATGGCCTCCAGCGTTGCCAGCGCCTCCAGCCGCGCCGGATCATCCACGGCCTTCCGGACCCGGTCCGGAAGGGGATGGTTCTTGTCTGTCACTTCCCGTCCTGACGCCAACACAGTGTCCTGGCGACACTGAATGTGCCGGCTAATTGCCGGTAACGTAGCAGATGCGACTTGGTTCCAAATTACCTCGGAAGGGCAGCAGCCTTCGGTAAAATGACTTTCAACCCACCAGGATGCACCTTCAGGGTCACCGAGCGATCCAGCTTGATGAGTTCGCCGTCGATAACCGCCTGCGCCCCCCGTTTCCGCCTGGGAAAATGCAGCGTTACCTCCTCCACCTCCCGCTCCGAAACCATGGGGCTATCCCGCCATGTGCCCAGAAAGAGATCCACCGTGAGTCGCAGCAGCGCCAATGTGGACATGGGTGCCGCCACGTAGATGCCAAGAACGCCGGCATTGAGCCCCTCGGCGTGGATCTGCCGGTTTCCCAGCGGGTTGTTGGATATGGCAATGCCCGAAACTCGGCGTTTTTCCACGCCCTTGCTGGTGCGGAACTCCGCCTCGAACTGCGGCGGATTGATCGCCGCAGCGCCGATCGCCCGCAGGCTCGCCAGCATTTTGCCAACGCGACTGCGATAGCTCATGTTATCGCGGATGCGCACCAGCCGCGCGTGGATACCCACTCCGAACTGATGCACGAAGGCACGATCATTGGCAGTGGCGACATCTACGCTGCCGATATTGCCACCGGCAATTGCCTCCAGGGCGTCCGTCAGCACCAGCGGCACCTTGAGGGCCCGCGCAAACAGATTCATGGTTCCCGCCGGCAACACCGCCAACGGTCTTCCGGTCTCGAACGCGATGCCCGCGGCAGTCGAGATCGTGCCGTCGCCGCCGCCCGCCAGCACCGCATCCGCCCCCTCGGTACTCGCGGCTCGGCGCAGCGTCGCCTCCACCTCGCGTCCCGGCACCACCTGGCAATCCAGCACATGCCCGTGCCGCTCGAATATCGCGCGCGCTACGGCGCATAATTCATCGAGGTTCATGGTCCGAAAGGTGCCGCCATCGCGGTTGAGAACGGCAATGAAGCGCACTTTGGCCTCCGGGGTCAGTCCGCAGCTGTGGACGAAACGGCCTCTATGCCGGGTAGCGGCACGCTGACACCCAGTCCGCCACCTGTGCGCCGCTCATACTGGGGTTCGCCACCGAACTGGTTTGCCAGTTGTTTGACAATCACCGAGCCGAGCCCCCCCTCGCCCAGTTCTTGCCCTTCGGCAAGACCCACCCCGTCATCTATGACGCTGAGCGTCGGCACCCCGGAAGGATCGCGCTTGAGGGTCACCGCAATAGTGCCGCTGCGCCCATCAGGAAACGCATGCTTGAGCGCGTTGGTGACCAGTTCACCAACCAGGATGCCCATGGTCGTGGCATCGCGGGCGCCCACCACGATGGGGTCGAACGTTCCCACCATGGTCACGGCCTTGGCGTCCGTGGCAGTCGCTGCGATGTCCTCGAGTACCGCCTCGAGGAATTCGTCGGCACTGGCAGTCTCCAGGTCGTCGCCAAGCCGCAACCGGCGATGGGCGGAGGCGATGGCATGCACGCGTGAGCGCGCCGCCTCCAGCGCAGCGCGCACTTCTTCGGATTTGCTACGCATCAATTGCAGCCCGAGCAATGACGACACGGTCGCCAGCGAATTGCCGATCCGGTGATTGGCGTCCTGCAGCAGCGCCTCCACGCGCTGCCGTTCCCGCTCCGAGCGGGCCCGCGCTTCCTCCAGCGCCTGGGTACGGTCCAGCACATGGGCCTCGAGCACTTCGTTTTCACTGCGCAGCAGATCCTTGCTGCGCGCCAGCGCTCTCACTTCACGCTGCGCGCGCATGAACAGCGTGTAGGCCAGCAGCACCGCCCCCGCCAATGCGGCGATGATCGCGCCCACCAGCCAGCGCCGCGAATCGTCGATCCGCTGGTTGCGCTCGAACAGCTTCTGGTTTTCCTCGGTGATGAACTGCCCAAGCGTCGTACGGAGACTGTCCATCAGCCGCTCGCCCTCTCCGGTCTCGATCAGCGTGCGCGCCTCTCCCACGCGCTGCGCTTCAACCAGTTCGATCGTGCGGGCCATTTCCTCCGTCCTGCCGACGATCCCGGCGGCAATGCTGCGCACCCTTGCGGCCTGTTGCGGATCATCCTTGGTTATGGTGGTCAGCGACAACAGCCTCGTGCCGATGGTGGCCGCCGATCGACGATAGGGTTCGAGATAGCCTTGGTCGCGCGTCAGCAGATAACCACGCTCGCTGCTTTCTGCCTCGCTCAGCGCGATGGTCAATTCGCGCGCCTGGTTGCGCACCTCATAGGTGTGCAGCACGTCGCTGATTTGCCGGTTTATTCCCTCCACCAGGACCAGCGCCGCCACTGCTGCCAGCATGACCAGGGCCAATGATGCGAACACGGCAAGACCATGGAGCAGACGCCGCCTTGACGTTGCGCCCTGCCCATCGCTGATCTCCCCCGCAATACTCATCATCGTCATCTGTCGGGCACTCGCTGCACACTGTTCGCGTGCGGCCCCCCAATGACCCAAGGGGGTGGCAGATTTGAGGCTGCGGTGCAGGTCATGTCAGCGACCGTTTTCTTTCCCGGGGGTCCGTCCCACGGCGCCAGGTCCATCAGTCCACGCGAAGCCGACAGTCCCACCCCGGCCGTGCGCTGATAGAGAAATGCAATCAGATAGGCGGCGCGTTCCATCGCACTCCGCCAGCCCAGGCTCAGGAGATGGTCATCGAGCATGCGCTCCTACGCGCTATGGCTGCCTTCGGAGAGCAATGTCGTGCCAGTCGCGGCTAGAATGTATGGTTGGTCGTGGTCACCTGCGCCGAGACCGCATCGGGACCGTAATCGGCCTCGCCACTGATCTGCAGGATATCCTGAAGTCGTGTCCGGGCCCGGCTTACGCGGCTCTTCATGGTACCCACAGCGCAATCGCAGATTGCGGCGGCCTCTTCATAGGAAAAACCGGACGCGCCGATCAGGATCACCGCCTCACGCTGGTCATCGGGCAATTGCGACAGCGCTTTCTTGAAGTCCTGCATGTCCATCGAGCCATACTGGGCAGGGTGCACCGACAGCCGCTCGGTAAACGCACCGTCGCTGTCCTGCACCTCGCGGCCGCGCTTGCGCATCTGGCTATAGAATTCATTGCGCAGGATGGTGAAAAGCCAGGCCTTGATATTGGTGCCCATCTCGAAGCTGGACTGCTTCGCCCAGGCTTTCATCACCGTGTCCTGCACCAGGTCGTCGGCCTTGTCGTGCTTGCCGGTCAGCGACACCGCAAAGGCGCGTAGGCTGGGCAAGGTCGCCAGCATTTCTCGCTTGAACGAAGTCGGTTCTGCGGTCATGCCGCTATTCTCCGTCACGCGAAGCACTTTTCGGCTTCTGCGCCTGCTCGGCACTATCGAGTCTTTCCAGCAGGTCGAGCAACTGCTCGGGCACGCCTTCGTCCTGAACAGCCCCGTAGAGCGCGCGCAGCCGTGCGCCGATATCCGTATTCGGACCCAGCCCATCATCCGCCCGCCCCGCCTGCGTCCGCATACGTTGCTGGGTCACCAGTTTGTCCTTCATCATGCCGTGTCTAGACCGTCGGATATGTTGAGTTTGCCCACATTGGCGGACAGAATGCATAGCCCGAAAAAAAGTTCCGCACAGTCAGGAACTTTGTTTGGGAAACGCCGTTTTCTGGTTTCGTGCTATCCACGAGCCTCGAGCGTCACTGGGAGTTCATACTAATGACTTTGTCCACGCGGATTGCTCCGCACCTGCCGTATCTGCGGCGGTTTTCTCGCGCCGTAACCGGGTCGCAGACCTCGGGCGATGCCTACGTGGCAGCCACATTGGAAGCTCTCATAGCCGACATCTCGCTATTCCCCGAGGCGAGCAACGATCGCATCGCACTCTACAAGCTGTTTTCTGCGCTGTTTTCGACCTCCTCCGTCAAAGTGCCGCAACCCGCATCTTCCTTCGCCTGGGAAAAGCGGGCTGCCAGCAATCTCGCCAATCTGGCGCCTCGCCCCCGCCAGGCATTTCTGCTGGTTGCGGTCGAAGGCTTCACCCATGCCCAGGCCACTGAGATCCTGGCGGTGTCCGAGGCCGAATTCGCCTCCTTGCTCGACGAGGCCTCGATCGAGATTTCCCGCCAGGTGGCGACCGAGATCATGATCATCGAGGACGAGCCACTGATCGCGATGGATATCGAGCAACTGGTCGAAAGCCTGGGCCACAAGGTTGTGAGTGTTGCCCGCACCCACAAGGAAGCGGTTCATCTCTTTGCCCAGACCCACCCGCGCATGATCCTGGCCGATATTCAGCTTGCCGATGGCAGCTCCGGTATCGATGCGGTCAACGATATCCTCAACAGCCATTCGGTGCCGGTGATTTTCATCACCGCCTTCCCCGAGCGCCTGCTGACCGGCGAGCGGCCCGAGCCGACGTTCCTGGTCACCAAGCCGTTCAACCCCGACATGGTCAAGGCGCTGATCAGCCAGGCCCTGTTCTTCGACGAGGGGTCGCGCGCCGCGGCCTGAAATGCGTGCCGAAGGCTCCATGCTGATCGCCTTAAGGCCGGGTTATCCCGGCCTTTTTCTTGTCTGGACAGGAACCAGCCACCGAGCGGGCCGTTGTCCGGACAGCGATCTCAACAAGGAGAATGACATGCTCTACTACGCATTGGTCTTCCTCGTGATTGCCCTCATTGCCGGCGTGCTTGGCTTCGGCGGCATTGCCGGCGCGTCGGCCGGAATGGCGCAGCTCCTGTTCTTCCTGTTTCTCGCCTTTCTGGTCATCTCGCTGGTTGTTGGCTTCAGCAGGCGGACTTGACTCAACCCCTTGGCCGACCAGGATTTTACCATGGCCTCGCCTGTGGTGGGGTTATGGTTTTCCCGGTCCCTGCCGATATATGTATCGAGTAATGTCCATGCCGCCCCTTCCAGAACCACCATCGCCGATAAGGTTGCGCGCCTTGTCCGCAGGGTTGCGGGGCCAACGCATATGTGTCTTGCACCAGGACGCCGATCACCGTTTTGATCTTGTGGAAAACCCTCCGCCCGACTGGCCGGACCAGAACCTCATCGGTCGCCGCGAGGCCGATATACTTCCGCCCGATATTGCCACCCAATTTGCCGCTGCCCATGACCATGTCCGCGATAGCGGCGAGGAGCAGCTGATCGAGTTCAGTCTCGGAGAGGGCCTGCGCCGCCGGCTCTTTGAGGCTCGCCTGCTGCCCGACGAAGAGGGTGCCATCGCCGTTATCGCCGACATCACCGATACAAGGGCACGCGAGCTTGCCGTCGCCTCCCTGCTCCGCGAGGTCAGCCACCGCTCCAAGAACCTGCTGGCCATCGTGCAGTCGGTGGCCATGCAGACGGCGCACCACAGTGGCGACATCCAGGATTTCCTCAACAAGTTCCGCGGCCGCCTGCATGCGCTCTCCAGCACGCAGGACCTTGTCACCGAAAGCAATTGGCGCGGCACCTATCTGCAGACCCTGGTCACGTCCCAGCTCACCCGCGTCGGCTCCGCCCTTTTGGCCGAGGTCCGCGTTACCGGAGAAAATCCGCTGCTGGGGCCCAATGCCTCCCTCCATATTGGCCTTGCGATCCACGAGCTCGGCGCCAATGCGGTGCTGCATGGTGCGCTGGCCAACGGCAAACCAGGACACGTCTGGGTGGACGCGCAGATCGTCGCGCATCCGGGGCAGGAAGCCGACCTGGTCATTGAATGGCAGGAAGCCGGTATCGACACCGACAAAACCGTGCACGAGCCGCGCTTTGGCACGCTGGTCCTCGAACGCATCGTCCCCCTGTCGGTCGGCGGCACGGCCGAGTTCAGCATCGAACCAGACAGCGTTCGCTACCGCCTTGTCGTGCCCGCCGATCAGTTCGAGGCTTGAGCCGGCAGGATCGAGTCTATCCGGCCCGTCCAGTGATAGACCGCAAGCCCGATCCATTCCTTCATGGCGATGCTGGCGGTATTCAGACTATGCACCGGATTGGCAAAATCGAGCCCGAACCCCTCCTGACCCGAACTCCGGTAATCGGTTGGCCAGGGCACGACATCGAGACCGACCCGCCGGAACAACCCCACCGAACGCGGCATGTGGAATGCTGACGTCACCAGCAGCGCCGTGCCCGTATCATTTCCCAGCATGGCCGCCGTCAGATCGGCATTCTCGTCGGTATTGCGGGACCGGTCTTCCAGCACCAGCCGCGCCGGCGCGATCCCCATTGCCAGCAACAGGCGTTCTGCCGTAGCCGCCTCCGGCTCCCCGCCTGGCTCCATGAGGCCTACCCCACCCGAGAACACGATTCGCGCTTCTGGATAGCGCCGGGCGAGCACCACCGCGTCGGTCAGGCGATCCCCGGCATCATTGAGTTCGGCCACGCCTCGCGCGGTGCTGATCCGCGCCAACGTCGACCCACCCAGCACGATGATGGCATCGACCGTCTCGGGCATGGGGGACGGGCGGGTGAACCTCTCCTCCAGCGGCCGGATGAGCAGAACGCCAAACGAGGTAAACCCGCACAGGACCAGCACGGACAGCGCCCCGATATGCGCGGCAAGTCCCAGCCGCCGCCGCCCCAGCGCCAACAGCACAATCCCCGCCAGCATCAGCAGCACGATGATGCTGAGCGGTTGCGCGATCACCCAGAACGCTTTGGCCAATAGATAAAACATGGCCCCTCCAGCCGACACCTGCGCTTCGATACCGCAGCGCATGGCCGTGGGCTACCATCATTTCCGCTTGCTATCTCACGCGCTTTTGCTTTTCTTGACGGCGGTCAAGACTGCCAGCCTTAAAATAAGGCAGTCGCCGGTCAGGAAGGCACCCGCTTCGGCGGGCTATGGGTGAGTATGGCGCAAGCTGCCCCCGCAATCGCGGAGACGTGGCCTGTCGTGGCGATCCGCGACTTGCACAAATCGTTCGGCGCCCTCGACGTGCTCAAGGGCATTTCATTCTCGGCCCGCGAGGGCGAGGTGGTGTCGCTGATCGGCTCGTCCGGATCCGGCAAGTCCACCCTGCTGCGCTGCATCAATATGCTTGAAGTGCCCGATAGCGGTTTGGTCGCCATCGACGGTGAGGAGATCAAGCTGCGCGGCGCGGCGCCCCATCGCCAGATCGCCGATGAGAACCAGATTCGCCGCATTCGCTCCGAACTGGGCATGGTGTTTCAAAGCTTCAATCTCTGGGCCCACATGACCATCCTCGAAAATGTCATGGAAGCGCCGCTGGTCGTGCAGCGCCGGGCCAAAGGCGAAGTAGAGGAAGAGGCGCTGGCCATGCTGGCCAAGGTCGGCATTCTTGAAAAGGCCGACAGCTACCCCGCCCAGCTTTCCGGCGGGCAGCAGCAGCGTGCCGCCATCGCCCGCGCCCTCTGCATCAATCCGCGCGTCATGCTGTTCGATGAACCCACCTCCGCGCTCGATCCCGAACTTGAGGTCGAAGTGCTGCGCGTCATCAAAGTGCTGGCCGACGAAGGCCGCACCATGGTTCTGGTCACCCACGACATGGAATTCGCCAGATCGGTAAGTGACCGGGTCATCTTCCTCCATCAGGGTCTCATTGAGGAGGAAGGCACACCCGAACAGGTATTCGGCGCCACCAGATCTGCGCGCCTCAAGCAATTCCTCAACGCCGCCAGCCACACCTAGGCGGCTTTGATGACCAGGCCCGGCCAATGGGCACAACGACAAGAATAAGCAACGGAGAAACAGATGAAGAAGCTTATCATCGCGGCAGCGGCCATCCTGGCCCTCGGTTCCGCCACCCAGGCGCAGGAAACGGTGCGCATCGCCACCGAAGGCGCCTATGCGCCCTGGAACTTCCTCAACGATGCCGGCGAACCTGCTGGCTTCGAGATCGACCTTGGCAACGCCATCTGCGCCCAGGCCGCCCTCACCTGCGAATGGATCACCAACGACTGGGATTCGATCATCCCGAACCTGCTCGCGGGCAACTACGACGTGATCATGGCCGGCATGTCGATCACCGACGAACGCCTTGAGACCATCGACTTTTCCGATAACTACTTCCCACCCGATCCGTCCAAGTTCGTCGCCGCTGCCGGCGCTGGCATCGACCCGTCTGCCCTCGAAGGCAAGCGCGTCGGCGTCCAGGGCGGCACCATCCAGGCCGCTTATGCCGAAGAGAATCTTGGCACCGCCAATACCGTGGTCTCCTTCGGCACTGCCGATCAGGCCATGGCTGATCTGGCAGCCGGCAATCTCGACACCATTCTGGCCGATGGCGCCTATCTCGAGCCGGTCGTTACCGCCTCCAGCGGCGCGCTGGAATTTGTCGGCGAAGACGTGATGATCGGCAACGGCGTCGGCGCTGGCCTCCGCAAGGACGAAGCCGAGCTCAAGGCCAAGATTAACGACGCCCTGACCGCCCTCAAGGCCGACGGCACCGTCGACAAGCTGATTGCGCAGTGGTTCGAAGGTCGCGGACCATATTTCGCTGAATAGCCGCAAGCATTGAGCCTGCTGCCCACCCCTCCCAGCCTCCCCCATCAAGGGGGAGGTGTCGGACCGGTGGGCCTGGCAGTATCGTGCCACATCCCCGATGCAGCACCTCCCCCTTGATGGGGGAGGGTGGGAGGGGGTGACGGGAGCCCGTATGCCGTTCGAAGGACTTGCCCTGATGCACGCCGACAAGGCCCTCAGCCCATGAGCGAAGACCTCGCCTTCTGGCTGAGCTACATCACCAACGGCAAGCATCTCACCTGGTATGCGAGCTTCCAGTTCACCATCTTCGCCGCCCTTTTTGGCGGGACGCTCGCTGTCGTCTTCGGCCTTGCCGGCGCCACCCTCAAGAATTCCAGCTTTCTGCCCCTGCGCCTGATCGGCACGATTTACTCATCCATAGTGCGCGGTGTGCCGGACGTGCTGTTCTTCCTGTTCTTCCCGCTCGCCTTCGAGCAGGCGGTGGAATGGGTCATCGCCAGCCAGGTCTGCACGCCCGAAACGCTCGCGGCCCAGTCTGCCGCCTGGCCGCCCTGCAAGGAGGCCAACTGGTTCCTCGGCACGCCCGAATACCTCATCCTCGCCTCCGTCTCGCTGGGCCTGGTCTATGGCGCCTTCGCCACCAATGTCATCCACGGCGCCCTGCGCTCGGTGCCCAAGGGACAGCTCGAAGCCGCCCGCGCCTATGGCATGAGCGCCAGTCAGGTGCTCTGGCGCGTCCATATCCGCCAGATGTGGGTCTATGCCCTGCCCGGTCTCTCCAATGTCTGGATGCTGATCGTCAAGGCCACCTCCCTGCTGTCGCTGCTGCAGATCGCCGATATCGTGCTCTGGGCCGATCGCCTCGGCGCCCCCAATTTCCTGCCCGCCGTTGGTCTGGTCCATGATGACTGGCGCTGGCGCTATTACCTGGTGCTTTTCGTTTTCTACATCCTCGTGACCCTGGTTTCCGAGAAGGTGTTCAACGCCATCATGCGCCGCGCCGGTCGCGGCATATTGAGCGAGGCGCGCTGATGGGCAGCTTCCTTCAGGAGTTCGGGCTGTTCGCGCCGGCCGTCCTGTTCAACATCTACTTCGCCGCCGCCTCGATCCCACTCGGCTTTGTCTTCGCGGTCTTTCTGGCGCTGGGCAAAGCCTCGTCCAATCCGCTGATTTCGCGGCTCAGCCGCGGCTATGTCTATGCCTTCCGCGGCTCCCCGCTCTTTATCCAGTTCTTCATGCTCTATTCGCTGGCGCTATCGTTCAACGTCTCCGTGTGGAAGCCCTGGGGCATCTCCTGGTTCGTGCTGCACCCGCTGTTCATCGGCCCGCTCGTGCTGACGCTCAACACGGCCGCCTATACTGCCGAGATCTTCCACGGCGCCCTGCGCGCCGTACCGCGCGGCGAGATCGAGGCGGCCCGCGCCTATGGCATGTCCGGGAGCCAGCAGTTCCGCCACGTCATCTGGCCCAATCTCATCCGTCTCGCCTGGCCGGCCTACACCAATGAAGTGGTCTTCCTGTTCCACGCCACCTGCATCGTCTATTTCGCCCTGCCGGTCATCGGCCTGCAAAAGGACCTGATGATCACGGCCAAGGAGCTGTTCGAGCGCGACTACAATGCCTTCCTGCATTTCTCCGTCGCGGCGCTCTACTTCCTGGCCGTGTCGCTGGTAGTCTTCTTCCTGTTCGGGCTGGTCTATCGCCGCCTGATGCGCCATATGCCGGCAGCGCCGGGAATGCGCTACGCGCCCAAATGGCTGCGCTGAGGACCTGACATGACCTTCCAACTGCATCGCACGGTGCTGGCCGGCGATACGCCCGGCGCCGCCATTGATCTCTATTGCTACACGGTCGGTCCTGCCGACGCGTCAACCCGCGTCCACCTGCAGGCCGCGCTTCATGCCGACGAACAGCCCGGCACCATGGCCCTGCACCATTTGCTGCCCCGCCTGCGCGACGCCGACGCAGCCGGCCAACTCAGGGCCCACTTCACCATTTTCCCCTCGGTCAACCCGCTCGGCCTCGCCAATTTCTCCCTGCGCCATCACATCGGCCGCTACGACATCGAAACCGGCGTCAACTACAACCGCCGCTGGCCCGACCTCTACCCGCGCATTGCCGATGCTATAGCCGGCAAACTCTCCGCCGATCCCGCCGCCAACATCGCCACCATTCGCGCCGCGGTCATCGCCTGGATCGACTCCCAGCGCCTGGCGACCGCGATCCAGCAGTTGCGCTTGCTGGTCCTCAAATCCGCCGTGGCGGCCGACATCGTGCTCGACCTCCATTGCGACGACGACAGCCTCAAGCACATCTTCACCTCGCCCGAGCTGATGCCCGGCCTGCAGGACCTTGCCGACTGGATGGGCGTCGCCGCCACACTCACGGCCGAAGACAGCGGCGGCGGCTCCTTCGATGAAGTCTTGCCCACGCTCTATCGCAAGGCGCGCCTCGCCCATCCCGACCATCCCATTCCCATCGGTGCGGAAACCGCGACACTCGAATATCGCGGCCGCGCCGACAGCTTCGACGCCATTGGGCAGGACGATGCAGCGGGCCTCTTCGGTTTCTTCGCCAGCCGCGGCCTGATCGCCGCCGCCGACCCCGGCCAGCGTCCGTCGCCGGCCCCGGCGCCCACCCCCTTCGAGGCCACCGAAGTGCTGCGCGTCGACGCGCCCGGGCTGCTCGCCTATCGGGTGGAACTGGGCGACCGCGTCCGCAAGGGCCAGTCTATCGCCGATCTCATCGCCATGGACGGCCCCGACGCCTTCATCGCCCGCCGTCCCATCCTGGCCGGCACCGATGGCTTCGTGTTGTCGCGCGTTTCGGGCAAATACGTGGTTCGCGGCGCCAGCATCGCCAAGATCGTCGGCACAGAAGTGCTGCCTGCCCGCGCTGGCGCCTACCTGCTGGAAGACTAGCCCGCCAGTCCCGCCAGCTTGGCCTCCGCCGCCGCCTTCAGCGCCGGTGCCTGCGTCAGCACATGGGTCAGCAGATAGTGCGGCAGGTCCATGCTGTCGAGCGGGCGGGAGAAGTAGAAGCCCTGCAACTGCTGGCAGGCTATGGCGGAAAGGAAGTCCGCCTGCTCCTTGGTCTCCACCCCCTCGGCGGCGATCGTGAGCCCCAGCGTTCTGCCCATCAGGGCAATGGCCTTGAGAGTGTCCCGCGACACCGCGTCGTCGCATGAAGCGCCGACAAAGGCCCGGTCGATCTTGATCTTGTCGAACGGAAACTTCGTTAGGTGGCTCAGGCTCGAATAGCCCGTGCCGAAATCGTCCATGGCGATGGCGACACCGAGCGCCCGGATTTCTCCCAGCTTCTCGATCACCTCATCCGGCTTCTCCAGCAGCAGCCCCTCGGTGATCTCGATTTCGAGCCGCTGCGGCGCCAGCCCGGAGATCGCCAGCGCCTTTTGCACGATGAGCGCGATATCTGCGCGGCGGAAATGGTTGGCGGACACGTTCACCGCCACCGTCAGGTGCTCGGGCCAGGTCGCTGCAGCCATGCATGCCTGCTGGATGGTCCAGTCACCAATGTCGACAATGAGGCCGGATTGCTCGGCAATGGGAATGAATTCGGCCGGCGGCACCAGCCCGCGGCTGGGATGGTTCCAGCGGATCAGCGCCTCAAAGCCGATCGGGCTTTCGTCGCTCGCGGCCACCACCGGCTGGTAATACAGCACCAGTTCATTGTTGAGCAGCGCGTCGCGCAGTTCCACTTCCAGCAGCCGGCGCTGCCGCGCCTCGGAATCCATCTGGCTCTCGAAAAACCGGAACACCGAGCGCCCGTCCGCCTTGGCGCGATAGAGTGCCAGATCGGCATTGCGCAGGATCTGGTCCGGCCTTGTCCCGTTTAGCGGCGCTATGGCTATGCCGATGCTGACCCCGATGCTCAGCGGCTCGCCATCGAGCAGGTAGGGATGGCCGATCTGCTCGATCAGGCGCGTCGCCAGCCCGCTGGCGCTCTCCACATTGCCATCATTGGGCAGGATGATGGCAAACTCGTCGCCGCCCAGCCGCGCGACGAAATCGGTCTCCCGCACCATGGCCTGCATCCGCTTGGCCACCTGTACCAGCAGCCGATCCCCAGCCATATGGCCTCGGCTGTCATTGACCGCCTTGAACTGATCGAGGTCGAGGAACAGGATCGAAAAAGCCGTGCCATAGCGCTCCAACCGCGCCACGCAGCTGTTGAGCTGCTCGGTGAACTTGGTGCGGTTGAGCAGGCCCGTCATGGAGTCGTGATGCGCCAGCAAGGCGATGCGCCGTTCGGCGGCCTTCCTTTCGGTCACGTCCGATCCGGTGCCGACATAGCCGGTATAATTGCCGGATTCATCGACAGCTGGCTTGCCGGTCAGGCTCCACCAGCATTCCCTTCCGTCGGCCGTCACCCGCAATTCGACATCCTGGAACGTCTGCCGCCCCGTCATGTCGCGCTCCAGATGGGTCATCAGCGGATCGTTGGGCGGGGTGATGCAGCGCAGGAAATCCACGAAATCGGCGCCCATAAGCGCCGCTTCGGGCACGCCGGTCGCCGTAGTGAAGCCGGCCGACATGCTGTTGATGGCGCCGCCTGCGTCAAAGCCCCAGATCCAGTCCGACGCGCCTTGCTCAAACTCCCGCAGCAGCAGACCGATAATCTCGCCCTTTTCCTTGACCAGCGCTTCGGCGCCCCGATGCGCCACGAACGCCGCGGCGTGGTGGCGCGCAATCACTGCCATGATGAGCGTGAGGCCGATGAGCAATGTGCCATGCATCCACATGTCGAGGGAAGAACTCAACCCCAGCACTGCGGCGAGCCCCCCGATGACCAGGGGGATGGCGAAGGCCGCCAGCGCTTGCGGATAATTGACCAGCGCCATCATCGCGATGCACAGCAGCCCGCTGACGCCCATGGCCGCGACGCCCCGCATCGTCCCGTCCTGTTCGATCGGTAGCACATTGACCACGACGCCCCACAGCGTGCCCAGCACCGCCGAATAAATGACGCTACGGCTCGCCGACCCAGGCGGCACCGTTACCTGTCCATGGCGCCAGTCCACCGCCAGAGAGACACTGTGCATGCCGATCAGCCCAATCACGCCGCCCACCACCAACAGGGGCCAGAACATCACCGACCGCCAGGTCAGCGCCAGCACTGCCACCACGACCACCAGCGACGCCGCCACCAGTACCGGCATCATGCGCCCGACCGAATCCAGTTGCTGGCGCAGCAGCTTGCCGCGGATTTGCGGTGAAAGGCCGGCCGCCCCGATGGCGCGATCGAAGAGGCCGTTGATGGCAGATACCAGGCCCAAAACCGGATTGACGATCATGCCCGCGCTGCCCCTACCGATTGCCGGCCACGGCGCGCAGCGGACCGCGTGTAGCCCGCAGCCCCGCCAGCGCTGCCTTGATCTTGCTCGCATCGAACGGCTTCACCACGATGCCATCCGCGCCCGCCGCCAAAGCCCTGCCGCGCTCGCTGAGCACCGAGATCATGAACACCGGAATATCCGACGTCATCGGGTCGGCTTTGAGCGCTGCCAACACGTCCCACCCGTCAAAGCCGGGCATCAGGATATCGAGAAAAATCGCATCCAGCTTGACGGTGCGAGCGATCTGCAGCGCCGATTGCGGCGCATCGGTACAGATCGGCACGAAATCTTCCTTGATGAACAGCCGCTCGGCGATACCGAGGAAATTCTGGTCGTCGTCCACCACCAGCACGCGGCGGCGGTGTTCGGGATCGATCGCGTTCCGCTCCGCGCCTTTGGGCGGCAAGGCCTCTGCGTCGGCGTCGCCGCCCTCATCCTCAGCGCGTGCCGACGATGCGCTGGCGGCCACGACAGGTTCCTGCACCGGGTTCTCAACCGGGGCCGGCAGGCTGATGGTAAAACGGCTGCCCTTGCCCAGTTCGCTCTCCAACGCGATCTGCCCACCCATCAGGCGGCACAAATCCTGGCTCAGCGACAATCCCAGCCCGGTCCCGCCATAGACCGCCGCTATTCCGGGACTGGCCTGCGCAAAATCGGCAAAGAGCAGCTTCTGCTGCTCCTGAGAAATTCCGATGCCGGTATCGGCAACCGCAATATTCATCCAGTCGCCCTGGCGTTTGACCGAAAGGGTGATCTGCCCGTTATGGGTAAACTTGGCCGCATTTGACAGCAGGTTGGAAATGGCCTGCCGCAGCTTGGTCACGTCCGCGCGCAAGCTGCCTAGTTCCGGGCCGCGTTCCACCACGAAGCTGTTGTTGTTCTTGGCCGCCATGGGCGTCGCGGCCTCCTCCACCTCGTCGATCAGCCAGTCGAGATCCACATCTTCCAGATGCAGAGCCATCTTGCCGGCCTCGATCTTGGAAATATCGAGAATATCGCTGACCATGGCCAGCATATGCTGGCCGGCGGCGTGGATCCTTTGCAGGTCCGCCGCCTGCTTGTTGCGCCCCTCCAGCTCGGGGTCGGCAAGCAGCATTTCCGAATAGCCCAATATGGCATTGAGCGGCGTGCGCAGCTCGTGGCTCATCCGGGCCAGGAATTCCGACTTCGCGCCGTTGGCCCGCTCGGCCTCATCCTTGGCTCGGGTCAACTCGGCGATCATGCGCTGCTGCTGGTCGATCTCCTCGACCAGCGCCGGCACCAACCGGCGCACCACCCGCTGAAAAAACGTTAAAGCCACCACGACCGCCTCGCACCAAACGAGGTTCGACACTGGCCCCAACACTTTGACGAGTCGTAAATTAATGGCCCAAACGTGGACACAACAGGGGGCAGCGGCGCCGCCGCCCCCAGATTTCTAGCGAACCAGTCCCAGTTGCGCGTGCTCCAGCGCAGTCATCACCCCACGCAGTTCCGCCAGCCCCTTCATCCGCCCAATGGTGGGATAGCCCGGCTGCGAGCGCCGGCCGAGATCGTCGAGGATATCCTGCCCATGGTCGGGACGCATGGGAATGGTGTGGTCCTTGCGGCCCACCGCCTTGCGCTTGTTCTCCTCCCGCACCACGGCCGCGATCAGCGCCACCATGTCGGTGTCGCCGGCCAGGTGCTCGGCCTCATAGAACGAGCCCACGATGTCGTCACTATCGCGCTTGACGTTGCGCAGATGCAGAAAATGCACCTTGTCGCCCAGCCGCTCCATCATCCCCGGCAGGTCATTGTCCGGCCGCGCGCCCAGCGAGCCCGAGCACAGCGTCATGCCATTGGCGGGGCTGTCGACAGCGTCGAGGATGTACTTGTAGTCGGCCTCGGTCGACATCACCCGCGGCAGGCCGAGCAGCGCGAACGGGGGGTCGTCCGGATGGCAGCAGAGCCGCAGCCCCAGATCCTCGGCGGTAGGCACCACGGCATCGAGGAAATCGACGAAATTGGCCCGCAGCCGCTCGCGGCTGATCCCGCCATATTCGTCGAGATGCGCGCGCACATCTTCCAGCGACATGGATTCCGTCGAACCCGGCAGGCCCATGGTGACATTGCGGGCCAGCTGCTTGCGCGCCGCTTCGTCCATGCCCGAAAAGCGCCGCTCCGCCTCATCGGCTATGGCATTGCTATAGTCGGTTGCCGCCCCTGGGCGCTCCAGCACATGAATGTCGAAAGCGGCGAAATCATTGATGTCGAACCGCATGCACGAGCCGCCATTGGGCACCGTCCAGCGCAGATCGGTGCGCGTCCAGTCCAGCACCGGCATGAAATTGTAGCAGATGACTTCGATGCCGCTGTCTGCAAGATTTCTCATGGAAACCTTGTAGTTTTCTATGTGTTCGCGCCAGTCGCTCTTCTGCTTCTTGATGTCTTCCGAAACCGGCAGGCTCTCCACCACATCCCAGGTTAGCCCCGATGCCGAGCCATCCTTGCGCGTCGCGATCTCGGCATGCCGCTTGGCGATCTCTTCGGGCGACCAGACGACGCCATTGGGCACATGATGCAAGGCGCTGACCACGCCCGCCGCACCCACCTGGGTAATGTCGTCGATGCTGCACTGGTCCTTGGGACCGAACCACCGCCACGTCTGTCGCAAATCAGGCACTCCAACTCTTGTATGGTAGTCCTTGCCACAGGACTGCGCAGGCGAAAAGCCCTTCTTCGCTTCCGCTATTCGTTCGCCAGCCGGAGCAAGGTATCGACATGGCACGGCGAGCCCGCCCGGCACCAGCAAGCAAGGTTTTTGCCGCCCAGCTCGGCGCGGATTTTCTCGCGGGCCGGAGGTGGCTTGGGCCCTTCGATTGCTCCGCTGATCCACCGTCCATAGCGCGCCACGGCCTCGGCCTGCGCAGCATCCTTCCCAAGCCCAAGCTCGGCGGCTACATCGTCGATGGTGAACGGGTTTCCCCACGGTCCCGGGCGCGCCACCGACTGCGCCGGCAGGCCGTTCAGCGCTTGCGAGATCGCCTGCAGATCAAAGCCCGCCCGCCGCGACAGCACGATACGCGCCGGTTTCATCGCCAATCCTTGTCATAGACGAATTTGGGCATTTCCCACTTGTAGATGATGGCCAGCATGCGCAACGGAAAGCCCACGGCAATGGCCACCAGGATCACCACGTCGGACTGGATATTGGCCATCAGCCCGAAATAGTAGATCGCCCCGGTGACGATCGAGACCGTGGCATAGAGTTCGCCACGGAACACCAGCGGCACATCGTTGCACAGCACGTCCCGCAATATGCCGCCGAAAATGCCGGTCACCATCCCCGCCACCAGCACGATCACCGGATGGGCACCGACTTCCATGGCGATGTTGCAGCCGATGATGGTAAACACCACCAGGCCCAACCCGTCGAGCAACAGGAACGGCCAGCGCAGTTTGTCCACCACACGCGCTATGGCGATGGTCACTAGCGCCGCGCCGCAGACCAGCAGCAGGATATAGGGGTTCTCAACCCAGTAGAGCGGATAGTGATCGAGGAAGAGGTCGCGGATCGTGCCCCCACCCAGCGCCGTCACGCAGGCCAGCAGGCAGACGCCAAACCAGTCCATGTTGCGCCGGCCGGCCGCCAGCGCCGCCGTCATCGCCTCGGCAGTGATGGCGATATAGAAAATGACCTCTAGCACGACGTCTCCATACGCTCAGTCGAAACCGGGTTGTCGGAACCACGTTATCGCAAGAGATTGCCGCGTCCAGCGAGACCCGCCATGCGCCAGCCCAAATCCGTCAAAAGCCTCGAAGACCTCGGCCGCATCCGCCTCAGCGAGAATTTCTTCCTGCGCGATTTCCTCTATTCCGAGATCGCTGTCATCCACGGCTTTGCCAACATTCCCGACGATCCCGATCTCGCCATCGCCGCCGGCAAGATGCTGTGTGAGACCCTGCTCGAACCGCTGCAGGCGCGCTTTGGCAAGATCTCCATCCGCTCGGCCTATCGCTCGTCCGAGGTCAACCACTTCGGCAATATCAACAAGCTCAATTGCGGTCGCAACGAAACCAACCATGCCAGCCACATCTGGGACCGCCGCGATGCATCCGGCCGCATGGGCGCCACCGCCTGCCTGGTCGTCAACCGCTTCGTCTCCTACTACCAGCGCACCGGCGATTGGGAAACCATGGCCTGGTGGGTCCACGACCATCTGCCCTATTCCGACATGGAATTCTTCCCAAGGCTGGCCGCCTTCAACCTGCAATGGCGCGAAGAGCCCGTGCGCCGCACCTACAGCTTCATCCCGCCCCGGCGGGGCGTGCTCACGAAGCCGGGAATGGACAACTGGGCGGGAACACATGAAGCGGCCTATGCGGCGATGCTGGAGGAGATTGGGTAAGCCCCCCTCATCCCTTGTGGGAGAGGGTGATTTTTGCGGCGTTCAACCGGAAAAATCGGGGGAAGGGGTTTCGCCGCTTGCGTTGAACTACAAGAAGTCCTGCCGCAGCGGCGTGAACACGTCCACCAGCCGCCCCTTCTCCAGCGCCACCACGCCATGCACTAGCCCGCTCGGCACGATAAAGCTGCCGCCGGTGCCGACCACCGCGGTCTTGCCGTCGATGGTCACCTCAAAGCTCCCCTCGGCCACATAGCTCACCTGCACATGCGGATGGCTGTGCAGCGCGCCCACGGCGCCCTTGTCGAAGCCGAATTCCACCTGCATCAGCTCGGGCGTATGGATCAGCACCCGCCGCGTATTGCCCGGCGCCAGCTCGATCGTTTGACCCTCGCCCGCCTGCGCAAACAGCTTCTGTTCAGTCATTGCCTTACCTCGCCAGCCAGCCGCCATCCACCGGGATGACGGCGCCATGCATATAGTTGGAGGCGTTCGACAGCAGGAACACCGCCGCGTCGCCAATGTCGGATGGCGCCCCCCAGCGTCCCGCCGGAATGCGTCCCAGGATCGACGCCGACCGGTCCGGATCGGCCCGCAGAGCCTCGGTATTGTTGGTCTCGATATAGCCCGGCGCGATGGAATTGACGTTGATGCCCCGGGCGGCCCATTCATTGGCCAGGAGCCGCGTAATGCCCAATACGCCGCTCTTGGAAGCCGTATAGCTGGCCACGCGGATACCGCCCTGGAAGCTCAGCATCGACGAGATGTTGACGATCTTGCCACCCCGCCCTGCCGCCAGCGCCCGCCGGCCCAGCGATTGGCAGAGGAAGAACATCGTCTTGAGGTTGATGTCCATCACCTGGTCCCAGTCGGCCTCGGTGAAGTCCACCGCATCGACCCGCTTGATGATGCCGGCATTGTTGACCAGCCCGTCGATGGGTCCGTGCTCGTCCCAGGCCGCATCGAACATCGCCTGCGCCGCGCTGGTTGAGCCCAGATCGGTACGGACCTCGACGAAGTCCGCCCCCTGCCCGGCCATCAGCGAAGCCGTTACCTCCATGCTCGAGCGCCCGACCCCGATCACCCGACCACCGGCTCGGCCGATCGAGAGGGCAATGCCCTGCCCGATCCCGGTATTGGCGCCGGTGACCATCACTGTCTTGCCGGTGAGGCTGAATGCGGTGAGGTCCGTCACAGCAGCTCGTCCATCCCGACCTTTTCGACATCGGTATAGTCGACATTGTCGCCGGCCATGGCCCAGATGAAGGTGTAGGAGCCCGTGCCGGCCCCCGAATGGATCGACCAGGGCGGTGAGATCACCGCCTGCTCATTGCGCACGATCAGGTGCCGCGTCTCGTCCGGCTCGCCCATCAGATGCACCACGAAGGCGTCGGGCTTGAGATCGAAATAGAGGTAAGCTTCCATGCGCCGGTCGTGCACATGCGCCGGCATGGTGTTCCACACCGAACCCGGCGCAAAGCTGGTCAGCCCCACCACCAGCTGGCAGGTCTTGACGCTGTCCGCATTGACGAACTGGAAGATCGAGCGCTCGTTGGCGGTCTCCTGGCTCCCCAGGTCGAGCCGCTTGGCGTCGCTCTGCTTGATCAGCGTCGTCGGATGGCTGGCATGGGCCGGCGCGCTCAACAGGTAAAACTTGGCGCCTGCCCCCGCAAACCGCACATCCTTGGCCCCCATGCCCACATAGAGCATGTCGCGCTCGCCAATCGCATAGTCCGTGCCATCGACCGAGATCGTGCCGGCTTCCCCGATATTGACCGCGATCAGCTCGCGCCGGTCGAGGAAGTTCGCCGTGCCCGTCGGCTTGATCGTTTCCAGCGCCAGCGCCTTGGCGCCAGGCACTGCGCCACCCACCGCCATGCGGTCATAATGGGTATAGGTCCAGTTCACCGCGCCCGGCGCGAACAGGTCGTCGATCAGGAAATGCTCGCGCAATTCCTCGGTATTCATCGTCGCCGCGCTCACCGGGTCGATGGCGAAGCGGATGTCGAAATCGGTGCTCATGT
Source organism: Devosia sp. (assembly GCF_036676215.1). Classification (GTDB taxonomy): domain Bacteria; phylum Pseudomonadota; class Alphaproteobacteria; order Rhizobiales; family Devosiaceae; genus Devosia. Next base: position 182,594 of record NZ_JAKFDJ010000052.1, on the reverse strand, counting down.
CTATTCCTGGTTGGCCGTCGATTGTTCGCGCAGCCGCTGGCGATAGCGCTCCTGGCTCAGCGACAAATGCTGTCGCATGGCCTCGCGCGCGGCTTCGGCGTCCTGCGCCGAAATGGCTTTCAATATGGCCAGGTGCTCTTGCTGCAGCCCGGCCTGGTATTCGAACGTCAACACGCTCTCGGTGCCCCATGGCGAAGCCACGTCACACGGAATGGTGCGGCTGCCCAGCCCGTCCAGCACCTCGATATAGAACGGGTTATTGGTCGCCGCCGCGATGGCGCGGTGAAAGGCGAAGTCGGTCTTGCCGGTAGGCGTACCCAGTTTCATCAGGCGATCGAACTCGTTCCACGCCTCCTGGATCGCCGCCTCCTGGCTGGCGCTGCGCCGCAGCGCGGCCAGCCCCGCCGATTCGATCTCGATGCCCATGCGCACTTCGAGCACATTGATGGCCACCGATATCTTGTTGGACCGGTCGGCGCCGATCGCATTGAATGGCGCAGCCGCATTGGCCACCACGAAGACCCCGGCGCCCTGGCGGGGCTGCACCAGCCCGTCGGCGGCCAGCGCCGCGATCGCCTCTCGCACAACCGTACGGCTCACGCCGAAGATCGACGTCATCTGGCTTTCGGTCGGCAGCTTGCCGCTTGCCCCGTATTCTCCCGCGCCGATGCGCTTGCGCAGCGTACCGATGACAAGATCGGCCAACTTGGGCTTTCGTCCGGGCGCGGCAATCTCCTGGTCGAGGCTCATCGTCAGCCCCGGAACAGCGCCGGCAGCCATAGCGACAGCGCCGGGACATAGGTCACCAGCCCCAGCACGACCAGACCGGCCAAATAGAACGGCCAGATGCTGCGCATCGCCTCCCACACGCTTATCTTGCCCACGGCCGCGGCCACGAACTGCACTGGCCCGAGTGGCGGTGTGTTGAGCCCGATGCCCAGGTTGAGAATCATGATGACGCCGAAATGCACCGGGTCGATGCCGAAAGACTTGGCGATCGGCAGGAAGATCGGCGTCGTGATGATGATGAGCGGCCCCATGTCCATGAACGTGCCGAGCAGGAGCAGGAGCACGTTGATCATCAGCAGCACCAGCAGCGGGTCCGACGAGATTGCCGCAATCCCGTCGGTGAGAATGATCGCTACCTTGAGATAGGCCATCAACCACCCGAACGAGGCGGCGGCGCCGATGATGAACAGCACCATCGCCGTCGTCCGCACCGCGCCCAGCACCGAATGCACGAACTCGCCCCAGCTCAACGAGCGATAGACCAGCAGCGTCACCAGCAATGCGTAGAACACAGCGATGCAGGAGCTTTCCGTCGCCGTGAAGATACCCGAACGCACGCCACCAAAGATGATCGCGATCAGCATCAGGCCCGGAATGGCCACGACAAAGAAATACCCGGCCTTGCGGAAACCTGGAAATGGTTCGATCGGATAGCCGCGCTTGATAGCAACGACATAGGCGGTGACGCTCAGCGCCAGCGCCAGCAGCAGGCCAGGAATGATGCCGGCGGTGAACAGGTCGGCGATCGAGATATTGCCGCCGCCAGAGAGCGAATAGATGATCATGTTGTGGCTGGGCGGCAGCAGCAGCGCGATCAGCGCTGCCATCGACGTCACGTTAACCGCATAGTCGGCGCCATAGCCGCGCTCTTTCATCTGCGGGATCATGATGCCGCCCACCGCCGCGGCTTCCGCCACGGCCGAGCCAGAAATACCGCCGAACAGCGTCGAGGCGGCGATATTGACCTGCCCCAGGCCACCTCGGACATGCCCGATGAGCGAGCCGGCAAACGAAATGATCCGGCTCGCGATACCACCGCGCATCATCAGGTCGCCGGCAAAGATGAAGAAGGGAATGGCCAGGAGGCTGAAGGCCGAGACGCCCGAATTGAGCTGCTGGAACACCACGATGGCCGGGCGGCCGAGATAGACAATGGTGGCAAAGCTGGCAATGCCCAGGCAATAGGCGATCGGCGTGCCGATCAGCATGAGCACCGTGAAGACACCAAAGAGAATCCAGTATTCCATGCGCGTCAGGCCTCGGTGATCGTCGGGTCGGCGGCGATATCGTCAACCGGTTCGCCGGCCAGGCGCAGCAGGAAGCGCTCAGCTGAGAACAGGCACATCAGCGCGCCCGAAACCACGATGGGAAAATAGGTGAAGGATGTCGGCAGCCCGAGCACCGGAATGCGGGTGGACCAGAACCGGATCGCCAATTCCCCGCCATACCAGACCATGCCGAAGGCAAAACCGAAAATGGCGACGTCGCTGATACCGCGCAGCCACGGCTTGGCGCTGGGGGGCAGCACATAGAGCAGCACGTCGAACCCCATGTGGAAATTCTCGCGCACGCCCACAGCAGCGCCCAGGAAGATGAACCAGGTCATCAGCATGATGGCGCCCGCCTCCGTCCAGGACGGCGAGGCATTGATCACGAAGCGCATGAACACCTGATAGGCGACGATCACGGTCATGCTCACAAGGCCAATACCGGCCAGCCACAGCATGGCATCGGACAGCCGCCCCAGGACACGGCTGATCGGCAAAAGCCACTTCTTCACGTGCAGTCCTCCCCAGCAATGGGAACCGAACCGGCGCAGGGCGCCGGTCCGGAGAGTTATTGATTAGCCTTCGGTGGCCTGGATGCGGGCAACCAGGTCCTGCAGCGCAGGATCGGTCACATACTTCTCGTAGACAGGCTTCATGGCTTCGATGAAGGGTGCCTTGTCGACCGTATTGACCTGCGCGCCCAGCGCTTCCACGGCGGCCTTGGATTCCACTTCCTTGGCAGCCCAAAGCTCGCGCTGCTTGGCCACCGATTCCTTGGCGGCTTCGCGGAACAGAGCCTGGTCCTCGGGGGTCAGGCCATCCCACACGATCTTGGAGATCACCAGGACTTCGGGCACCATCAGGTGCTCGTCCAGCGAATAGAACTTGGCGACTTCGGCGTGGCCGGCCGTGTCATAGCTCGGATAGTTGTTCTCGGCGCCGTCGATGACGCCGGTCTGGATGCCCGAATAGACTTCACCATAGGGCATTGGCGTGGCGTTGCCGCCCAAGGCCGCGACCATGTCCACGAAAATGTCCGACTGCATCACGCGCATCTTCATGCCCGCCATGTCGGCGAGCGAGGTGATCGGCTTTTCGCTGTTGTAGAACGAACGGGCGCCGCCATCATAATAGGCCAGGGCCACAACATCCACCGCATCGAATGCGGCCAGGATTTCCTCGCCGATCGGACCATCCAGCACGGCATGGAAGTGGTCGGCCGAGCGGAAGATATAGGGAAGCTGCGTCACGGTGGCTTCCGGCACCTGGGTGCCGAAGGCGCCGATCGAGATACGATTGAGGTCGATCACACCGAACTGGGTCTGTTCGATCGTATCGGCTTCCTGGCCGAGCTGGGCGGAGTGGAACACTTCAACCGAATAGCGGCCGTCCGTCTTCTCGCTCAGCAATTCGCCGAAATGCTTGACCGCTTCGACGGTCGGATAGCCATCGGGATGGGTATCGGACGAGCGCAGCACCGTCTGGGCGCTGGCGGTCGAAACCATCAGGGATGCAGCGACAAGCGCGGTCGCTGCCAGCTTAGGCAGATGAAACATTGGTGTCCTCCCAAATACATGGTGGCACAGGTCCGGCCCGTCCTCGCGCCGTTGCTACCCATGCCGTCGATGCGCGGTCGGGGTCTTCCATCCCGCCGCTCAAGCCCACCCGTCATCCCTCTGGACTCTTGGCGGCCTTGGTGATGAAACTGGTATGGAAGACGAAGTGATAAGTCAACATACAATGAATGTCATGTTGTATGATGACTTTGGACGCCGACACCTGCTTCGTGTGGCTCACCACCAGCCGGTCCCTCCCCCTTCAGGGGGAGGTTAGGTGGGGGTATCCCCTCTCGGAGAGAGGGCTAAACCTCCACTCCACCTGACATTCTGGGCGTGGCCACAAACTAATCCCCCTCCTCCCGACCTGCCGCATACTAGCCCCGTCTTCCGGGGTGCGGGCGGCGCTGCAGCGACGGCGGCCGGGAGATGTCGGACGGCTTCCGTCTCATATTTTTACTTACTACGAGACGAAAGACGTCTCGGGGTCCGTCCGTCTATCGATAACCGCGCTGCAGGCGGCGCTTCGGCTCGCCTCAACAAAAAAGGGCCCCGGCCATGCCGGAGCCCTCTGCATCTTGAACAGCAATCCGTCAGATATGGATCGCGCCATCGCCCAGCGACAGCGCCGCCTCGCGCACCGCTTCCGACAGCGTCGGATGCGCATGGGTCGAGCGCGCCAGGTCTTCGGCCGAGCCGGAAAATTCCATCAGCACCACCAGCTCGTGGATCATCTCGCCGGCATTCTTGCCCACGATATGGGCACCCAGCACCCGGTCGGTTTCGACATCGGCGAGGATCTTGACGAAGCCCTGCGTCGCCAGCATCGCCTTGGCGCGGCCATTGGCGGTGAAGGGGAACTTGCCGATCTTGTAGTCGATGCCTTCGGCCTTGAGCTCGTCCTCGGTCTTGCCGACTGAGGCGATTTCCGGATTGGTATAAACCACCGCCGGGATGGCCGCATAATTCACATGGCCGGCCTGGCCATTGAGGATTTCGGCCACGGCAATGCCCTCGTCCTCGGCCTTGTGCGCCAGCATCGGGCCGGCAATCACGTCGCCAATGGCATAGATGCCGTCGACCGAGGTCTTGTAGTGCTGATCGACGCGCACCCGGCCGCGTTCGTCTAGCGCCACGCCGACGATGTCGAGCCCCAACCCGTCGGTGAACGGCTTGCGGCCGATGGCGACCAGTGCCACGTCGGCATCGAGGATTTCCATGTCCCCGCCCTTGGCCGGCTCGACCCGCACCTTGAGCGAGCCGTCCTCCTGCTTGTCGATACCGGTGACCTTGCTGGAGAGCTTGAACTCCGTGCCCTGCTTCTGCAGCATGCGCTGGAACTGGCGCGCCACTTCGCTGTCCATGCCCGGCAGGATGCGGTCGAGATACTCGACCACCGTCACCTGCGCGCCCAGCCGCGCCCAGACAGAGCCCAGTTCGAGCCCGATCACGCCGGCGCCGATCACCAGCAACTTGCCCGGAACCTTCTCCAGCAGCAGCGCTCCGGTCGAGGTCACGATCGTCTTCTCGTCGATCTCGATGCCCGGCAGGCCGGTCGAAACCGAACCCGTGGCGATGACGATATTCTTGGTCTCGACCTCGGTGGCGGCCCCGCTCTGCGGCGTCACCAAAACCTTGCCCGGTGCGGTGATCGTGCCGATGCCGCGCAGTGTCGTGATCTTGTTCTTCTTGAACAGATAGTCGACACCGCCGACATTGGCCGCGACGGTCTCGGTCTTGTGGTTCATCATCTGCGGCAGGTTCAGCACCGGCGCCGGAATATCGATACCCAGCGCCTTGAAGCCGTGCCCGGCCTCTTCGAACATCTCGGATGCATGCAGCAGCGCCTTGGACGGGATGCAGCCGATATTGAGGCAGGTGCCCCCCAGCGTGGCCCATTTCTCCACGACAGCTACCTTCATCCCCAGCTGTGCCGCGCGGATCGCCGCGACATAGCCGCCCGGACCCGAGCCGATGATGGTGAGGTCGAAAACGTCTGCCATGATAGGAGCCCCGAAACCTGTTTAGTGTTGCTGCGCGAACGCCACGCGAACCGCCAGCACGATGAACGTAATGCCGGTGACGCGATTAAACCACCGACCAAAGCGGAAAAAACCTTGCCGCACCGAGGGTGTCGTAAAGAAAACCGAGACCAATGCGAACCAGGCAAAAAGCATGATGCTCATGCAGGCCACATAGAACACCTTGATGTCGCCGCCCGTGCGCACCGAAACCAGCGTGGTGAACAGCGCCAGGAAGAACAGCACGGCCTTGGGATTGAGCAGATTGGTCAGAAAACCCAGAGCAAAGGCGGCAAAATCGCCCCGCCGCGCCGCGGCCAGGTCGCTCTCCGCCGGCGGCCGCGGCGGTGGGCTGCGCAGCGCCGAAATGGCCAGCCACACCAGATAGGCCGCGCCGGCCCATTTGAGAATGTTGAACAGCAGCAGCGACTGCCCCACGATCACACCGAGCCCCAGCAGCGTATAGCTGCCGTGAACCAGGATCGAGGTGGCGATTCCCGCGGAGGTAAACAGGGCGGCGCGGCGCCCATGGGCGATGGACTGGCGCAGCACCATGGCAAAGTCGGCGCCTGGGATGACGGCGTTGATGCCAAAGGCCAGCATAAGTCCGGCAAATTCAAGCCAGGGAAAATCCATCGGGGCACCGCTACTCTATTGCGGCCCTTCCGTTACACCAGCGCGGTGCGCCCGGCAACGCGGCTCACCGCGTCGCGCCGAAAATCATTCCGACGCGATCGCCTGCGCCTTCTCCAGCGCGGCCGGAAGCTGCTGGTCGATATCGAGCGCCCCGCTCTCCACCTGCTCAAGGAAGGCCCGGCAGAACGTATCCTTGTCGGGCGCCTGGTTATAGGCGCTCATGATCTGCTCGCCGCCATAGGTCTCGGCGCCCTGCTGCTGCCCCTCAGCACCACCGCCCAGCCGAGCGACGACCCGGTCGGCCAGATCGAGAAAGCCGATATTGCGCAGATACCAGTTGTCGTTCGCGCTCTGATAGGCGGCATCGAGCCCGGTGGTCTCGTAGCAATGCGTCGTCATGGCCGAGACGATGGCACGCGAGCCGTGAAAGGCCATGAGTTCGCCAATCAGCTCGGCGTCACCCGCCTCCTGCGCCATGGCGGCAGGAGAAACCAGACACATGACCAGCACCAACAATCGCTTCAACAAGTCGCTCCAGGCTACGCATTACCAAGCCGCCTTCATAGCGGCCCAACGTCCTACCAAATGCTTAATTGGCCTCTGGTCCACGCGAACGTGACCAAAAGAAAGGCCCGCCGAAGCGGGCCTCCCAATTCTACAGAACAATGCGGCGATCTAGAGGTCGAGAACGAGGCGTTCCGGCGCTTCCAGGCTCTCCTTGACGCGCACCAGGAACGTCACCGCTTCCTTGCCGTCGACGATGCGGTGGTCATAGCTCAGCGCCAGATACATCATCGGGCGGATGACGATCTGCCCGCCAACCACCACCGGACGCTCCTGAATCTTGTGCATGCCCAGAATGCCCGACTGCGGTGCATTGAGGATGGGCGTGCTCATCAGCGAACCATAAACGCCACCATTGGAGATGGTGAAGGTGCCGCCCTGCATATCCGCCATGGAAAGCTGCCCGTCACGGGCCTTCTTGCCCATGGCGTTGATGCCCTTCTCGATCTCGGCAATCGACATCTGGTCGGCATTGCGGATCACCGGCACGACAAGGCCCTTGTCGGTGCCCACCGCCACGCCGATATGGGCGTACTGCTTGTAGACCAGGTCGTCGCCGTCGATTTCGGCGTTGATCGAGGGGATTTCCTTGAGCGCGTGCACCACGGCCTTGGTGAAGAAGCCCATGAAGCCGAGCTTGACGCCATGCTTCTTCTCGAACAGATCCTTGTACTGGGTCCGCAGCTCCATCACCGGCGCCATGTCCACCTCGTTGAAGGTGGTCAGCATGGCGGCTGTGTTCTGCGCGTCCTTGAGGCGGCGGGCGATGGTCTGGCGCAGCCGGGTCATCTTGACCCGCTCTTCGCGGCTGGCGTCGTCAGCCGCAACCGGCGCACGTAGCGCGGCCGGCGCCTTGGGCACCTCGGCGAGCTTGGCAGCGGGCGCCGAAGCAGGTGCCGCCTGGGCCACGGCGGGAGCCGGCTTGCTCATGGCCGCCAACACGTCTTCCTTGAGCACCTGGCCACGCTTGCCCGAACCATCGATCTCCGATGCGGCAAGGCCGCCCTCGTTGATCAGCTTCTGCGCCGAAGGGGCGGGCGGCATGCTGGTGGCAGCAGTTGGTGCGGTTTCCGGCTTCACCGGCTCGGGGCTGGCGGCATTGGCGGCCGGCACCTCTGCCTTGGCTTCGGCCGGCTTGGCGGCAGCGACACCAGCCGCTGCTCCACCGATGGCACCCAGCAGCGCGCCCACATCCACCGTTTCACCCGGCTGGGCAGCAATGGCTTCAAGCACGCCGGCAGCCGGCGCGGGGACTTCGATGGTCACCTTGTCGGTCTCAAGCTCGACGATGGGCTCATCGGCGGAAACGGTGTCACCCACCTTCTTGAACCACTGGCCGATCGTGGCCTCGGTGACGCTTTCGCCAAGAGTGGGGACGCGGATTTCAGTCGACATTGTTCTTGTCCTTTATTGGCCGAGGGCTTCGTCGAGGAAAGCCTGCAGTTGAGCGAGATGGGTCCGCATCAGACCCGTGGCAGTCGAAGCCGATGCCGGGCGGCCGGTATAACGCACGCGCTGGCCCGTCCGGCCCATCTGGTCGAAAACCCATTCAACATAGGGCTGAATGAAGGCCCAGGCACCCATATTCTTGGGCTCTTCCTGGCACCAGATGATCTCGGCATTCTTGAAGCGGTTCAATTCGTCCAGCAGCGCCTTGGCCGGGAACGGATAGAGCTGCTCGATGCGCAGCAGATAGACATCGTTGATGCCCTTCTTCTCGCGATCTTCGAGGAGGTCGTAATAGACCTTGCCTGTGCACAGCACGACGCGACGGATCTTGTCGTCGCTGGCGAGCTTGATCGTGGTCTTGGGCACGCCCGGTGCTTCGGCATCGTCCCACAACAGGCGATGGAAGCAGGAGTCTGCACCCATTTCGACCAGGCCCGAGACGGCACGCTTGTGGCGCAGCAGGCTCTTGGGCGTCATCAGGATCAGCGGCTTGCGGAAGTCGCGGGTCACCTGCCGGCGCAGCGCATGGAAATAGTTGGCCGGCGTCGTGCAGTTGGCGACCTGCATATTGTCTTCCGCGCAAAGCTGCAGGAACCGTTCGGGGCGGGCCGAGGAATGCTCCGGCCCCTGCCCTTCATAGCCATGCGGCAACAGCATCACGAGGCCCGACATACGGAACCACTTGCGCTCGCCCGAGCTGATGAACTGGTCGATCACCACCTGCGCGCCGTTCACGAAATCGCCGAACTGGGCTTCCCAGATGGTCAGCGCTTTTGGCTCCGCAAGCGAGTACCCGTACTCGAACCCGAGCACGGCTTCTTCCGAGAGCATCGAGTTGATGACCTCAAAGCGGCTCTGGTCCGGATCGAGGTTGTTGAGCGGCGTGTAGCTCTTGTTGTCGACGAGCTGGTCATTCAGCACCGAATGACGCTGGCTGAATGTGCCGCGTTCGACGTCCTGGCCACTCAGGCGCACCGGATTGCCCTGGGTTACCAGCGTGCCGAGCGCCAGCGCCTCGGCCGTCGCCCAGTCGATGCCCTCGCCCGATTCGATCGCCGCCAGGCGATTGTCCATGAAGCGCTTGACCGTCTTGTGGACGTTGAAGCCTTCAGGAATACGCGTCAGCGCCGTGCCGATCTTGGCCAGTTGTTCGATTTCGACCCCGGTATCGCCGCGGCGCGGACCTTCCTGGTCGGCGGGCTTGAAGTCCTTCCAGGCGCCATCCAGCCAGTCGGCCTTGTTCGGGCGATAGTCCTGGCCACCTTCGAACTCTTTTTCGAGCTTGGCGCGCCAGTCGGCCTTGAGCTTGTCGATCTCGCCGGCGGTGAGGTGACCCTCGGCCACCAGCTTTTCCGAATACAATTCCAGCGTCGACTTGTGCGAGCGGATCTTGGAGTACATCAGCGGCTGGGTGAAGCTCGGCTCGTCGCCTTCGTTGTGACCGAAGCGGCGATAGCAGAACATGTCGATGACGACCGGCTTGCCGAACTTCTGGCGGTATTCGATAGCCACCTTGGAGGCAAACACCACCGCTTCCGGATCGTCGCCGTTCACATGCAGCACCGGCGCCTCGATCATCTTGGCGACATCGGTGGGGTATGGAGAGGAGCGCGAATACATCGGCGACGTGGTGAAGCCGATCTGGTTGTTGATGACGAAGTGGATCGAGCCACCCGTACGGTGCCCCTTGAGGCCGCTCAGCCCCAGGCATTCGGCGATCACGCCCTGTCCGGCAAAAGCAGCATCGCCGTGGATCAGCAGCGGCAGCACCATCGAGCGGTCCGGCCTGCCGTCCGTTGCAAGATTGACCAGCTTGCCATCGGGCGCAATGTGCTGGTCCTGCTTGGCGCGCGCCTTGCCCAGCACAACCGGATCGACGATCTCGAGGTGCGACGGGTTCGCGGTGAGCGACAGATGCACCTTGTTGCCGTCGAACTCGCGGTCCGACGAGGCACCCAGATGGTACTTCACGTCGCCCGAACCTTCGACGTCGTCGGGGTAGAACGCCCCACCCTTGAATTCGTGGAACAGCGCGCGATGCGGCTTCTGCATCACCTGGGTCAACACGTTGAGACGGCCACGATGGGCCATGCCCAGCACGATGTCCTTGATGCCCAGCGCGCCGCCGCGCTTGATGATCTGCTCGAGCGCCGGGATCGTCGATTCACCGCCATCAAGGCCGAAGCGCTTGGTGCCGGTATATTTGACGTCGATGAACTTCTCGAAGCCCTCGGCTTCGATCAGCTTGGCCAGGATCGCCTTCTTGCCCTCGGGCGTGAAGGATATTTCCTTGTCCGGCCCTTCGATGCGCTCCTGGATCCACTGCTTGGCTTCAGGATCGGAGATATGCATGAACTCGATGCCGAGCGTGCCGCAATAGGTCCGCCGCAGGATGGCCAGCATCTCTGGCAGGGTCGCGTATTCGAGGCCCAGATAGTTATCGATGAAGATCTTGCGGCCATAATCGGCTTCGGTGAAGCCATAGCTCTTGGGATCGAGCTCGGGCGCCGGTTCGTCGGCCTTCATCTTCAGCGGATCGAGATCGGCGTGCAAATGGCCGCGCATGCGATAGGCACGGATCATCATGATCGCGCGGATAGAGTCGCGGGTCGCCTGCAACACGTCGGCGACGCTGGTCTGGGCCACGCCCATCGCCTCGGCCTTCTTGGCGATGGCCTTCTCGGTCTTGATGGCGATTTCGCCCCAGTTGCCGTCCAGCGCACTGACCAGTTCGCCATTGGCGCTCTGAGGCCAGTCCTTGCGCCCCCAGCTTGGGCCCTCGGCATTCTGCTGGGCGACACCATCGGTGTCGTCCAGCTTGCCGAAGAAGCTCTGCCACGTCTCGTCGACGCTGGCCGGGTCGGTCTTGAAGCGGGAATAGAGTTGCTCGATGTAGTCGGCGTTCCCACCATAGAGGAACGAGGTCAGCAAGAACGTGTCGTTCTTTTCCTGTCGTGTCATCGCGTTTTTATGCGAGGCCCACGCCCCGCCATCCTTCTCAACGGACCAGCCGCAAAGCCGATCTCATGCGGTCCCTGATTTTGTGCGGATACTGACCGCTTATCCTTAGTATCCTGTTAAGTGTAGCGGCCCCTGAGCGGGGTCGCGGCTCGTTTTGTCATACTAATCACTGCAGACGCGCACGGATACCACCGTTCTATGTCCGAAGCGCGACCAACTTTCGGCTAATCGGTTCAATCCACTACGAAAAGCACCGCGCCGTTTTTGCTGGCCGAGCGGTGCTTTTCGGCACCGTCGGCAACCTGGTAGCTCATGCCGGCGGCCAGTTCGAACGTCCGCCCGTCTTCGAGCGTGGTCGAAAGATCGCCTGACAGGCAGAGCAGGATATGACCCTTGGCGCACCAGTGGTCCGCCACATATCCCGCCGAATACTCAACCATGCGGACCCGCACGGCATTGTCCGCTGGCCCGAACTGCCGGGTCCGCCAGATGGCTTCCCCGACATCGCCGGGATGCCGCTCCGCTTCGACGGTCGACCAGTCTGTGGTCCCGAACGGAATGGCTTCCAGCCGCATCTGCCTAGCCCTTCAGCACTTCGGCCAAAGTCCGGCCGATCCGCGCCGGCGACTTCGACACGCGGATACCCGCTGCCTCCATCGCCGCGATCTTGTCTTCAGCGCCGCCCTTACCGCCCGAAATTACGGCGCCAGCATGGCCCATGGTGCGGCCCTTGGGGGCCGTCAGGCCCGCGATGAAGCCGGCCATCGGCTTCCTGCGGCCGCGCTTGGCTTCGTCGATCAGGAACTGCGCTGCGTCTTCCTCGGCCGAACCGCCGATTTCGCCGATCATGATGATCGACTTGGTAGCTTCGTCGGCGAGGAACATTTCGAGCATGTCGATGAACTCGGTGCCCTTGACCGGGTCGCCGCCGATACCGACGGCAGTGGTCTGGCCGAGGCCTTCATTGGTGGTCTGGAACACGGCTTCATAGGTAAGCGTGCCCGAACGCGAAACAATGCCCACCGAGCCCTTGGAGAAGATCGAGCCCGGCATGATGCCGATCTTGCATTCTTCCGGCGTCAGCACGCCCGGGCAGTTCGGCCCGATCAGCCGCGACTTCGATCGTTCGAGCTTGGCCTTGACCCGAACCATGTCGAGCACCGGCACGCCTTCGGTGATGCAGACGATCAGCGGGATTTCCGCATCGATGGCTTCTTCGATGGCGGCGGCCGCACCGGCTGGCGGCACATAGATCACCGAAGCATTGGCGCCAGTCCTTTCCTTGCCTTCGGCGACCGAGCCAAAAATCGGCAGTTCGGTACCGTCGACACCGGAAGACCAGGTCTCCCCGCCCTTCTTGGGGTGCGTGCCGCCCACCATCTTGGTGCCGTAATAGGCCAGCGCCTGTTCGGTGTGGAACGTGCCGGTCTTGCCGGTCAGGCCCTGTACGAGAACGCGGGTGTCTTTGTTGACGAGGATGGACATGAACTTTCCTACAGTCGATTGAGTTCGGTGACGGTCAGCGCGCTTGCCGCATTGCCGGTATTGATAGTGGTCGAGGGTTCGACCATGAGCACGATCGGCTCGTGGGTCAGCGCACGCGGCCGATGCTCGACCGCGCGGGGCACGACTATGAAATCGCCCTCTGCCAGTTCGACCACGCCGTCGCGAAAATCGATGGCGATACGGCCCTTGAGTACGAGAAAACCTTCATCCTCGTTCTCATGGGCATGCCAGTCGAAAACCTCGCCAAACTTGGCGATCTTGACCTGGGACTCGTTGATGTCGCCGGCAATATGGGGCTGCCAGACGCCCTTGATCTGGTTTTCGGCAGCGCTCACGAGGCTGATTTTGCGCGGAACGGCCATGCTAGTTGCTTGCCTCTGCCTTGGGCGTAGCGATGGACAGCTGCACCACGAATGCCTCCTGGCTCCAATGCGCCAGCAGAAGCCGGTTGGTGGCGCCATTGGCGCCAGTCAGGCTGGCAAAGCTGCCATCCCCGTTCTGGATGGCTTCGCCTTCATAGCGATCGAGCTGCTGGATGGCCTGGATCAGGCTCTGCCCGTCGCCAGCCGGCTCGGCCACATCCACGCGGCAATAGCCGAACGTATTCTGCGGATAGCTTTCCACCAGCGCGAACATATTGGCATAGCCCAGTCCGGGCACGTCCTTGCTGCCGGCATAGGATTTGACAAAGGGGCTTTCGCTCTCCTGGTCATAGGCATCCCAGCCCTTGGCAATTGCCGCTTCCACGGCCAGGACGTCGCCGGCAGCGAACGTCTCGCACATTTCCAGCACCTGCACGCTTTGCGGCGTAGCAGCTGCCTTGACCTTGCCCTGCGCCATCACCGGAGTGATGCACAGGGCTAAGGCGACGATGAGTGCGAAGCCGGCGCGCATGGCGCTAGCCCTGCACTGCCTTGACGATCTTCTGGGCGGCATCATCGAGGTCGTCGGCCGAGATCACGTTGAGGCCGGACTGGTCAAGAATGGCCTTGCCTTCCTTGACATTGGTGCCTTCCAGGCGAACCACCAGCGGCACCTGCAGACCCACTTCCTTGACCGCGGCAATCACGCCCTCGGCGATCACATCGCAGCGCATGATGCCGCCGAAGATGTTGACCAAGATGCCCTTCACCGCCGGATCGGCCGTGATGATCTTGAACGCTGCCGTGACCTTCTCCTTGGAGGCGCCGCCGCCCACGTCGAGGAAGTTCGCGGGCTCTGCGCCATAGAGCTTGATGATGTCCATGGTGGACATGGCCAGGCCCGCCCCATTGACCATGCAGCCGATATTGCCGTCCAGCGCCACATAGGCGAGGTCATACTTGGACGCTTCGATTTCCTTGGCGTCTTCTTCGCTGAGGTCGCGCAGGGGTTTGAGCTCTTCGTGGCGGAACGCCGCGTTGTTGTCGAAGCTCACCTTGGCGTCGAGCACGCGCAGATGCCCGTCGGTCATCACGATCAGCGGATTGACCTCGAGCAGGCTCATGTCGGTCTCGACAAATGCCTTGTAGAGGATCGGGAACAGCTTGGCGGCGTCGGTCTTGGCGTCGCCTTCGAGTGCCAGCGCCGCAACGATGGTGGCCACATCGGCTTCGGTGACGCCGGCGGTCGGGTCGATATCGACGGTGATGATCTTCTCGGGCGTGTGCTCGGCAACCGCCTCGATATCCATGCCGCCTTCGGTCGAAACCACGACCGACACCCGGCCGCTCTCGCGATTGACCAGCAGCGAACAATACAGCTCGCGGGCAATGTCAGCGCCGTCTTCGATATAGAGGCGGTTGACCTGCTTGCCGGCGTCGCCGGTCTGCTTGGTCACCAGCGTATTGCCCAGCATTTCCTTGGAGAACGCGACCACGTCGTCGATGGTCTTTGCGAGACGCACGCCGCCCTTGGCATCAGGCCCGAGTTCCTTGAACTTGCCCTTGCCGCGTCCGCCGGCATGGATCTGGCTCTTGACCACATAGAGCGGCCCCGGCAGCGACTTGGCGGCCGCCTCGGCTTCGTCTGCCGAAAAGATCGCCACGCCAGCCGCAACCGGCGCGCCATAGCCCTTGAGCAGTTCCTTGGCCTGGTGTTCATGGATATTCATTGTCTTGACCCTTCGGGTGAAATTCTAGTGCCGACTTGTACATTCGGCGTCTCAGTCAGCCTTCCCTCCCCCTTGAGGGGAGGGATCGAGGGTGGGGGTGGCGGGGTTTGGCGCAGAAGCACAACGACCCCCTCCCCCACCCCTCCCCTCAAAGGGGGAAGGGAACCCTCCTGCGGTGGCAGTCTCAGGCGAGCTTGGGCGCGATCTTCTTGCAGGCCTCGATCAAGCCTTCGACTGACGCGACTGACTTGTCGAATGCCTTCTGCTCAGCCGAGTTCAGCGAGATTTCGATGATCTTCTCGGCGCCACCGGCACCGATCACCACCGGAACACCCACATAGGTGCCCTTCACGCCATACTGGCCATCCAGATACGCCGCGGCGGGCAGCACGCGCTTCTTGTCCTTGAGATAGCTCTCGGCCATCGCAATTGCCGAAGTGGCCGGCGCATAGAAGGCAGAGCCGGTCTTGAGCAGGCCGACAATCTCGGCGCCGCCATCACGCGTACGCTGGATGATGGCGTCGAGCTTTTCCTTGCTCATCCAGCCCATCTTGACGATGTCGGTGAGCGGGATACCGGCAACGGTCGAGTAGCGGGCCAGCGGCACCATGGTGTCGCCATGGCCGCCCAGCACGAAGGCATTGATGTCTTCGACCGAAACCTTGAGTTCGTCGGCGATGAAGTGGACGAAGCGCGAGGAGTCCAGCACGCCGGCCATGCCGATCACCTGGTTGGTGGGCAGGCCAGAAAACTTCTGCAGCGCCCAGACCATGGCGTCGAGCGGGTTGGTGATGCAGATGACGAAAGCCTTGGGCGCGTACTTGGCAATGCCTGCGCCCACCTGCTCCATCACCTTGAGGTTGATCTCGAGCAGGTCGTCGCGGCTCATGCCCGGCTTGCGCGGCACGCCGGCAGTGACGATGACCACGTCAGCGCCCTTGAGGTCTTCATACTTGGAGGTGCCGGTGATCTTGGCATCATAGCCTTCCACCGGAGCCGACTGGGAAATGTCGAGCGCTTTGCCCTGTGGCACGCCATCGACGATATCGAACAATACGATGTCGCCAAGGTCCTTGAGAGCTGCCAGGTGGGCGAGAGTTCCACCGATCTGACCCGAGCCGATAAGAGCGATCTTCTTGCGCGCCATTAGTCCTCATCCCAGACTGCGTTGAATTGGCGCACCTCTTAACCCCGTCGGTCCGGAGGGGCAAGTGAACCCTTCGTCGTAAAGCCGATTTGACCCTTGCTGATGAGCGAAGGGGTGGTGCCGGATGGGCAGGGCTTTGAGCTGTCCCGCAGGGCAAATCGCTCCGGTGGAGCGATTTGAGGCGAGAAGGCCATGAGGGCTGTGCCCGAATGGCGGTTTGCCTCCCCCAAACACAGTTCGTCACTCTCGGGCCTGACCCGAGGGCTCTACACTTGCTGAATGTCCGGTAAGTACAGATCCCTCGGGTCAGGCCCGAGGGCGACGAGCCAGTTCGATCGGGCCTTCCATGCTCGGTTCGTCCCGCAGCGCCTTGGCCAGGTATTCTTCCGACTGCATCTCGACCAGTCGCGATACCGTGCGCTGGAATTCAAACGCCGTCTTGTCGTCCTTGCCCAGTTGCTCGAGCGGCACCGCGAAGCTGGCCCCCAGCTTCACCCCGCGGTCGTAGAGATTGTCGATCAGCAGGATGAACCTTTTCGCCGCGTCAGATTTGGTGCGGCCCATCTGCGGCACGCCGTCGATGATGATCGAATCGAACTGATGGGAAATCCGGACGAAGTCGCGCGAGCCCAGCGGCTTCTCGCAGAGATCGGCAAAGCCAAACCGCGCTGCCCCCATCGCCACCAGCGGCACATGGATCTTCCGCCCGATGCTTTCGACCACATCCGGATGTCCCGGCTCACCACCGGTGATGCGCAGCCACAGCCGGTCCATCTCCGCCTTCACCTCCGGCCCGGTGCCATAGGCATAGACATGCTGGCCGGCAAACTTCATGCGGCGATAGTCCTGCGCCGCCGCTAGTCCCGCCACTGTTGTGTGTGTCTTGAGCAGCGCGATGAACGGCAGGAACAGCTGGCGATTGAGGCCATCCCTGTACAGCTCGTCCGGGATGACATTGGAGGTGGCGACCAGCGTAACGCCTTGCGCGAACAGCTTGTCGAACAGACGGTAGAGCAGCATGGCATTGGTGATGTCATGCACGTGAAATTCATCGAGGCACAGCAGCCGCAATCCAGATTTGACGATGGGCTTCACCACTGCCTCGACCGGATCGGCATCCTTGCCCTTGGCGCTCTTGCGGAATTTCGCCATGCCCGCATGGATCTCGTCCATGAACTCGTGGAAATGCACCCGCCGCTTTTGCTTGATCGGTACGGCGGCGAAGAACAGGTCCATAAGCATGGTCTTGCCCCGCCCCACCTCGCCATGGAGATAGAGCCCGCGCACCGGCGCGCCTTTGTCGAACAGCTTGCCGAGCAGCCCCTTGGGCTTGTCCGCCGCAAGCCCCGCCAGAACGCCATCCAATAGCGCTGCCGCCTCGCGCTGCGCCGGATCGGCCAGCACAACACCACGACCCACCAGCTCCGCGTAGGCGGTGCTGACGGGTCCGGTAGAAGCGACAGGGACGGAGCGTGCGGGGCGCGAAGGCAAACAGAAGGACTCTCAGCAGACCTCATCCTGAGCTTGTCGAAGGACGAGGTCGTGGCACGATGCGGGCACGACCTCGTGGTTCGACAGGCTCACCATGAGGTCTACTGGACATTGCGGCAGCACCGGAAGCGCAGAAGCCGGCCATTTGCAGGCCGGCTTCACCGAAAACTCAGCGCGACATGGAGATGGCCTGGCCACCACCCATGGTACCGATATAGCGGCCAGCACTCGGCGCGAGGAAAGCGGCGATATTGCCGTTGTCATCATAGAGCTGGAGTTGGCTGCCGACCTGCTGCCACCCGGTGACGGAGGCGATCTGCGGCACGGTGCAACCCGGGGCAGAGGCACGATAGTAGCTCGTACCGGTCTTGGCCGTCATTGGCAGGTTGATGCGGCAGGTGGCGGCGCCGGCCACCACATTCCATACCCCTTCGGGGCCGGCACTCATGCCGCCGGCAACTGGCTGGGCCAGTGGATCAAGCGAAACGATAGAGCCACCCGGATTGGCCGAGGTAGTAGGCGCTGCCATCGCCGTCTGGTTGGCTGGAACACCGCCCAGCACAGGCTGGCCGGAAAGGCCGGGCGCCACGGTGCCGGTCGCGCCGAGAGCGGGCAGCGTGCCCTGCTGCACGGTCGATGTTTGCACCGGCTGCAACTGGGCCGGAGCCCCGATCGTATTGAGGTTGGCTGTATTAGAACCGGTAGATTGGCACGCCGCCAGCACAACGGCGATTGCCGCCACGCCCACCGCGGACAACGATCCGCGCATCCAAACCGTCATGGGTTCGCTCCTGCCCTAAGGCTTAATAAAGGTTAACAGCTGGGCTGGCTTATAGCCAAAGCCCGCGCTGCGTTCAACCGCCCGGTCCGCACTCGAGCAAAGGCACATCAATATGGCCTTTATGGGTCGGGCGTTGCCATCTCCTTCAACAGTTCCGCGGCCAGGACAGTTGCATCACCGGCCTCTTCCTCGGGCACCTGCACCGGCACGCCGTCTGGGCCAAACAGATTCGGCACTCCCGGCAACCCGCCCTCACCCTGTTCCAGTGGATGAAATCCATAGGCCCGCAATGCCACTTCGAGCGCCCTGGCCATGGACGCATTCTTGGCTTTGGCAATGATCTGGTAGGCCATGAAGGCTCCTCGTTGTCGCCCGATCCTGCCGGGAGTGGGTTTGATGGGCAAGGATTATTGCGCGGCCACTGGCGCGATCTCTCAGTCGACACCTCCCCCTTGCGGGCTTGAGAGCGGCCCCAACGGGCAAGATTGCTCCAGCGGAGCAATCTTAGCGATCAAGGCCATGAGAGCTGTGCTCGAATGGCAAGATCAAGGGTGGGGGATGTTTAGGCCGGATATCGGGGCTCTCGTGCCCTCTCCTAGTCTCCCTTTGATGGGGAATTACGCGCGGGGTGGTGGATCGGCTTCGTGCCCCTTCCAACCGCCATTCGGGCATAGCCCTCATGGCCTTCTCGCCTCAAATCGCTCCACTGGAGCGATTTGCCCTGCGGGACGGTTCGAAGCTTGCTAAGCCTTCATCAAAGTGATGCACTTGGCTCAAGCCGTTTCACCGCATGGTGATTTGCTGGCGGAACGGCCCAGCGCTTAGCTCCACGCAAACTCGTCTGCCCGGAGACCCGATGGGCGCCTACATCCTCCGCCGCCTGTTGCTGATGATCCCGACCGTCTTCGGCATCATGGCCATCTCTTTCATCATCACCCAGTTCGCCCCCGGCGGCCCGGTCGAGCAGGCCCTCGCCAATCTCTCCGGCCAGAATTCCTCGATTGCCGAGCGCATCTCGGGCGGCGGTGGCGGCGACCTCGGAGGCCAGGCGCCCCAGACCCAGCAGGGCGGCTCGACCTATCGTGGCAGCCAGGGCCTGTCGCCCGACCTGGTCGCTCGCATCGAAAAGCAGTTCGGCTTCGACAAGCCCCCGCTCGAACGCTTCGGTATGATGCTTTGGAACTATCTCCGCTTCGATTTCGGCGACAGCTACTATCGCGACATCTCCGTCATCGACCTTGTGCTCGAAAAGATGCCGGTCTCCATATCGCTCGGCCTGTGGATGACCTTCATCGCCTATGGCATCTCGATCCCGCTTGGCATCAAGAAGGCCGTCACTGACGGCTCGCGCTTCGATATCTGGACCTCGACTGTGGTCATCATCGGCTACGCCATCCCCGGCTTCCTCGTCGCCATCGCGCTGATTGTGCTGTTCGCTGGTGGCAGCTTCTGGTCGATCTTCCCGCTACGCGGCCTCACGTCGCCGGGCTTTGACAGCTTCCCCTGGTGGCGGCAGATACTCGACTATTTCTGGCACCTGACCCTGCCCATCATCTCCATGGGCCTGGGCGCCTTCGCGACGACCACGCTGCTGACCAAGAACTCGTTCATCGACGAGATCGGCAAGCAATATGTCACCACCGCCCGCGCCAAGGGGCTGACGGAAAACCAGGTGCTCTATCGCCACGTCTTCCGCAATGCCATGATGCTGATCATCGCCAGCTTTCCCGGCGCCTTCATCGGCGCCTTCTTCGGCGGCTCGCTGCTGATCGAGACCATCTTCTCGCTCGATGGCCTGGGCCTGCTCGGCTTCCAGTCGGTGGTCAGCCGCGACTATCCGGTGGTCTTTGCCACGCTCTACATCTTCTCCCTGCTCGGGCTGGTCATCGCGCTGATCTCGGACCTCGCCTATATGTGGGTCGATCCGCGCCTCGATTTCGAAAGCCGCGAAGTATGAGCGAGATGGCGACACAGGCCGCGGCCATCGAGGCGCCGCGCAACCGCTTGCTCTCCCCACTCAGCGCGCGCCGGCTCGCCAATTTCCGCGCCAATCGCCGCGGCTACTGGTCGCTGTGGATTTTCCTCGCGCTATTCCTGGCCACCCTCGGCTCCGAATTCATCGCCAACGACAAGCCCATCATCGCCTCCTACAAGGGCGAACTGCTGTTTCCCGCCTTTGTCGACTACCCCGAATCCAGGTTCGGAGGCTTCCTCGCCATCACCAATTACCGCGACGACTTCATCGCTGCCGAGATTGAAGCCAATGGCTGGGCCATCTGGCCGCCGATCCGCTTCAGCTACGGCACGGTCGATGGCTTCCTGCCCTATTCCGGCGCCGTCGCGCCCAGCTGGATCATGACCCAGGCCGAAAACTGCGCCCGCTATCCGCTGCAGGCGGCCGACCCCAATTGCCATCGGGGCAATTATCACTGGCTCGGCACCGATGCCAGCGGTCGCGATGTCGTCGCGCGGCTGCTCTACGGCTTCCGCATCTCGATCCTGTTCGGCCTGACGCTGACCATTCTCTCCTCGGTCATCGGCGTCGTCGCCGGCGCCGTGCAGGGCTATTTCGGCGGCTGGGTCGACCTGCTGTTCCAGCGCTTCATCGAGATCTGGACCTCCATCCCCGCCCTCTATCTGCTGCTCATCATCTCCTCGGTCATCGCCCCCAATTTCTGGGTTCTGCTGGGCATTCTGCTGCTCTTCTCCTGGGTCTCACTGGTCGGCATCGTGCGCGCCGAATTCCTGCGCGGCCGCAATTTCGAGTATATCGCCGCCGCCCGCGCCCTCGGCGTCTCCAACATCACCATCATGTTCCGCCACCTGCTGCCCAACGCCATGGTGGCGACGCTCACCTTCATGCCCTTCATTCTCTCCGGCTCCGTGGTCACTCTCACCTCGCTCGACCTGCTCGGCTTCGGCCTGCCCCCCGGCTCGCCCTCGCTCGGCGAATTGCTGGCCCAGGGCAAGAACAACCTCCAGGCGCCCTGGCTCGGTCTCACCGGCTTTTTCACCATCGCGACCATGATGACCCTGCTGGTCTTCGTCGGTGAAGCCGTCCGCGATGCCTTCGATCCGCGAAAGTCGATCGCATGACCGCGCCCCTCCTCTCTATCCGCGATCTCACCATTGCCTTCGGCGCCAATGCGGCCACGCGCAACATCGCCCTGGACATCGCTCCCGGCGAAACGGTCGCCCTGGTCGGCGAAAGCGGCTCCGGCAAATCCGTCACCGCTCTCTCCATCCTCAGGCTCCTGCCGGCCACGGCGCAGGTCACCGGCCAGATCCTGTTCAAGGGCCAGGACCTCGTCACCGCGCCGCCCGGCGAACTGCGGGCCGTGCGCGGCAACGATATCTCGATGATCTTTCAGGAACCGATGAGCTCGCTCAATCCGGTGCACACCGTCGAGCGCCAGATTGGGGAAGTCCTCGCCATTCATCGGGGCCTGCGCGCCACCGCCGCCCGCAAGCGCACGCTCGAACTGCTCGACGCCGTCGGCATTCCCGATCCGGCCAGTCGTCTCGCTGCCTATCCGCACCAGCTCTCGGGCGGCCAGCGCCAGCGCGTCATGATCGCCATGGCCCTGGCCAACGAGCCCGACCTGCTGATCGCCGACGAGCCCACCACGGCCCTCGATGTCACCGTGCAGGCGCAGATTCTCACCCTGCTCAAGGACCTGCAGAGCCGCCTTGGCATGGCCATGCTGTTCATCACCCACGATCTGGGCATTGTCCGACGCATCGCCGACCGCGTCTGCGTCATGACCAATGGCGAAATCGTCGAAACCGGCCCGGTCGCGCCGCTCTTTGCCGATCCGCAGCACGCCTATACGCGGCACCTCCTCGCCGCCGAGCCGCGGGGAGTCCCGCCACTCTCCGATCCCGCCGCCCCTTCCATCGTCGATGTCACCGACCTCAAAGTCTGGTTCCCCATCAAACGCGGCATCTTCAAGCGCACCGTGGGCCACATCAAGGCCGTGGACGGCGTCGATCTCTCCATTCGCCGCGGCGAGACCCTCGGCGTCGTGGGCGAAAGCGGCTCCGGCAAATCCACCCTCGGCTATGCGGTCCTGCGCCTCCTGCCCTCCGATGGCCGTATCGTCGTCCTTGGCAACGAGATCCACGCCCGCTCCTGGAAAGCCATGCGCCCGCTGCGCGCCGATATGCAGATCGTCTTCCAGGACCCCTATGGCTCTTTGAGCCCCCGCCTCTCGGTCGATCGCATCATTGGTGAAGGCCTTGCCGTCCACGCGCCGCAAATCGGCGCGAAAGAGCGCGATGCCCGCGTCGTCAAGGCGCTCGAAGAGGTCGGTCTCGCCCCGGATACCCGCTTCCGCTACCCCCACGAATTCTCTGGGGGCCAGCGCCAGCGCATCGCCATCGCCCGCGCCATGGTGCTCGAACCCAAATTCGTCGTGCTCGACGAGCCCACCTCGGCGCTCGACGTCTCCATCCAGGCCCAGGTGGTCGATCTGCTGCGCGACATCCAGCAGCGGCGCGGCCTCACCTACATGTTCATTTCTCACGATCTCAAGGTCGTGCGGGCCCTGGCCAATCAGCTCATCGTCATGCGCAATGGCAAGATTGTCGAACAAGGATCCGCCGCCGATATCTTTGCCGCGCCACAGTCCGAATATACCCGCGCGCTCATGGCCGCCGCCTTCGATCTGGCCGTTGTCCACCCGCAAAGTCTTGATCCGGCGCCCCCTGTCACGCCATGACGATTGCGCCTAGTCTGCTGTCATCAAACTGCAATCCCGGAGCCGTCCGATGAAGTTCGCACCCCTCCTCGCCGCCGCCGGCCTGCTGCTCGCTTTCATGGCCCCGGCGCTGGCCCAGACCCCGACCGATGTCTGGGTCCACGCGGATTCCCTGACCGATAGCCCCAAATATCCCGAGGGCTTCACCCATTTCGACTACGTCAATGTCGATGCCCCCAAGGGCGGCACGGTGCGGATGGGCGACATGGGGGGCTTTGATACCTTCAACCCCATCCTGCCCAAGGGCGAAGTCGCCGGCGGCATCGGCCTGCTCTACGAAACCCTGCTGACCCCCTCCTTGGACGAGGTCAACACCTCCTATGGCCTGCTGGCCGAAGCCATGAAGGTGGCGCCCGACTATGACTCGGTCACCTTCCGCATGGACCCCGACGCCAAATGGCACGATGGCGAGCCTGTGACGGCCGAGGACGTCGTCTGGTCCTTCGACAAGACGCGCGAGCTCAGCCCCAACTACGCTCAATATTACGCCAATATCACCAAGGCCGAAGTCACCGCCCCCGGCGAGGTCACCTTCAGCTTCGACCAGACCGGCAATCGCGAACTGCCCCACATCCTCGGCCAGGTCCTGGTCATGCCCCGACATTGGTGGGAGGGCACCGACGCAAGCGGTAAGCAGCGCGACATCGCCGAATCCACCCTCGAGCCGCCACTCGGCTCCGGCCCTTATCGTCTCGACAGCTTCGATGCCGGCCGCACCATTTCCTACAAGCGCGTCGAGGATTACTGGGGCGCCGATCATCCCACCCAGGTCGGTACCAACAATTTCGACGAATACGTCATCGAGTATTTCCTCGATGAGACCGTCTGGTTCGAAGCCTTCAAGGGCGACCAGTTCGACTGGTGGAACGAATACACTGCCCGCCGCTGGGCCACCGCATTCGATTTTCCCGCCGTCCAGCAGGGCCGGATTGTGCAGGAGCTCTTCCCGCAGGACTATAACGGCAATGGGCTGATGGTCGGCTTCATTCCCAATCTGCGCCGTGAGAAATTCCAGGACCCGCTGGTGCGCGAAGCGCTGAATTACGCCTTCGACTTCGAGGCCCTCAACCAGACCCTGTTCTATGGCCAGTATGAGCGCGTCGACAGCTACTTCTTCGGCCTGCCCTTCGCCTCGACCGGCCTGCCCGAGGGCGAGGAGCTTGAGGTATTGAACTCAGTCAAGGACCTGGTGCCGCCCACGGTCTTCACCGAGCCCTATACCAACCCGGTCAGTGGCGATCCGGCCAAGCTGCGCGCCAATCTGCGCACCGCGCTCGATCTGTTCACCCAGGCCGGTTACACACTCAACGGCACCCAGCTGGTCGATGCCGATGGCCAGCAGCTGACCATCGAAATCCTCAGCAATCAGCCGACGCTCGAGCCCATGTTCCAGAACCTGGTCAACAATCTGGGGCAGATCGGCGTCACCGCCACCATTCGCCTTGTCGACGCGCCGCAATATATCAATCGCCTGCGCAGCTTCGACTACGACATGATCTACACCCAGTGGCGGCAGTCCTTCTCGCCCGGCAATGAGCAGCGCTTCTTCTTCGGCTCGTCAACCGCCAATGAGGAAGGCTCGCAGAACTATGCCGGCATCGCCGATCCTGGCATCGATGCCCTCATCGACAAGCTGGTCATAGCCGATGACCGCGACACCCAGTTGGCCATCACCGCCGCGCTGGATCGCACCCTGCTGCATCACCACTATGTTGTCCCAGGCTACACCCTGCGCAACGCCCGCATCGCTCGCTGGGACCGCTTCAGCCACCCCGAAACCCTGCCGGAATTCTCCTCGGGCTTCCCCACCATCTGGTGGTGGGACGCCGAAAAGGCGGCCAAGACGGGTGGGGCGCAGTAGGGCTTGTTGGTGCGGGCACACATCAACCCAGCCCACTGCTCGTCACCCTCGGGCTTGACCCGAGGGCTCTTCACTTGCCAGGCCTTGACCGAAGTACAGAGCCCTCGGGTCAAGTCCGAGGGTGACAATCCAGTTTGGTTGAGCTGATAAGGCAAGCCAGTAGCACCGGCACTAATAGTCCCGCTCGTAGAACACACCCAGGCTCGAATTGCCGTCCTGCCCGGCGGCGCCCGTCACCTTGAGATCATCGGTCACATCAAGGTTGATCGTCACCTTGTTCTGCCCATTGGCCCCGGCCTGTACACCCAGATAGACATTGTCCTGGATATAGGTCCCCGCCTGCACCGCAACATTGCCGCTGTCGTCGGTGACGATATCGAGGTCGGCCAGCCCGGCCGCGCCACGCAGGCTGTCGACCAGCCCGCCACCGCCGCCGCCCACCAGTTCGGCCGCCGCGCCGGCCAGCCGGGCCAGTTGCAGGGGCGAGAGCTCGCCCATCGAGCGGTTGAAGATCAGCCGGCTCAGCACTTCGTCCTGCGGCAGCGCCGGGCTTGAGCTGAACGTCACATTGATATCCGATGCACGGCCAGAGACGGTTACGAACACCGTAATCCCCTCCCCTTCGGTACGCGCCACCAGGTTGAGGAACGGATCGAGATCGCCCACCAGCGTCACCGTACCGCTCTCGAACGTCACGCGCTGCCCCAGGATCGAAAGCCGCCCGCGATTGAGCGAGAAGCCGCCCACCGGCTGGATATCGTTGATCGGCCCGGTCAGCCGCACCGTTCCGCCCATTTCGGCGTCCAGCCCACGACCGCGGATGAAGATCTGGTTGGGCGCGCTGAGATTGATGTCAAGCACCAGCCCCGCCGGCCGGCTCTGCGGAATGGGCGCGCCACTGCGGTCGTCAATTCGCGCCCGCGCCAGGGTCTGCTCCACTGCCGGCGGCGCGCGCACATGCTCGACGTCGATCAACTGCGCCCCGCCGCCGAAATTCTCCGGCACGGTGATGTTGGCTTCCTCAACCAGCACGTCGCCGCTCAGCAAGGGCGAGCCGGTGAGGTTCCCCGTCAGCGCCAGATTGCCCGAGAGCGTCGCGACGAACAGATTGCCATCGGCATAGCGCGCCGAATTGAGCGCCACGCGCAGATCGGCCGGAAAACCACCCGACAGACCGATTGAACCCGACGCCGAAACCGTTCCGCCCGTCGCCAGGCTGCCTGCAAGGTTCTCGACCACCAGATTGTTGCCATTGAGGCTCGCCGAACCGCTGACGCCCTGCAGCCGCAGATTGAGTTCGGGATCGACATAGCCGGCCCCGCTGGTCGAAACCCGTCCGCCAAATTGCGGGCTGGCAAGGCTCCCCGTCACCCGCGCATCCAGCGTCAGCACACCGCTCAGCTGCCCGCCGCGGTCGGCGACAAAGCGGTTGCCCAGCGCCAGCGGTGCCGAGCCCTGCAGCGCCAGATTGAGCCCATTGCCTTCCAGCGGCACACTGCCCGAACCACTGATCGTCAGCCCGCCCGAACCATTGGCGCTCAGCGAGGCCAGCGTCACCGTGCCATTGCGGAATGTCCCATTCGCAGCAGCCGTCAGCGGCGCAATGCCGAATTCGCGGATCGCAGCAGCATTGACGCCCTCGGCCCGCGCCTCAAAGCTCACCTGCGGATCGCTGCCGGTCCCGGTAATGCTCGCGCGTCCATTGAGTGTGCCCGCCAGTTGCAGGTCGGGCACCACGGCATTGGCGATCGACAGCGGTAGCGAATTGATCTCAAGCGCAATACCCAGCGTTTCACCTGCCGATCCGGTCGCGGTGACCGAACCCGATCCAACGTCGAATCGCACGGCATCCACAGCCACGCTGGAGCCCGTCACCTGCAGCACGGTCGGCTGCGCCAGCCGCGCCGATAGCGCGCCCTGCCGCAGTTCGGCCCGGTCCACCGCAAGGCTATAGCCGTCCGAGACCGGTGTCAGTGACCCGGCTATATCCACATCCGTGCCCGTCGCCAGCGCCGCCTGCGCGTCGAACGCAGTCGTCGCGCCACTCTGAGTCGCCCGCGCCGTCAGCCTGTCGATATCGACACCCGCCGCCGACACGTCGCTGGCATTGGCCGCGCCATCCACCACCGGCACGCCGAACAGGTCCGCCACCGTCGCATTGATATCGGCCGCCCCGACTGCAATATCGTTGACCACCAGCCCGCGCACATCGCCACGCACCGTCGCGCCCTGCTTGCCCTCGACCGGCGCCAGCGTCACCTCGGCATTGACGGCCCCTTCGGCATCGAGCAGCGCCAGTGCTGCCGGCACTGACACGTCGGGCGACACCATGGTCAACCCGCCATCGATCAACCCGGTCAGCAGCGTCCGCGTCAGCCCGCCGGTGATCCGCGTCCCTGCCGCCTGAAAGTCGATGGCACCCAGCGATTGCGCGCTCGGCGTCAGACTGACGTCGGCCGCCAGTGTGGTGCGGAATCCGTCCAGAGATCCGGCGCCAGCAATCTTGCCGTCGAGCCGGTCGACATTGTAGCGCCCCACAAAGCCGACCTGGCCGTCGCGTAACGCCCGCCCGGCCAGTTCGCCACTGGCGACACGCGCATCGAGATTGAGATCGATCACACTCTCGGCGCCCTTGGCCGTGCCCACCACCGCGAGCGCGCCGCTCGCCTGGTCCGACAACAGCGCCAGGTCGCTCAGGTCCAGGTTGAAAGTGAAATCGGCCAGCGCGCTGGCATAGGTGCCATCGGCCAGGATCTGCACCTGCTGGTTGGCGATGCGGAAATTCTCCGCCGTCAGCCCGGCCTCGGTGCGGGCCACCCGACCGCTCAGCTCGACCGTCCCGGCCAGCAGCCGGTCGGCAATTTCGTCATCGATCGCCAGATTGCTGCCCGTACCGTCCAGCGTCAGGTCGAACCCGCCGCTCAGCGGCATGATCGAGCCGCTGGCCCGCAGCGCCAGCCCCCCATCCAACTCGCGTCCCGCGAGCCCCGAGAAGGGCGCAATGCTCGACGTCTCAAGATTGATGTCGCCGATAAAATCAAAACCGTCCAGCTGCCCGGCCAGCGCCGCCGTCAGCGCGGCGCCCGCCACACGGAACTCAGCCAGCTGCACCGGCTCGCCAGCATTCCACAGCCCGGCAATGCCGATACCGATGCTGTCGCCCAGCGCCGCCCGGACCTCATCGGAGCCCGCGATCCCCGAGACCGTTCCATCGCCATTGAAGGTCAGCCGGCGCGCTGTCGGATCGTCCAGCGCCGATGCGACGCCGCCCAGCGTCAGCGCCACGGTGTCCGCGGCAAAGCCCGGCTGCTCGAAATCCTTTACCGCCAGATTGGCCGACCAGTTGGTGGCGCTATCGCCGGCCTGCCCGCCATAGTCGATGCTCAACTGCGCCGAACCCAGCCGCGTCGCGCTGCCCGGCACCGGCAGGATCACCTGTCCGCCTGCCGTATCGGCGACCACCGCGTTCAGCGTCAGCGACCTCAGGAAATTGTCCGGCGTCGTCTCCGCCGCCCCTTCTAGTGAAAGCTGCCCGCCGGTCAGCCGTAGCCCGGTAACGGAAATCCCGCCCTCGGACCGCACCAGCGCATTGGCCGTCAGCGCCGTCTCGGCGCCGAAGAACGGCCGATAGGGTTCGGCGATCAGCGTCGACAGCGGCCCACGCAAATCGGCGGCTATGGCAATGCCCTCCGCCAGCTGGCTGACCGTGGCTAGCCCCGACAGCGCCGTCTGCCCATTGGCCAGCAACACCAGATCACCGCGCAAGTCGGTCACCGGCCCAGTGCCCGCCAGCATCAGCGTCACTGCGGGCCTGTTCTCGATATTGAGCAGGTTGGCGATGACACCGTTTTCCGGCTCCACCAGCGACAGGTTCACATCGACCACATTGTCGGCCCGCTGATAGGCCACATCTAGGTCGAGCGTCCCGCCCGGACCGTCCAGCCGCACGATATCCAGATTGGCATCGAGATTGCCGCCCTCCAGCGTCAGCGCCCCGGCCAGCGAAATTTCCGAACCCAGCCCGAACACGTTCTCGCCGAACGTCACCGAGGGTACGCTCAGTTCCTCAAAGATGATCGCCACCGGAAATTCCGGTACCGCGAGCCCGCCCGCTTCCGGCGGCGGCAAGTCCACCGCCCCCTCGGCCGGCACGGCATTGCGGATATAGTCGATGGAATCGGCCTTGATCGAGCGCACTTCCAGCCGCCCGGTGAACAGAGCCGCCTGATTCCAGTTGAGCGTGGCATTGTTGACGCGCAGCCAGACCCCTTCGGTGTCCGAGATGGTGATCTCGCGCACCGAGACGTCCGAACCGAGGAAGCCCTCGATATTGGACAGCCTGATCTGCCGTTCCGGCGTCGACAACTGGTCCTGGACGAAACTGGTCAGCCAGTCCTTCTGCTCTTCATTGTTCATCGACAGCACGTCCTGCGCCACAATGGCAGCAGGCACGGCCAGCCCGACCAGCACGAACAGGAGGACGATCAGCCGCCGCGGCAATGCGTAGAGCCGGGCCATCAGAAGGCCTGCCCTATGCCGACATAGAGCGCATAGTCGGGGTCGCCCGCCCGCTTGTTGAGCGGCACGGCCACGTCCAGCCGCAGCGGCCCCAGCCCGGTATAATAGCGCACGCCGACGCCCGCCCCGATCCGCAGATCGGTCAGCGCCGGAAACACGTCGGCCGCCACATAGCCGCCGTCGACGAAGCCGACCACGCCGATATCCTCGGTCACCTTGGCCCGCGCCTCGATCGAGGCTTCCAGCAGGTAGCGCCCGCCGGTGATCACGCCCGCGCCATTGTCGACGCCGATGGATTTGAACCCATAGCCGCGCACAGAGCCGCCGCCGCCGGCAAAGAACAGCTTGTCGGGCGGGATTTCCGCCAGGCTCGGCCCCACCAGCGCCCCGACCTTCAGCCGCCCCGCCAGCACGAAGGGGTCATCTTCGCCAAAGCCGAAATAGGTGCGGCCCTCGACCGTCATCCGCGCCGCCGCATTGCCGTAGTTCAATTCATAGAAGGGCTCGAGATTGACCGCGCCATACCAGCCGCTGGTGGCGTCCACGCTGTCGTTGCGGAAATCCAATACCGCGCCACCATAGAGTCCGACGGTCTTGAAGTCGCGCGTGCCGAACGCGTCATCGAACCGGTTGATCTCGAACTGCGTCCCGCCTTCGAGCGTGATCTGGTCCGACAGCATATGCGTCAGCCCCACCCGCCCCGCCGCCGACGTTTCGCTATACGTCGGATAGATCGTTCGTTCCGCCGAGACGGCCGCGATGAGATCGGTATCAGGGGTAAACATCCCCGGCTTGGTGAAGGTGCCGCCAAAGAAATAGTCGAACTGCGCCGTGTCGATCGGCCAGGCAATGCTGGCCACCCGCGCATCGAGCCGCAAACGCTCGGCCTGCCCGAACAGGTTCCGCCACAGATGGAACGCTTCCAGCCCCAGCCCGTCCACGGTCGAATAATTCGCGCCCACGCCAAACCGCCGCCCCGGCAGTTCCTGCACGATGAGATTGTAGGGCAGCAGGCCATCGCTCCCGATCGCTTCGGCCGCTTCCAGCCGCGCCGCCCGGAACACTTCGAGCCGGTCGAGCCGTCGCTGCGCCAGCGCCAGCTCGTCGGGATCATATTCCTCGCCCTCGGTCAGTCCGGTCTGGCGCCGCACGAATTCGGGGTCCATCCGCTCCGTCCCGGTCACCGTCACCGCGCCGAACGCGGCCTTGGGGCCAGGATTGACCGTAATGGTCACATCGACCAGTTGCGAGGCATGGTCCGCCACCACGTCGCGGCTGACGATCGCCGCCTTGGCATGCCCCTGCTGC
The DNA here is from genome assembly GCF_036676215.1 of Devosia sp. Lineage (GTDB taxonomy): Bacteria > Pseudomonadota > Alphaproteobacteria > Rhizobiales > Devosiaceae > Devosia. Next base: position 151,886 of record NZ_JAKFDJ010000052.1, on the reverse strand, counting down.
CGCCACGCCTCCAGCGCCAGTTGCTCGGCCCGCAGGATCACCGAAGACTTGGCGATTTCCCCTGTCCCAAAGCCTGCGCTCAACGGTGGCTCGACATGGTCGAAGGAATCGCTTGTCGGCACCGCCTGGTTGATCAGGTTGACGCTGCTGAACCGGAACAGCGGACCCGGATCGACGACCACGGCCACATCCACCGGATCGGGCAGGTCGACGTCTGGCGCCAGATTGGCCGCCTCCACCCCGCCGACGCGAATGCTCACCGTGCCGCCGTAGTGACCTTCATTGTAGAGCGCCGCGACGATCCGCCGATAATCACCCCGTGCCTTGGCCAAAAGGCCCGCGGCGCCCGAGGCAGGCTCGTTCTGGTCGGCTACCAGCGCCGAGGCATTGCGCACCGCGCTCTCGACGTCGCCCGTCGCATTGACTGTGATGATGACGGAATAGGGCTGCGGATCGGCGATCACCGCATCGGCGTCGCTCTCATCCTCGAAAAACTTCATGCCGAAGATTTCGAATGCAGCAACAGGCGCCGCCGTCACGCCGAAACCGGCCAGGGCAACACACAAGGCGCCAAAACTCGTTACCAGACGCGCGATATGCAGTGGACCAGTTCCCGCCCGTTACGCTTCAACCAGAAGGCAGAAGCCTGACTTTGCCCTCCGGGCAACAAGATTCAGTTAAGCACCTTGCCCGGCTGGGCTGACGCTGCGCGCCGCCCAACAGGCGTTCATTTCGTGGCGAGTTTAGGGCTGAGCCGTGGCGGGAACAACCTCAGGTCCGATTTGTCCCAAATTGTCGGGTACAATCGTGGCCGATGAGCAACGCAGGGCACCAAGGGAAACGCCCCGCCGGCTCGAGCTGTGCCGCCGAGCGGGCATTGACCTCCCCGTGTCCCCAGTCCACCTTGCCGTCTCGCGCCTAACGCCCAGGACTATCCCCATGTACCAGTTGCTCGACCCCAGCCGCTTCGTCGTCTTCATCACGGGCGCCAGCTCAGGCTTCGGCGCCGCCGCGGCGCGGCGCTATGTGGGAGCGGGCGGCAAGGTGATTGCCACCGGCCGTCGCAAGGATCGTCTGATCGACCTGCAGATCGAGCTCGGCGCCGAGAACTGCCACATCGTCGAGCTCGACATCCGCGACCGCGCCGCCATCGATGCCGCCATCGCCGACCTTCCGCCCCCATTCGACGCTATCAACATCGTCCTTGCCAATGCCGGCCTGGCGCTGGGCCTGCAGCCCGCGGCCGAAACCGACATCAGCGATTGGGAGACGATGATCGCCACCAATGTCACCGGCCTGGCCTATACCGTCCGCGCCCTATTACCCGGCCTCATCGCCCGCGGCGGCGGTCATGTCGTGACCATGGGCTCGGTCGCCGGCGACTATCCCTATCCGGGCGGCTCGGTCTATGGCGCCACCAAGGCCTTTGTGAAGCAGTTCGCTCTCAACATCCGCTCCGATGTGCAGGGCAAGAATGTGCGCGTCACCAATATCGAGCCGGGCCTCACCGAAACCGAGTTCTCCCTGGTCCGTTTCAAGGGCGACGAGGGCAAGGCATCCAAGCCCTATGAGGGCACCAAGGCGATGAATGCGGACGATATCGCCGAGTCCATCTTCTGGGCCACGTCCCTGCCCGCCCATGTCAACGTCAACCGCCTGCAACTGATGGCCACCACCCAGGCCTTCGGTCCCTTCGATATCTATCGCCAAGGCTAGGTCCCGAGCCCCAGGAACCGTAGTGTATCGGGGTCGACCGGCACGCCCTCTGCCTGCCGTCGCGCCCGCTCCGCCCATTCCCGGTCGCCCGGCGCCATCACGCGCTCGGCGCCCGGCCGCAGCGGCGCGCTGCGCAGGCCCGCCAAGTAGCGCGTGATCATCGCCCCGAACAGCTCCCGCCCAATGAACTTGTCGGGGTCGATGACCAGCACGAAGTGCCCCATATTGCGCGGTGTGGAAGTGTTATCACCCCCATACATGGGGATGAAATCGGTATCGAGCGTCGTCCCGGTCAGCAGCGCCGAAAACAGCGTCGCCACCCCGGCCAAGCCCGCGCCCTTGTAGCCATACTGCGCCCCGCCTAGCGGCAGCAGCATATCCACCTGCTCCGGGTCGGTCACCGGCAGCCCGGCCGCGTCGGCCGCCACCCCCTCGGGCAGATCCACCCCCAGCGAGCGATGCAGCAACACCCGGTTCATTGGAATCGACGAAGTCGCCATATCCAGCAGCCACGGCTCGCTGTCCGGCACCGGCGCAGCAAAAGCCAACGGGTTGGTGCCATGGAAGCGCTGCGCGCCGTCAAACAGCGTCACCATCGAATCGGTATTGGTCGTGGCAAAGGTGACAAAGCCCCGCTCCGCTCCGGCCAGTGCATAGGCCCCCGCCGCGCCCAGATGGGACGAATGGGCAATCCCCACCGCACCCACGCCGGCCTGCTGCGCCAGCTCGATCCCCACCTCGACCGCCCGGTATGCCGCATAATGCCCAAGCCCATCGTCGCCATCGACCATGGCGCTGCCCGACGCACGAATATCCATCTTGAGCTGCGGATCCTTGTTGAGCCGCCCTCCAGCCAGCATGTTGCAGTAGTGCTCGGTCAGCCGCACGCCATGGCTGTCCACGCCCACCATGGACGCATGCAGCATCGCCCGCGTCGCCGCCGCCAGCGACGGCTCGCTCGCCCCCGCCCCGCGCAATGCCGCCGCGACCTTTGCCTCCAGCACGTCCGCCGGAAACCGCTCTGCCGAACTATCCACCGTCTGCCCCTACCACCCGGTCAGTGCGGGCCTGACACCTTACCGTCCACCACAGCTAACGTCATTCCCGCGCAAGGGAGATTCCCGCTTTGCCGGGAATGACACCATGAATGGAGCGGACTATGCTCACCCCAACAGTTGAGACCGCCCATGCCCTCCATCGATCCCGTCACCCGCGACCTCTGGCACGTTATCGCCGCCACCGACGAAATTCCCGTCGGCCAGGTCGAGACCACCTTGCTGCTCGATACGCGCATCGCTCTCACCCGCGACGACACCGGCAATCCCGTGGTCTGGCTGCGGACCAACGAGGAACAGGGCGACGAGATCGACCCCGAAACCATCCTCGACCGTCTCCCCGCCATCACCGGCTACGGCTATATCTGGACCAGCCTCGGTAGTCCGCCGGCCGAGCTCTTCCCCATCCCCGAATATGCCGAGCCCGACCGTGTCAACATGAGCTGCGGCTCCATCGGCATCCACGTCTCTGCCCCCCGCGCCGTGGAAAACTTCCTCGACATGGGCCATTTCCCCTATGTCCATACCGACATTCTCGGCGCCGAGCCGCATACCGAGGTCAAGGAATACGACGTCGAGGTCTCCGAGGAGCGCGACGAGGTCCTCGCCACCCGATGCCGCTTCTTCCAGCCCCGCGCCGCCCTTTCGGCCACCGAGGGCATGGAGGTCGAATATGTCTATCGCGTCCCCCATCCCTTCTGCTCGGTGCTCTACAAATCCTCCCCCGAGGCGCCCGACCGCCGCGACGTCATCGCCATCTTCCTCCAGCCGATGACCGAGGAACGCTGCCGCGCCCACCTCCTGCAATCGATGATCGACAGCACCTCGACCATCACCGACCTGCGCCGCTTCCAGCAGACCATTTTCGGCCAGGACAAGCCCATCCTCGAAAACCAGTACCCCAAGCGCCTGCCCCTCGATCCCCGGGCCGAGACGCCCATCCGAGCCGACAAATCCGCCATCGCCTACCGCAGATGGCTGAGCCAGAAGGGCATCACCTACGGCGTGATCCCGATGGCGAGCTGAATCATGCTGGCTGTCGCTGAATTCGCGGCTCTATTCCTCCCCTCCCCCTTGAGGGGAGGGGCCGGGGGAGGGAGGCCTCAATTCCAACATTGTGCTGCCCCGTACGCCAGGGTTGCCTATCTCGACCTTCCGATCGTGGCGCGATCCCAGTCCATCGTGGATCATCTCCCATGACCCTCTCCCTTTCCGATCCCACCTGGTACCCAATCGCCTCGAGCGAAGACCTCCCCTTCCGCCACGTCTACCAAGGCCAACTCCTGGGCCGCGAACTCGCCGTCTGGCGTGCCGATGACGGCAACGTCAATGTCTGGGAAAACCGCTGCCTGCACCGCGGCGTGCGCCTCTCCATCGGCATCAACGAGGGCGGCGAGCTCAAGTGCCAATATCACGGCTGGCGCTATGCCAATCGCTCCGCCGGCTGCACCTATATCCCGGCCCACCCCGCCGATGCGCCGGCCCGCCTCATCCAGAACCGCACCTATCCTGTGCGCGAGGCCTTCGGTCTGGTCTGGTCCGCCGCCAATGACGACATCCCCTTCGCGCCCTTCCCCGGCGCCGAGGCCGGTGACTGGTTCGCGCTGCGCCCCATGCCGGTCAACGCCGCGCCCGAAGACGTGCTCGCCGCTTTGGCTGGCCTGGCTCCCGATGACCAGCCCGCCGACCTGCTGCCCGGCCTCGCCATCCGCTCCGGCGGCACCATCTATTTCGTCCAGCCCGTCGATGCCGGCCGCGCCGTGATCCGCGGCCTGCTGCCCTCGCAACCCGACGCGGCAACGCTCCGCCACTACAACGAGACCCTCTCCAAACTCCGCGATCGCCTCGAACGCGCCGCTGCCCGCAAGCCCAGTCCCGCCCCCTTGCAGCCCGCCTTCGACAAGGTCTCGGCCGATCTGGCCACCATGCCGGATATCCCCATACCGCGCGGCAACACGCTGCCCGTGGTGGTCAGGCGCAAATGGACCAGCGCCGATGGCGTCATCGGCTTCGAACTGGCCGCCCGTGATGGGCACCTGCCCACCTTCCAGCCGGGCGCCCATATTGACCTGCATCTGCCCAACGGCATGATCCGCCAATATTCCATCACCAATGGCCCGGGCGAGCTGATGAGCTACATCATCGGCGTCAAAGCCGAGAGCGCCAGCAAGGGCGGCTCCAAAGTCCTTGTCGACAGTGTCCGCGAAGGCGATGTCCTCGCCATTTCCGAGCCGCGCAACAACTTCCCGCTGCGCCGCGACGCCACCCGCACCGTGCTCATCGCCGGCGGCATCGGCATCACCCCGCTGCTCTCCATGGCACGCTTCCTCGACAAATCGAGCCTGCCCTACGAGCTGCATTACTTCACCCGCGCCGGCGAACAGGTCGCCTTCCGCGGCGAGCTCGAAGCGCTCCACGGCAAGGTCATCCTCCATACCGGCCGGCCCCGCACCGAGATCGGCAGCACCATCGCCGCCGCGCTCGGCGAGTGGTCCTTCGCCCAGCACGTCTATGTCTGCGGCCCCGGCCCCATGCTCGAAACCGTCCGCGCCACCGCCGCTGCCCAGGGCTGGCCGGACGAATCCATCCACTTCGAATATTTCAAGAACGACAAGGTCATCGACGACAGCTCTGCCTTCGACGTCGAACTCGCCCGCTCCGCCATGACGCTCCACATCCCCGCGGGCAAAACCATAATGGAAGTCATGCGCGAAGCCGGCCTCACCGTCCCCAGCTCTTGCGAACAGGGTGCCTGCGGCACCTGCCTCACCACGGTGATGGAAGGCGAAGTCGATCACCAGGACGTCTATCTCAACAACAGCGAGAAAGCCTCGAACACCTGCATGATGACCTGCGTCTCCCGCGCCAAGAGCGCCCGTCTCGTGCTGGATATCTGACCCATGGCCATCACCCTCTACGACTTCGAGCTCTCCGGAAACTGCTACAAGCTCCGTCTGCTGATGAGCATCCTCAAGCTCCGCTACGACATCATCCCGGTCGATTTCTATCCCGGCCGCCAGCACAAGGCCGACTGGTTCCTGCGCCTCAATCCCTTCGGCCAGCTCCCCGTTCTCAAGGACGATGACCTGGTCCTCTCCGATTCCGGCGCCATCCTCGCCTATCTGGCAAAGAAGTATGACGAGACCGGCCTCTGGTTCCCCGACGATCCGGCTATCACCGCCGAAGTCCTGCGCTGGCACGCCATCGCCGACGACATCACCTCAACCGCCTCCGCCGCCCGCCTGGCCCTCGGCTTCTTCTACGATTTCGACATCGAGAAAGCCCAGAAAGGCGCCCACCGCATTTTCCGCCTGATGGACGAACATCTGTGGTTCGGTGAGCGCGAAGGCCGCGACTGGCTCTGCTCGCCCACCCACCCGACGACGGCCGACATCGCCTGCTTCCCCTATGTCATGCTGAGCGAGGAAGGCGGCATCTCCCGCCAGGACTATCCCGCCCTCCGCCGCTGGACCGACCGCGTCCGCCGCATTCCCGGTTTCGTGGTCATGTCGGGGATTTTCCCCGCGGGTCGGGCGGCAGAATAGAAGACGAAAAAAGCCTCCATCGGCCCTTGAAGCGCCCCGATTGCAGACCAAGATTAACTGCGTCGGACGTCATCGCTTCGGCTCCTATCCACCATGCGCCTGCCGTCCGGCATCGGACCTGGTTTTCCTCGCTGCAAGCTTGGAAATCCAGGATCAAACCATCGACCGCACCGGAGGTTTGTTCCGGCCCCGGTCGAGTGCATGAGAGGAGACGTATGAATGAGTATTCGTGATCTGATCCCTCGTGGTCGCAGTAGTGGCGACGTCCCCGCGACCTATGGCCGTGGCGACGACAGCCCGTTCATGTCGCTGCACCGGGAGATGAACCGGCTGTTCGACGACGTGTTCCGCGATTTTGGCCGGCAGCCGCTGGGCCTTGGCCAGTCTTTCATGACCAGCTGGCCTAGCGTCGAGATCACCGAGACGGGCAACGAAATGCGGGTGACCGCGGAAATGTCGGGCCTCGATGAGAAGGATGTCGAGGTGATGTTCGACGATGGCGTCCTCGTCCTGCGGGGCGAAAAGCGCTCCGAAACCGAGGACAAGGACCGTCGCTTCTCCGAGCGCTACTATGGCCGTTTCGAGCGCCGCATCCCCCTGGGCTATGATGTCGATCAGAACAAGATCAATGCCCAGTTCAAGAACGGCCTGCTCACGGTAACTTTGCCGAGGAGTGCTGAAGCCGAGACCCGGCTCAAGCGCATCCCCATCAGCGGCCAGAGCCCGGTGCACTGAGCGCAGCCCCTAGGGCCGGAGCTGGTGCCCCGGCCCTCTCTGCCGGCGCGCCAGGCCGCCCACCGGAATGAACTGTTGCGCGACCTAGAAAAAGCCGAGTTTGTTGGGCGAGTAGCTCACGAGCATGTTCTTGGTCTGCTGGTAGTGGTCCAGCATCATGCGGTGGTTCTCGCGGCCGATGCCGGATTGCTTGTAGCCACCAAAGGCCGCATGTGCCGGATAGGCGTGGTAGCAATTGGTCCATACCCGCCCGGCCTGGATACCGCGGCCGAACCGATAGGCCCGGTTGGTGTCGCGCGTCCACACCCCGGCGCCAAGGCCATAGAGTGTGTCATTGGCGATTTCGAGCGCTTCGGCATCGTCCTTGAAGGTGGTCACCGATACCACCGGCCCGAAGATTTCCTCCTGGAAGATGCGCATCTTGTTGTGGCCTTCAAACACCGTCGGCTTGACGTAATAGCCACCGGCCAGTTCGCCCCCCAGATTGCTACGCTCGCCACCCGTCAGCACCTTTGCGCCTTCCTGCCGGCCGATATCGAGATAGCCCAGGATCTTCTCGAGCTGTTCGCTCGACGCCTGCGCGCCGATCATCGTGCTCATCTCGAGGGGTGAACCCTGCTTGATGGCTTCCACGCGTTTGATCGCCCGCTCCATGAAGCGGTCATAGACGCTTTCCTGGATCAGCGCCCGGCTGGGACAGGTGCAGACCTCGCCCTGGTTGAGCGCGAACATCGCGAACCCTTCCAGCGCCTTGTCGAAGAAGGCGTCATCCTGCGCCAGCACATCGGCAAAAAAGATGTTCGGCGATTTGCCGCCCAGCTCCAGCGTCACCGGGATCAGGTTCTGGCTGGCATATTGCATGATCAGCCGGCCCGTCGTGGTCTCGCCGGTAAAGGCGATCTTGGCGATCCTGTTCGAGCTGGCCAGCGGCTTGCCCGCCTCGAGCCCGAAGCCGTTGACGATGTTGAGCACACCGGGCGGCAAAATGTCCTCGATCAGTTCCATCAGATAGAGGATCGAAGCCGGCGTCTGCTCGGCCGGCTTGAGCACCACCGCATTGCCCGCTGCCAGCGCGGGCGCCAGCTTCCACACGGCCATCAGGATGGGGAAGTTCCACGGGATGATCTGCCCCACCACGCCCAGCGGTTCGTGGAAATGATAGGCCACAGTGTCGTTGTCGAGCTGGGAAATCCCGCCTTCCTGCGCCCGGATCGCCCCGGCAAAATAGCGGAAGTGGTCGATGGCGAGCGGAATATCGGCCGCCGTTGTCTCGCGGATCGGCTTGCCATTGTCCCAGGTCTCGGCCAGGGCGATCTCGTCCAGATGCTCCTCCATCCGGTCGGCAATCTTGTTCAGCATCACCGCGCGCTGCGCCACGCTGGTCCGGCCCCATGCCGGCGCCGCCTTGTGCGCGGCATCGAGTGCCTTTTCGATATCCGCCGCCTTGGATCGCGCCACCTCGCAGATCACCTGCCCGGTCACCGGTGAGGTGTTCTCGAATGTCTCGCCATCCACGGCATCTACCCACTGCCCCCCGATGTAATTGCCATACTTGGCCTTGAACGGAGACTTGGTCCGTTGGCCGACGAATTCCGGTTTGTTCATGGCATCCTCCCTTGTTTTTGGATGCCTTTGTCATTGCAACCGCCATGCCAGAAATGGCTAAGCCGTTGATCGAAAACCCGAACTATTGGTGATCCGCTTTTGTCTGGACGGATCGGATTTTCGGATGCAACACTTTGCCACAACCAGAAGCGATGGCCGATGCAACACCTGTTGCAAACTGCCACAACTGGGAGGAACTGCAGATGAACATCGCGTCCGAAGCGGCTTTGGCGGCCGCCCGCGAAACATTCTTCTCCGGCAAGACCCTGCCCGAGGGCCTCGTCCCCGCGCCCATCCTGCGCTCATGGCAACGCTGCGCCGATCAGGGCCTCCACGCCGGCAGCACCATCCGCGCCGAACCCATGACGGCGGCCGAGCTGCGCGCGCTGCACGAACAGAACGAAGCGCTGCGCCTGCTCTCGCGCTCCGAACTCGTCTCCCTGCGCACCGAGGCTCGGCTGACCGACAGCGTCGTCATCCTCACCGACTCCAAGGGACTGGTACTCGATACCGCCGGCAGCCCGGAATTTGCCGGCCGCGCCGCCCAGGTCGCCCTGCGCCCGGGCGTCGCCTGGTCCGAAACCTCCACCGGCACCAATGCCATCGGTACGGCCCTCGCCGAACGCCGCGCCATCGAAGTCCACGGCGCCGAGCACTTCTTCGAGCCCCACGGCATCCTCCACTGCGCCGCCAGCCCCATCTTCGATCCCTATGGCAAGCTGGCCGGCGTCCTCGACATGTCCGGTCACGCCTCGGCCGAGCACACCCACGCCATGGGCCTGGTCCGCCTCGCCGTCGAGCAGATCGAGCACCGCTTCTTCAACCGCGCCTTCGACGAAATGACGGTCGTGCGCTTCCACCGCAGCGCCGACCTGCTGGGCACAGCGCGCGAAGGCGTGCTGGTGTTCGACGGCGACAAGCTCGTCGCTGGCAACCGGCGCGCCCTTCACCTCGTCGGTCTCGACCGCAAGGCCCTGCGCCAGTCCAAGCGCGAAGAGATCTTCGAGGGTGCCGGCCTTGCCATCGATCGCGGCGAACTGCGCGCCCGCAACGGCGAACGCTATTTCGCGGCCGTGTCGCAACCCCGCGCGACGCCCCTCCATGTCACGGGCACGCTTCCCCGCGCCGCCAAGTCCGCTCGCCCCTCCCCATTGCTGACGCCGCAAACCCGCGCCGATCTGGCGAGGGCCATTCGGCTCGTTAATGCCGAAATCCCCCTGCTGATTGCCGGCGAAACCGGCGCGGGCAAGGAAGTCTTCGCCCGCCACCTGGCTGGCCTCACCAACCGTGCCGGCAAACCCTTCATCGCCATAAACTGCGCCGCCCTCCCCGAATCCCTGATCGAGGCCGAACTCTTCGGCTACGACGCCGGCGCCTTTACCGGTGCGAAGAAGTCCGGCGCCAAGGGCCTCGTGCAGCAGGCGGAAGGCGGCATCCTGTTTCTCGACGAAATCGGCGACATGCCGCTTTTGCTCCAGTCCCGCCTGCTCCGCGTGCTGCAGGACAAGGAAGTCGCCCCCCTGGGCGGCGGCACCCCGCAAAAGGCCGACTTTGTCCCTGTCTGCGCCACCAATCGCGATCTCAAGGCCATGGTCGACGCCGGCACCTTCCGCGCCGACCTCTATTTCCGCATCGCCCAATACACGGTGACCTTGCCCTCGCTCGCCGAACTCCCCGACCGCGAAGATATCGTTGCGACGCTCTGGTCCCAGCTCGCTTCCGCCCATGGGCGCCTGTCCGAGCCGGTCCTCGCGCGCCTTGCCGCCCACCACTGGCCGGGCAATTACCGCGAACTGGCCGGTACGCTTCGCGCCATCGCCGCCCTCAGCGACCCCGGCACCCCGATCACCCTCGCCGACCTGCCCCAGACCATCACCACCGGGACAGCTAGCCCCATCATCCATGACGGCAATCTGGGCACGCTCACCGAATCCGCCATGCGCCGCGCCGTCGATCTGCACAGGGGCAACCTGTCCGCCGCCGCAAGAGCCTTGGGAATTGACCGCTCCACGCTCTATCGGCGGCTGCTGTGGAAATCCAGGCTCGACGGCTGAGGCGTTTCAAAATGCCCGCGCCCGACTAGCCGTCAGCCAACAATCCCGCTATTGCCTTGACCAAAATCGAGGAGTCTTTTCCGCATGATCATCGAACCCAAGATTCGCGGCTTCATCTGCACCACCGCCCATCCCACTGGCTGCGCCACCAATGTGCAGCGCCAGATCGATCATGTCGTGATCAAGGGGCCCATCCCCTCGGATCGCAAGCGCGTCCTCGTCCTCGGCTGCTCCACGGGTTACGGCCTCGCCTCGCGCATTGTCACCACCTTTGGCAGCGGCGCCGACACGGTGGGCGTCTCCTTCGAGCGCGAGCCGGGCGAGACCAAGCCCGCCTCCGCCGGCTGGTACAATAACCGTGCCTTCGAAAACCGCGCCCGCACCGCCGGCGCCAAGGCTGTGACCATCGAGGGCGACGCCTTCTCCGATGCAGTCAAGGCCGAGACCATCGAGGCTATCAAGGCCAATCTGGGCCAGGTCGACCTCATCGTCTATTCGCTGGCCTCCCCGGTTCGCACTGACCCCAAGGACGGCGTCACCTATCGCTCGGCCATCAAGCCCTATGGCACGCAGGTGACCTCCAAGACCCTCAACACCGGAACCGGCGAAGTCTCCGAAATCACCGTCGAGCCCGCCACCGAAGAAGAAGCCGCCGCAACCGTCAAGGTGATGGGCGGCGAGGACTGGGAACTCTGGGTTGCAGCGCTGGCCGCAGCCGGCGTCCTAGCCGATGGATTCACCACCCTCAATTACACCTATCTGGGCAGTAAGTTGACCTGGCCGATCTACCACAAGGGAACCCTGGGCAAAGCCAAGGCCGATCTCGACCGCGCCGCCGCCGCCATCCGCGCCACCCATGGTCCGGAGGCCGCCCATGTCGTGGCGCTGAAGGCCGTGGTCACGCAGGCCAGTTCCGCCATTCCCGTCGTGCCGCTCTATGGCACGCTGCTGATCAAGGTCGAGGACGAACTGGGCCTGGGCGAAGGGCCAATCCAGCAGATCGACCGTCTGTTCCGCGAAAAGCTGACCAACCTCAAGCTCGACGATGAAAAGCGCATCCGCGTCGACGATTGGGAACTGTCCGAAGCGATGCAGGCCGAACTCAAGAAGCGCTGGGCCGCCCTCACGACCGAAACCCTGCCGGCCCTCGCTGACCTGCCCAAATATCGCGAGGAATTTCTCAAGCTCTTCGGCTTCGCGGTGGGCGGCGTGGACTACAGCCAGGACGTCGATCCGCGGGTGGTGAACTAGTCTCTGATCACAGAGCCGAGCGAACAAGGGCGGCCAGCCGCTCGTGTTCGCCTGGCACCTGTTCCACCAGCCGCGCCGCTGCCAATACTGGCAGCCAGGACAGTATCGCCTCGCGCGCTCGCCCACTGAGCCGCACATAGGCATCCAGATAGGTCGCTGCGACATCCGGCACATTGTGCAGCAATAGCAGATAGCTCCGGCAGGCATCCGCCTCCGGCGCACCCTGCGTTGCATCCAGCCAGTCGATGATCATCGGCGCCTCTGGCGTCCCCATCACGTTGAAGGGGTGGAAATCGCCATGGCAGAGCCGGTCGCCATCCGGCAGGCTCTCCACAAGCTGCAACGTGGCGCCGATTTCGTCAGCCGACAATTGCCTCGCCCGGGCGATGGCCCCGCGCAGGCGGTCCCGCAGCCGGGGCAAGAATAGCCCGGGCTCATAATGGACGCGGAGCTGCAACCGGACCACGTCATCGAGCATCGCGCGCGCGTCGCTGGGATGCTCCAGCATCTCCGCGGCGATCGGCCGGCCCGGCGCACGACTCATCACCACGCCCCACCGGCCGTGGGTCTCCAGCACGCCACGCACCTTGGGCACTGGCAGCGGCCCGTGCTCGAGCATGGCCAGCGTCGCCGCCTCCCGAAACACCCGCTCTTTCCCCTGCCCGGCCTGATAGAGCTTGATGACGTCGGCGCCCCATTCGAACACTTCGGCCACCAGTCCGGCGCCAAGCCGTTGCCCCAGCATCACCTCAATTGCCTCCACCGGGTGGCGGATAGCGATGCTCGCCACCCTGCCAGTCACGCACGGTAAAGCACCCGTCGCCACCGGCGATAGTGGCAGCGCCGATATCCGCCTTGCCATGTCCACCTGGGATATCCAGCACATAGGTCGGCTGCGCCAGGCCTGAAATCCGTCCCCGCAAGGCGGTCACCAGCCTTTGCCCCTCTTCGATGCTCACCCGGAAATGACCCGTCCCTGGCGCGAGGTCGGGATGGTGCAGGTAATAGGGCTTCACCCGGTTTTCGACGAAAGCCTTCATCAGGCTCGCCAGCGTATCGACGTCGTCATTGACGCCCCTGAGCAGTACGGACTGGCTGATCAGCACGATCCCGCCATCCACCAGCCGCGCCATCGCCCCGCGCGCCGCCTCGGTGAATTCACGCGGATGGTTGGCATGCACCGCCAGATACGTCGTCTTGCCGCTGGCCCGAAGCGCCGCGACCATTTCCGCATCCACCCGCTCCGGCTCCACCACCGGCACCCGCGTATGAAACCGAACGATCTTCACGTGATCGATGCCGGCAAGCCGCGCCATGATCTCGCGCAGCCGCCGCGGCGACAGCACCAGCGGATCGCCGCCGGTGAGGATCACTTCCCAAATGTCTTCATGCGCCGCGACATAGCCGATGGCCGCGTCGAGTTCCGGCCCGGTCAGCGTCCCCAGCCCAGCCGGCCCCACCATTTCCCGCCTGAAGCAGAACCGGCAGTACACCGGGCACACATGCACCGCCTTGAGCAGCACCCGGTCGGGATAGCGATGCACGATCCCCGTCACCGGCGAATGCGCCAGATCCCCGATCGGATCGGCCCGCTCCTCCGGCGTGGTCACCAGCTCATCCACCCTCGGCACGAACTGCCTTGCGATAGGATCATTGCGATCGCTGGGGTCGATCAGATCGAGCACTGCCGGCGTGATGCCGATGGCATATTTCGCGGCCACGGCGTCGAGGCCGGCCCCATCCGCTACCAGCCCGGCTGCAACGAGATCGCCAAGGCTCTTGATTGGCCGATGCAGGGTCATTCCGCCACCGGCGCCCACAGCACCGCCTCGATCCTCGGCGCCGCCGTCGCCAGCATCACCAGCCGGTCAAAACCCAGCGCCACCCCGCTCGCCTCCGGCATCAGGCGCAGCGCCGCTAAAAAGTCCTCATCCAGCGGATAGCGCTCGCCATAGAGCCGTTGTTTTTCGTTCATCTCGGCGGCGAATCTGCGGCGCTGCTCGTCGGCATCGGTCAATTCACCAAAGCCATTGGCCAGTTCCACCCCACAGGCATAAAGCTCGAAGCGCTCCGCAACACGCTGGTCATCCGCAGTCCGCCGCGCCAGCGCCGCTTCAGCGGCGGGATAGCGGTCGAGCACCGTGATCCGGCCCATCCCCAGATGCGGCTCTACCTTTTCCAGCAGCACGCGGCTGAACAGGTAACTCCAGCTTCGATCCTCGGGCACCTCAAGACCCACCGCAGTCATCTGCGAGGCCAGCGCGTGGCCATCAGGGACGCCAGCATGATCCAAGCTATCCAGCAGATTAATGCCAGCATGCTGCAAGAAAGCCTGCGTCACGCTGACCCTTTCTGGTTCAGCAAAGGGGTCGCAGCTGCGGTCCCGAAACACCAGCGCGTCGACCCCCGTCGCCTGCGCGGCCAGCCGCAGCATGGCCACGCAATCCCCGATCACCGCATCATACGACTCACCCGCCCGATACCACTCCAGCATGGTGAATTCGGGGTGGTGCAGCGCGCTGCGCTCGCGGTTGCGCCACACATGGCCGAGGCTCGCAATCCGCCGCTCTCCCGCCGCCAAGAGCTTCTTCATGGTGAATTCCGGGGAGGTATGCAGATACATCTGGCTCCCCTCCCCGTCATTGCCGATCATCGTGGTGCCAAAGGCATGCAGATGCGTCTCATTGCCCGGCGAACGCTGCAACCCCGGCGGGTCGACCAGCAGAAAGTCGTTATCCGCCAGATATCCCCTTATCCCCGCCTCGATCCGGTTGCGCGCCAACAGGATCGGCCGCCGGTCCGCATGGACGGAAGGGGTCCACCATGGCGATGGCTGGGGGAGCTGGTTCATGTGACCTTTATCACGGCCGGGCTGGCGATTTTCGACGAGATAGGGTAGTTGGCGCACGAAAGTCTATTCCGGCGCGGGACGGCCCTGCCTCTACGACGCGCCACCGATGTGAACAAGGAAGAATAATGGTCAAGGTCATCGCCTCTTCGCTGCGCAAGGGCAACGTCGTCGAACAGGACGGCAATCTGCATGTCGTGCTGACGGCGGAAAACGTCCATCCCGGCAAGGGCAATTCCATCACCAACGTCAACATGCGCCGCATTTCCGATGGCGTGAAGGTCGTCGGCCGCTGGCGCACCGTCGAAATGGTCGAGAAGGCCGACGTCGATGACCGCGAATATGACTATCTTTATTCCGACGGCGAAGGTCATCACTTCATGGAGCCGGTCAGCTACGAGCAGATCACCGTCCATGACGACGTCATCGGTGACCAGAAGGCCTACCTCACCGACGGCATGAAGGTGCATCTCAAGACCTTCGAGGGCACGGCCCTCGCCATGGAACTGCCGCAGCGCGTTACGGTCGAAATCGTCGAGACCGAGCCGGTGGTCAAGGGCCAGACGGCCTCCTCGTCCTACAAGCCCGCTCTGCTGACCAATGGCCTGCGCGTCATGGTCCCCCCCCACATCGGCGCCGGCATCCGCATCGTCATCCTCACCGAAGACAACTCCTACGTTGAGCGGGCTAAAGACTGATCGCCGGCCGCCTTAGGCGGCAAAATCTCCCCAGTGGGGAGATTTTAGGCGATCAGGCCTTAAGCGCTATGCGCGCAGGGCCCAGGTCCTCCCTACGCACAGTACAAAGACGGGCCCAAGCGGGCCCGTTCTCATTTTCCCTCGATCTCGCCGGCGGCGTCACGCCAGTGCTTTTCAGCCCGGCCCATTGGCGTGCCTTCGGCCAGCCACTTGTCATAGGCCAGCTCGCGCAGATGCATCTCCTTGGCCCTGAGCCAATAGTCGAACGACCGGCCCTCGGGCCGTCCGTCCTGGTCCCATAGGAAATAGGCCGTCTGCCGAACGCGTTCGGCCAGTTCAGAATTCTTCCGCATCGCCGCCACCGTGGGAAAGGGGCGCGGGACTTTAGCCCGCGCCTACCGGGCTTAGGCCGCCTTCCGGTTCACATTGGCGGTGGCGACCTGGCTGAGCTTCTTGTCGGTCGCCACCTCTTCCTGCAGCGTCGCATCGAGCAGCGCCACGGCGTCCTTCATGCCGAGCTGGTTTGCCCAGGTCTTGAGCGTGCCGTAACGGGCGATCTCATAGTGCTCGACGGCCTGCGCCGCCGCCACAAGCCCGGCATCCAGCGCCACGGTGCCCTTGTATTCATCCATGATCGACTTGCCCTCCTCGATAATGCCGAGGATAGCGTCGCAGGTCTTGCCGCGAGCCGGCTTGCCGAGCAGTTCGAAAATCTGCTCCAGCCGTTCCACCTGGACTTCGGTCTCGGCCAGGTGCTGCTCGAAGCCGGCCTTGAGCTCTGCCGAAGTGGCGGCCTTGGCCATCTTGGGCAGTGCTTTCAGTATCTGCCGTTCGGCATAATAAATGTCCTTGAGCGTATCGAGGAACAGGTCGTCGAGGGTCTTTTCGGTAGCCATGGTTCTGTCTCCGGGATGTTTGGTGACGCTGCCCGCATGAACGGCTCCACCCTCCCAAGGTTCCGCGCAGAATGAACCATATGGCCACCGCCGCGTCCCCGGCATAGGCTCCATCCGAATCCACCGATCGGCCCTGCCATGACCGCCTCACTCTACCCCGCCGGCTTCTATGAAAACCGCCGCGCCCACACTGCCCACGCCGCGCGGCGTATCCTCAGCGCCCTGCCCCCGGGCCTGCCGCGCCGCGCCGTGGCCGATATCGGCTGCGGCACCGGCACCTGGCTGGCCGCCGCGCTCGATGCTGGCGCCGTGACCGCATTTGGCATCGAGGGCGATTGGGTCACCCCAGCCATGCTCGACCACAAGGCGATCATTTTTGCGCCGAAGGATCTCGAACACCGTTTCGCCGGTCCTCGCACCGATCTCGCTTTGTCGCTGGAGGTGGCCGAACACCTCTCCCCCGCCAGGGCCGAAAGCTTCGTCGCCGATCTCGTCGCCCTAGCCCCTTCCATCCTGTTCAGCGCCGCCATTCCCGGCCAGGGAGGCGTCGGGCACCTCAACGAACAATGGCAAAGCTGGTGGGCGACCCGCTTCGCCGCTCATGGCTACGGCGCCTACGACGTGATCCGCCCCGCCATCTGGACCGACGAAGCCATCCCCGCCTGGTATCGGCAAAACGTCGTGCTCTATCTCGATGCCGAAACCGCAGCCCGCCTCGGCCTCGCCGCCACCGCGCCCGCCCTGCTCGACCGCGTCCACCCCGCCTTCTGGGACCGCGCCAACCGCGAGCTCAAATACGCCAATGCCCTGCCGGAATCGGAGGTCTTGCGGCGGCAAGTGGAGGCCGCGCAGCAGCAATAGCTAACGCGCCGCCCACACCAGCCCACGCCGCAGGATCTCCCGCACCGGCCCGCTGGCCAGCTCATCGGCCGTGTGCCCCAGCGACGAGTAGAACACCCGTCCCTTGTCATGCATCGTCGTGAACACCACCGGCATCACCACATCCTTGCGCCACGGGTGGAATTCCCCCGAAAACACCGTGGTCGCCAGCACCTCAACTGCCGGATCGTAATTGAGATAGTATTGCTCGCTCGTATGCTCGAAGCTCTCGATCCCCGCCATGATCGGGTGATCGCCGCGCGTCACATCCACCTTGTAGGTGATAATATTCCCCGGATGCTGCACCCAGTAGCAGCTCGCCGCATAGCGGAACGGCACCGAGCTGCGAAAACTCGTCGCCAGCCCCATGTGATAGCCCGCCAGCCCCGTCCCCGCCCGGATCGCCGCGATCAGATTGGCCATCTTCTCGGGCGCCACTGTCCCGTCGGTGATCACCGGCACCACCAGGTCATTGCTGCCGACATCCTCGGCGCCCAGCGCGTCATAGTCCGCCGTCACCGTGACCGCAAAGCTCTCCGCCTCCAGCAGGTCGCGCACCACATGCGCCCCTCGCTCCGGCGTATGCAGCTCCATCCCGCCCCACACAACGAGGGCCTTCTTGCTGGTCATGCTCACAGCCCCAAACCCACGGCTCGCGTCCGGTGCACACCCTTGGGCACAAACGCAAACTCTCCGGCAATCCCCAGCAGGTCCGCGGCCAGGTGCACCACCGATAGCCACATCTCGGTGCCCTGCAGGCTCGCCGCCTGTCCATCGGCAAAAGCAAAGCCCTCGCCCGCCATCCAGCGCTCCTCGGCCCGCCCGATCACCGCCCGCGCAATCGCCTCCGCCTCGGCCCTTCGATAGTCAGTCTGCCGCAGGCAGAGCATCAGCGGATGGATCGTATCGAGCAGGTTGCAGGCCGTATAAGTGCGACCCGAAAACCCGCCATAGTTCCGATAGTTGAGCAGCGCCGAGTCGATTGCCCGCTCTGCATTGGGCACCGGCAGCCCGAACTGCGCATAGGTCCCGCGCGTCAGCCGGTAGAACCCGTTGACCGGTTGCAGCAGCCCCTCGTCCGCCGTAGTCGAACCCCAGAGCCCGGTCGCCCGGTCCTGCTTCATCGCCAGCCAGCCGAACAGCGTCTCCCGCGTTCGCCCGGTCGCAAAATATCGCGCATTGAAATAAAGCGCCGTGCCGATGCTATCGACCGCCGCACCCGCGCCCCAGGCCCGCTCGCGCCATGTCAGGCTTTCGAGCCAGTCGCACAACGCGCTCGCCCCCAGCTCCACCGCCGCCACCGGATATCTCGGCTGCCCGCCCAGCACCTCGATGGCATAGCCCACCGACAACACATTGTAGAGCGCCAGCCCGTCGTCGCGCATCGCCTGCCCCGCCACAGGCGGACGGTGCGGATCGGGAAACAGCCCCGTCACCGGGTCCTGCAAGTCCCGCAATTCGCCCAGCGTCTTGGCCACATCGAGCCCGTCCGGCACCGCGCCGAACCCGGCCGCAATCTCGATGGCATCATTCCGATGTCGCGCACTCGCGCGCACCGTGCCATCGGCCTCGCGCGACACATAGTTCCCGTCCTGCCGATGCCGCGCCAGGATGCCCGGCCATTGCGCCTGCGCCGCCGCACCTAGCCGCGCGAGACTCGCCACGGCGTCACCCTTCGCCGATTGTCCGCGATAGCGCACCACCTTGGCCGGCACCCCGCCCACGATCGCCAGCGGCGGCACATCCTTGCTCACCACCGCTCCGGCCGCGATCACGGCGCCCTTGCCCACCGTCACCCCATCGAGCACCACGGCATTGGCCCCGATCCACACATCATCCTCGATGGTGATGCCCAGGCTCTCATGCTTCTGCTGATGGATCGGCACGCTGGGGTCATCGAAGCCGTGGTTGAAGCCCACGATCGACACATGGCTGGCAATCCGTACCCCGTCGCCGCAGCGCACCTTGCCCGAAATCATCGCATAGGGATTGACCGTCGTATGCGCGCCAAACTCCACATCACCCCGCACCAGCGCGTGCCCTGCGATCCAGCTCTGCTCGCCCAGCACCAGATGGCTGGTGAAGATCGCCGCTTCCGCCGCCACATAGGCGGTTGGGTGAAAACTCGCCCCCGCGACGTGCGCCCAATGCGCCTGCCGCGCCCGATGTTCGGGTGCATCGATATCGGCCGGGGTGCGATCCCAGGTGAGGAATTGCAGGCGGGCTTCGTGCTCTGCCCCCTCATCCGCCCTGCGGGCACCTTCTCCCACGAGGGGAGAAGGGAACTCCACTCTTGCCCCGCTCACAATGCGCCCCACCAGCTGCAGAGGAGGCCATCATGCAGACGCGGCCTCCGAGCCCCCCTTCTCCCCTTGTGGGAGAAGGGGCCCGCAGGGCGGATGAGGGGTAACTTTGTCAGGCACATAACGTCACCATCACGCCAACCGCTCCAGCAGCGCCGGTTCGATTTCAAATTCCAGCTTTTCCCCGGCGATGAACCGCTCGATTTCCTCGATCGCCATCTGCCCCAGCCGCAACCGCTCGGCCCCCACCGCCCCCGCGACATGCGGCGTCAGGAACACGTTCGGCAGACTATAGAGCGGCGAGCCGCTGGCAGGAATTTCGGGATCGGTCACGTCGATGACCGCGTGAATGCGGCCTGTCATCAGTTCAGCGATCAGCGCCGCCTCATCGACCAGCGCACCGCGCGCCGTGTTGATGAGTGCGGCGCCGTCCTTCATCAGCCGCAATTGTCTGGCCCCGATCATCCCCCGCGTAGAGGGCAGCGACGGCGCATGGATCGAGACCACGTCCGAGCGCGCCATCAGGCTATCGAGATCGACCAATTCCGCCCCTGCCAGTATCGGATCGCCCTTCTGCACGAAGGGGTCGCTGATCAGCACGGTGAAGTCGAAGCCCTCGAGCATCCGCGCCACTTTCCGGCCAATGCGCGAGGCTCCCACCAGCCCGATGGTACGATGATAATTGCCGATTGGCTCGTCCATCAGCGCGTAGCTCGATCGCCGCGCCGGGTCGGCCCGATAGCGGTCCCGCAGCTCGAACACCCGCTTGTTGGCAAAGATGATCGAGGCGAGCGTGAACTCGGCCACCGGCACCGCATTGGCGTCTGCCGCATGCGTCACCCGCACTCCGGCAACATAGACCGCCGAGTCCACTGTGAATTTCACTGTCCCGGCCGCGTGGGCGATGAGCTTGAGGTTTGGCGCTGACCGGATCACCTCTTCGGTCACCATCGGGCAGCCCCAGCCTGTTACCAGAATATCGATCTGGCTCAGCACGGCGCGCGCTTCGGGGCTGGAAAAATCCTCCAGCGGTTCAGGCCGAACGATATCGCAGCCCCGCGCCAGCCGTGCCAGCGCTTCGGCGTCGAACACATGCCTGGTCTTGTCGGCAGCCATGGCGAAGGCGAGTTTGGGTCGCATCAAAACCGCTCCGGCACCAGAATGGCGCTGACGTCTACGCCCTCGCGGGCAAACAAGGCCTCGAGCGCCGAGAGATCAGGCGCCGCCGGCGGCCGGCCAAATGCCGCCTCGGCGTCGGCCCCCCAAGGCAGGGCCATTGCAGCCGTCATCAGCACCGTGGTTCCCGCCGGGATCTCGCCTCGCAATTGCGGCACGATAGTCTTGGAGACGATGAGATTGGTATTGGGCTGCGCCTTCTGCGCCCTCCCATCGCGCTGCCCGGTCAGATCAACGATAACCGAAATATCGGTGACGCTACGCGCGCTGGCCTCCCCCTTGGCCTCGACGCAGCGATCCGCATTCATATCCGCCCGGGCGATGGCAAAACCACCTTCGGTCGCATGCAGCACCCGCGGCGTGGTGATCCGGTGCACCCTGATATGCCAAGGATTGGCCGGCAGCAGCCAGGTCTCCACCGTCACATCGGCCCAGGGCTTCCACACGCCGTGCAGCACGTCCCCGGCAATGCGTGCCGTCTCGTTGCTCTCGCGCACCCGATAGTGCCGGCCGTCATCGGAAAAGCCGATCACGCCGTCAAAGGCTGCCAGATTGTAGCCGCGCTCGTCATTCTCGATGGAAAAGCCATAGCGCGACGAATAGACGAACTTGGCGTATTTCTCGGCGCCCCAGCGCATTTGATAGTTCTGCTGCCCGCTCGACAGCGCCACCACGTTGCCCGGCATATGCATCATCACCATGCCCGGATGCTTGAGCGGCACGGGCGCCGCATCTGTGGCGGCCGGTGCTTCCTCGGCGGTCCAGAACGGATGGTCATCCGGCAGGGCCAGCGGCAGAAAGGCCTTGAGTGCCCAATAGGGCGAGCCGGCCGAATTATAGTTCTCCGCCATCATCAGGCTGGGATAACCATAGCCCACCGACAGCACGCCATTGCCATGCGCGATCGGCTTGTCCGCCCACCAGCGCAGGTGCCGCATGAACTGCCCCTTGATCTCGCCCCAGGGCAGCGCCTCGAGGTCCGCAAAGGCCAGCGCCCCCCAGATGCCGCCACAGGCAAACCGATAGGTAAGGCTGCGCCCGAAGGCCAGCGTGCCGCCGTCTTCGTCGAACCAGTGGCGGATATCCCTGGCAAACAAGGCCGCGCGTTCCTTGTAGGCCGCGACGCGCTTTTCATCGCCCCGCGCCAGCTTGGCGTAGATCAGGCCGTAAAAATGCATGGCGAAGGGGATGTAGTGGTCGATCCGCCGCACATTGCCATCGCGATACCAGCCGTCACCCAGGTAAAACCCGTCCAGCTCTTCAAGATATTTCTCGGTCAGCGACCGGTCGAACTCGACGCCACATTCCTCCAGCCCCAGATCGACCAGGATACGGAAGAATTTCCAGTTGTTGTCGGCATAGTCGAAGCTGCGCGCATGCTTGAGATATGCTGCAAGATTTCTTTTGGATTTCTCGCTGAGCGGCTCCCACACCAGATGCGGCAGCAGCCGCATGGTGAAGCCAATGGCCGCCAGTTCGACCATGCGCTGGTCGGTCGAATTGACCTGGCCCCAATATTCGGGATGCTCGGGGTCCGTGCCATTGGCCAGCCCCTGCCGGTAGAGTGCCCAGTGGTCGAACGTGCCACCGCCCGCCGCCAGCGGCGTCAGCCCCCAGAGCGGCCGCGCAAACCCTTCGAGGTCCGCGGCTGCCCGGTCGAAATGCGCCGCCGCCCCATCGAGCCGCACCCGTGCGCCACCTTCCGAGAAAAAGGGCAGCAGCGGGTTGAACAGGTCATGCAGCGCCTTTTCCACATCGGCGCGGGTCTTGAGCGGATTGCCAGAAAGAGGATTGGCGCTCACCGGATCGTAAATCATCTAGGCAAATTCCTTCGCAGGCGCGTCTTCATAAGCGCCCTTCAAATCGAGTTTTTCGGCAAAATGGCACGCCGCCTGCTGCGCGGTTCCGTTGATCGGCCGCAGCTCCGGCCGCTCGGTCCGGCAACGGTCCTCGGCATATTTGCAGCGGGTATGGAACGGGCAGCCGACCGGGCGATTGCCCAGATAGGGGATCTCCCCCCGCACTTCCTTTTTCCGCCCCTTGCGCCGCAGCGGATCGGCAATCGGCAGGGCTTCGAGCAGCAGCTCGGTATAGGGATGGCGCGGCCGCTCGAACAGCATCTCGCTGAGCGCATTCTCCACCACATGGCCCAGATACATCACCACCACCCGGTCGGCGATGTAGTTCACCACCCCCAGATCATGGCTGATGAAAATGTAGGTCAGCCCGAATTCGGCCTTCAAATCCTCAAGCAGATTCAGCACCTGCGCCTGGATCGACACATCCAGCGCCGACACCGCCTCGTCGGCAATCACCAGCTTGGGGTCAAGCACCAGCGCCCGCGCAATACCGATGCGCTGACGCTGACCGCCCGAAAACGCATGTGGATAGCGCCCCACCGCCTCGGGCGGAATACCGACCTTTTCCAGCGTCGAGATCACCCGCTCTTCCAGTTCCTTGCCCTTGCAGATCTTGTGGATGCGCAGCGGCTCGGCGACGATGTCGAAGACCCGCATATTGGGGTTCAGCGAACTCATCGGATCCTGGAAGATCATACGGATATCCTGCCGCCACGGCTTGATCTGCCGCTTGTTGAGCGAAGTCAGTTCCACGTCGCCGCCGGACCTGGGATGATAGGTCACCGTCCCTTCGCTCACCGGCTGCGCCTGGATGATGCAGCGCCCGAGCGTGGTCTTGCCACAGCCGCTCTCGCCCACGATGGCTAGCGTCTCGCCGGCCTCGACGGAAAGGTTGATGTCTGTCAGCGCATCGAGCCGCCGTTCCGGCCCGAACCAGCCGCCGCTCAGGGCGTAATGCTTGGAGAGATTTTTGACCGTCAGCAGCGTGCTCATGCCAATTCTCCCACCGGCACGCGCGTCAGCAGATGGCACCGCGCATGGTGCCCATTGCCGACATCGGTCCGCTCCGGCCGCACCGTCGCACAAGGCTCGAACGCATAGGGACACCGGCTGGTAAACGCACAACCCAACGGCCGGTCCTTCGGCGCCGGCACCGTCCCCTTGATCGGCGAGAGCCGAACCCGGTCGGCCTTGCGTGCCATCTTGGGGATCGAGCTCATCAGCGCCTGCGTATAGGGGTGCTTGGGAGCCCGGAACACGTCGAAGACGCTCCCCTGCTCCACCACGTCGCCCAGATACATCACCGCCACCTCGTCGGCGATTTCCGCCACCACGCCCAGGTCGTGGGTGATGAACAGCATGGCCATGCCGAAATCAGCCTGTAGCTGCCGCAAGAGGTCCAGGATCTGCGCCTGCGTCGTCACGTCCAGCGCCGTCGTCGGCTCGTCGGCGATCAGCAATTGCGGCGTGCAGGCCAGCGCCATGGCGATCATCGCCCGCTGCCGCAGGCCACCGGACAGCTGGAACGGATAGGCATCCGCCCGCTCCCGCGCTCCGGGAATACCCACCTGGTCGAGCAGCGCCACGGTGCGCTCCCGCGCCGCCTTGGGGCTCAGCCCGTCATGGGTAGTCATCATCTCGTCGATCTGGTCGCCGATCGTATGCACTGGCGACAGCGAACTCATCGGCTCCTGGAAGATCATCGCAATCTGGTTGCCGCGGATCTTCCGCAGCGCCAGGCTGTCATGCTTGAGCCTGGCAATATCGGTCGGCGCCTCCCCCGGCGCCTCAAACAGGATGCGCCCGGTGGGTATATTCGCATTTCTGTCGAGCAGCCGCAGGATGGCGCGGGCGGTGACGGACTTGCCGCAACCGCTCTCGCCCACCAGCGCCAGCGTCTTGCCTGGCGTCATGGTCAGGTCGACCTGCCGCACCGCCTCGATATCGGCCTCATCGGGCGACGAGAACACGATGGACATGTCGGAAATGGTGAGGATGGGTTGGGTCATTGAGTGACTCCACTATGTCCAAAGAGAAAGAGCCCCCTCACCCGTCTCGGCCTGCGGCCGATCCACCCTCTCCCACGAGGGGAGAGGGGGAGCACCGCGTTTCGGGAGGCACGATGCCCCCCTTCTCCCCTCGTGGGAGTAGGTGCCCGAAGGGCGGATGAGGGGGTCTTCGCGCATCGCACCATCATCTCACCGCCCATGGGGATCAGCCGCATCGCGCAACCCGTCCCCGAAAAAGTTCATTGCCAGAATGATGATCACCACGCAGATGCCCGGCGTCAGCAGCCAGGGCGCAGTGGCCAGGGTCCGGATATTCTGTGCGTCCTGCAGCAGCGTGCCCCAGCTGACGATCGGCGGCTGCAGGCCGAGCCCGAGAAAGCTCAGCGCCGTTTCCGCCAGGATCATGCCCGGAATGGCCAGCGTCGCCGCCGCGATGATGTGGCTCATGAAGCTGGGCACCATGTGCCGCGTGATGATGCGCCAATCGCTGGCACCATCGAGCTGCGCCGCCGTCACGAAGTCCTCGGTGCGCAGGCTAAGGAACCGTCCCCGCACCACGCGCGCCAGCTCGGTCCAGCCGATGAGGCTGAGGATCAGCGTGATGGCAAAATAGGTCTGCAGCGCCGTCCAGTCCTTAGGCATGGCCGCCGCCAGTCCCAGCCACAAGGGAATGGTCGGCATTGAGCGGATGAATTCCACCACCCGCATCACCGCAGAGTCGAACCAGCCCCCATAATAGCCAGCAAAGCCGCCAATAGTGATGCCGAAGAACAGGCTCAGCGTCACACCCGCCAACCCGATGGAGAGCGATATCCGCGTGCCATGGATCAGCCGGCTCAGCAGGTCCCGCCCCAGCCGGTCGGCCCCCAGCACATAGAATGGCGCCCGCGGCTCGGCCACGCCCATGAACTTGACCGACATGGGAATGAACCCGGCCAGGAGGTATGGCTCGCTCGGCGCGAAAAACTGCACCGGAATGCGCTCCTCGGGGTCGATCACGAAGGTGCGGCGCAGGGCCACCGGATCGATCTCGGTCTTGTAGCCGTTCACGTGCAGCTGGAACGACCACGACCCATCAGGCTCAGTGGCAATCAGCTGGATGCCCTGCGGCGGCGCATAGGTATAGCGCGCGCTATAGGCAGAGGGATCGGTGGGCGCGAGGAACTCGGCCAGGATGGCAACCAGGTAAAAGGCGACCACGACCCAGAGGCTCACCAGCGCCAACCGGTGCCGCTTGAAGCGGCGCCACATTAGGCCAAACTGGGTCTCGCGCTTGGCGGGGGCGATCGCCCCGGTCGTCGTCTGAATTGAGGTCATGGTGTCCACGGCCATCACTTGCCTCCGTAGCGGATACGCGGATCGATCCAGGCCAGCAGGATGTCCGAGATCAGCGTCCCCACCACCGTCAGCACGCTGAGCAGCAGGATGATGGCACCCGCCAGATACATGTCCTGGGTGGTGAGCGACCGCAGCAGCATCGGCCCGGCGGTCGGCAGGTTCATAACCACAGAGACGATCACCGACCCCGAAACCAGCGCTGGCAGCAGCCAGCCGATGGTCGAGATCAGCGGATTGAGCGCCAGCCGCACCGGGTATTTCAGAATCGTGCGGAATTCGGTCAGGCCCTTGGCCCGCGCCGTGGTCACATAGGGCTTCTTGAGCTCATCAAGCAGGTTGGCGCGCAGGATGCGGATCAGCTCGGCCGTGCCGGCCGTCGCCAGCACCAGCACCGGTGCCCAGGCGTGTGTCAGGAAGTCCCAGACGCGCGGCAAGCTCCAGCGCGTGCTCTCGAACTCGGGTGAAAACAGGCCCCCCATCGTGGTGCCGAACCACACGAAGGATAGGTACATGACGATGAGCGCGAAGAAGAAATTGGGTACGGCAAGGCCGATGAAGCCGAGCACCGTGGCGAGATAGTCGCCCAGCGAATACTTCCGCACCGCCGCATAAATGCCGATGGGCACCGCGATCAGCCACATGACGATCACGGCAAGGCCTTCGAGCAGGATCGAATTGCCCAGCCTGCC
The DNA here is from genome assembly GCF_036676215.1 of Devosia sp. Taxonomy (GTDB): domain Bacteria; phylum Pseudomonadota; class Alphaproteobacteria; order Rhizobiales; family Devosiaceae; genus Devosia. The sequence continues at coordinate 125,230 of NZ_JAKFDJ010000052.1, read as the reverse complement.
CCAGATCAGCTCGGATACCGGGCGCTTCCACTCGAAGCTATGCCCGAAATTACCCTGCAGGATGCCAGTGACCCACTTCCAGTATTGCACATAGAACGGCTCGCCCAGGCCATACTGACTGCGCAGGTTCTCGATGACGCGCGGGTCCAGCTGATCCCCGGTAGAGGACAGGGCGGCGATATAGCTCGTCAGATAGTCGCCGGGCGGCAACTGGATGATGGCGAAGGCCACGATGGAGACAGCGACCAGCGTCAAGAGCATGGCGATGAAGCGTCGGATGATGAAGCCAACCATGATGGGCCTTTCCCGGAAGATTTTGGGTTCCCCCCGCGGCGGGTCAGTGCCGCGGAGGGACGAAGCGGGAGGGAGGTTTGCCCCGCTTATTCGAAGTACCAGACCACCGGATCCATCGGCGACGGGGTCGGGAAGAGCCAGGCGTTGAACATGCTCTCCGGCGCGTTCTTGAGGTTGTTCCGGATGATCGAATAGGAGTTCGGCATCAGGCTCACCCCGATCACCGGGAACTGTTCCTTGGTGATGGCCAGGACCTGCTTCATCAGCGTGGCGCGTTCGTCAGGATCGGACGAGGAGCGGATCTGGCGATAGAGCTCCATCTGGTCCTGCGCCCACTGGGCCGGCTCTTCGGCAATCTCGGGACGCGTGCCGTTGAACCACTGTGCCCAGCGATAGGCCCAGACCGATTCATCGTTGAACGGCATGTAATAGCGCGGGTCCTGCAGCACTTCGAGGCCGCCGTCGCCGGCCCAGACCTGGGCATCGAAGTCGTTGCTCGGGCGCTTTTCGTAGAACAGCGTGCGGTCGATATTGTTGAGCTCGATCTCGACACCCACAGCGGCAAGCTGCAGCTGCATGATTTCGAGAATGTCGATCCATTCCGGGCGCAGGGCCGAGATCACATCGACGGTGATCTGGGCCGGCTGGCCGTCGCTCATCAGGCGGATGCCGTCGCCGTTCATCTCGGTCAGGCCCGCCGCTTCCAGATGCTGGATGGCAAGCTCCGGATCGAACTCGGTATATTGCTTGGCCAGTTCCTCGTCATAGAACGGGGATTGCGGGCGCGGCGCAACCTGGAAGGGTTCGCCCTGGCCGGTGAAAACCACATCGACGATTTCCTGGCGGTCGATGGCGTGCGAGAGGCCGACGCGGAAGTCCTTGTTCTGGAACAGTGCGCGCTTGACCGGGTCTTCATGGCTGAAGTTGAGCTGCAGCACCAGCGTGTTGGAGGCCGAGGGAACGACCTCGCCCAGATGGTAGTCGCCGGCTTCCTGTCCGTCGAAGAACAGTGGCTTGTTCACGTTGGTGGCGATGTGGCGTTCCTGGAAGTCGATCTCGCCGTTGAGCGCGGCCAGCGTCAGCTCTTCCACCCCGCCCTGGCTCACACGCATGTCGAGCGCGTCGATATAGGGCAGCTGGTTCCCTTCGGCGTCGACCTTCCAGTAATAAGGATTGCGCTTCCAGGTCATGCGGGCCGCATTGGCGGTCAGCGGGGTCTCGATCACCCAGCCATAGATGGTGGGCAGGTCAGGATTGGCAAAGCGGATGGTTTCCCAACCCCAGGCGCAGCGATCCTGCAGCTGGAGCGCCCAACTGGTAAAGCCGGCCGCCTCGGCTTCCGCCGCCGCATTCTCGTTGTAGGTGGGGTGGAACTGGCTGCAATAGGCCTTCTGCAACGAGGTAATGTGGATGCCGTTCACACTGGCCAACTCGTCCATCAACATGCCGTTTGGCTTGTCGAATTTGAATATGAACGTCAGCTCGTCAATGACCTCGACAGTCACCGGATTGTTCACATTGTCGATCCAGCTGGCTGCCGGATAGTCCGGGTCCTTATAGATCTCGACGGCGAAGGCGATGTCCGCACTGGTGAACGGCGTGCCATCGCTCCACTTGACGCCTTCGCGCAGCTTGAAGGTGTATTCGGTAGCCTCGGCGTTGGCTTCCCAGCTTTCGGCCAGGTTCGGCACCACAGTCTGCCAGTCACGGTCAAACCGGACGAGACCTTCATAGGCAACCGTCTTGACGATCAGCCCGTTGTCGCCGCCGCCATTCATGCCCATGCGCCAGGTGCCGCCATAGGTGCCGATGGCATCGCCCTCGACCACCAGCGGATTGGCCGGCAGGCGCTCTTCCAGCGGCGGCAGTTCGCCGCTTTCCACCAATGCGTCGAACATGGGCGCCTGGCCCGCGGCCAGGGCCTGTCCGGCGGCCAGCAGCGCAGCCATGGCTACGGCGCCGGCGAGCCGCAGGCCACCCTGGCCCCTGCTTTGACCGAAACTTGTATGCCTCATTGTCGTCCTCCCTTGTCCGGGCGCTCCCTGCCCGGGGTTGATTTCTGGCGAATGCCGACATTGCGTCGTCACCCGTAACCGCGCGGACCGATTTGGCGCCGCGCCCCTCACTGTGCCGGCCGTTCGGCCGACGCTCCCGCTCGTTCAGAGCGGCGAGATTTCCAAATCCACCCGACCGCTGGCCACCCGGCCCACGGCTGTGAACAGCACGCGGGTCAGGTCCACCGATGGGGCATATTGCTTTTCGACGCCGGCATGGCGCTCGGTGCTGACCGATACCGCGCGCGGGTCGAACCGCACCGACACCCCGCCCCCGGCGTCGCCGATGCGCACCGTTTCCGGCCCGGCCTCGACGGCCAGGGGCGTCACCAGCACTGACTGGAACGTGCCGCTGCCATCGGCAAAACTGAAGCTGTCGCTGAGCGCGACGCGCCCGCCGGGCACGCTGCGATCGAACACCACATCGCGCTCCAGCACCTTGATGCCGGCCGCTGCCGGGTAGGCCGCAGCCATGGCCAGCGTCAGCCGGTCGGCGTCCGCGCCATGGCTGTGCGTCACCATGCTGGCAGCATGCGCGGCACCCTCGGTCTGCTCGTAACCATTGACCATCGGCACCGAATGACCACGCGATGAGGCCATGATGTTGCTGTAGCGCTCGGGTCCGAAATAGGCCTTGGAATACCGCCCGCGCCCGGGGTCGGTCAGCACGACCTTGCCCTTGCTGACCACGATCAGCGAGCCGACATCGTTCTGGTTGTGCATTTCGTCATTGTGCCCGCCCTTGATGGCCAGCCGCAGCGATTTGGGATCGCTAGGATCGAGCCGGCTGAGCATCCAGGCCATGTCGGAAAACCAGTCATGTGCGGTTCCGCCAAAGGCGACATTGCGCTCCGGCAGCGGCCAGGCAAACTGGCGCAGCGGCCAGGCGAACTGGTTGAACACGTCCACAGCAAAGTCGTTCTTCATCCCCAGCTCGGTCAGCGCTGGCAGCTCCAGCCGCTCGGCCAGATGCGTGAGCAGGCCCGGGTGAAAACTGGGATTGCTGTCCGAGTCCGAAAAACTCGCCCACAGCCCCTGCGTCAGCACCGTCCGCACCGGGAATTGCGCGATCTCGCGGATCTGCGGATCGTCCAGCAGGTCGATCTGCCCACCGGTACGCGTCGCCAGCAAATGCGCCAGCACCACGTAATTGCCGAAACCATAGGACCAGTAATCGGGCCCTTCCGACGAGCCGCCCTGGCTGTCGAAGGTCTCGAGATAATCGGCGAGGCTATAGAGGCCCCGCGTGATGATGCTGGCGAGCCGGTCGAGATCGGTCTCGAGATAGCAGGCTGCCCCCACCACCCCGGCGACACATACGGCGGTCCAGTTGTTGACCTGCTTGTCCGGCGTCGAATGCAGCCACCAGTGATCGTTGCGCTCGAGGAACGGCGCAATGGTCCGCCGGTCGATCTCGCTGCGCAGCCGCGTTCTCAGCGACACCGACAGGGCGTCGCCGATCAGGTAATCCATCTCGGCCAGGTCGAGCGCCGTCATCGCCGCCGCCAGGTCCACCGTCGGGTGGTCAGGCAGGTCGAGCATGCGGGCATGCGCCGGCCAGGCCCAGTTGGTTTCTTCCAGCCGCGCAAAGGCCAGGTTCTCGATGGCATCGACGAATTCGCCCTGCCCTTCGAGCCATTCGGCCAGCGTCAGCCGGTAGAGCATGTTGCGGCGCTCTCGCTGGGCATCTTCATAGCCCTCGCGCTGGCCGGTTCGTGAGAATTCGAGATAGAGGCTGGCCGGCAGCGCCGGGATCGGCGCTATGGCATCAGCGCGGGCGCGATCGAGCAGGTCGGCGATTGCCCCCTGCCCCACCTGCGTGCGAATGGCGCCAAAGCCGACATCCCCACCGCGGGCGAAGGGCACGAAGTGCGGCGCTGTCTTCAGCACCTGGCGCACATGCCGAACATTCCACCGCCGCAGTTCCAAAGATTCCTCCCGGGCCAGTCGATCACGCTGTCGTAGGGACAATCTTTTTGATCTTCGCCAGTAAAGGGAGGCTAGTTCACATTTTGCGCAATCGCAAGTATTTTGCGCAATTCACGCAAGTTACGCAAATTTGTTCATATTGCGCTGGAATGCCAAGGGTCTAAGGGTAGCAAAACCCATATGGGAACCACTCAAGTCCCGCATGATGACAACATTTTTGGGGCAGGTGTTACGGCTGATCGAATGCCATGTGGCACCTGCTGGCAGCCCGTGGCCGGACTTACCCCTGCTCAAAGGCCCCGTCGGTGACTATCGCGTTGCCATTGTTTGCACGGTGAAAACCGTCTCGCCCGGCACCATGGAAACGCCCACTTCGAGCTGCTGCACCGCCGTCTCGCCATCCATGTGCTGGGCCAGCAGCCGCACCGCACCCCGCCCGATCGCCTCGCGGTCGACGCGAACGGTGCTCAGCCGCGGCGTCGCCATCCCGGCAATCGGCAGGTCGTCGAAGCCGATTATGGAAAAGCTCGGCGCCAAGGGGCTTTCCGGGCCATAGAGCCCTTCCAGCATCTCCACCGCCGCAATGTCGTTCCAGCTGAACATGGCCGTCACGTCATGCTTGCCGGCGAGCAGGTCGGCCAGCAATTCCCCGGTGGCCCGCTCCGCCGTATTGACGATGACCCCAGTCGCGCCAGGCGTCGCCGCAATAGCCGCCTCAAAGCCCCGTTGCCGCTGCAGGATCGTCGGCCGATAGCGATGGGTATAGTGTAAAATCCGCCGGTGCCCGGCATCCAGCAGCCGCTGCGTCGCCTGGTAGGCGCCGTAGAAATTGGCCGGCGATACCGAGCTGATCCGCATCCCGGGATCGCTGCCATTGACCAGAACTGCCGGGATTTCCTCGGCAGCGCACCATTGCGCCAGCTCGTCCCAGGCATCGATCCCCGCCAGCAGGACCCCGCCGGCATCGGCCTGGGCGATCTGCTTGCGGATCATGTCCAGCGTCACCACGGCCTCGTTGACCAGCCGTACATCGAGCACCATGCCGGCCTCGGCCGCCTGCGCCTTGATCCCTTCAAGAATGCCGAAATAGAACCCCGAGAGCCCGCTTGTCGCGCTCCCCAGCGGCACCAGCGCCACCGCCCTTTTGTCCCCGCTCACCGCGGCCGTGCTATGCTTGGACCTGTAGCCCAGCGTGCGCGCCATCCGCTGCACGTCGCGGCGCACTGCGTCGCTGATGCCGATCTCGTTGGCCAGTGCGCGCGACACCGTGCTCACGGAAACGCCGAGGCGCTCCGCAATATCGGCCTGGTTTGCACGTCTCTGGATGGCCACGGGATCCTCGCTTGTCTATCTACGCAATATTTGCGTTTTTTGAGCAAAGCAAGAGCCTATGCAATTTATCCCCTTACCAGAAGCGTTCCGCCAGCCACTGCATCTGTGCCCGATCCTGGAACGCCCCGCCGCCCTCGTGGTTGTTGAACTCGTATTCCACCATGGTCTTGTCCCCGCCCGCATAGGCGTTGAACGCGCCATAGACGGTCGAGGGCGGACAGGTCTCGTCCATCACCGCAACTGAGAACAAAGCTGCCGCCCTGGCCTGCCGGGCGAAGTTGACGCCATCGAAATAGTTCAGCGTTTCGAAGACGATAGCCTTCTTGTCGCGGTGCTGTGCCAGGAAGCGCACGATCTCGAGATAAGGGTCGCGGTTCGCCTTCTGCACTGCCCGCGGATAGTCGCAGAGGAATGGCACATCGGTCATCACCGCCTTTATGCGCCGATCTATCCCTGCCACCGCCAGCGCAATGCCACCGCCCTGGCTGCCGCCGCAGACCGCGATCCTGTCCGCATCGACGAAATCCTGCGCCACCAGCATATCCACGGCCCGCACCGCGTCAGTGAACAGCCGCCGGTAGTAGTAATCCTGCTTGTCCAGCACGCCCTTGGTCATCACCCCGGGGATGGAGGGCGTGGTACCCACCGGGTCAGAGGTCGCGCCCACAGCCCAACCGCTACCCTGCCCGCGCGTATCCATGCGGAAATAGGCATAGCCCGAGGCGGCCCAGTGCAGCTGCTCATGCGGAAAGCCCCGCCCGCCGCCATAGCCCAGATACTGCACCACCAGCGGCAGCCGCCCGCTCCGATGGGCCGGCAACACCAGCCACCCCTTGATCGGATGGCCGCCAAAGCCCGGAAATGTCACGTCAAACGCCTCGACTGCCTTGAGCGTGGTTTCCGCCGGCACGATGCTGACCGTCCCCCCAATGGCCCTGGCCTCGGCGATATTTGCGTCCCAGAACGCGGAGAAGTCCCCGGGCGCCTGCACCGCGCTCTGATAGGCGCCAAGCTCGGGTTGGATGAGATCGGGAAAGGGCACGGTAGCACTCCAGGGCAACGTTTTCGCTGCCGACCATGCACCGCCGTCGCCTGCCATACCAGATGCATCGCGCAACTTGGTCACAGCAAAAAGCCCCGCGTGCGGGGCTTTAATCTGGTGCCAGCCTAGGGTTCGAGATCCGCCGGAACGGGGGGTGTTTCATAGAGCAGCGTGATCTCGATCCGCTCATTGGCCGCCATATAGGGGTCGTTGGGGAAGAACGGAATGACCGTCGAGCGCCCGACCACCGAGTCGATCCGGTCGTCGCTCAGGCCGAACTCGCCCAGAATCTGCCGCACCGTATTGGCGCGGTCGGCCGACAGTTCCCACGAGCCGTAGCGCGGATTGGCATAGACCCCGCCGGCAGCCGTGTGCCCGGCAATGCGCACCGGGCTGGACAGCCGCTGCAGGATGGGCGCAATCGCCGCGATTGCCTGCCGCGTCACCTCATTGGGGTATTTTGACCCCTCTGGAAACATCGGCCGGCCCTCCTGGTCGATGATGCGAATATTGAGGCCTTCGCTGGTTTCTTCGACCAAGAGGTTGTCGGCAATTTCGGTAATGTCCGGCATGGCCTGCCAGGCCTGGCGGATGCTGGCGGCGGCGCTATGAAAGCCCTGGTCGTCCGTGGCCTTGAGATCGTATTGCGACGCCTTGGCCGCATCGAATTCGCTGCCGGCCATTTCGTCGCGGCCGCTGAGCGCCCCCTCGACGGTGCCAAATTCCTTGCCCTTGGGCGTAACCGAGGCATCCACCGTTACGTCGGGCGTCGAGCCCGCCATCATGGCATCGGAATTGTCGAGCGCCGTCCCCCCCATCAGCCCGCCCGAGCCACTGGTGGTTGGAGCGATATTGGGCGGCGCGAAATAAGAGGCCAACCCCTCTTTCTGCTCCGGCGTGGTCATGCTGATCAGCCAGAGCAGCAGGAAGAAAGCCATCATTGCGGTCACGAAGTCGGCATAGGCGATCTTCCAGGCGCCACCATGGTGGGCATGCTTGTGCTTCTTGACCTTCTTGATGATGATCGGCTGGTCGAAGTTCGCCATTCTGGCTTCCTAGAGTGTTTTCAGCAAAAGTGGACACCACTTCTGTGGCTCGAAAACGCAACCACAAGAACCGCCGGGCTCAAGTCGCAGCGGGCAGATTTGCGGTGGCCTCGTCGATCTCGGCAAATGTCGGCCGGTCTTCCGACATCAGCGCCTTGCGCGCGAATTCGATCGCCATCACCGGCACCTGCCCGGAGATATGAGCCAGCAGGCCCACCTTCAGCGACAGGAAGTACTTCGACTCCGCCTCATAGATGTTGCGCAGCGACTGCGCGAAGGGCGCAAAAAACCCATAGGCCACGAACACGCCGAAGAACGTGCCCACCAGCGCGCCGCCGATCATATGGCCCAATACCTCTGGCGGCTCGCTGATCGCGCCCATGGTATGGATCACGCCCAGCACGGCGGCCACGATGCCCAGGGCGGGCGTACCGTCAGCCAGCGCCTGAATGGCACTGACCAGACGCTCCCGTTCCTGATGATGCGTTTCAAGTTCCTCATCCATCAACGCTTCCATCTCATGGACGTTGTTGGAACCCAGGGTCACCATGCGCAGATAGTCGCAGACGAACTCAACGGCGTGGTGGTTGTTGGCAAAGGTGGGGAAGCGGGCGAACAGCGTCGATTCACTGGGGTTTTCGATATGCTGCTCCAACGCCAGGATGCCCTTGGACTGCACCAGCTTGTAGAGGCTGAACTGCATGCCCAGCAGCTCGACATAGGCCGCCTTGTTGTATTTGGGGCCCTTGAACAGCGTCCCGAAAACGCTCAGCGTCTCCTTGAGCACCGGGCCGGTATTGGCGATGACATAGGCGCCGATGGCCGCGCCCAGAATGATCAGGAATTCGAACGGCTGCCAGAGCACCTGAAAGTGCCCGCCCACCCCAAGATAGCCGCCAACAACAGAACCAATGACGATAACGATGCCGAGAATAAGACGCATTAGACCTGAAACTCACCTTGTGGACGACATCGTTTCCAGGTCGGCATTATCGGTCGGTTTACCTTAACAGCCGGTTTATCCAGAGGTTCTCGCCGCCTGCACCATCACCGATGTAGCGTGCCCCCACCGATAACAATATCTCCGGCAGTTGAATCGAATGCCGCTGCCGGAGGGGCGAACCTTAGCCGCGAGGGCGCCTCCGGGGGCGGCGCCGTCATCAGGGACCTCCCCTAGAGCAGCGCCGGGCTGTCGCTGTCGCCTTCGATCAGCTCAAGCGGCAGCACCTTGCGGACCACGCCCAGCGGATACTGTTCGGCATAGGCGGGCATGGTGGCCAGCAGAGACTCGGCCAATTGAATGCCCAGTTCGCGCAGCGATAGATAAAAGCAGGTCAGCTTGGGGTTGAGATACTGCGCATTGGTGCTGTGCCGGCCGATGATGGCGAAATCAGCGCCTGGTCGAATGCCGCAGTCGTACAGCCCTCGATAGAGCCCCACCGTCAGCATCTCGTTGGTCAGGATGAAGCCGGTTGGCCGGTGGTCGGCGGGCATGGCAGCGATGCGCTCGCCCATCTCGTGGCCGCCGCGATCGTTCGGATTGGTACGGAAGATCAGGTCTGGATCAAAGGGGATGCCGTGTCGCTTCAAGGCGTCCCGATAACTGTCAATAAAGACGTAGCCGAGGTTGGTATCATCGTTGGGTGCGAATGCGCCGATACGGCGGTGCCCGCGCGCAACCAGGCGATCAACAGCCGTTTGAGCCATGCCCTCGAAATCCAGGTCCAGCCAGGGATGGCCCACATCGGTAAGGCTGCGCCCCAGCGCGATGAAGGGAATTTTCCGCTGGGAGAGAAACTCGATGCGGTGATCGTGCCGCTTGGTGGCCGAAATGATCAGGGCATCGGCAAATCCACGGGCGACGACGCGCTGAAGATAGGCGTCCGGATCCTCCTCCGACGAGCAGAGCAGGACCACCAGATCGAGCTGATGGCGAGCGCACACGGTCTGCACGCCATCGAAGACGCTCATAAAGAAGACGTCGCCTTCACCCGTGATTTGCGAGCCGGTTTGCATCATGAAGCCGACGACGCCGGTGGACCCCTTGCGCAGGGCGCGGCCTGCCTGATTGGGCACATAGCCCATGGCGGTGGCGGCCTCCAGCACACGCTGACGGGTCTGCTCGTTGACGTCGGGCTTGCCATTGAGCGCGCGAGAGACGGTGCCGATTGAGATATCGAGGTCTTTTGCTAAGCGCCTGATACCCTTCATGATTTCGACATTCCGCCATCCTTCACGAAGCCCTTTTTGGGGCGATTCTTGATCATTCAATGAACCCGGATTGCTGCCATTGCAAGCGGGGCTTGCCCACAAGCACGGGCGACTTCCAGAAACGTTTACGAAAGCTATTGACTCCGCAACAACTCCACATCTAGTCTCGTAAACGTTTACGGAGCAAGCGCAAACAGTTTCCACGAGAAGATGGAACGACCGCGCCCTGCTCAGGGAGGATTTCGTTTTGACGTTCAAGGCCGTACTGGCGGGTTGCGGAAGCATGTCCAAGGGGTGGTTGTCGGCGATTGCTGAACATCCGCTGCTCAAGGGCAGGGTCGAGGTTGTCGGGCTCGTGGATCTCCACCTGCCGACGGCCGAGGCACGCGCTGCCGAGTTCGGGCTGAGCCATGCCGTAATCGGCACCGACCTCGATGCGGTCCTCACTGCAACCAAGCCCGACCTGCTGTTCGATGTCGTGGTGCCGTCGGCCCGGGAGGGTGTCGTAGCGACAGGCCTGCTTCACGGTTGCCACGTGCTGAGCGAGAAGCCGATGGCGGCGAGCCTCGAAGCCGGACGGGCGTTGATCGCGCAGGCCAATGCCGCCGGACGCGTCCATGCCGTGGTACAGAACCGGCGTTTCATCGCCGGGGTCCGCCGTATCCGCCGGTTGATCGAGAGCGGCGCGCTGGGCGATGTCACGGCGCTGCATTGCGATTTCTTCATCGGCGCGCATTTCGGCGGCTTCCGTGAAGAGATGGAACATGTGCTGCTGCTGGACATGGCGATCCACACTCTGGACGCGGCGCGGTTCATGGCTGGGGTAGCGCCCAAGGCGGTTTATTGCCTCGAAAACAATCCGCGCGGTTCCTGGTACGCGCATGGCGCCGCAGCCAATGCGATCTTCGAATTTGATGACGGCGTGGTGTTCAACTATCGCGGCTCCTGGTGTGCCGAAGGCGCCAATACAAGCTGGGAAAGCGCCTGGCGCATCGTCGGCACCAGGGGCACGCTGACCTGGGACGGTGAAGAGGCATTCGAGGCCAAGGCGGTGGCCGGCGACACGGGCTTCTTCCGAGAGCTCGAGACTATCGAGGTGCCGGCGCCGGCCGATATCGACCAGACCCATGGCCATGCCAGCGTCATCGCCGAATTCCTCGACGCCATCGAGGAGGGCAGGCCGCCCGAAACGGCCAGCAACGACAATATCAATAGCCTGGCCATGGTGTTCGCCGCGATCGAAAGCGCCAGGACCGGCCAGCGCGTCCTCATTGCAGTCTAGGAATTACCCGTGAGCAACCCAGCCAAATCCATCCGCATCGGCACCATGATCCAGGCGACGTCCGGCCAGGCGGCAGAGAACATCGCTGCCATCGCCGATCTGGGCTTTGAGAGCTTCGAGCCGTTCTTCTGGCAGACAACCAATGGGCAGGACCTGGCAGAGCTCGGCAAGCGCTCGCTTGATGCCATCGGCAATCGCGACATCACCATCTCGACCCTGGGCATGTTCGGCAATCCGCTGGAAGACCAGGAGATGGACCGCCAGACCCTGCAGGGCTGGAAGGACTGCATCGACAATGCGCATCATTTCGGCGCGACCTGCGTTGCTGGCTTCACCGGCCGCGTGCGCAACAAGCCGCTGACCGACAGCCTGCCGCGCTACAAGCAAGTCTGGAGCGACCTGGCCAAGCGTGCGGCGGACAAGGGTATCAAGATCGCCTTCGAGAACTGCGCCATGGATGGCAACTGGCAGACCGGCGACTGGAATATCGCGCACAATCCCGACGCCTGGGAGCTGATCTTCAACGAGACGCCGGATGACAATATCGGGCTCGAATGGGAGCCCTGCCACCAGATGGTCTACCTGATCGATCCCATGCCGCAGATCCGCAAATGGGCGCACAAATTCTTCCATGTGCACGGCAAGGACGCGACGATCCGCTGGGAGGTCATCAAAGAGCACGGTGTGTTCGGCAAGGAGCCTTTCGTGTTCATGCGGACGCCGGGTTTTGGCGACAGCAACTGGACCGACGTGATCTCCGAACTGCGGCTGGCGGGCTACGAGGGCTCCATCGACATCGAAGGCTGGCATGACCCGGTCTATCGCGGCGACCTCGAAATGACCGGCCAGGTCGCCGGCCTCAACTATCTCAAACGCGCCCGCGGCGGCGACTACGTCGATCACAACTCGCTCTATGCGGGCGGCGATCCGTCGCTGGCGCGCAACTGAGGCAGAACCGCGGGCCTACATGCCCGCGGCAAGAACTAAACTGAATTCCACGGCCCGCCGGGAGGGCAGGCCGATGGTTTTGCGGATGGTCCGCACTGTTGGGAGGAAACCAAAATGAGACTATCGAGACTTGCCTTCCTCGCAACGCTGGCACTTTCCAGCGCTGCGATCTTCACACTTCCCGCCGCCGCCCAGGTCACTCTCAAGATGTGGTCCATCGACGGCGACAACGGGCTCTACACCAAGCTCGTGGAGGACTTCAACGCCTCCCAGAGCGACATTGTCGTCGAGGGCCGGCTGGTGCCGTTCGATGATCTGGTGAACGAGGCCCTCAAGGCCTTCGCCACCGGCCAGGCGCCCGATATCATCTCGCTCGACAACCCCGATTTCGCGCTGTTCTCGTCGCGCGGGGCGATGCTCGACATCACCGACCGGGTCGCAAACTCCGAAGTGATCGACACCAGCGTCTACTATGAAGGCCCGCTGGCTTCGGCGTCGTGGGACGGCAAGCTTTACGGCCTGCCCAAGGCGACCAACACCATCGCGCTATTCTACAACAAGGACCTGTTCGCCAAGGCAGGCATCACCGAGCCACCCCAGACCTGGGACGAACTGCTCGAGGACGCGCGCAAGCTCAACGACCCAGCCAACAATGTCTACGGCATCACCTTTTCGGCACGTGCCGGCGAAGAAGGCACGTTCCAGTTCCTGCCATGGGTGCAGATGGGCGGCGGGTCGTTCAAGGAAGTGAATACGCCCGGTGCGGTCAAGGCGCTTGAGATCTGGAAGACCCTGATCGACGAGAAGCTCGCCTCGCAGGACGTGCTGAGCCAGGGCCAGTGGGATTCCACCGGCACGTTCAACGCCGGCAACGCCGCCATGGCCATTTCCGGTCCGTGGGAGCTGGGCCGCATGGCGACCGATGCCAAGTTCGACTGGGGTGTTGCCCTGCTGCCCACTGAAACCGAAGGCGGCCCCCGCTCCTCGGCCATGGGCGACTTCAACCTGGGTATCTTCGCCAGCTCGCAGCACCCGGACGAGGCCTTCAAGGTCATCGAATACTTCGCGTCGCAGAGCGATCGCCTGTTCCCGGAATTCTCCAACATTCCGCCGCGCAGCGACGTCCCGCTGCCGCCCACTGGGGATGCCCGTACCGACGCGGCTCTCAAAGTGTTCCAGGAGCAGCTGCAATACGCCCAGCCGCGCGGTCCGCACCCTGAATGGCAGAAGATCTCCAAGGCGATCTACGATGCCTTCCAGGCGGCAATGACCGGCCAGATGTCGGCCAAGGATGCGCTCGACCAGGCGCAGGCTACCATCAAGGGCATTGTGGGCTAATTTTTCCTCCCTGACTGGGCCGGCCGGAGCAATCCGGCCGGTCATATCGAATCTTCCGCGGAGGGGTCATGTCCCGGTTCTTCAACAGCCTGCGCGATGGCGTCGGGTTCGACCTGGTCCTGGTCGGTGCAGCCCTGCTGTTCCTGCTGGCGCTGGCAGGTCTGCCGCTGCTCTATAACGTGCTGATGAGCTTCCAGCAGGTGGACATGTTCACCCTTGGAACGCTGATCCGGCCATGGGCTGGGTTCACCAACTATATCGACGTGGTGCAGCAGCCCGAATTCTGGCTGGTGACCAGGAACACCCTGATCTTCGTGTTCGCGTCGATGGCCGGGCAGTTCGTGCTGGGCTTTGCGTTAGCCCTCTTCTTCGCGCAGAATTTTCCGGGCGCCGCGACCATTCGCGGGCTGTTCCTGGTGAGCTGGGTGATGCCGGGCCTGGTGGTGGGCGCGATCTGGAGCTGGATCCTGGCAGGCGATTTCGGCGTGCTCAACACGATCCTCAAGTCACTTGGGCTGATCCAGGGCACAGTGTTCTGGAAATCGGACCCGAACTTTTCCATCTGGGCGGTGGTCATCGCCAATATCTGGCTGGGCCTGGCCTTCAACATGCTGCTGCTGTCGGTGGGCCTGGCCGCCATTCCGCGCGACCTCTATGAGGCGGCAGAACTCGATGGCGCCAACGCTTTCCAGCGCTTCTGGACGATCACGCTGCCGATGATGCGTTCCACGATCGGCGCGGTGCTGTCGCTTGGGCTGATCGGCACGCTGCAACAGTTCGACCTGTTTCCGGCGATTACCGAAGGCGGGCCGGCCAACACGTCGACAGTTGCCGGCTACTGGTCGTGGCAGATGAGCTTCCAGCTTTACGACTTTGCCAAGGGCGCAACGATTTCGGTGATGATGTTCCTGCTCGTGCTGTTTGCTTCGGTGATCTATGTGCGTTCCACTCGCCACGAGGTGCGCGGATGACCCGGCCTTATGTTCCATGGTTGCTGCTCGCGGTGGCGCTGGCCCTGGCGGCGGTCTACCTGTTTCCGCTCTACTGGATGTACGTGACCAGCCTCAAATCGGCCTCGGAAATCTACGCCAACCCGCCGACCTTCTGGCCGATCGCACCCGATACGAGCATCTACCCGCAGGTGTGGTTTGGGCGGACCATGCCGACCTTCCTGTGGAACTCGGTGGTCATCGCTTCGGGCGTCACGGCCATCACAGTGATCCTGGGCACGGGCTGCGCCTATGTGCTGGCGCGCTATCGCAGCGTCTGGGTCGATATCGGGCTATTCCTGATCCTGATGCTGCAGGTGCTGCCGGCCTCGGTGATGATCACGCCGCTCTTTGTGGGCTTCAACCAGCTTGGGTTGCTGCACTTTCCGCGCACGGCGGTGGTGCTGGCGGCGGCGGCCAAATCGATGCCCTTTTTCGTGGTGCTGGTGCGGGCGACGTTCATGAGTGTGCCGCGTGAGCTTGAAGAGGCGGCGCTGGTCGACGGCAATTCGCGCGTCGGGGCATTCTTCTCGATCGTGCTGCCGCTGGCGCGCAACGGCATCCTGGTCTGTGCCATCCTCACCTTCATGAGTGCGTTCGGCGAATTCATCTATTCCAAGTCCATCATCCAGGAAACGGCCCTGCAGCCGGCCAGCGTCGGGTTGTCGGGCTTCTTGGGACCGAACTCGTCCGACTGGAACTCCATCATGGCCTATTCGGCGATCTATGTGACGCCAATCCTGGCCGTCTTCGTCATTCTGCAGCGCCGTATCGTCTCCGGCCTTACTTCGGGAGCCCTCAAATGAGTGCACAGATCGAGCTCAGCAATATCGACAAGCATTATGGGGCGTTTCATGCGCTCAAGGATGTGAGCCTTTCGATCGAGAAGGGGACATTCGTGGCCCTGGTCGGACCCTCAGGCTGCGGAAAATCGACGCTCCTGCGATCCATTGCCGGCCTCGAGACCATCACCTCAGGCTCGCTCAAGATCGCGGGCGAGACGATGACCGGCGTGCCGCCGCGCAAGCGCGACGTCGCCATGGTGTTCCAGAGCTATGCGCTCTATCCACACATGACGGTGGAGGAAAACCTCACCTACTCGCTACGCCTGCATGGCGTCGGCAAGGCGGAGGCCAAGGCCAAGGCGGGGGATGTAGCGGCGACCATCGGCCTTTCCGCGCTGCTTCACCGCTATCCGCGCGAGCTGTCGGGCGGGCAGCGGCAACGCGTAGCCATGGGCCGGGCCATCATCCGCAACCCCAAGGCTTTCCTGTTTGACGAACCGCTGTCCAATCTCGACGCCGCGCTTCGCGTGCATATGCGCAAGGAGATCCGCGCCCTGCACGATCGGCTGGGTGCCACCTCGGTCTATGTGACGCATGACCAGGTTGAGGCCATGACCATGGCCGACCATGTCGTGGTGATGCGGGACGGCCGTATCGAGCAGCAAGGCGCGCCGCTTGAGCTCTATGATCGGCCGGTGAGCCGGTTCGTTGCCGGCTTCATCGGCTCTCCGGCGATGAACTTCATCGACGCGATCGTCGCCGAGAACGGACATACAGCAGTACTCCAGAACTCGGATGGCGGCACGGTAACGCTGCCGTCACGCCTCGAGCCAGGCCGCGCAATCCTGGTTGGTCTGCGGCCCGAGCATCTGCGCGTGGTTGAGCAACGGGGCACTTTCGAGATCACCGTCGGGGCCATCGAGTCGACCGGCTCCACGACCTACATTTCGTCGTCGGATGATCTCATCACGCTGGTCCAGGCCGACCGTACGTCCATAGCGGTAGGCGACCGCGTGTCGCTGGCCATCCCGGACATCCACGTCCACGTCTTTGACCGCGAGACGGGTCTGCGCATCTGAACCCAGATCGCGCCCTGGCCTAGCGGATCCTCTCGCCTGACAGCGAGAAGAGGCGCATCAGCTCGGGCGCGCACTGCAAATGCAGCTCATCCCCCGCTGCAAAGTCCGCGCCGTCGCGGTGCTCGATGACAATCGGCTGTCCGTCGCCAAGACTCGCATAGATGTAGCGCGTACCACCCAGATATTCGCTGAAATCCACCACCGCCGGCAGAGCATTCGGCCCGGCCGGGCCGACGACGATATGCTCGGGTCGAAGACCCAGAATTGCCGGTTGCGCCTGCTGCGACTGCACCGAAACCGGCAGGGCGTAGCCGGACACCTGTGCCGTACCCTCCTGCGTGAATACGGCATCGAGAAAGTTCATCTTGGGCGAGCCGATAAAGCCGGCGACAAAGCTGTTGGCGGGATCCTCATAGACCTGCCGGGGCGTTCCAACCTGCTCGATCCGCCCGTCGCGCAGCACCACGATCTTGTCAGCCAGGGTCATGGCCTCGGTCTGGTCATGCGTGACATAGACCATGGTATTACCCAGTTCGCGATGCAGGCGCGCGATCTCGATGCGCATCGACACGCGCAGCTCGGCATCGAGATTGCTCAGCGGTTCATCGAACAGAAACACATCGGGTTTGCGCACGATAGCGCGGCCGATGGCAACGCGCTGGCGCTGACCGCCCGAGAGCTGACCGGGGCGCCGTTCGAGCAACGGCTCGATCTTGAGGATGCGCGCCGCGGCATCAACCTGCCGCTCGATCTCGGCCTTGGGCACATTGGCCATCTTGAGGCCGAAGCCGAGATTGTCGCGCACGCTCATATGGGGATAAAGCGCATAGGACTGGAACACCATGGCGATGCCGCGCTGTGACGGATCGAGGTCGGTGACATCCCGGCCGCCGATGGAGATTTCTCCGTCCGTCACCTCTTCGAGCCCCGCAATCATCCGCAGCAGCGTGGATTTTCCGCAGCCGGACGGACCGACGAAAACCACGAACTCGCCGGCGGCAATATCCAGGTCGACCCCATGGATCACCTCCATATTGCCGAAGCTCTTGTGCACCTGGCGTAGCGCCATGCCGGTCGTGTTAGCCATGTGCGCTACTCCTGACGCTGGCGGAGCCAGACGAGCATCTCGCCCGGCGCCCGATTGTCCCACAGATGATAGGGTACGAGGCGGGCCGTCTCCGGGGCGGTGTCGGGCGCCTTCTCGGCATAAAGCGCATCGCCCCAGCTCTCTGCCTGCTCGCGCAATACCGGCACATCGATGGCGATGGCGCCCCGCAGATCGGGAATGACCGCCGTCTGCGCCTTGCCCAGGCCATTGTTGAGCAGGATCGAGTTGAGTGCCCCGCCATTGTCCACGCCCTCAAGGCAATAGACCAGCGGACCGCGCATGATGGCAACACGCCCGGCATCCTGCCGCACCGAAGGATGGGCGCGCAGTGCCCGCGGCTCCAGCGGCAGGGTCAGTGCCATTGTATCGCCTTGGCTCCACTCCCGCTCGATGCGGGCATAGCCATCCTTCGCCAGACCTTCCAGCGCGACAGGCTGCCCATTGATGGCTAGCTTCGCGCCTCGGGCCCAGCCCGGAATGCGCAGCGACACCGCAAAACGTGCCGGAGCTTCGGGATTGACCGTGATCTTGATATCGCCCGACCATGGATAGTCGGTTTCCTGTGTCAGGGTGAATTTGGCCCCATTCGCCAGCTCCACCCGCGCCTCGCTCGCGCAATAAAGATGCACGGCGATTTCATCGTCCGCCACCGCGTAAGCATAGGAACCCAGCGAGGTCACCAGCCGCGCGATATTGGGCGGGCAGCACGGGCATGGATGCCAGGTCCAGCGATGGTGATCGCCGGTGCTTTCGAGCGGGTTGTCATAGAAGAAGGTCTTGCCATCGGTCGACAGCCCGGTAATGGCGCCATTGTAGAGCGCCTGTTCCATCGTGTCGGCATAGCGCCGGTTTGGCCCGCGGCCGAGCATGCGCGACGCCCAGAACACCAGGCCAACCGAGGCGCAGGTTTCTGCGTAGGCCGTGTCATTGGGCAGGTCGTAATAGTCGGTAAAGCCTTCATTGGACTCCGCCGGGCCGATGCCGCCGGTAATATACATCTGCTTCTGCGTCAGATCCGCCCACAGCGTCTCGAGCGCCTGGGTCAGGCTGTCGTCGTGGTACTCGGTCGCGACATCGGCCATGGCCGAATAGAGATACATGGCCCGTACAGCATGGCCGACCACCTTGGTCTGTTCGCGCACCGGCAGGTGCGACTGGTTGTATTCGAGCGTCTTCTTCTGCACGCCCTTGGGGTCGCGCCCCTGGGCGATCGCTTCCTCGATGAAGAAATTCGGCTCCTGGCCGCGCTCGTCGACAAAGAACTTGGCAAGATCGAGGTATTCCTGCTTGCCGGTGGCGCGCGCGAGCCTGACCAGCGCCAGTTCCACCTCCTCGTGCCCGCAATAGCCGCGCACCTGGCCCGGTCCGCGCCCGAACTTCTTCACCATATAGTCGGCCATGCGGCACATGACGTCGAGAAACTTGCGCTTGCCGGTTGCCTGGTAATAGGCCACCGCGCCTTCCATCATGTGGCCGGCGCAATAAAGCTCATGGAAGTCGCGCAGATTGGTCCACTTCCATTCCGGCCTGACGCGCTGGAAGAAGGAATTGAGATAGCCGTCAGGCTCCTGCAATTTCTCGTACAGGTCGATGATGGCATCGGCCCGCGCCTCGAGCGCCGGATTGGGCTTGCGATACAGCGAATAGGCAATCGTCTCAATCGATTTGCCAAGGTCGCTGTCCCAGAACATCTGCGGCGTGCCCAGCCAGTGAATGATGGGGATGACAATACCCGGGCTGGGCACGTCCGGGTTCACCTGTTCGAGCATGCGCGCCTCGACACAGCGGTCCAGCAGCGCCGCCGCCGTGTGATCACAGACGGCGTCCTGCCACGCGCCCCAATAGCCGCCAATGGTGACGGATGGCACGGGCAGCGGACGGAATTGACGGTTTTGGGTAGTCGCCATTTGAATAGTCCCGAGTTGAGAGATTACTTGACCGCGCCGGCCATCAGCCCGCGCATGTAGTAGCGTTGCAGCAGGAGGAAGATGATGAGGCATGGGATGGTCATGACCATCACGCCCGCCTCCACCGCCCCCCAGTTGATGGCCCCGAGCCGTCCCGCCCGCACGGCGGTCATCAGCACCGGCAGGGTGTATTTGTCATTGTCCGACAGCAGGATCAGGGCCGCGAGGAACTCGTTCCAGGCATTAAGAAACGCAAAGATCGCCACCGTCGCCACGCCGGGCATGACCAACGGCAGCAGCACCCGGACCAAGAGCTTGATATCGCGCGCGCCGTCGATGCGCGCCGCCTCCTCGATCTCGCGCGGCACCGCGTCGAAGGCATTGCGCATCATGAAGACCGAGAAAGGCAGCTGCAGGGTGACATAGACCAGCATCAGCCCGAGCAGCGAATTGTTGAGCCCCAGCCGCGCCAGGATGATGAAAAGCGGCGTGAGGATCGACTGGAACGGGATCATCAGGGTCGCGATGATCAGGATGAACAGCACGTTCTTGAGCGGAAAGCGGTAGCGCGAGAAGCCATAGCCGGCGAGCAGCGAAACCACGACCGTCAGCACCACTGTCCCCAGCGACACCAGCAGCGAATTGAACGTGTGCTGCCAGATGCCCGAACCGAATGTGTTCAGCGTGGCATAGGAGTCAAAGCTGATGCCGCTGGTCGGCCAGGGCGGTAGCGGCGGGGACTGCGCCTCGGTGCCGCGCCGCAGCGAAGCCAACCCCGCCCAGAAGAATGGCGCGAGGAAAAAGAGACCGGCGATTACCCCGAAGCCGTGATAGCCCACCCCGCCCCAGAGCTTGCGCCGGGCACGCACCTGCTTGACCGTCGCGCTCATTTCTCGTCCCCCACGCGCAGCAGCCACAGCTGCACCACGCTCAGCGCCACCAGGATGCCCAGCAGCACGATGGACAAAGCCGAGCCGTAGCCGAGCTGGAACGACACGAAGGACTGGTTGAAGATATAGTAGACCACCGAGATCATGCGGTTCTGCGGCCCGCCGCTGGTCATGATGTAGAACTGATCGAATGCCAGCACCGAGCCCGTCACCGACAGGATCAGCGCCAGGGCGATGGTGCGCCGCATCAACGGCAGCGTGAGGTGGCGGAAACGCTGCCAGCGCCCCGCTCCATCGATCCGCGCCGCTTCGGTCAGATCCGCGGGGATCGACTGCAGGCCGGTGAGCAGGATGATCATGGTAAAGCCGACGATCTTCCACACCACCATGACCACGATGGTGAGGAATGCATTGTCGAACGTGGCCAGCAGATTGGCGCTGCGGCCCGTAACGCCCAGCATGCGCAGCACCGGGCTGAACAGCCCGCTATCGACATTGGCCAGCCACACCCAGAGCAGCGAGGCCGTCGCCAGGCCCACCACCACCGGCATGAAGAAGATGGTGCGATACACCTCCACCCCCCGCCGCTGCCGTTCGACGAACAGCGCCAGCGGGAAGGCAATGGCAAAGATGACGATGGTGACGATCAACGTATAGTAGGCAGTGAAACTGAGCGCTGACAGGAACCGGGTGTCCGTCAGCATGCGGACATAGTTCTGCAGGCCGATCCAGTTCGACTGACCCAGCAGCGGCCAGTTGTGGAAGCTCATCCACACCGTGAACAGCACCGGCACGACGAAGAACACCGTCACCAGCACAATGGCAGGCATGACATAGAGCAGGCCCTGCCATTGGCGCCCAAACCGCGGGCGACGCCGCGCACGTGTAGCAGCGGGGGCGAGAGTGACCGCCAAGATAGACATAAGTGAACTCCGAACCAGCTGGATGCCGGGAGGCCGATCAGGCCTCCCGGCGGCTTCCCATCAGGGCGCGTTGTCGATGATCGACTGCATTTCGGCCTGCGCATTGGCGAAGGCGCCATCCACGTCGTCGCCATAGATGGCGGCATTGGTGAACGTGGCCCACGGCCCGTTGGCGCTGTTGATCAGGTCGTTGAACAGCAGCGTATAGGGCGTCTTGGCCACGGCGATCGCATCCACCGCCACCTGCAGGCGCGGATCGAGACCCGCCAGCGTTTCCGCCGCGATATCCGAACGGGTCGGCAGCGAACCGTTCTGGGCCAGGATCTTCTGCCCCTCGGGCGAATAGGCGAACTCGATGAACTCCTGCACCGCTGCCAGGCGCGGCGTATCCTTGGTGACGACGATATTGTCGCCGCCGGCAAAGGACGATGCGCCGCTTTCGATGCCCGGAATCAGGGTCACCCCGAAGTCGATCTCCGGATAATCGTTCACTAGCGTACCAATGGCGAAGGCGCCCAGGCTCTGGTGGCCAATCTTGCCACTGGTGAAGCTGAGGAAATTGACGCCGTTGTCGGTTGTCGAGCTTTCCGGCACCAGGTCCTTTTCCACCATCGAGCGGTAAGCCTCGACGGCGGCCCGCATCTGCGGCGTGTCCAGCGTCGCCGTCTTGCCATCCTCGGACAGGATGTCTACGCCCGACGCCCAGACCAGCGGGGTAAAGGTGAAGATCATGCAACCGCCGCAGGAGCCGCCAGAGAAGTAGAAGCCATAATTGTCCCCGCCCAGGGCGCGGATGGCTTCGCCATTGGCTTCGACTTCCGCCCAGTTGGCCGGCGCCTTTTCCGGATCGAGCCCGGCCTGTTCATAAAGCCCCTTGTTCCAGGCCAGAACCGAGGTCTCCACCAGCAGCGGCAGGCCATAAATCCTGTCTTCATAAGTGCCCAGCGCAACATGGGAGGGCGACAGGCTCTCGAAATAGTCGAGCCCGGAGGCCCAGTCGGTCAGGTCCTGCAACTGCCCGGCCGCAGCGAAGGCCGGGGTATAGATCAGGTCGAGCGACAGCGCATCGGGCGCCTGGCCGCCGGCAATGGCGGTGGCATATTTCTGCACCAGCTCGGCGAACGGGACTTCCGTCAGCTCGATCTGGTTCTCGTGGCTGCCATTGTAGGCGTCGGCCAGCGAGGTGAACGCCGTGCCGATGCCGGTGCGCACCCACATGTTGATGGTCTCCTGTGCCGATGCCGTCGACACCAGGCACAGCGTCGCGACCGATGTCGCGGCGAGCAGTTTACGGATCATTTCAGTTCCTCCCTTGGGCCAATCCTCCATCGGCCCGGTTGCATTATCCGGGGGGTATGCCCCCACAGGATTGTCGAACCACAAGCTGGCAAGGCAGCTTGCGGATTCCGGGCTCGACGGCTTGTCCCCCCGCCAAAGCCAGAATGAGACGGCCAGCTTCCCGGCCGAGTTGTTTGAGATTCATGTCCACCGTGGTCAGCGGCGGTCGCGTCGCCGCCGCGACGATTTCCCAATTGTCGAAGCCGACCACCGAGACATCTTCGGGCACCCGCAGACCGCGCTCGCGCAGGGCATCGACCACCCCGCGAGCGATCTGGTCATTGCCGCAGAAAATGGCATCGGGCGTCTCGTCGGGAGTGCTCCAGAGCTTGCCGACCGCCTCATGCCCCCAGGCCTCCGACCATGGGCCATGCAGCACCTGCCCGCCGGCGCCCACGACCTCGCGATAGGCATTGGCACGCTCGGCAACGGAGACGAAGCTCTCGGGACCGGTGACATGCACCACCCGCTTGCGTCCCAGCCCCACCAGCCAACGCACCGCCTCCCGCGAGCCCTGCGCATCGTCCGAAACCAGCGTCACCGCATCCTCAGGTCCGCTGGTGAAGGCATAGACCACCGGGATCGGCAGGTTCGACAGATCGACCGGCAGCCGCCGGTCGATCCGTTTGCCCGAAGCAATGATGCCATCCACCTGCTTGTCGAGCATGGCATCGACATGCACCTTGGCCAAAGCCGGATCATCCTCGATGGTGCAGAGGAAAACCGACACACCCTGATCGACCAAGGCCTCCGACACCCCCGCCATCAACGGCAACGTGAAGCGACCATAGGTATCGTTCGTGAGCAGCCCAACCGTGAAGCTCCGGTTGCTCAGCAGCGCCCGTGCCATGGCATTGGGACGAAAGCCCATTTCCGTAGCCACGCGTTTGACGCGTTCGCGGGTCTCTTCCGTCATTCGGCCCGTGTCATTCAGCGCCTTGGAAGCCGTCGCAATGCTGACGCCCGCAGCATTCGCCACGTCATAAATGCGGATACGGCCAGGTTTGAGAATGTTCACGTGTCGTCCGAGAAAAGGTTTTCTCAACTAGGTAAAACCTTTTCTCAGCGACCGTCAAGACCCTCCGGGCGGATGCGCCCGCTAAACGTGCCTGCCGGATTGGTGTCAGGCCGAAGCGCGCCGGGTGATCTCGAAGCCCACATTGTAGATCGCTTCGACATCGGCACGATTATCGAACCGGTCCAGCAGCGCATTCGCTGCGGCGCGACCAAGCACATCGCGGTCGACGCGGATGCTGGTCAGGGTGGGATCAAGATGGGCCGCGAACTCCTGATCACCGAATCCGATCACCGCCACATCGCTAGGCACCGCAAGGCCACGCGAGCCGGCCTCGACCAGAACACCCTGCGCAAACTGGTCGGAACTGCAGAATACGACGCAGCCGCGCGCCATGCCCCGGTCCAACAGGTCCACCAGGGCCTGCCGCCCTGCCCCCAATGTTGCCGTGCTGTCAAAGTCGACGCCCATGATATCCGCGCCGCTGAGCTTGCGGAAGCGATCGACAAAGCCATTGCGGCGACGAATGGCACGCTCGTCGCCCGCCGTGACGGTCGCGGCATGCCGATAGCCCGCAGCATGAGCAAACTCGGCCGCCGCCGCGCCGGCCTCGCTATGCGAAAAACCGACACAGCAATCGATGGGCGTGTCGGTGACATCCCACACCTCCACCACGGGAATGCCAGCGCCCAGCAACAGGCGCCGCGCACCCGCACTGTGATGGATACCCGTGAGCAGAATGGCGTCCGGACGACGGGACAGATGCGCGCTGATGGCCGCCTCCTCCCGCTCCGGATCGAAACCGGTCTCGGAGAGCATGAGCTGGTAGCCGTGACCCAGCATGATGTTTGAGAACGCATGCAGCATACTGGCATAGACGATGTTGGTGACCGACGGGACCAGGGCGGAGATGAGCCTGCTCTTGCTCGACGCCAGCGCCCCGGCCACCGCATTGGGGACGAAGCCGGTCATTCTTATCGCTTCGCGAATGCGCTCGAGCGTCTCCGGCGACACCTTGGCGGGAGCCGACAGCGCCCGCGAAACGGTCACCTGCGACACCCCGGCCAGTCGGCCGATATCGGCCATGGTGACATTGCCGGCCGAAGCGCGGCGACCGGTCCCCGGCTCTCTGACCCGGCTATTCATGCGACAGTCAAACTCCCTGCGTCCCCGTGCCTATACCTCGCGACGCCGTTCCGCACCACCACTGCACGATCGAACCCTTGGTGAATGCGTATCCATCATCATCCATTGCCCAGGGTCAGTCCGTCAACCCGCCTTGCGATCAACGTCATTAGCATGAACCCAAGTGGCTCCGGCGACGTTGACAGCCCACAATGTTAGCGCATACATAGCTCAGCAACTGAGGCCTGTTATGACCACAAACCAGCGCAAATCCGCCGAATCCCTGCGCTCCGCCCGCTGGTTTGCCCCTGATGACCTGCGCACCTTCGGTCATCGCTCCCGCCTGGCACAGCTCGGCTATGACGAGGCGGATTATGCCCGAAAGCCGGTCATCGGCGTTCTCACCACCTGGTCCGAGCTCAATGCCTGTCACGGGCACTTCCCGGAGCGCCTGCAGGACGTCAAGCGCGGCGTAGCACAGGCCGGGGGTTTCGCGGTCGCCATGCCATCGCTGTCGGTGGACGAAAGCTTCACCAAGCCCACCTCCATGCTCTATCGCAACATGCTGGCCATGGAGGTCGAGGAGATGATCCGCTCCCACCCCCTCGATGGCGTCGTGCTGATGGGTGGCTGCGACAAGACTACGCCCGGGCTGGTGATGGGCGCCATCACCGCGGGCGTCCCGATGATCTATCTGCCGGCCGGCCCGATGTTGCGGGGCCACCATGCCGGCACCACCCTCGGCTCAGGCTCCGATGCCTGGAAATACTGGGACGAACGCCGCGCCGGCAACGTCTCCGATGAGCAATGGCGCGGGCTGCAGAGCGGCATCGCCCGTTCGGCCGGCGTCTGCATGACTATGGGCACGGCTTCGACCATGACGGCGATCACCGATGCCATGGGGCTCACCCTGCCCGGCGCCTCATCGATTCCGGCGGTGGATTCCAGTCATATGCGCATGTCCGCCGCCTGCGGCCGCCGCATCGTCGACATGGTCTGGGAGGATTTGACGCCCGACCGCATCGTCACCGACGCATCTATCCGCAACGCCGCCATCGTCGCCATGGCCACCGGCTGCTCGACCAATGCCGTGGTCCACCTGATCGCCATGGCGCGCCGCGCCGGGGTGGAACTCACCCTCGATGACCTGGATGCGCTGGGCCGTGTCACGCCCCTCCTCGCCAATGTCCGCCCCTCGGGCAAGGACTATCTGATGGAGGATTTCTACTATGCCGGCGGCCTGCTGGGCCTCATGAAACAGATCGCCGATCGCCTGGACACCTCCTGCCTCACCGTGACCGGACAGACTCTGGGCGAGGGCATCAAGGACGCGCAGGTCCACAATGACGATGTCATCCGACCGCTCTCCAACCCGGTCTATCACGAGGGCTCGCTGGCCGTGCTGCGCGGCAATCTCTGCCCGGACGGCGCCGTCATCAAGCCGGCCGCTTGCGACGCCCGCTTCCACCTCCACCAGGGACCGGCACTGGTCTTCGACAGCTATCCGGAGATGAAAAACGCCATCGATGACGAGAACCTCGCCGTCACGCCCGACCATGTCCTGGTGCTGCGCAATGCCGGCCCGCAGGGTGGCCCGGGCTTTCCCGAATGGGGCATGCTCCCGATCCCCAAGGCGCTGATCAAGCGGGGCCATCGCGACATGCTGCGCATTTCCGATGCCCGCATGTCGGGCACCTCCTACGGCGCCTGCGTGCTGCATGTGGCGCCCGAATCCTATATCGGCGGGCCGCTGGCCCTGCTGCGCACCGGCGATATCGTACGGCTGGACCTGCCCAATCGCAGGCTGGATATGCTGGTCGAGGCCGATGAGATCGAGCGTCGCCGTGCCGCATGGACGCCGCCCCCGCCCCACTACGAGCGCGGCTGGGGCTGGATGTATTCGCGCCATGTCACCCAGGCCGACAAGGGCTGCGACTTTGACTTCCTGGAACGCGATTTCGGCCGCACGGCCGGCGAACCCGACATCTACTGAGGCGATATTGATGACCCAAACGCTGGACGAGGCGCTGACCGGCATTTCCGGAATCCTGGTGACACCCTACGACGCGGATGGCGACGTCGCCCCGGCGCGCCTCGCCCCGATCCTCGACCGCGCCCTCGCCGCCGGCCTCCACATGCCGGTGGTCAACGGCAATACCGGCGAGTTCTACGCCCTGACCACCGAGGAAGCCTGCACCATGGTCCGCGCCGTCGTGGACCTCGTGGCCGGTCGCGCCCCCGTCCTGGCGGGCGTCGGTCGAGGCATTCGCGACGCCTGCCAGCTGGCGCGGGAATCGGCCAGGGCCGGTGCCACCGCCCTCATGGTGCACCAGCCGCCCGACCCCTTCGTCTCCCCACGCGGCATCGTCGCCTATCTCCAAGCCGTGGCCGATGCCTCGGGCGGCCTGCCGATGATGATCTATCTGCGCAATGACACGATCGGCACTCGCGCCATCGCCGAGCTCTGCGCCGTACCCGGCGTCAAAGGCGTCAAATGGGCCACCCCCAATCCGATGAAGCTGGCCGAGGCCAAGGCCGCCTGCAATCCCTCCATTGTCTGGGTCGGTGGGCTGGCCGAGATCTGGGCGCCGACCTTCTACGCCGTGGGTGCCCGCGGCTTCACCTCCGGCCTGATCAATGTCTGGCCGGAACGCTCCGTGGCGATCCACGCCGCTCTTGAAGCAGGCGACTATGCCGGCGCCAATCGCCTGATCGCCGGCATGAAGGCTTTCGAGGATATCCGGGCCGAAGAAATGAACGGCACCAACGTGACCGGCGTCAAGGCCGCCCTGCTGGCGCTGGGCCGGGATTGCGGCCCCACAAGACCGCCTTCGGCCTGGCCCCTGACGGCCCAGCAGCAGGCAAAGCTCGAAGCCTTTATTGCCGACAACGCCCTCAGCTGAGGGACCATCAATGGGCCTGCGCACGAGGAGCCTTACGTGGACGAAACAACCCGCCAGAAGCTGATGCATGTATCCGTCGCCACCCTGGCGACGGCCTTGTTCAAGCGCGGCCTGCGCAACCAGGTCATTCAGGACGTTCGCCCGATCAAGCCAAAGGGGCGCAACATGGTCGGCCCGGCATTCACCCTGCGATACATCCCGGCGCGCGAAGACCGCAATCAGCTGGCCGAATTTCGCAATCCCGCCCACCCCCAGCGCGTAGCAGTGGAAAGCTGCCCGGCCGGCCATGTGCTAGTCATGGACAGCCGCAAGGACCCTCGCGCGGCCTCTGCCGGCGATATCCTGGTCACCCGCCTGATGGTGCGCGGCGTGGCGGGCGTGGTGACCGATGGCGGATTTCGCGACGCATCGACCATTGGCGACCTCGATATCCCCGCCTACCACAACCGGCCCTCGAGCCCGACCAACCTGACCCTGCATGAGGCGCTCGATCTCAACATCCCCGTAGCCTGCGGCGATGTTGCCGTTTTTCCCGGCGACATCATCGTCGGCGATGCCGACTGCGTCATCGTCATTCCACAACACCTCGCCGACGAGATCGCCGATGAGGCCGTCGAGATGACGGTCTATGAGGATTTCGTGGTCGAACAGGTCAAAGCCGGTGTGCCAATCATCGGGCTCTATCCCGGCACCCGGGAAGAACACGCCCTGGCCTTCGCCAACTGGCGCGCCCAACAGGGCCGGTGACGGCGACGGACGGCGCTCGCGCCATCTCCATGACATGGCCAGGGCTCCAGCAGCCGGCCAGATCAAGCACAACCAAAAAGCAAAAAACCCCCGGTTTCCCGGGGGTTTGAAATGGTAGCGAAGCCCAGATTTGAACTGGGGACACACGGATTATGATTCCGCTGCTCTAACCAACTGAGCTACTCCGCCCCAAGGGGGCGCGCGGGCTTCCCCGGCGATATGCCCTAACTAGGTTTAGCATGCCGCGCTGTCAAGACGCCAATCCGAGATGATTCAACGCCAGATACGCCAGCCTCGCAACCCTCATCGTTCAAAAATCGACACCAGTCTGTTGGTATTGGCCTCCTGCACAAACCGCTCGGGCTGGATTACATCTACCCCAACAGCGGCGCGACCCCGCGCCCATCAGGAGACACCAAAATGACGCTCGAACTCGGAGGCATCCATCACCTCACGGCGGTCACCGCCGAGGCCAAGAAGAACCTCGCATTCTACACCCAGACCCTGGGCATGCGGCTGATCAAGAAGACGGTCAACCAGGACGACACCACCGCCTATCACCTGTTCTATGGTGACGGCGTGGCCTCGCCCGGCGCCGACCTCACCTTCTTCGATTTCCCCGCCGCCCGTGAACAGCGCGGCAACCACACCGTCAGCCGCACAGGCCTGCGCGTCGATAGCGAGGGCAGTCTCAACTGGTGGAAGACCCACCTGCAGGGCCACAATGTCGGCACCAGCGCCATCAAGGAGCGCAATGGCCAGCTCTCGCTCGATTTCGAGGATTTTGAAGGCCAGCGCTTCCGCATGGTGATCGACGCCGCCAACAAGGTCGTGCCCTGGGCCAAGTCGCCCGTGCCGGCCGAGCGCCAGATCATCGGCCTGGGGCCCATCTCCATGGCCGTGCCGCGGCTCGACCGCACCGAAGCCGTGCTGACCCAGGTGATGAACATGCGCAAGGTGCGCGAATACGCCATGACCAGCCACACGCCCGAAACCCACGTCTTTGAAATGGGCCCCGGCGGCCCCGGCGCCGAGCTGCATGTGGTGGTTGACCCCAATGCGCCCCAGGCTCGTCCCGGCGCCGGTGGCGTGCACCACGTCGCCTTCCGCACACCCGATCAGGATGGTCTGCGCCAGTGGATCGAACGGGTGGGCAAGGCCGGCCTGCGCAATAGCGGCGAAGTCGAGCGCTTCTATTTCACCTCGCTCTACTTCCGGGAGCCCAATGGCATCCTGTTCGAGATCGCTACCGATGTCCCCGGCTTCGCCGCCGACGAACCGATGGAAACGCTCGGCGAAAGCCTGGCCCTGCCGCCCTTCCTCGAAAGCCGCCGCGCCAGCATCGAAGCGGGTCTGAAGCCCCTGGTTTAGGCACTTCACCTCTCCCTCTGGGGGAGAGGTCGACCCTCTTGGGTCGGGTGAGCGGGCCTTTCATGACGCGGGGGTGAGGGGAAGGCCCCCTCACCCGGCCTGCCCCAGAGGGAGAGGTAAGAGCCCTACTCGCACACTTCCCCACTCGCCGCGCTGTCGCACGGATCGGTATCCGTATCCGGCTTCAATAGGCTCGCCGCATCCACCATCTGGATGAACTCCGCCCGATAGCCGCTATCGTCCGCGCCCTTGCCCGAGCGGGCCAGCGCCTCGATCTCGTCCCAGCCCATGGAGGAGCCATAATTGCTTCCCTTGAGCTTCTGCCCGAATGCCGCCACTGCCGCGGCAAACCGCATGTCCTCGCTGGCATCGGCAATGTCGCCATAGACCGCCTCGGCCGTCACCGGCTGCTCGATCAACTGGCTGACATCGCTGTCCGGCAGCTTGTAGCGCATCCGCAGGAAGGCGATCTCCCCGTCTGCGGCCGGCGTTTCCGTCACCTGCCCATAGCGTAGCGGCTCGATCATTTCGGCGCCCGAACCCACCGGCGTGATCTCGTACAGCGCCGTCACCGTATGGCCCGCACCGATATCGCCGGCATCGACCGCGTCATTGTTGAAATCCTCGCGATTGAGCGCGCGGGTCTCGTAGCCGATCAGCCGGTATTCGCTCACCACGGCCGGGTTGAACTCGACCTGGATCTTCACATCCTTGGCGATCATGTCGAGCGTGCCGCCCATTTCCTCGACCAGCACTTTCTGCGCCTCGCGGAAGCTGGAAATGTAGCTGGCATTGCCATTGCCGTTCTGCGCCAGCGCCTGCATCGTCGCATCGTCCAGATTGCCGCGCCCGAAGCCGAGCACCGACAGCGTCGTGCCGCTCTCGCGCTTGGACTTGATGAAGTCTTCCAGCGCTTCCGGATCATCGATCCCGACATTGAAGTCGCCATCAGTGGCCAGTATCACGCGATTTGTGCCTCCGGTGACCCTGCCCTGCTCCGCCAGCCGATAGGCCAGCTCGATCCCTGCGGCCCCGGCGGTGCTGCCGCCCGCCGCAAGCTGGTCCAGTGCGCCGAGGATTTTTGCCTTCTCCGTCGCCACCGTCGGCTCCAGCACCACGCCGGCCGAGCCGGCATAGACCACGATCGAGACCGTATCATTGGCGCTCAGTTGGTCGACCAGCAGCGCAAACGCCCGTTTCAGCAGCGGCAGCTTGTCCGCCTCATCCATCGACCCCGATGTGTCGATCAGGAACACCAGGTTGCTCGCCTTGTCCTCCGTGACAGCAGGCACATAGCCCTTGATGCCGATATGCAGCAGCTGCGTCTTGGGGTTCCACGGCGTCGGATAGACGCCGATGGTCGGCTTGAACGGCACTTCGGCGCTCTCGGCCGGTGCATAGCCATAAGGGAAATAGTTGAGCATCTCCTCGATGCGCACCGCATCAGGCTCGGGCACATAGCCGTCCTCCAGCATGCGCCGCACATAAGCATAGCTCGCCGTATCCACATCGATCGAAAAGGTCGAAACCGGCTCGTCCGCCACGGCCTTGAGCCGCTGCTCGTCGAAATTGGTGAACTGGTCGCCGCTGGGCTCGGTCGCTATCGGCCCCGGCAAATAGACGCTTTCCGCCATCTTGCCGGCCGGCGCCATGGTCGCCATCGGCGCCGGTGCCACGACGCCCCCCAGGGGCGCCACCTCGCGCGCCATCTCGGCGTCCGCCGACGAGCCATCCATCTCGGCCAGTTGCGGTTCAGGAGCGACGACCGGAGACGTCGCCTGCGTTACGGCATCGCTGGTGGCGGCAAGCTCCTGCCGCTCTTCCACCGCGACCTCGGCCGGCGCCTTGTCGACCGCAGTCTGCTGGCGCACCACGACGTCGGCCGGCGTCATCGAGGTCGTCGTATAAAGCTGGTAGCCGAGCGGCAGCACCAGCAGGGCAATGGCGGCGGTGCCGATGGGGAGACGCATGTCCATGATCGATTTCCCTTTCCAGGAAGTGATGATGGACATGAGACGCTGCCCCCAGGACGATCCTTGGGTGGCAGGCGAAGATTTTTCCTGGGCAGCCTCGAAAGCCGCCATGCCGGCGGCCAGCGCCCGCTTCCGCGCCTCGGCGCGCGGGTCCGGCGCCTTGGCACCTTTCAGCTGTTCGAATGGATCGTGCATGTCGTCGCTCATAGCAGCCCCCTCAGGGTCTTGCGTGCCTCGTGGACATGAAAGGAAACCGTGGCCTCCTTGATGCCCATGATCTCGGCCGCCGCCGCGTGGCTCAATTCCTCCGCATAGACCAGCAGAACGGCGTCGCGCTGCTGTGCCGGCAGCGTCCGCACCGCCGCCCAGAGCTGGTTGCTGGTTGCCGCATCTTCCTGTTCCGCCGGCTGGTC
Source organism: Devosia sp. (assembly GCF_036676215.1). GTDB lineage: Bacteria > Pseudomonadota > Alphaproteobacteria > Rhizobiales > Devosiaceae > Devosia. The sequence continues at coordinate 93,188 of NZ_JAKFDJ010000052.1, read as the reverse complement.
CTCCGGCGATATTTCGGCATAGGCATCGGCATATTGGCTGCGCCGTTTGCCCGCCCGCTGCAGGTCGCGCACCGCGTTGAGCGTGATGCGATAGACCCAGCTCGAAAAGGCCGAACGTCCGTCGAACTGGCGGATCGCCTGGCCCAGCTTGACGCACACATCCTGCGCAATGTCCTCGGCATCGGTCCGGTTGCCGCACCACTTCCACGCCGTGCGATGGATGAGATCGTAGTGATCCCCGATCAGCTCGCCGAACGCTTCAGGGTCACCATTCTGCGCGCGCACCACCAGCGCCCGCGTCACCGCGTTCGCCATATCGCCCTGGGATGCGGCATCGCGTTCCATCAACCCATGCACCCGCGCCTTACCTCCGGCACCATTGTAGTGGTAAGACGCCCCTGCCCGGGACATCCTTGGGTTGGTTTTGCAGATTTATTTGAAGGCCGGTCTCATGGACGAAGAACCCAAGCTCAGCCCCTTCGCCCTCAATCGCGGTCGCATCGTGCTGCTCATCCTGGGCGCCGCCCTGGTGCTCATCGCCATTTCGACCTCGCTGGGCGGCCTGTCCTCCTACCAGCAGCTCAAGGAAGCCAATGCCGCGGCGACCAGCGCACCGGCGCAGACGACGACGGAGCCTACCGTCTCGCCATAACCACCAGCCGTCACCCTCGGGCTTGACCCGAGGGCTCTGTACTTGTCGGACGCTCAGCCAGTGAAGACTCCTCGGGTCAAGCCCGAGGGTGACGCGCGGTGGGTGGGCAGTAGCTCGGTGCTAAGCCACCAGCACCTGCGGCACCGCCTCAGCGATGAACCCGCCGCCCCAGACTTCCGAGGTCGGCGTGTCGTCGGCATAGAACACGCAGGCCTGGCCCGGCGAAATCCCATACTCCCCACTGACCAGCGTCACGAACACCGATCCGTCGCGCTCCTGGATCACCGCCGGCTGCGGCCCGCGCGTCGAACGCACCTTGACCTCGACCGGCGCACCATTGCCCGCACTCAGTTCCGCCAGCGGACGGGCGCCCAGCCAGTTGACGTCACGCAAGCGCACCGTATGGGTCTTGAGCGCCTCGCGCGGTCCGACGATGACCCGACCCGTCTTGTGCTCGAGCTTGATCACATAAAGCGGCTCGCCCGCCGCCACGCCCAGGCCCTTGCGCTGGCCCACCGTGTAATTGACGATCCCCTCATGCGTGCCCAGCACGCGGCCGTCGAGATGCACGATCTCGCCCGTCGCCACCGCCTCGGGATGCATCTTGCGGATAATGTCGGCATATTTGCCCTGCGGCACGAAGCAGATGTCCTGGCTGTCGTGCTTTTCGGCAATTTCCAGCCCCATGTCCCGCGCCAGCTCGCGCACTTCGGCCTTGCCCATGCCGCCCAGCGGGAAGCGCAGGTAATCGAGCTGGCTCTGCGTCGTGGCAAACAGGAAATAGGTCTGGTCGCGCTCGGCATCGACCGGCCGGAACAGCTGCCGCCGTCCGTCTTCGCCCAGCCTCGACTGCACATAGTGCCCGGTCGCCAGCACATCGGCGCCCAGATCGCGCGCCACCTCCATCAGGTCGACGAACTTGACCGACTGGTTGCAGGCAATGCACGGCACCGGCGTTTCGCCCTGCTGATAGGCATTGGCGAAAGGCTGCATCACGCTCTTCTTGAAGCGCTCTTCATAGTCCAGCACATAATGGGGAATGTTGAGCGTCGCCGCCACACGGCGGGCGTCGTGGATGTCCTGCCCGGCACAGCACGCCCCCTTGCGATGGGTGGCCTCGCCGTGATCGTAAAGCTGCAGGGTAACCCCGACGACATCATAGCCCTGACGGGCCAATAGGCCCGCGACGACTGAGGAATCCACGCCCCCCGACATCGCGACGACGACGCGCGTGTCTTCGGGACGCTTGGCAATATCAAGCGAGTTCAGCATCTTTCTGGTATCCGGTTGGGTTCAAGGGCCAGCGGACGAATTCGAGTTCGGGCTAATACGACTTTCCTGGTGCTCCCGCAACATTTGCCCGGCAGCTTTTGCCGCTCTCCGCCGGCTACGGCGCAGCGCCGCCTGGCCCCATCGCGCCAAACCATTGTAACGGCACGCTTTTCACCATCCAAAGCACTTGGCATCCGGCTTGCATCGTACTCAGCGGATTAGTCTCATTATGTAGGGCCGCTTTCGTGGCATCACACCTGACCGTTACGACCAGCACTGCCGGCGTCGCCACCACCAAGGGTTTTGGCACCGGCGCCGAAGCCGATAGCGGCTCCACCGACATTTTCGCAGCCCTGCTGGGCGCTGCCGGCCAATCGACACAAACGGCAGCCCCTGCCTCATCCGAGGCCGGCATCAACCTCGCCAATGCCATAAACATGTCCCTGGGTTTTGGCGGCGATGGTGCCGAGCAGAGCGAGGACCCCGAGGCCATCGCTGCGGCCATCGACGCCATCATTCCCGTTGAGACGCCGGCCGACACGGCAGCGGACCTGACCGCCCTCATCGAGGGCCTAGCCGATCTCAAGGCTCGGCTCGACGCTGGCGAACCGCTCGATCCGGAGGCGCTGGAAAGCCTCGAGGCAGCGCTGACCGAGCTGGCCGAAGCGCTCGATATCGATCTCGATACCATGCCGACATTCGATGAACTGGCGGCTTTGGCCGCCGGCATCCTGCCCGACGACGCCAGCCCGGCGGCGCAGCTGACCGCCGCCCTGACGCCATTGGCCAAAGCCCTGATGGACGGCTCGGGCACGGCCGATGCCGATGCTGCTGACGAACTCTCTGCCCAGATCAAGTCCATCGGCGACAAGCTGGCGGCACTGCTGCAGTCGCTCAACAATGGCGATATCGACGCTGACAAACTGGCGCAGCTGGGGCTCGATGCCGATTCCGCGCCTGACGCCGAACTGGAAGCCGCGCTCGCCAGACTGCTCAACCCGGCGCCCAAGGTCGATGCCGCAACCACTGCACCGGTCCTCGCCTCACCAGAGCTCACGCTCACCGAGCCAGTATTGACCGGCAAGGCCAACGCCATGGCCCATGCCAATGCCCACGCGATGGACGCCCTGGAGAAGTCAGGTCCGCCCGACACCATGCCGCCCACCGCCGTCGCCAATGGGCACGACGAGGAGAAGCCCGACGCCCGTCCCGAGGAGCGCAAGGCCGAAACCCGTTCCACGCCACCCGCGGCCGCCATCGACAAGCCGATCGAGCCGCAGGCCGGCATGCAGTCGACCCAGGCCGCTCGGGTCGACGCCGTCGCCGCGCCGCGCGTGGTCCAGGCCGGTTACCAGACCAGTCAGCAGCAGCTCAACCTGCCCCAGCTTGCCTTCGAGCTGGTGCGCCAGGTCAATGACGGCAACACTCGCTTCCAGATCCGCCTCGATCCGCCCGAACTGGGCAAGATCGACGTCAAACTCGATATCGACGCCTCCGGCCAGGTCAATGCGCGCCTGACCGTGGAAAAGGCCGAGACGCTGGACCTGATGCAGCGTGACCAGCGTGGCCTCGAACGCGCCCTGCAGCAGGCCGGGCTCGACGGCGCCAAGACCAATCTCGAATTCTCGCTCAAGCAGAATCCATTCAGCGGCGGCCAGCAGGGGCAGGACGGCAATGGCCACCCGCTCTTTGGCGAAGAGGCTGCGGCGGAAGACGAAGACGTGCCGCCAACCGTCAACCTCTACCGCGCCAGCCTCAGTGCCAGCGGCGTCAACATCATCGCGTAAGGAGTAGGTGCCATGGCAGTCGACGGCGTTTCCAGCACGACTAATACCAGTCAGATGTCGAGCTCGCGCACCACGATCGCGGACAATTTCGACACCTTCCTGTCCATTCTGACCACCCAGCTCAAAAACCAGAATCCGCTCGACCCCATGGACACCAACCAGTTCACCCAGCAACTGGTGCAGTTCACCGGCGTCGAGCAGCAACTCAAGACCAACGAATTCCTCGAGACGCTGATGCTGTCGGGCCAGAACACCGCCAAGTCCGACGCCGTCTCCTATATCGGCAAGGAAGTGACCTCGTCGGGCAAGACGGGTGAATTGACCGGCAGCAATGCAGCCTTCTGGGCCTATAGCGCCGAGGCCAATGCGGCCAATGCCACCATCACCATCAAGGATGCCAGCGGCCAGATCGTCTACAACCAGACGGGCCCGCTCAATGCCGGCCCCGGCACCTTCCGCTGGGACGGCAAGGGCAGCGACGGCAATATGAAGCCCAATGGCGTCTACACCATCGACATCAAGGGCAAGGATGCCAACGGCAAGGACGTCAAGATCAGCACCGCCTCGATCGGCATTGTGACCGCTGTGGACTTTACCGGCGACGTGCCTGTCCTCACCGTGGGCACCCGCCGCGTGGCGATCACCGACGTCACCGACGTCCGCATTCCGGACGTGACGGCGCCTGTCGAAGACGACGACACCGACGCCTAGACTTTCCGCCGTCACACACCTTCACCCCCAGCTTTCCGGGGGTGTTTTGCCGTCTGACAAGACGTCGATACAGTGTCCGGAAGTCCAGACCATTCTTAACCTGTTGTAAGTTTCCCCTTAGTCGAATTTTAAGGCCGTTGGCCTACTCTCTTCCTCATATGGTCAGGTTGAGTAGAGAGTAAAATGACCGTACAAATGCGTCCTCGCGTTAAGTACGTTATCGGACCGGACGGAAGTCCGCTTACGATTGCAGACCTTCCCCCCGCCAATACGCGGAGGTGGGTCATCCGCCGTAAAGCCGAAGTCGTCGCTGCCGTGCGTGGCGGGCTGCTCAGCCTCGAAGAGGCCTGCGACCGCTATACATTGAGCGTCGATGAATTCCTGAACTGGCAGGCCGCCATCGACAAACATGGCCTTGCCGGTCTGCGCACCACCTGGATCCAGCACTACCGCGAAGGTTGAGCTGCGCTCAGTGCAAATTTCAAAGCCCGCCGGGGAAACTCGGCGGGCTTTGTGTTTTCGAAACGGCCCATCGGGCAAAACCCGCCACCGGCGCCATTGAGTTTGAGATCCCCCTCTCCCCTTGTGGGAGAGGGTCGATCATTCTGCGTCCAGCAGAATGATCGGGGTGAGGGGGCGCTGCGCCATCCCATGCTTGGGGGCGAGGGTTAGCTCAGCTCCCCCTCATCCGCCCTTCGGGCACCTTCTCCCACAAGGGGAGAAGGGGGACGTCCCCATCGTTCACGGCGTCTCCGGCCCCATCCACCGTGCCCCCGCTACCCGGCCCTTTAGCCGCTCGTAATACTCCGACACCGCCGGCAGCACCGGCTTGTCCGCCGCAATCGATATCCAGCGATGCACCGAGAGGCCTAACGCGATATCGGCAATGCTGAATTCGCCCGCGACAAAGCCCGTACCGCTCTTGGCCAGTTGCGCCTCGAGCAGGTCCATCTTGGCGCCCCACCGGGTCATGGACTCCGCAATCTTGGCCGCATCGTCATAGCCCGGGGTCTTGCGGATCAGCGCATTGACCGCATAGCCCCAGGGCGGATTGAGTTCGCTGGTCTGCCAGATCAGCCATTGCAGCGCCAGCGCCCGCACTTCCAGTTGCTTGGGCAGCAATTGGCCTTCGCGCTCGGCCAGATAGATCAGAATCGCATTGCTTTCCCACAGCACGAACTCATTTTCGACCAGCACGGGCACCTGCCCATTGGGATTGAGCGCCAGAAATTCCGGTGCCTTCGGATCGCGCAACGGCAGGCCCCAATCCTCCCGACCATAGTCCAGGCCCAGTTCGTCGAGCGCCCAGAGCACTTTGCGTACATTGATCGAGGTCACCCGACCCAGAATCCTCAGCATGCGCATTCATCCTTTTTCAACGTCAATCGGCATTTTGTGCCGGAATTCGCAAACTGCAACTAAGAGTTAAGACAATGTTTACCATCAGCTAGGTAATTTTTGCCCAGCGGCCTCCCGTGCATCTGCGTCGGCATGGTCACCCCTTCTAACCGAGTGCCGGCGTGGATAATCTCTCCCAGTTGATCAACCGCATAGGTCTGCCTCGTTTGGCAGCGATGGCGGTTGTCGCCGTGCTTATGCTGGGCTTCTTCGGCTTTCTGATCATGCGGGCGCAGACGCCCAACCTGGCCCCGCTCTATACCGGCCTCAGCCTCGAAGACTCCTCGGCAATTGTGACCGAGCTGCAGACGCTCAACATACCCTACGAGCTGCGTGGCGAAGGCGACACCATTCTGATCCCGCGCGATCAGATCACCACCGTCCGCATGACCCTTGCCGGCTCCGGCCTGCCCCAGCGCGGCCAGGTCGGCTACGAGATCTTCGATCAGCAGTCGACCCTGGGCGCCACCAGCTTCGTCCAGAACCTCAACAATGTCCGCGCCCTTGAGGGCGAACTGGCCCGCACCATCTCCTCGCTCAACCGAATCAAGTCGGCCCGCGTCCATCTCGTCCTGCCCGAACGCGAGCTGTTCCGTCGCGAGCGCAGCGACCCGTCCGCCTCCATCGTCCTGGCGGTGCGCGGCGAGCTGGCCAATAGCGAAATCCGCGCCATCCAGCACATGGTCGCCTCCGCCATCGAAGGCCTGACCCCGACCCGCGTCTCCATCGTCGATGACCAGGGCAATCTGCTCGCCTCGGGCAGCGGCGACGATGCCCAGGGTGCGCTGGCCGGCGACACCGCCGAGCGTACGCTCAGCTACGAGAACCGGCTGCGGACCCGCGTCGAAGACATGCTGGCCAATGTCGTCGGCCCCGGCCGGGCCCGTGTCGAGGTCAGCGCCGAGATCGACTTCAACCGCTCCACCACCACTCAGGAGACCTTCGACCCCGAGAGCCAGGTCGTCCGCTCCAGCCAGCTCCGCGAAACCGAGAACCTCACCGCCGGGGCCAATGGCCAGGTCACCGTCGCCAACGAACTTCCCGGCGCCAGCCAGAACAACGGCGCCGCCGGCGCCAGTGAACAGGGCACATCGAGCGAGGAAGTCACCAATTACGAGATTTCCAAGACCACCCAGACCGCCGTTACCGAAGCCGGCTCGGTCAAGCGCCTGTCGGTCGCCGTGGTTGTCGATGGAGTCTATGCCGCTGACCCATCGCTCGGCACCGAGACCTATACGCCGCGCTCCGCCGACCAGATCGCCCAGATCCTGACGCTGGTCCGCTCGGCCGTCGGCTATTCCGCCGAGCGCGGCGACAGCGTCGAAGTGGTCAACATGCAATTCGCCGAGCGCCCTGAGCTCGCCGCGCCCGGCACCGATTCCAGCGGCGGCCTGCTCGACTTCACCCGCGACGACCTGATGAACGGCGCCGAAATGGCGGTCACCCTGCTCATTGCACTGGCCCTGGTCTTCTTCGTCATGCGCCCGCTGCTCAAGAAGGTCATGACGCCGGAGACCCAGCCCCTGGCTTTGCCCTCCGCCGCCGAAGTCGGCCACCATGGCGTGCTGAGCGCCGATGGCCATGTCATCCCCGACCCCGCGGAAGAACAGCGCGATAAGACACCCGCCTGGGTCGCCAACGCCAAATCGATGGGCGAGACCCAGCTCCAGACCCTCAAGATGGTCGGCAACCTCGTCGAAGAAAACCCCAGGCAGGCCGCACTGATCGTGCGCGACTGGCTGGGTAGCGCAGCGTAACCGCCATGGCCCTTGTTTCCCAATCCAACCAGTCCGAACCGGCCAAGGCCTCCAGCCAGCTGGTCGTCAGCGACGCCACCACCCATCGCGTCCTCAAGGGCGACGAGAAGGCCGCCGCACTGCTGCTGGCGCTCGGGCCCGACTATGGCAAGCCCATTTTCGACGAACTCGACGAGCTCGAGGTCAAGCAGCTCAGCCGGGCCATGGTGCGCCTTGGCCCGATCACCCAGGAAATGCTCGACGACCTGATGATCGAGTTCGTCACCACCGTCTCGTCCAACGGATCGCTTTCCGGCAATACCGACTCCACCGAACGCCTGTTGCTCAGCTTCCTGCCGGCCGACAAGGTCGATTCCATCATGGAAGAGATCCGCGGGCCCGCTGGCCGCAACATGTGGGAGAAGCTCTCCAACGTGCAGGCGGACGTGCTCGCCGCCTATCTCAAGAACGAATATCCCCAGACCATTGCCGTGGTGTTGTCCAAGATCGCCACCGACCATGCTTCCAAGGTGCTCGCGGTGCTGCCGGAAGAACTCGCCATGGACGTGGTGCAGCGCATGCTCGGGCTCGACCCGGTGCAAAAGGAGATCCTCGAAAAGATCGAGACCACCTTGCGCACCGAATTCATGTCCACGCTCAATCACAGCAAGCGCCGCGACAGCCACGAGCAGATGGCCGAAATCTTCAACAGCTTCGACCGCCAAACCGAGGCGCGTTTCATCACCACGCTCGAAGAACACAGCCGCGACGACGCCGAGCGCATCAAGGCGCTCATGTTCACCTTCGAGGATCTCGCCAAGCTCGAATCCTCGGCCATCCAGACCCTGCTCACCAAGATGGACAAGAAAGACCTCGCCATGGCGCTCAAGGGCGCCAACGATCAGGTCAAGGAAACCTTCTTCAAGAACATGTCGGGCCGCACCGCCAAGCTCCTCAGGGACGACATGGAGGTCATGGGTCCGGTTCGCCTCAAGGACGTCGACGAGGCCCAGGGCCGCATGGTCTCGACCGCCAAGGATCTCGCTGCCAAGGGCGAAATCCTGATCATGAAGTCCAAGGTCGACGACCAGATGGTGGCTTGACCCATGGCATCCGCCGCCCGCTTCACCTTCGATCTGGATTTGTCCGAGCGCGTTACCGCGGCCCAGCCCGCGCCGCCGCCTATCCCCACAGTGCCCGAGGATCTGGTCGCCCAGCTCATCGCCCAGGCCCGCGAGGAGGCCTATACTGAAGGTGTTGCCGCCGGCGAACGCGATGCCTTGTCCATGGCGGCCCAGACCCTGGCTGCCGCGGCGGGCACCCTGGCCACCCAGACGGCCGAAATGGCCGCCGCTCTCGATGATGCCGCCGCCCTGGCGCAGCGCGACGCCGTCGAGTTGGCCGCCAGCATCGGCCGCAAGCTGGCGCTGCATCTGCTGGCACGCTACCCCACGGTCGAACTCGATGCCCTGATCGCCGAATGCATGCAGAATCTCAGCGGCGTGCCGCATCTGGTTGTGCGCTGCCATCCCTCGATCGCCGAGGGCATTCGCGACGTCGCCACGGCGCATATGCACACCTCCGGCTTTGCTGGCCGGCTGGTGGTGATGGGCGACCCCGATCTGCGCCTGGGTGACGGACGCCTCGAATGGGTCGATGGCGGCCTGGTGCGCGACATCGGCGCTGTCTCCAAAGACATCGACATCAAGATTTCGGCTTATCTCGCCGCCCGCAGCGGCCAGGCCAAACCAGAGGAGAGCGACCAGTGAGCGCTTCCGATCCCGACGACATCACCACCACCGAAGAAATTTCCTTCGAAGAGATGCTGGCTCCCAACAAGCCGGAAGGTCCCGGGTCCCATACCGATCGCAGCGCCGCCGACCTTGAGGCGGTGTTCGACGTCCCGGTCCGTGTTTCGGTCGTCCTTGGCCGCACCAAGATGGCTGTCAGCGAACTTCTCAGGCTCGATACCGGGACGGTCATCGAGCTCGACCGTCAGGTCGGCGAAGCCGTCGAGATATTCGTCAACGACCGGCTCGTCGCCCGCGGCGAAATCGTGCTGGTCGAAAGCAAGCTCGGCGTCACCATGACCGAAATCATCAAACCACAGTAAGGGAGGCCAGGATGCGTCTGCTCATCATCGGAGCCCTCGAGGGCCAACTCAGCACCGCCACCAAGATGGCCATGAGCGGCGGCGCCAAGGTGGCGCACGCGCCCTCCGTCGAAATCGCCCTGGCCGCCCTGCGCGCCGGCCGCGGTGCCGATCTGCTGCTGGTCGATGTCGTGATGGACATTGCCGGCCTCATCGCCGGGCTCGAAGCCGAGCGTATCGCCATTCCGGTGGTCGCCTGCGGCGTCGAGGCCAATGCCGCTGCGGCCGTCAATGCCATCCGCGCCGGCGCCAAGGAATATATCCCCCTGCCCCCCGATGCCGAGCTGATCGCCGCGGTCATCGCCGCGGTAGCCCGTGACAGTTCCGAATTCCTGTTCCGCGATCCCGCCATGCAACGCGTCGTCAAGATGGCCGACCAGATCGCCGGCTCGGACGCCTCCATCCTCATCACCGGCGAGAGCGGCACCGGCAAGGAAGTCATCGCCAAATACGTCCACGCCAGGTCCAAGCGCGCCAACAAGCCCTTCATTTCGGTCAACTGCGCCGCCATCCCCGAAGCCCTGCTTGAATCCGAACTGTTCGGCCATGAGAAGGGCGCCTTTACCGGCGCCATCGCCCGCCGCATCGGCAAGTTCGAGGAGGCCTCGGGCGGCACGTTGCTGCTCGACGAAATCAGCGAAATGGATGTGCGCCTGCAGTCCAAGCTCCTGCGCGCCATTCAGGAGCGGCTGATCGACCGCGTCGGTGGCGGCAAGCCGGTGCCGGTCGATATCCGCATCCTCGCCACCTCCAACCGCAACCTCAACGAGGCCGTCCGCGAAGGCAGCTTCCGCGAGGACCTGCTGTTCCGCCTCAACGTGGTCAATCTCAAGCTGCCGGCCCTGCGCGACCGTCCCGGCGACATTGCGGCTCTCTCCGAGCACTTCGTCGCCAAATATGCCAAGGCCAATGGCCTGCCGCCGCGCGAACTTTCGTCCGAGGCCCGCGCCGCGCTGATCAAGGCGCCCTGGCCGGGTAATGTGCGCGAACTGGAAAACACCCTCCACCGCGCGGTGCTGCTGTCGTCAGGCGATATCATCGGTCCCGACGCCATCGTCCTGCCCGACGGCATGGGCCTGACCGAGGCCGCTTCGGCCAATTCGCTCTCGGCCCAGCTCGCCCAGACCGCCGAAACCATGAACCGCGCCATGGTCGGCCGCACTGTGGCCGATGTCGAGCGTGACCTGATCCTCGATACGCTCGATCACACCCTGGGCAATCGCACTCACGCCGCCAACATCCTCGGCATTTCCATCCGCACCCTGCGCAACAAGCTCAACCAATACGCCGACGAAGGCACCAACGTGCCCGACCCCGGCGAACGGCGCAGCGTGGCCTGATGGCACACTGGGCCGACGGCAGCGCACCCACCTCTCCCTTTGGGGGAGAGGTCGACGCGAAGCGGCGGGTGAGGGGGCCTTTCCTTTGCACCGCTCAAGGCCCCCTCACCCGGCCTTTGGCCGACCTCTCCCCCAAAGGGAGAGGTAAGAACCCCCTCATCCGCCCTTCGGGCACCTTCTCCCACAAGGGGAGAAGGGGAATTCGGCGTAATCCATGAGCGACCTCCCCACCGGCCGCATCCGCGCCCCGTTCAAGATCCCATCGGCCGCTTCGGTCGTCGACATGCTGCGCTCGGGCGATATCGCCCTCGCTGCTGGCGTCATGGGTCTTATCGTCATCCTCATCGTGCCGATGCCGGCGCTGCTGGTGGACGGCCTGCTGGCGATCTCCATCGTCTTCTCGGTGATGATCCTGATGACGGCCCTGTTCATCCAGAAGCCGCTCGAATTCTCGTCCTTTCCCACCGTGTTGCTGATCGCCACCATGCTGCGGCTGGGCCTTAACCTGGCCACCACGCGACTGATCCTCTCCGATGGTCACGAGGGAACTGCCGCCGCCGGCCACGTCATCGAGGCCTTCGGCAACTTCGTCACCCGCGGCAATTTCGTCATCGGTATCGTCGTCTTCATCATCCTGGTGATCGTCAACTTCATCGTCATCACCAAGGGCTCCGGCCGTATCGCCGAAGTGGCCGCCCGCTTCAGCCTCGACGCCATGCCCGGCAAGCAGATGGCCATCGACGCCGATCTCAGCGCCGGCCTCATCGACGAGGACACTGCCAAGCGGCGTCGCGCCGAACTCGAAGGCGAAAGCGCCTTTTTCGGTAACATGGACGGCGCCTCCAAATTCGTGCGCGGCGACGCCATTGCCGGCCTCATCATCACCTTCATCAACGTCTCGGCCGGCATGCTGATCGGCATGATGCAGGAGGGCCTGAGCTTCCAGGAAGCCGGCAACGTCTACACCCTGCTCACCATCGGCGATGGCCTGGTCAGCCAGATCCCGGCGCTGATCGTCTCCACCGCCGCCGGCATCCTGGTCTCCAAGTCCGGCGTCACCGGTTCGGCCGACAAGGCCCTCTCGGCCCAGTTCACCGGCTATCCGCGGGCGCTGGGCATGTCCTCGGCCGTCATGGGCCTGCTCGCCTTCCTGCCCGGCATGCCGGTCATCCCCTTCCTGGCGCTGGCCGGGGGCGTGGGCTACGTCGCCTGGCGCGCCGCCCGCACCAAGGACGAAAACGCCGAAGATGCGCTCACCAAATCGGCGCTCGACGCCCCACCCATTCCGGCCGGCGGCGCCGCTGCCTCGGAAGCCCCGATCTCCGAAAGCCTCAAGATCGACGAGCTCAAGCTTGAACTGGGTTACGGCCTGCTCAGCATGGTCAAAGAGGACGAGAACGGCAGCGACCGCTTGACTGAGCAGATCAAGGCCCTGCGGCGCCAGCTTGCGGTCGAACTGGGCTTCGTCATGCCGCCGGTCCGCATTCTCGACAACATGCAGCTCGAACCCAATGCCTACAAGGTTCGCATCAAGGAAGTCGAAGCCGGTGCCGGCGAGATCTATGCCAACCAGCTCATGGTCATGGACCCCTATGGCAACCAGATCGACCTGCCGGGCACCCACACGACCGAGCCCACCTTCGGCCTGCCCGCGACCTGGATCGAGCCCGCTTTGCGCGACGAGGCCGAACTCCGCGGCCTCTCCATTATCGATCCCTCAACGGTCATCTCGACGCATCTGACCGAAGTGCTCAAGGCCAATGTCGCCGACCTCTTGAGCTACGCCAATGTGCAGTCCCTGCTCTCTGGCCTGCCCAAGGAGCAGCAGAAGCTGGTCGAAGACATCATCCCGGGCCTCATCTCGGTCTCGGGCGTGCAGCGCGTGCTGCAGACCTTGCTCAACGAGCGCATCTCCATCCGCGATCTCTCGACCATCCTTGAGGGCATCGCCGAGATCGCCGGCCCGGGCCGCTCGGTGCAGGTCATCGCCGAGCATGTCCGCAGCCGCCTCGCCCGCCAGATCTGCGCTGCCCATCTCGGCCCCGACGGCAATCTGCCGCTGCTGACGCTGGGCCCGCAATGGGAACGCGACTTTGCCGAAGCCATGGTCGGCGACGGCGAGAACCGGCATCTCGCCATGGCGCCCAGCCGCCTGCAGCAATTTATCGCCGGTGTGCAGCAGGCCTATGAGCGCGCCGCCCAGCAGGGCGAACTGCCCGTGCTCATCACCTCACCCTCGATCCGTCCCCATGTCCGCTCGATCATCGAGCGCTTCCGCCCGCAGACCGTGGTCATGAGCCAGAACGAGGTACATCCGCGCATCCGGCTCAAGACCGTGGGAAGCATCTAGCCTTGGGCAAGGTTCATCTCTCCGGCTATCTCGAAGTCCCCGCGGACCGCATCGACGCGGTCAGGGCCGCCCTGCCGCACCATATCGCGCTGACGCAGGCCGAGCCCGGGTGCCTGGCTTTCACGGTGGTGCAGAACCCCGCCATTCCGACGCGCTTCGACGTCTCGGAGACCTTCGTCGATCAGGCCGCCTTCGACCAGCATCAGCAGCGCGCCCAGGCCTCGGACTGGGCGCGGGTGACGCTAGACATGCCCCGCCACTTCACGATCCGGGTAGAGGACGGCTCCTGGCCGGCCTGACGCCCCTAGTGCATCGGCGGTCCCGCTGGCGGCGTCGGCTGGCTGGCTTCCGCAGCTTGTTCCGAGCTGTCCATGTCGGCCTGCTCGGCCAGGGCCTGTTCGGCGCGATACCAGAATTCCTGGTCGCGGCCCTCGGGCGAGCCTTCCTCCTGCCACAGGGCATAGGCGCGGTCGCGAATTTCAACTTCCTGCTGCGCGTGCATGGCAATCTCCTTCGTTGCTCGACTCCTAATGCAGAGTCAGGCCCAGAAGTTGCCTGCCCATTGCGACCACTGCGCGACAGCCTCCCCGAGCCCCGCCGTACCCGGGCTCCCCAGCGACCGCTCAAAATGCTGGTGCCAGCACCCCTCAGCCCCGCTTGGGAATATCCAGCCCGCGCTGCACCGCCGGCCGCGCCAATCCGCGCTCCAGCCAGGCCGGCACGTTCTTGAGGTGGTCATAGCCCACTAGGTCCCCCGCGCCATAGAACCCAACCAGGTTCCGCACCCAGCCCAGCGTGGCGATATCGGCGATGGAATACTCATCCATCACCCAGTCGCGTCCCTCCAGCCGGGTCTCCAGCACACCGAGCAGGCGCTTGGATTCCGCCGCATAGCGGTCGCGTGGTCTTTTGTCCTCAAAGTCCTTGCCGGCGAATTTGTGGAAGAACCCCACCTGCCCGAACATCGGCCCGATCGAGGCCATCTGGAACATCACCCACTGGATGGTCTGGTACCGCCTGGCCGGATCGGCCGGCAGGAATTTCCCTGTCTTTTCCGCCAGATAGATCAGAATCGCGCCGGACTCGAACAGCTCCAGCGGCTTGCCGCCAGGACCATGCGGGTCGATGATGGCCGGGATCTTGCCATTCGGATTGAGCGCCAGATATTCCGGTCCCCAGGTCTCATTCTGGCTGATATTGACCGCATGCGCTTCGTATTCCAGCCCGGTCTCCTCCAGCATGATCGAGACCTTGACACCATTGGGCGTGGGAAACGAATAGAGCTGGATGACTTCGGGGTTGGCCGCTGGCCAGCGCTTCGTAATCGGAAAGCTCGAAAGATCGGTCATTATCGCTCCGTAAAGGCAAGTTTGGCGCCGAGCAGCACAAAGGCGCCGGCAAAGGTCCGGCGCATCCATACCATGATCGCCGGCCGCGAAATCACCTGTCCGCGGATCGATGCTGCGAACAGTCCGTACATCGCGAACACCACGAAGGTCATCGCCATGAAGACCGCGCTCAATTCCAGCATCCGCGCCACGCCATTGGGCGCGCTGGCCGGCACGAATTGCGGCAGGAAGGCGAAGAAGAAGATCGAGAGCTTGGGATTGAGAATGTTGATGAGGATGGATTCAACGATCACCTTGCCTGCCGATTTTTCCGCCTGGTCGGTCTCGACGCTCAGCGTCCCGCTCTCGCGCAGCGTCGCCCAGGCCATGTAGAGCAGATAGGCCACGCCGAGATATTTGATGATCTCGAAGGCCAGTGCACTGGTATGCAGGATCGCTGCCAGCCCGGTAATGGCCGCCAGCATATGCGGCACGATGCCCAGCGTGCAGCCAAACGCCGCCCAGAGGCTCGCCTTGCTACCCCGGCTCAACCCGGCCGCAATAGTGTAGAGCGCGCCCGTGCCCGGCGACACCACCACGATCAGCGTCGTGATCAGGAATTCGATGCTCATGGCCTTGTCTCCAGTTGGAGGCCAATCATGCCCATGGATTGCCTGTGCATTCCAGAGCCCGGCCATGCATAATCCGACGGAACGCACCGCTACCTGGCGCATTGTTGCCGATCACGTCCTGGGGCAATTCATGAAGCTCTTCGCCTGCGACCATTGCGGCAATACCATCTATTTCGAGAACGCGTCCTGCGAGCGTTGCGGGCATCAGCTCGGCTATCTGCCGGACAAGAACGCGCTGGTATCGCTGGTCGAAGATGGCGGCCTCTGGTCGACCCCCGCCTTCCCGGACGACGCCTATGTGTTCTGCGAAAATGCCCATTACGGCGCCTGCAACTGGCTGATCCCGGCCAATCCGGCTGGCGACATCTATTGCGCTGCCTGCCGTCACAACGAGACCATTCCGGCTATCGAGAATGCCCTCAACCTCAGCCGCTGGCAGGTGATCGAGCGCGCCAAGAAGCGTCTGTTCTATTCCCTGCTGCGGCTGCATCTGCCGCTCGAAACGCGCAACGAAAACCGGGGGCACGGCCTCTCCTTCCGCTTCCTGGCCGACATGCCGATCGCCGCCGGTCAGGTCCTCACCGGCCACGAGGAAGGCATCATCACCATCGCGCTGGCCGAAGCCGACGATGCCGAGCGCGAATCCCGCCGCACCCGCATGGGCGAGCCCTACCGCACCCTGCTGGGCCATTTCCGCCACGAGATCGGCCATCACTACTGGGACCTGCTGGTGGCCGGTCGTCCCGCCCTCGACCGCTTCCGCGCTCTGTTCGGCAACGAGACCGCCGACTACAACCTGGCGCTGCAGACCTACTACGGCAGTGGAGCCCCCCTTGGCTGGCCGCAGACCCATATCAGCGCCTATGCCACCGCCCATCCCTGGGAGGATTTCGCCGAAACCTTCGCCCATTACCTGCACATCACCGATACCGTCGAGATGGCCTCCGCCTTCGGCGTGCGCGCCCGCCCGCGCACCGAGGATGCCAGTCTGACCTTGCGCGTCGACTTCGACCCCTATGCCGCACCCCATGTGCAGACCATCGTCGACAATTGGGTGCCGCTTGCCAGCATGCTCAACAACCTCAACCGCGCCATGGGCCACCCCGACGCCTATCCCTTCATCCTCACCCGTCCGGTGATCGAAAAGCTGGGATTTGTGCATGATCTGGTGCATGGGCGTTGAGTTTGCGCCATGGTGGAATCCGCCGTTTCTGGCGGGCTTATGCATCGGGGGAGTATAGGTTGCAGCTGCATTGGATCGAGCAATTCGCCGAGGATCGCCGGCGCGAACTCTATGCGTTTTACAGCAAGGAGTGGTGGACGCAGGGACGTGAATACGACGATGTCATTCAGGTCCTCGAGCATTCCGACATAGTTCTTGGCTGCTGTTCCGACGCAGGCAGGCTTATCGGCTTTGCTCGCGTTCTTACCGACTTCACCTTCAAGGCAATGATCTTCGACGTGATCGTGGATGAGCCTTTCCGGCGCCAAGGAGTAGGAAACGCCATCATAGACAGGATCAAGGGACACGAGGCCCTGCAAAAGGTACGGAGCTTCGAGCTATACTGCCCGGACCAACTCGTCGCCTTTTATGAGGGCCTGGGCTTTGCGAAGAGCTCGTCCTCACTGTTGCGCCACCAGCGCTAGCACCGAGACTCTCAGGGCGGCAAGGCCGCATTCGAAAACCGGAGGCCATAGCCGTGTCGGCCCTCACCATCCTCACCGTCCCGCCCTTTTCCACCCTCTGCAACGCCGCCTTCGCGCTGCGCCGCGAGGTCTTCGTCTGGGAGCAGAAGGTGCCCGAGGCGGAAGAGCACGATGCCGACGACATGACCGCCACCCACTTCGTCGCCATCGCGCAAGGCGAAGTCGTGGGCACGCTGCGGCTCATCGACAAGCCTGAGCACGTCAAGATCGGCCGGGTCGCCGTACGCCAGGCCTTCCGGGGACAGGGTATTGCCAAACAGATGATGCTTGCCGCCATGGACCACGCCCGTGCCACTGGCCGTGACCGCTTCTATCTGACCGCGCAGACCGACAAGCTCGGCATGTATGAAAAGCTCGGCTTTACCGCCTTCGGGCCGGAATTCCAGGATGGCGGCATGCCCCATCGCGCCATGCGCAGCTATGACTTCTGAACGGCCTTCACCGCGACATTTGACCCGTTAGCGGCCCCTTAAGCCTCTTTGCCAACAGGCCATGCCTTGCCCCGCCCAATGCGCTATTGTCGGCGATGTCGGGAGGCCTGCGCACCACGCGCTGCGCGGCACCCGGAACAAAAACCGCCAGGGAGGCGGAGGAGGCCGGTCTCGCTTGCGAGTGCCGGCCTTTTCAATTCAGTGCGACAAATCGGGTCGGAACATCTGCGCGGTTCGTTGCGTTGTCGAAACATCATGGGCCGCACGGCACTCTACCGGCAAGTTTTGCACCGCACGGCCCGTTCACCTCAGCGATGAACCTACGGAGCCTACTATGATCCGCACCCTTCTGGCCACTACGGCCCTTGCAGCCCTGCTGTCTTCGGGCGCCATTGCCCAGGATGCAACCCCGGTTGATCCGGCTGCGCCCGTCACGACCGAAGCCCCGGCTGATCCGGCAGCTCCCGCTGCCGCCGACGCAATGCCTGTCGCCGCCGGCGGCGCCATGGAAGAAACCGACATAAACGAGCCCTGGGACATGGCGACCGGCTATGTCGCCACCGACACGGATAACCTGGCCTCGCGCCTGATTAACCAGCCCGTCTTTTCGTCTTCGGGCGATGATGCCGAAGAAATCGGCAACATCACCGACCTGGTCTTTGACGAAAACGGCCATATCCAGGCTGTGGTGATCGGCGTTGGCGGCTTCCTCGGCATCGGCGAAAAGGCCGTCGCCGTCGACTTCCAGTTGCTGGAACTCACCCTGGCCGCCGACAATACCAAACGCTGGGTCCTGCCCACCTCGGCCGATGCCCTGAACGCTGCTCCCGATTTCGTCTGGGGGGAAGATGTGCCGGTCGACGGCGCGGTTGATGGCGGCGCCATGGCTCCGGCCGACCCCGCCATGCCCCCGGCCGACCCGGCCGCTGCCCCGGCTGATCCGGCTGCGGCTCCGGCAACCAACTAACCCCTCGCGGATTATCTCACGAAGGGCCGGCCCTCGGGCCGGCCCTTTTGCGTCACAGGAGATCGCCATGATGCGTCCTATCATCACCGCCTCTGCCCTTGCTTTGCTCCTGGTCTCGCCGGCTTTGGGCCAGGCGCCGGCCGCCGGCGCGCCGAGCGAATTGCAGCAGAGCGGCCTGACGCCGCCCACGGTTCTGTCCGAGGGCTACGCCACCGGAGGCCAGGACGTGCTGGTGACCCAGCTCCTGGGTGAAACGGTCTTTGCCTCGCTCGACGATGCCGCCGAAGAAATTGGCACCATCACCGATTTGGTGGTGACCTCCGGCCAGGGCATTTCCGCAGTCGTCATCAGCGTCGGTGGCTTCCTTGGCGTCGGCGAGAAGGACGTTGCCGTCGATTTCGTCCAACTCGCATGGCTGGCGCGCGATGACGGTTCGCGCCGCTGGGTCCTCGACACCACGGCCGAGACGCTCTCGGCCGCTCCCGCCTTCATCTGGGCCGACAGCGAGCAGACCACCGGCGAGCCGGCGCTGACGACCCAACAGGAGGAAGATCAGCTTGTCGACGGCGATCCCAATGCCGCTCCGGTCGATCCGGCCCTCACCACCGACCAGCCCGACCGTCAACCCATCAGCACGCCGGTCGATCGCTCCGGCTTTATTGAGTTCGACGAGACGGGCCTGTCTGCTGAGGACCTGCGCGGCATCGGCGTCTATGGCATCAACGACGAGCAGATCGGCACGATCGGCGATATCGTCGCCAACCCTGACGGCAGTTTCGATGCGGTAATCGTCGATGTCGGCGGCTTCCTCGGCCTCGGCGCCAAGCCGGTCGCCGTGGGCTTCGACAATCTGGTCTTCTCCTCCGACACCCCGGGCAACCGCTACCTGTTCCTCAATACCTCACGCGAACAGCTCGAAACCCAGCCCGCCTACAACCCGGCGACCTACGAAACCGAGCGCGCCACCCAGCGCATGGAGATCGCACCATAGGCATGCTGCTGACCGCCAACGTCCCGGCTCGGCTGTGCCGCGCCCCAAACAAAAAGGCCCGCCGAAGCGAGCCCTTTTCATCACCGCCAATGTTGGCTTCTATTGCCCGCGGAACCGCAGCCGGCCGATCTCGTCATATTCGCTCTGCTCCACCTTGAGCTGCTCGGCGGCTTCCCGCTGATGTTCGCGCTGGTCCAGCAGTTCGACCTTCTTGAGGTCTTCGACAGCCTCGGCGAGCCCATCCTGGGCGGCCTCAAGCTTGCCCTTCATGTCATTGGCTGAATTGAGCAGATTGTCGCGCCGCGTCATCGCGGCCTTGGCAAAGGTCGAATAGGCGAAGTGCGCCACATCGGAAATGCCGGTCTTGGTCTGCTCGATTTCGATCTGCTGATCGAGTTCGGACGCCATGCGCTCGAAATCGTTGATCATCATCTCGATCTGCGCGACCTGACGGCGCTTCTCGTCCACCTGGAACTTCTTGAGCCGAATGAGGCTCTCGCTGCGCGATTTCAAGACCTGTACTCCTTACACACCAAGTCAGTTCCGGGGCCTGAACAGCGCCCCATCAGCCTGCCGCGCCCGCCTCGTCCACAATCGCCGCAAGCCTTTTATAGCCCTCGGCAATCGTCGTCGTCTCTTCCCGCTCCTGGCTCAGAAAAGCCTCAAGCGCGGGATAGATGGCGATCGCGCGGTCCACTTTCGGATCTGACCCTTTCCGGTAAGCCCCCAGCCGGATCAGTTCCTCCATGTCGGAATAAATCGACATGAGCTCGCGCGCTTTGGCCAGAACCGGTCTGAAATCGACCGGCACACACCCTGGCATGGTGCGCGAGATGGACCGGAGCACGTTGACCGCCGGGTATCGTCCCCGCTCGGCAATTCCGCGCTCCATTACGATGTGCCCATCAAGAATGCCGCGCACGGCATCCGCAATAGGCTCATTGTGATCATCACCTTCGACTAAAACGGTAAATAGACCGGTAACAGAGCCCGTTGTCGGTGTGCCCGGCCCGGCGCGTTCCAGCAAACGCGGCAATTCGGTGAAAACCGTCGGTGGATAACCCTTGGCCGTCGGCGGCTCGCCCACCGCCAGCCCGATCTCGCGCTGCGCCATGGCAAAGCGGGTAAGGCTGTCCATCATGCACAGCACGCGCTTGCCCTGGTCGCGGAAATATTCGCTGAGCGCCAGGCTCATATAGGCCGCCTGCCGCCGCATCAGCGCTGCCTCATCGCTGGTGGCAACCACCACCACCGCATTGGCCAGCCCCTCTTCGCCCAGATACTCCTGGATGAACTCATGCACCTCGCGCCCGCGTTCGCCGATCAGCCCGATCACCGCCACGTCCACATTGGTATTGCGCGCCAACATGGACATAAGGACGGATTTGCCGACGCCCGAGCCGGCAAAAATGCCCAGCCGCTGTCCCTCGCAGACCGTAGTAAAGGTATTGAGGCACCGCACGCCCAGATCGAGCGGATCGCCCACCCGCGCCCTGTCATGCGCCAGCAGCGGGTTTTGCCGCAATGGATAGGCCATCGCGCCTCGTGGCAGCGGTCCCTTGCCGTCGATCGGCTCGCCATTGGCGTTGATCACCCGGCCCAGCCAGCCTTCCGAGGGAAAGGCCGCCCCGTCATGGCGCTGGAACACCGCCTTGCAGCCCAGCCGCACGCCGCTCAACTGCCCGAATGGCAGGCACAGCGCATGGCCATCCTTGAAACCGATGATTTCGGCCGCCAGGAACTCGCCATTGACCGCTTCGATCTGCACGCGGCCGCCAACGCGCAATTCGCGCACCGGACCGACGATTTCGATCAGCAGGCCCTGCACCGATTTGACGCGGCCGAACACCTCGATGTCGTCGATCGCCTCAATGGCAGAGATCAGCGCCTTCATTTTCGTACATCATCCGTTCATAGGCGTGACCGAATTATGGTTTCTGCGACGGTCGAATCGTGGATAACTTCGAATCAGACAGTAACCGAACATTAAGCAAATGGCGCTATTTGATGCGTTGGACCTCTCCGTCCGTGCTCCGGCACCGACCTTGGCCAAACCCCCGACATAGCCCCAATTGCATGAGTCAAGTGAGTCGCTTAGAACGGCTACTTAAACCATTTTCTTAAGAAAAATGGATAAGATTAACCGTTATATTTCAATGAGTTAGACTAAATTTATCCTAACGTCGTTTGCGTATTGCCCAACCGAATTAAACTTTGTTAACTATTGGGGCTTAGGGTTCAGTCATATCCAGTAGGGTTGGAGTGAGGCGGCGTCCTGGTCGCTCAGCCTCACGGGTTCCAGCAGGAACGAAATGGCAAGGGGAATATAATGCGGGTACTCCTTATAGAGGACGACAGCGCTACGGCGCAGAGCATCGAACTGATGCTCAAGTCCGAAAGTTTCAACGTCTACACCACCGATCTCGGTGAAGAAGGCGTCGATCTCGGCAAGCTCTACGACTACGATATTATTTTGCTCGACTTGAACCTGCCCGACATGAGCGGTTACGAAGTCTTGCGAACATTGCGCGTCGCCAAGGTGCAGACGCCAATTCTCATCCTTTCCGGTCTCGCCGGCATTGAAGACAAGGTTCGTGGTCTCGGCTTCGGCGCCGACGACTACATGACCAAGCCCTTCCACAAGGACGAACTCGTGGCCCGCATCCACGCCATCGTCCGCCGCTCCAAGGGCCACGCCCAGTCGGTCATCCAGACCGGCGACCTGACGGTCAACCTCGACACCAAGACCGTCGAAGTGATGACCCAGCGCGTGCACCTCACGGGCAAGGAATACCAGATGCTCGAGCTGCTCTCCCTCCGCAAGGGGACCACGCTCACCAAGGAAATGTTCCTCAACCACCTCTATGGCGGCATGGACGAACCCGAACTCAAGATCATCGACGTGTTCATCTGCAAGCTGCGCAAGAAGCTTTCCGTTGCGACCGGCGGCAAGAACTACATCGAGACCGTCTGGGGTCGCGGCTATGTGCTGCGCGAGCCCGACGACGTCGAAGGCTATTCCGAGAACGTCGCCTAAAACTTCGTACCCTCCTCCTCCCTGCTGCCCCGTGCGACACCCGTCGTGCGGGGCTTTTTTGTTTGGGCGTCCATGGCTGCGCCAAACGCGACGGGGGTCGAAAGAAAACCGCAAAGGCCTGTCGAAATGGCATCAAGCTGCTCGTCGTCCAACCAGAAGCGCCATAGAGGGCGCGCCAACAGGAGACGCTCAATGTTCCGCAATGCCATCACCGTCGGTGCCATGCTGGTGACCACCGCCGCTTTCGCCCAGTCCGAGCCCGTCGGCGCCACGCTCGAGGTCAACGGCATGCAGATGTATTACGAGGTATCCGGCCAGGGCGACCCGCTGATCGTGCTGCACGGCGCCTATATGAACATCCCCACCATGGGCGAAATCATCCCCATTCTGGCCGAGACCCACACCGTCTATGCGCTGGAGTTCCAGGGGCACGGCCGCACCACCGACATCGACCGCCCCATCACCTATCCCAATCTTGCCGACGACGTGGCCACCTTCATGGACAGCATCGGCATCGAGAAGGCCGACGTCTTCGGCTATTCCATGGGCGCCGCCGCCGGCCTGCGTCTCGCCCTCGATCACCCCGAAAAGGTCGATCAGTTGGTGGCCGCCTCGGTCGCCTATGACGCTTCGGGCTGGCAACCCGCCTTCGTCGAATTCATCCCCCAGATGGTGCCCGAATTCTTCGTCGGCACGCCCATGGAAGAGGAATGGAAGAAGCTGGCACCCAATCCCGACGGCTTCCGCGGCGTGGTGGAAAAGCTGATTGCGCTGGAACACGAACCCATGGCGTGGGAAGAGGACGTCAAGCAGCTCAAGGCGCCGGTCCTGATCATCGCCGGTGATGCCGACGTCTCCACTCTCGAGCACAATGTCGCACTGTTCCGCCTGCTTGGCGGCGGCGTCATGGGCGACATGGGCGTACCCCTACCCACCTCGCGGCTGGCGGTGCTGCCGGCGACCTCGCATACTGCCGTGATCAACCAGACCGACCTGCTCCACGGCTTCATCGAACCCTTCCTGCAGGGCGAGACCCCCGCCAGCTTCATGGGCCAATAGCCAAGACAGGGATCAGGAGGAGGTGGTCACACCTCCCCTTGCCGCCGTTCTTCACGAAGCGGTTGCGGGTGAACGCCGATACTGGTTTCATCCGCAGCCATGCAAACCGAGTCCGACACCCACCGCGCCATCAACACAGTCTGGAAGACCGAGCAGCCCAGGCTGATCGCCGGCCTGACACGAATGGTTCGCGACATCTCCCTGGCCGAAGAACTGGCGCAGGATGCCCTGCTGGTCGCCCTCAAGGCCTGGCCGGAATCCGGCGTACCGAACAATCCCGGCGCTTGGCTGATGCAGACCGCCAAGCGCCGCGCCATCGACTATTTCCGCCATCGCAAGATGGCCGCGACCAAGCTCGAGGAAGTCGGCCGCATCATCGAGGACGACGCTCCCGATCACGAGGCCGACCTGGTCGAGGCGCTGGACGACGATGTCGGCGACGACCTGCTGCGCCTGATCTTCACCTCCTGCCACCCCATCCTGCCGGCCGAGTCTCGCGTGGCCCTGACGCTGCGTCTGCTGGGGGGCCTCACAACCGAGGAGATCGCTCGCGCCTTCCTCGCCGCCGAACCCACCATCGGCCAACGCATCGTGCGCGCCAAAAAGGCCATCGCCGAAGCCGGCATTCCGTTCGAGGTGCCGCGCGGCGACGAGCGCGCCGAACGGCTCGGTTCGGTGCTGGGCGTGCTCTATCTCATTTTCAACGAGGGCTATTCAGCCACTGCGGGCGAGGATTGGATGCGTCCCCAGCTCTGCGCCGAGGCCATGCGCCTTGGCCGGGTGCTGGCCGGCCTCGCGCCCGACGATTCCGAAGTCCATGCTTTGGTGGCCCTGATGGAGATCCAGGCCTCGCGCACCGATGCGCGCACCGATGCCAAGGGTGAGCCGGTGCTGCTGCTCGATCAGGACCGCTCGCGCTGGGATCAATTGCTGATCCGCCGGGGCCTTGCTGCCCTCGACCGAGCCGTGGAACTGGGTGGGGCCAACGCGCCCTATGCGCTGCAGGCCGCCATTGCCGCCTGCCACGCCCGCGCCCGCAAGCCGGGTGACACCGACTGGGCCCGCATCGCCGCTCTCTACGCCACCCTGGCTCAGGTGACCCCGTCCCCGGTCATCGAACTCAACCGAGCCGTAGCCGTGTCCATGGCTGAGGGGCCGGCGGCGGCCTTGCTGCTGATCGACGCCATCAAGGACGATCCGACGCTCAGGAACTATCACCTGCTCTATGGCGTGCGCGGCGACATGCTGAGCAAGCTGGGCCGCCACACCGAGGCCATGCTGGAATTCCGCCGCGCGGCGGAACTGACCCGCAATGCGCGCGAAAAGGCCTATCTGCTTGGCAGGGCTGACGAAACGGGCTAAGCGGCGGCCGGCAGCTCGAACTTGGCTTCGAGAATGGTGCGATCGAACGGCTTCATCATATAGTCGCTGGCGCCGGCCTTGAGCGCCATGGCGATGGCGCCAATGTCGTTCTCGACCGTGCAATAGACCACATGGGGCTTTTCGCCGCCAACATAGGCCCGGAGCAGCTTGAGGAATTCAAGGCCACTCATGATCGGCATGTTCCAGTCGAGCAGGATGGCGTCCGGCATTTCCTGCCGGCACTTGTCGAAGGCGTCCTGCCCGTCCTCGGCTTCCTCGACAATATAGTCCATGTCCTCGAGGATACGTCGTGCCACTTTGCGCACGACGCTCGAGTCATCGACGATCAGGCAGGACTTCATGCCGAGGGGCTCCGCAGAGGCTAACGCTGCATTCGATTATGAATGTCACATCCTACGGATTGGTTAGCAAAGTACTGACTATTCGGCCGCCTGCTGTTGGCTCCTCGGCGTGGCATTGAGGAAGAACATCTCGTTTTCCAGCCCGATATTGATGTCCATGTCGGTCATGCGCGCCAGTATGCCCGTATAAAACGGCTGGATGCCCCGTGCATCCACGAACCCCTCCTCGGGAATGCCCGACAAGAGGCCCGCGCAGCCAGCGGGCACCAGCGTCTTCTGCCGCTTTTCGGGATCGCTCTTGGAGGTGAATTCGAACCGCTCATTGCCGGCATCACCCAGGATCGCGGCCGTCACCTGCCCGCCGCGCGGCACCGACATGGCGGCGATCAGCAGCATGTTCATGAACAGCTTGGCCTTGTGCTTGGGCAGCAGGATCAGCGGCACGTTCCACTCGAGATCGGCCTTCTCGATCTCGAACAGGATACGCGCCACCCGCTCGCATTCACGCGTGTCGATATCGGTGCCCGAAGTCGACGACGCGCCATAGGCAAGGCGGGCGAATTCGAGCTTGGCGCGGCTCTGCTTCGCGGCGCTGGCGATCAGGTCGCGCGCACCTTCCGCCATCTCGGCCTGGTTCGGATCGGCCAGCACTTCCAGCCCATTGCCGATAGCGCCGATGGGGTTGATCAGGTCATGGCAGACCCTGGAGCACAGCATGGCCGCCAGATCGGTTGCCTTGAGCTCGATGATGTCCATCTGGGCAGTCTCCGTAAGAATCACTTTTGCCGACATTAGAGGGTGATCCGCCAAAGTGGACAGATGAATTGCGCCTCCGATCGGCGCCAATGGCGGATTTCAGTTGATCGAAAGGCCCTTGGACAGTTCAGGCCACCGCGCTTCGGCCTCGCGCGCCGCCTCGTCCGGCGAGAGCACGAAGGCCTCCCGATTGGCAGCCGAATAGAAGAGATAAAGTCTCTGCTTGAACACCACGTAGATCTTGGGGTTGCTGTCCGAAACATAGCCCCGTGCCATCCCCATGGCGCCATGACCGCCGAACTGGGGCGCATAGATGTCGGGTGCGCTCTTGAAGATGTCGCGATTGGCCGCGGTGGCAAAATGCCAGGGCACGTTGTTCCAGATATGCTCGAAATCGGCCCGACCCTGCAGCGGCTCGGGCTCGGTGAAATAACTCACCGGATCCCAACCATAGATCCCCACCCCCGTCAGCGGATCGGTCACGATCAGTGTCACCACCGACTGCGCCCGCACCGGCAGAATGGCGAGCCAAACCATGCCCAATAGCGGCAAAACAAAGGCAAGCATGGTTAAGATTTGTTTAGAGGTTTGCTTCATCATCGACCCAATGATCGGCACACGCTGGCGACCAATGTCCGCCACAAAGGTACGGTTTAAGCCTTAACGACTTCGTAACCGCCGGCCTGCCCTCCCTGGGAGATTTCTATGTTCAAGCGCCTTGCCCTTCTCCTCGCTCTCGTGGTCGCAATGGCTGCGCCGGCACCGGCTGTCTTCGCCCAGGGCTCGCTCAGCGATACCTATTCGGGCGACGACCTGATCGACAACGGCAAGGCCTTCTTCGGTTCGACCTCGCAGGGCCTGGCCTCGCTGGTCGAGCGCGCCGTAAGCCAGTTCGGCCTGCCCAATGGCTACATTCTCGGCGAAGATGCCGGTGGAGCGCTGTTTGCAGGCGCCCGCTATGGCGAGGGCGTGCTCTATACCCGCAATGCCGGCGAATTTAACGTCTTCTGGCAAGGCCCCTCGATCGGCTTTGACGTTGGCGGCGACGGCTCCAAGGTGATGATGCTGGTCTATAACCTCAACCAGATCCAGGACGTGCTCGGGCGCTTTGCCGGCGTCGATGGATCGGCCTACGTGCTGGGCGGCTTCGGCATGACGGTACTCAAGCGCTCCAACGTCGTGATGGTGCCCATCCGCTCCGGCGTCGGCGCCCGCCTCGGCCTCAATATCGGCTACCTCAAATTCACCAACGAGCCCACCTGGAACCCCTTCTGACAGCCGCTTCCCGGCCGCTGGCCATCGGCCCCGCGGGTCGGTAACGTCAGGCGCGTGTCAAATATTGGTGGGATGCGAGATGCATGTAGGACGGTCATATCGGCTGATCGATTTTGCACTCTGGTCACGGCGCAGCGTGATCTACATGCTCGTGGTCAGCCTCCTGGCGATCGGGGTCTATTATATTCCCGGAATAGCCGGTTTCAGCGTGCCCTGGCCGGTGGTCATCATGCTGGGCACCACTGTGTCGCTGATCGCGGGCTTCAAGAATGCCCAGGTTCTGGCCCGTAGCGGGGAAGCCCTCCAGCTCTTTGCGCAGATTTCGGCCAGCAGCCGCGTATGGGCGAGCCTCTGCCGGGACTTCGCCGACCCCGACACCGCGCGCGCCCTCATTCACCGGCATCTGGCCTGGCTCACCGCATTGCGCTTCTCGTTGCGCCGCCCCATGCCCTGGGAAACGATGGCGCGGCCGAGCAATGCCGAGTTTCGCAAGCGCTACCATATCGCGGAGGACGAGAGCTCCCTGCAGACGGAGATCAGACCCTTGCTGATGGCCGAGGCCGAGATGGTCCTTGAGGCGCGCCATCCCGCCCCGCAGGTGCTCGATCTGCAGACCCGCCACCTCAACCAGCTGTTCAAGGAAAGCGCCCTCCCCCCGCAGATTTACGGCGAGCTGATGAAGTCGATGCGCGAAATGCATGACCTGCAGAGTCGAGCCGACCGGATCAAGAACAACCCCTATCCCCGCCAGTACGCCATCGTCGGCACGATGTTCGTGGCCATATTCTGCACGATACTGCCGTTTGGCGCGGTGCCCATCTTTGCCGATCTGGGCAAGTCCGGCGCCGTGCTTGGCGCGGCTACGATCTGGCTGGCAATTCCGTTCAGCACGCTGCTGGGATGGATGTACCTGTCGCTCGACCAGGTCGGAGAAAGTACGTCCAATCCCTTCGAGGGGAATGCCAACGACGTCCCCATCAGCCAGATTTGTCGCGACATCGAAATCGAGCTGCGCGGAATGCTTGGAGAGCCGAACCTGCCAGCGCCGCTGCCCGCTACCAACGGTTTTGCGACCTAGAATGCCAGCTTGGCCGTGACGCGGGGCTCCAAACCCGTTAGGGTTGCTCACTGGCGAATATGGCGACAGCATCGCTGAGCTGTCAGAACAGAATTGCCCGTATCGCGTGCTGATGCGGTGCCGGAGTTTGGCCGATGGTCATCGAAAACATCATGTATTTCGCGCTGGGCCTGCTCGTGGCCGGCCTGGTGTCGCTGATCATCCTGCCGGCGGTGTGGAAGCGCGCCGTGCGCCTCACCAAGCGCCGCATCGAAGCCGCCACCCCCATCACCATGGCCGAGTTCCGCGCCGACAAGGACCAGTTGCGCGCCGAATTTGCGCTGTCGACCCGCCGGCTGGAAATGCATGTGGAGACGCTGCGCAAGCGCCTCGCCGAACAGCTCGGCGAGGTCAACCAGAAGCGCAGCGACCTCGGCCTGCTCAAGGCCGAGCGCGACAAGAGTGTGGCAATCGTCAGCGAGTTGGAGGTCCGTGAGGCCGAACTGCGCGCCCGGATCCTCGAACTCGAGCGCGACGGCACCGATCTGGCGCAGCGTTTGCGCATGCGCGACCGCGAACTCGATATCCGCGGCGAGGAACTCGTAAAGCTGCGCGATACCCTGCGCGGCGGCCTGCCACGCGGCAGCGACCTCGATGGTCAGGCCCTCAGCGGCGATTATGACGACGATGTCGACCGGCTGACCACGGCTTTGGCCATCGAGCGCAAGCGCGCCAGCTTCCTCGAAGACCAGGCCAAGAGCCTGATATCCCGGCTGGAAAACTCCGATCGCCGCAGCGCTGAAGCGACCGCTGCCATCGCCCAGATGCGCGAAGCCCTCGCTGGCCGCAGCGACCAGAAAGCCGCCGATGCCGAGAGCCTGGTCATTGCCGAAGCCCGCATTGCCAGCGCAGAGAACCGGCTCAATGCCCTTCTCGCCGAAACCAGCCAGGCGATGGACGAGGCCAGTGGCCGGGCCGAGCAGTCGCTGGCCGACAAGCTCAACCTGGAAGACGAAGTCGAGACACTGCGCAAGAAGGTGCTCGACGTCGAATCCACCATCCTGTCCGACTGGGATAGCGAGCGGCTCGATGAAGCCTATCTGCGCGAAAAACTCAACGACATCGCCGCCAGCGTCAGCCGCCTGGTCTATGCCGTCGATACCGAAACCCCGGTCCCCAGCACCGAGGAAGAGAGCCTGTTCGACCGCGTGCAGCGCTTTGCCGATGATAGCGAGGGCAGCGACGCCCTGCCCATCGACCCGCCTCCCCGCGAACGCCGCGGCTCGGTTTCCGACCGCATGACGGCCCTGCGCGAGATTCAGGGCCGCTAGGCTGCCCCTACTCCCCGATCACCACCTGCCGCGTCAGCTCGCCCGTCGCCTGGTCGAACAGTGCCAGTGTCGTCACCCCGTCCAGCACATAGGTCACATTGATCGCCCCCTCGCTGAGCTGCGCCGAGACCACCTCGGCCCCCGCGGGCAACGCCACGGCCTCGGCCACGACCGGCGGCGGGGCGTCGCGCATCACGCGATAGACAAGGGCGATGCCAATCGCCATAAAGCCCAGCAACAGGATGCCGATCGATATCCCGAACGACCGGCGCGCCTTGCTGAACATGGCCAGCGCCTCGGGGGACAGCGGGGCATCCGCCTTGGGGCCGTCTGGCCCAGTCTCGTTAGGATCGCTCATGGCCGAAAATACCGCTGAAGAGTTCGAGGGCGAGGAAGGCGAAGTCCAGGTCTTGGTCATCGTCGATGCCGACATGGCCGGCGGCAGGCTCGATGCCTCGCTGGCCAAGGTGCATACCGTGCTGAGCCGCAACCGCATCAAGGACCTGATCCTTGGCGGCGCCGTCAGCATAAACGGGGCAACCGTCAGCGAGCCCAAATACCGGCTTACCGCAGGCGAGACAATCGTCCTTGTTGCCCCACCCCCAGAAGACGCCGAACCGCATCCCGAGAATATCCCCCTCGACATCCTCTACGAGGATGACCAGCTCATCGTCATCAACAAGCCCGTCGGCATGGTGGTCCACCCCGCCCCCGGCTCGCCCGATGGCACGCTGGTCAATGCGCTGCTCTTCCATTGTGGCGACACGCTGCAGGGCATTGGCGGCGTCAAGCGCCCCGGCATCGTCCACCGGCTCGATCGCGACACTTCCGGCGTCATGGTCGCCGCCAAGACCGAGACGGCGCACAAGCACCTGTCGGAACAATTCGCCGATCACGGCCGCACCGGCCCGCTGCATCGCGTCTATATCGCCTATGTCTGGGGTTCGACCGAAACCGCCAAGGGCACCATCGACGCGCCGCTCGGCCGTGACCAGAACAACCGCCTCAAGCAGACCGTGCGCAAGGATGGCCGCGAGGCGATTACCCATTATTTTGTCGAAGCGCGCTTCGGCGATCCCGGCTGGGACATTACCCGCGTGCAGTGCCACCTCGAAACCGGCCGCACCCACCAGATCCGCGTCCACATGGCCCATATCGGCCATCCGCTGGTGGCCGACAGCGTCTATGCCTCGGGCTATGCCACCAAGATCAACAGGCTGCCACCCGACGTGGTGGCGCCCATTCAGGCGCTGGGGCGCCAGGCTTTGCACGCCGCCGAACTGGGTTTCGAGCACCCGGTGACCAAGGAAGAAATGTTCTTCGAGGCCCCTCTGCCGCCCGATCTGCAAGCGCTGGACGACGCGCTGCAGGAATACGACAAGGCCTTCGCGCGTTAGCCCCGAAACGCAATCTTCGCGCAAGGTTGCTCGTCCATATTGCAACCCATGGGCGATAGCGACGTTTGCAAGGGTTCACCCCTTACAAAAGACAAATTGTCGCCTATATATCCATCGTAGTCTGCCGATGGTCCGTAAGGGCATCGCAGACTCATGTCCGCCCGCTTCATGCGGGGGAGCCAGAAAGGGGTGCGCATATGGCCCAGACCAATCTTCCAGTCCTCTCCGCCGAAGGGGGCTTGAGCCGCTATCTTCAGGAAATCCGCAAGTTCCCCATGCTGGAGCCGGATGAAGAATACATGCTGGCCAAGCGCTACAAGGAACATGCTGATCCCGGTGCCGCCCAGAAGCTGATTACCAGCCACCTCCGCCTCGTGGCCAAGATCGCCATGGGCTATCGTGGCTATGGCCTGCCCATCTCCGAAGTCATTTCGGAAGGCAATGTGGGCCTGATGCACGCGGTCAAGCGCTTCGAGCCCGAAAAGGGCTTCCGCCTGGCAACCTACGCCATGTGGTGGATCCGCGCTGCCATCCAGGAATATGTGCTGCGCAGCTGGAGCCTGGTCAAGATCGGCACCACCGCCGCCCAGAAGCGACTGTTCTTCAACCTGCGCAAGGTGAAGGGCCAGATCGCCGCCCTGGACGATGGTGCGCTGCATCCCGACCAGATCAAGCAGATCGCCACGACCCTCAAGGTCACCGAGGACGATGTGGTGTCGATGAATGCGCGCCTCTCGGGTGACGCTTCGCTCAACTCGCCGATGCGGGCCGACGAAGGCTCGTCCGAATGGCAGGATTGGCTGGTCGACGATACCCCGAGCCAGGAAACCAGCCTGGGCGAAAGCCAGGAATTCTCCGAGCGCATGGGGCTGCTGAACAGCGCCATGGACGTGCTCAACGAGCGCGAACGCGCCATCTTCCAGGCCCGTCGCCTGCAGGATAATCCCGCGACGCTCGAAGAGCTGGCCCAGCAGTATGACGTCAGCCGCGAACGCATCCGCCAGATCGAAGTCCGCGCCTTCGAAAAGGTCCAGGACGCCGTCAAGGAAGCCGCCGCGGCGCACTGAGCCGGGTTGAGATTTGCAAAAAGGCGGGCAGCAATGCCCGCCTTTTTTGTTTGGGACCACAACGCCCCCACCTGACCTCCTCCTGAGGGGGAGGAACCGCGCAGTGTATGTGTGGCGAGAGGGCGATCCAAACCCGATCTGCCCGTCCCCCTTCAGGGGAGGCTAGGAGGGGGTTGGCCAGACACAATCCCACACCCACCGCACGTCACCCTCGGGCTTGACCCGAGGGCTCTTCACTTGTGGAACGTCGGATAAGTGCAGTCCCATCGGGTCAAGCCCGAAGGTGACGACCGCATTTGCTGGGGTGTGCACGTTCAAACACCAACTTATCCCCCTCCCCAAAACCTGTGGCACACTCTTCCCATCACCCCGCATGGGCGGCCTGCAGGCGAACAGTGGCGGGGTGAGCCGGGCGCGGGCTTTGCCTCTCGCGCAGGTTCGAGAGCCGGCCGCAGCATGGCGAGCGTTCATGCTGCGCGATAACCGGTCCTGTTCCAAAAACCGGCGCCCCGAGGCGACTGTCGTCTCGTTTTTAAATTTCCAGAGGCGGCATCCGCCTCGGGGTCCGTCCATTTATGAAAACCGCGTTCAGGCGGCGCTTTGGCTCGCCTCGATGAGATCCCACAACCGCTCCTTGCCCAGGATCAGCAACCACGGCGTGTCATCGACCGGCACCACTTCCACGCGCCCGCCCGTCCCTTCATTGGACGTCCCGATCAGCCCGCCGGGCTCCAG
This sequence comes from Devosia sp., assembly GCF_036676215.1. GTDB lineage: Bacteria > Pseudomonadota > Alphaproteobacteria > Rhizobiales > Devosiaceae > Devosia. Next base: position 60,296 of record NZ_JAKFDJ010000052.1, on the reverse strand, counting down.
CGTCAACCCATCCATCGGATAGAACAGGCCCGTCGAATGGCTGAAGCTGATCGGCAGCAGCGGATGGATCGACACCCGCTCCCGCTCCACCGCCTCAAAGGCGATGGGCCCGACCACGGCCAGCGCCACGTCCACCTCGTCCACCAGCAGCAGCTTGCGGGTCGGCGCATATTCCAGCACGGCGCTCAGCGCCGCCAGAGTGTGGTCGAGCCGCTTGCCGGTCATGCCCAGTGCCAGGGTCACCGGCGCTCGGGTCGAATAAAGCGACTTCTGGAAATCGGTGGTGAGCTGTTCGGGAATATGAATGACCCGGGTCCGCGCCTCCCATTCCGACCGGTCGGCGAGCGAATCGAGGTCCCCGATGATGGCGGCAGGCAAAAGGCCGGCATCGCCAATCGCATCGGCGCCCCCATCGGCGCCGACCAGGGCGACCCCACGCGCCGCCAGTTCCACCAGCAAGGCAGGGTCCACCGCCCCTCCACCGACAATGGCCATGGGGCGATCGAATACGACCATTGGCGCATCCGCACCCGGCACGGAAGTGTCTTGCACTGTCACAAAGCTCTCATTAAGTGTGAGGCGTCTCGCTGGGGTGCTCCGGAGGTTTCCGGAGCTGAGAATTACCCATTGAACCTGAACCAGGTCATGCTGGCGGAGGAAGTTCGAGATGGCAAGGGCATCTCGATGCCCTCACCATTGACACCCCCTTCACTCATGGCCGTGACACCATTGAAGGGAATGACCCATGGTCAAAATCACCCGTCTGGCGCTTGCGGTCCTTACCGGACTGTTCGCCGCTCCCGCCCTCGCCGAAGAAGTGCCGATCCTCAAGGTCTATACCTATGACAGCTTCGCCGCCGAATGGGGCCCCGGCCCCGGTCTCAAGGCCGGCTTTGAAGCCATCTGCGGCGGCTGCATCGTCGAGTGGATCGCTGCCGACAGCTCCATCGGCGCGCTGCGCCGCGTTCAGCTTGAAGGCGAAACCACCGAAGCCGACCTCATCGTCGGGCTCGATACCGCCATCGCCGGGGAGGCCCGCGCCACCGGCCTCTTCGCCGATCACACCCTCGACCTCTCGGCCCTGACCCTGCCCGAGCCGTGGACCGACGCGCAATTCGTGCCCTTCGACTACGCCCACTTTTCCTTCGTCTATGACGCCGACAGCGTCGCGACGCCCCCCAAGTCCTTCGAAGAACTGATCGCCCTGCCCGAGGACTTCAAGATCGTGGTGCAGGACCCACGCTCGGCCACGCCGGGCCTTGGCCTCGTGCTGTGGATCCGCGCCGCCTATGGCGACCGCGCCCCCGAAATCTGGGCCGGCCTCAAGCCGCATATCCTGACGGTCACCCGTGAATGGAGCGAGAGCTACAACCTCTTCCTCGAAGGTGAGGCGGACATGGCGCTGAGCTACTCGACCTCGCCGGCCTACCACATCAGCGCCGAAGGCGATGACACCATCCACGCCGCCCTGTTCGACGAGGGACACCTGGCCCAGACCGAAGTGGCCGGCATCCTCAAATCCTCCGACCATCCGGAACTGGCCAGCCAATTCCTCGCCTACCTCGCCTCAGTCGACGGCCAGAAGGTGATCCCCACCACCAACTGGATGTTCCCGGTCATCGATCTGGGCGCCGACCTCGACCCCGCCTTCGCCACCCTGCCGCAGCCCGCCAAAACCCTGACGCTGACCGACGCCGAGATCGAGGCCAATAGCCAGGCCTGGATCGACGAAATGCTGGCAGCGGTGCAGTAAGGGCCTGATATGTCCGAACACCCCCTCATCCGCCCTTCGGGCACCCTCTCCCACGCGGGGAGAAGGGGGACTCGGAATTTGGGGAGGCAAGATGCCACCCCTCTCCCCTCGTGGGAGAGGGTGGATCGGCCAACGGCCGAGACGGGTGAGGGGAATTTGGCGATTGGGCTGTCATGCTGACCCTGCCCCGCCGCCCCGTCCGCATCGCCGCAGCCACCACCTTGGCCGCCGCTATTGCGGCGCTGATTGCCCTCGTCCTCTGGGCCATCCTGGCGGCCGCTACCGGCGCTGAGGGCGACACCTCGCGGATCGACATCCCGCACCTGCTGCGCATGACCTCGACCCAGGCCGGATTGACCGCGATCCTCTCCCTGGCGGTCGGCACCGCCCTCGCCTGGTCGCTCAATCGGCTGCGCTTCCCCGGCCGGGACTTCGTGGTCGGCCTCTTCGCCTCTGCCATCGTCACCCCCGGCATGGTGGTCGCCTTCGGGCTCCTCTCCATCTGGGGCCGCAATGGCTGGATCAACCAGGCCAGCGAGGCCCTGTTCGGCGTCTCCATCGGCAATCCAGCCTTCGGCTTGTCTGGCATCCTCTTCGCCCACGTGGTGCTCGACGGCGCCTTCGCTGCCCGCATCCTGCTGGCGCGGCTCGACGCCATTCCCGCCGCCCGCCTCAAGACCGGCCAGTCGCTCGGCCTCTCGGCCTGGCAGCGCTTCGCGATCATCGATTGGCCAGCCCTGCGCAGCACCATGCCCGGCCTGGCCGCCATCATTTTCCTCCTCGCCTTCACCAGCTTCCCCATCGTGCTGCTGCTTGGCGGCGGCCCGGCCAACCAGACGCTCGAAGTCGCCATCTACGCCGCCGTACGACAGGACTTTGATCTCGCTGGTGCGGTGCGCCTTGCGGCTACCCAGATCGCCGTCTGCTCGGCGATCATTCTCGCGGCGTCCGCACTGGCGCCCATTCCCACCAGCTTGAGTGCCTCAGCCGCGCCGCGTTGGCGCGATGCCGGCCTCGCCAGCCTGCTGCAGGGCGTGGTGCTGGTCCTATGCATCCTTGGCTTCGCGCTGCCGCTGCTCTCGGTGCTGCTCGATGGCTTGGGGACCGGCATTGGCAATCTCGTCGTTCGGCCAACCTTCTGGTGGGCGGCGGCCAGCAGTCTCGTCATTGGCGCGGCCTCCGCCATGCTGACCCTCGTGCTGGCCCTGCTGCTGGCCCTCGGGCGAGGCGCCACCGCCAACGGTCCCCTGCGCACGCTGCTGGGCATGCCGGCCTTCGCCTACCTGGCGGTGCCCGCCGTTGTCCTGTCGCTCGGCTTCTTCCTGCTGGTGCGCAATCTCGGCGTTGCCCCCGCGACCGCCGCGCCCTTCGTCGTCATACTCGCCAATAGCTTGCTCGCGCTTCCCTTTGCCATGGCGACGCTTGGCCCACCTCTCGAAGCCATCGCCCACAGCCGCGGCAAGCTGATCCGCTCGCTCGGCCTCTCCGGCTGGCGCCAGTTTGCCTCGGTCGAATTTCCCCTCTTGGGCCGCGATATCGGCGTCATGCTGGCGCTCGCCTTCTGCTTCTCGCTGGGCGATCTGGGCGTCATCGCCCTGTTCGGCACCCAGGATTTCCAGACACTGCCACTGATGATGTTCCGTTCGCTGGGCTCCTATCGCAGCAATGATGCAGCGGCCATTGCCGCCATCCTGCTGATCGGCACCATCGTCGCCTTTGTCGGCCTGCCCAGGCTCTTTGAAAGGATCGCCGATGCTGCGCGTTGAGAACCTGACCTTTGCCCATCCCGGCCAGGCGACGCCCTATGTCTTTTCGCTCGCAGCCAATGCCGGCGAAGTCACCGCCATATCGGGCGTCAGCGGCTCGGGCAAATCCACCCTGCTCGACCTGCTGGCAGGCTTCCTGGAGCCCTCCACCGGCCAGGTCACACTCGACGGCCAGGACCTGCTGCCACTACCACCCGAAGCCCGGCCCGTGTCGCTGCTGCTGCAGTCGGAAAGCCTCTTCGAGCATTTGAGCGCCGCCAGGAATATTGCCCTCGGCCTGCCCGCCGGTGCCAGCAAGGCAGAAGCGCGCGCCCTGATCGCCGCCGCGCTTGCCGAAGTCGGTCTTGAAGGGGTCGGCGAACAACGGGCCGCCACGCTGTCGGGCGGGCAGAAGCAGCGTGCCGCCCTGGCGCGGACCTTGCTGCGCGCCCGGCCGGTCCTGCTGCTGGATGAGCCGTTCTCGGCGCTGGACGACGAAACCCGCGCGGTGATCCGCGACCTAGTACGGACGCTGACCGTGCGCCATGACTGGCACACCTTGTTGGTCAGCCACCACGCCGACGACGTCGAGGCACTGGCCAGCCGGCGCTATGTCCTGAGAGACGGTCGGCTGTCGGCAAGCGAGCCGGGGACCGAAAAGTAATCCCCGGACCATGCCCGGGGATCTAGACTGCCACAATGAGAGAGCTATTCGGCCCAGGTGGCGAACACTTTGTCGAACAGCACCTGCGCCGTTTCATCCTTTTCCAGGGTGATAATGGCGTTGCGGCCCGTACCATAGACCACCGCAAGGTCCATCCAGCGGCGGTTTTCCAGGAGGTCCGCATTGGTGGTCGCATCGGCCGGCGTTGCGCTCAGTGCGAACAGGAACGAATTGCCCACCACTCGGGCGGACGCGCCGATCAGGGCGGTGCCCGGCACCAGTTCCTCGTTCTTCAGCAACACGCCCGGCAGATTGGCGATGGTGCCGCCGATGAAGGTGTCGCTCACCTTGAAGTCGACTTCCATCAGATGGCTCGCCGGCAGGCTGGGATCGGAGTTCTTGCGAATGGTAATGTCGACACCCAGATTGCGCGCCGGAATGCTGGCGGTGGCTTGCAGCGTCGGCAGGCCGAGTTCGTCGACCCCTTCAGTCCATTCAACGGTGCCAGAGAAAGGCACCGCCCCTGTCGTTCCGTCCTGACTGGCTTCCAGCAGCAAGGACTGGCTGCCCGCCAGCACGGCCGGATCGACCGAAGCCGCCGGATCGTTTGCCGCCAGTGCCGTCGTCTCCTCGCCAGGCAGGCGTTCCTCGCCCTTGTCGTCGCCAGCGTTCACATCGGGCAGCACCGATTCAGCGCCCGTAGGCTGCACCGGTTCCGGCGTCGGCTCGAGCCGGTCCTCGATCTGCAGGCCGCCAAGTCCGCTGCCGGACAAACCATTGGTCGTAGTGGGCGACGTATTGCCCGGGCCGACCGCAGCATCTGGGGCCGAACCGGCAGGCTGTACCGGATCCAGCGTCGGTGTCGCCGGCGTCGTCTCTGTCGTTTCGGTCACCGGTGCCTGGCCGAACATCTGATCGATATCGACATAGCCTTCGCGCCAGGCCCAGAAACCCGCACCGCCGGCACCAGCCAGCAGGATCGCAAAGACCACGAGGAAAATAGTCAGCCCTGCACCGCTGCGTTGCTGCACGGGGGCATCTGCGAAGCCGGAATCATCGCTTTCATCGACTGCGTCAGCTGCCACAAACGCTTTGGCCGCGGGGTCGGGCAGGATCACCGTCGTCTCGCCGCGAGCTTCACGGTCCAGTGCCTCGATAGCACGCTCAATGGCCCCCTGCGCCTCGCTCGGATCGGGTTCGACCTCCACTTCGCGGACGCTGGACAATGCCTCCTCGACTGGGGGCGCCTCCAGGACAGCAATGGGGGCCGCCACCTGTTGCCGGGCGACGGCGTGATTGCCCATCGAGGGCTCGACGCGGGCAGTGACACGCACCACCTCGGCTGCCGAATTGGCAGCCAGAGGCGGCGGATCCCGGCGTGGCTCGAAACTCGGCCCCTTGAGCGGCGCCTCCATGGGCCGCACATTGGATGCTGGCTGCAGCGGCGAACTTGGCCCCGTCTTGGCTGCCTCGGCGCGGGCAACGATCGACGGCATCGAACGCAGCTCGGCCTTCAGCTCCGGCTTTCCGGATGGAGCCTCCTCGTCCTTGACCAACTTGACCGGCGCACCAGTCGTTTCGGCTGCCTCCGAGATAATGTCCTCGATGGACATGCCGTCCTTGGCGGGCGCTACCGTGTCCTCGGACTTGGGCACATCGACCGGGTCGGCAGGCTTCGAGGTTTCGGCTGGCCTGGTGGCATCGGCGGACTTCGAAGCGTCAGCTGGCTTGGGAGCGTCGGCAGGCTTGGGTGTTTCCGCCACCGGCGCCGGAGGCGATGCGACAGGAGCGGGCACCGGGTCGGCGGGCAGCATTGTGGGTCGCGGACCCAGGACGTTCTCACGCCCCAGTGTAATCACGGCCTCGCTTGCTTCCTGCTCGACCTGGCGGATGCAATCTTCGAGCTGCAGGCGATGCTGGGTAATATCGCGCGCCGGCAATGGGGGCGTGATGGCGCGCAATTGCCCGACCAGAGCCGAACGCGCCTTCTCATAGACAGCCCGGCGGGCGGCCCCATTGTTCTCCGGAAGCGCCGAGATGGCCCGGCGCAACAGCTCCTTGTAGTCCGCCATTGGTTAGTTGGTACTCACAATTGCAGCGACGTCTTGTAGCAAAAAAAATCAGTCTTGGAATGGGTCAACGACAAGGATGGTATCGAGCCGCTCGGGGCTCGTCGACAGCATTGCCACCGGCGCCCCGATTTGTTCCTCGATATACCGGACATATTTGATCGCTTGCGCCGGCAAATCGGCCCAGCTGCGGGCGCCCGCGGTCGTCTCGGACCATCCTTCGAGGGTCTCATAGATCGGCTTAACCCGCGCTTGTGCCCCCATTGAGGCAGGCAAATAATCAATCCGTGATCCGTCCAGCTCGTAGCCGACGCAGACCTTGATCTCCTTGAGGCCATCGAGCACGTCGAGTTTGGTCAACGCGATTCCCGATATGCCCGAGGTCTTGACCGTCTGGCGCACCAATACCGCGTCGAACCAGCCGCAGCGGCGCGGCCGGCCCGTATTGACGCCGACCTCGCGGCCCACGGTAGCCAGATGCCGCCCGATCTCGTCATCGAGTTCGCAGGGAAACGGGCCCTCGCCGACGCGGGTCGTATATGCCTTGGTGATGCCCAGCACATAGCCGATGGCAGTAGGCCCCAGGCCCGACCCGGCAGCTGCCTGCCCCGCCACGGTGTTGGACGAGGTGACGAACGGATACGTGCCGTGGTCATTATCGAGCAAAGCGCCCTGGGCGCCCTCGAACAGGATACGCGCTCCGGCCTTGCGCTTGTCGTCCAGCACCTTCCAGACCTGGTCCATGAACGGCAGGATTTCGGCGGCTACGCTGGTGAGTTCATCGTAGATTTTCTGTGCCTCGATCTCGACCAGGCCCATGCCGCGACGCAGCGCGTTGTGGTGGCCGAGCAGGCGTTCGATCTTGACCATCAGCGTATCGGGCTCGGAAAGGTCGATCAGGCGGATGGCGCGGCGGCCAACCTTGTCCTCGTAGGCCGGGCCAATCCCGCGCTTGGTGGTGCCGATCTTCAGGCCTGAATTGGAATCCTCGCGGATGGCATCCAGCTCGCGGTGCAGCGACAGGATCAGCGGCGCATTGTCGGCGATGCGCAGAATTTCGGGCGTGATCTTGACCCCCTGCCCGCGAAGCTTGGCCATCTCCTGGACGAAGTGATGCGGATCAACCACCACGCCGTTGCCGATAACCGAGAGCTTGCCCTGAACCAGGCCCGAAGGCAGCAGCGCCAGCTTGTAGCTGACCCCGTCAATGACCAGTGTGTGGCCGGCATTGTGGCCGCCATGATAGCGCACCACCACATCGGCGCGCTCACTGAGCCAGTCAACGATCTTGCCCTTGCCCTCGTCGCCCCACTGCGAGCCGACGACAACCACATTAGCCATAGAAATACCTTCTCCAGGATAGGCGCGATACAAAGGGTCCGGCGAACTCGCCGCACCCTTCCCACTTTGGACGTCTGTCCCCCCGGCCACCTTTGGTAGAAGTTTGATCGTGGCCGAATAACTGCTAAGTCCGATTGTCCTTACATCACCCGGGCGACGATGACAAAGCCGCTAGATCACGAAAATCGCGGCATTTCGGCCCGCCTGCTCGACCAGCCCTACCTGCTGCTGATTCTGGCGCCATTGTTCTGGGGCGGCAATGTCGTTGCCGCCAAGCTGGTGGTCGACGAAATCGACCCTTTCCTGCTGCTGGCCAGCCGCTGCGTAGGCGCAACCCTTTTCATTCTGCCCTTTTCCTGGCGCTTCCTCGCCGCCGACTGGCCGCTGATCCGCCGCCACTGGCTGCTGCTGATGGCCTATGGCGCGGTCGGCTATGCCCTGTTCAACGGTTTTCTTTATCTGGGCCTGACCACCACGTCGGCAGTTAATTCCTCGATCGAGCAGGCCTCGCTCCCCATGCTGATCCTGGCGGCCAACTTCATCGTTTTCCGCGTGCGGGCCACATTGCTGCAGATATTGGGCGTGCTGATCGCCATTTCTGGCGTGATTCTCACTGCCACCCATGGCGACCCGGCGCGCATCCTGACGCTCGACCTCAATGTTGGCGATGGCTTCGTGATTTTGGCATGCCTCACCTACACCGCATATACCTTGGCGCTGCGGTTCCGCCCACAGGTCCACATGATGACCTTCATGGCCGTGGCCTTTTTGGGCGCCGCCATCACCGCGCTGGTGATGCTGCAACTCTTGGGCTCAGGCATCGCGTCCTTTGCGGAAATTCCGCAAATGTCGCCGCTGGTCTGGGCTGTCATCGTCTATGTGATGATCTTCCCGTCCATGTTCAGCCAGGTGTTCTATGCCCGCGGCGTCGAGCTGGTCGGCGCCAACCGCGCGGCGCCCAGCCACAATCTGATCCCGGTATTCGGTGCGCTCGGCTCGGTGCTCATTCTGGGTGAACGGCTGGAACTCTATCACTATCTGGCCGCCATCATCATCATCAGCGGCATTGTGCTGGCCGATTGGGCGGCCCGGCGGCGGCGTTAGGTGCGGATATCTCCGCACCCAATCGAGACGCTTCGCCCCTCAGAACCGCAGGGCTTTGGCCTGCTTGACGCCTTCAAGCGACGCGATCTCGGCCAGTTGCGCCTCGGTCAGGGTCCCGTCGATTGAGACCAGCGCAATGGCGTCGGCGCCGACTTCGACCCGGCCCAGGTTGAAGTTGGCGATGTTGATGCCGAGCTTGCCCAGCAGCGTGCCTAGCCGGCCGATATGGCCCGGCTTGTCCTCGTTGGTCACGTACAGCATGGACGGCGTCAGTTCCGCTTCCATGTTGATGCCCTTGACCTGGATGACCCGCGGCTTGCCATTGGCAAAGACCGTGCCGGCCACGGCGCGTTCCTGCCGCTCGGTCACCACGGTCAGGCGGATGTAGTTCTCATAGGCACCCTGCTGCTCGCGGGTCACCACCTCGACATTGATGCCACGGTCCTTGGCGATCTGCGGCGCCGAGACCATGTTGACCTCGCCCATCATCGGCTTGAGCACGCCATTGAGCGCAGCCGCCACCATGGGACGGGTATTCATCGCCGCCACGTGGCCCTCGAACTCGATCTTGATGCCCTTGATCGCGGTCTCGGTCAGCTGGCCGGCAAACGAGCCCAGCACTTCGGCAAGCTTGATGAACGGCGTCAGCAATGGCGCCTCCTCGGCCGAGATGGACGGGAAGTTGAGCGCATTGGTGATTTCGCCGCTCATCAGATAGGCCGAAATCTGCTCGGCCACCTGCAGCGCCACATTCTCCTGAGCCTCGGTGGTCGAGGCGCCAAGATGGGGCGTGCAGATCACGTTGGGCAGGTCGAACAGCGGGTTTTTCTCGGCAGGCTCCTCAAGGAACACATCGAGCGCCGCTCCAGCCACATGGCCGGACTTGAGCGCGTCATACAGTGCCGCTTCGTCGATCAGGCCGCCGCGGGCGCAGTTGATGATGCGCACGCCCTTCTTGGTCTTGGCCAGGGCCTCGGCATTGATGATATTGCGCGTCGCGTCGATCAGCGGCGTGTGCAGCGTGATGAAGTCGGCGCGGCTGAGAAGTTCATCCAGCTCGACTTTTTCGACACCCATGGTCTGCGCGCGTTCCGGCGTCAGGAACGGATCGAAGGCGACAACCTTCATCTTGAGGCCCAGGGCGCGGTCGGCGACGATCGAGCCGATATTGCCGGCGCCGATCAGGCCGAGCGTCTTGTTGGTGACCTCGACGCCCATGAAGCGGTTCTTTTCCCACTTGCTGGCGCGGGTAGAGGCATCGGCCTCCGGCAGTTGGCGCGCCAGTGCGAACATCATGGCGATGGCGTGCTCGGCTGTGGTGATGGAATTGCCGAAGGGCGTGTTCATCACGATGATGCCCTTCGTGGTCGCGGCGGGGATGTCGACATTGTCGACGCCGATGCCGGCGCGGCCGATGACCTTGAGATTGGTGGCTGCGGCGATGATCTTTTCGGTCACTTTGGTGGCCGAGCGGATCGCCAAACCATCATAATTTCCAATGACTTCGAGCAGCTTTTCCTTGTCCTTGCCCAGATCGGGCAGGTAGTCGACCTCCACGCCATTGTCCTTGAAAATCTGAACGGCGGTGGGGCTGAGCTTGTCGGAAACGAGAACCTTGGGCATGACGCCCTCCTTAGTTTCGTCACACCTGTGAACGGTGGATGAATGGATGGAATGGGGGAAAACGGCGCCCTCAGGCGCCATTGGAAATGTCAGGCAGCAGCCTTGCCGAGCGCGGCCTTTTCCTCGGCAAAGGCAAAGTCCAGCCAAGGCACCAGCGCAGCGAGATCGGACGTTTCGACGGTCGAGCCGGCCCAGATGCGCAGACCCGAAGGCGCGTCCTTGTAGGCGCCGATGTCATAGGCGACGCCGGCCTTGTCGAGGCGCGACACGATGGCCTTGGCAAAGGCCGCCTGCTTGTCGGCATCGAGCGCCGTCACCGCCGGATCGACGATGGAGAAGCAAACCGAGGTGTTGGATCGGTTGGCCGGGTTCTTGGCTAGGAAATCGACCCAGTCGGTCTTGGCAACCCAGTCGGCCAGCACCTTGAAATTGGCGTCGGCGCGCGCCTGCATGGCCGAAAGGCCACCCAGCGATTTGCCCCATTCCATCGCGTCGATGGCGTCCTCGATGCAGATCATCGAAGGCGTATTGATGGTCGCAGCCTCGAATACTTCCTCGAGCAGCTTACCGCCCTTGGTCAGGCGGAAAATCTTGGGCAGCGGACGGTCCGGCTTGAAGGTCTCGAGCCGTTCGACGGCGCGCGGCGACAGGATCAGCACGCCATGGGCGGCTTCGCCACCCAGCGCCTTCTGCCAGGAGAAGGTGACGACATCGAGCTTGGCGAAATCAAGGTTCTGCGCAAAGGCCGCCGAGGTGGCATCGCAGATGGTCAGGCCCTTGCGGTCGGCCGCAATCCAGTCGCCATTGGCGACCCGCACGCCCGAAGTGGTGCCGTTCCAGGTGAAGACCACGTCGCGATCAAAATCGACCTGTCCGAGATCGGGCAATTCGCCATAGGGCGCCTTGAGGATGCGCACATCATCGAGCTTGAGCTGCTTGCTGACGTCAGTGACCCAGCCCTCGCCGAAGCTTTCCCAGGCCAGCATATCGACGCCACGGGCGCCAAGCATCGACCACAGCGCCATTTCGACGGCGCCGGTATCCGATGCTGGAACAATGCCGATGCGATAGTCGGCCGGGACCTGGAGCAGTTCGCGCGTCAGGTCGATGGCCCGCTGGATGCGGGCCTTGCCCGGCTTGGAGCGGTGCGAACGACCGACCAGCGCATTGCTGAGCGCTTCAACCGTCCAGCCAGGACGCTTGGCACAGGGGCCCGACGAAAAATTGGGGTTTGCCGGTTTCACCGCCGGCGCGATCAGGGGCATTGCAGCCATCTTCAGCGACCCTCCCAGGTCTATGCGTCTCGCGTTAGGGCGAGATGTCCTGAGGCGGGAGATACGCCCGGCAACCCGTCTGCGTCAATAGGCCTTTTGACGGTGGTGGGTGGTGGTGGCGGCGGCTGTGCGGCGGCTCCGGAACTCATAAGTTTGTTTGGGGAACATAACGGAGGGCCATTCGCAGGCTTTCCAAGGAGATAAATCAAATATCAGTTCATTTTCGCTGGACCACTGGGGGTCGCCACTTCGGCGTGTCGGCGAAGGTCCTGCGAGCCCTCGGCTCGATTTGGTCTCGGTTGGTGCGAACTCGGCTGCAAGAAAGGTCGCCGGCCGCACACTCCAGGACGCTCACGAGCGAAGTTCCGCTGCCAGGTGTCGGCAGGCCCGCAGGGTGAGAGCCATGATGGTGAGCGTAGTGCCGGCGACGCCGCTGGTGGGGAAGGCGCTGGCGTCGGTAACCAGCAGATTGGGCACGTCCCAGCTTTGGTTCCAGCGATTGAGCACCGAAGCCTCGGGTGTCTCGCCCATGCGGGCGCCGCCCGCTTCATGGATGGCGGCGCCCATGACCATGGTCTTGGTGAACATGCGGCGGAACAGGAAGCGGCTGATCGGGTCGGCTTCGGGATAGGCGCCTCGGCCTTTTTCCACGAGACCGAGCGGGGAACCGACGAATTCGAGTTCACCACCGGTGCCTTCGACCATTTCGGTGAGCGTATCGAGCTGTCGAGTCAGTGTTGCCTTGTCCGCCTCGCCCATCTTGCAGCGGATATGGGGGACGGGAATACCCCAGGCATCCTTGGTCCTCGGATCAATGGTAATCCGGTTGTCGGCATCCGGCTGCATGATGCCGAAGCCGAAAAAGGACAGGCGCGCATCCCCCGACCTTCCGGTCGGGTAGCGGCCGATGCTGCCCTGAAAATTGAAGTCGCTGGCGGCCTTGCCACCCTCGCCCACGAAGCGCGGCACGAAGATGCCACCAGACGGGCCATAGAATGGATCGGGCGGCGCGGTATCGGCAGGAGCGGCTCCCTTGGCCTTGGGATAGGTGCCGGTGGCAATGCAGGGCAACTGGTCCATGAAGTAACGGCCCAGCAGGCCCGAACTGTTGCCCAGTCCGTTGGGATGGCGGGCCGATGCCGAATTGAGCATCAGCCTTATGCTTTCGATGGGAGAGGCGCATAGCACCACGGCCGAGGCGGCAATGGTGCTGCACGTGCCGGTCAGGCGGTCCAGCACCTCGGCGCCGATGGCGCGGCCGGTGGTTTCGTCGGTCAGAACCTTATGGGCTATGGTGTTGTAGCGGATTGTCAGGTTGCCGCTGGCCATGGCCTCGCGCAGCGGGTGCAATATCCGGGTCGGCTCGGGGCCGATATAGCGCCAGGTGATGACGCGGCGGTCCGGCCACCTGCCCTCGAGGTCAGCCTTGAACTGCTGCTCGGCGTCGGTCAGCAGCGCCTCGTGGCTATAGACGCTGTCGGGCTGGGTCGGCACATCGTCGACGCGGCCATAGATGCCCAGGGACCGCTCGACCTCCTCGTAATATGGCACGATTTCGTCATAGGCGACGGGCCAGTCTTCGCTTGTGCCGGCGCGGCTGCGCATCCTGAAGTCGTCGTCGGTCCAACGCAGCAGTGCCCGCCCGAATGTATGGGTGCGCCCGCCGGCCTGGCGTCCGCGGATCCACACGAAGGGCGCGTCCGGTGGAGTGGTGTAGGGATGCTCGCGGTCATTGACGAACAGATGCCGCATTCGCATGTCGAAATAGGCGGCCCGTGCCTGGACGCCCTGGCCCGTCAGCGTCGCCTTAGCGCGCTGCCAGAGATTGATGTCCGACTGCCGGATCTTGCGCTGCGCATCGAAGTCCTTGGGACCGATCTCGGGCCCGGCCTCGAGCAGCACGACCTTGAGCCCCTGCGCTGTCAATTCCCGCGCCGCAAAGGAGCCAGAGGCTCCCGAACCGATGACCATGGCGTCGAATTGGGCAGTAGGCATGTGGGCGGACTTTCTTGGAGGAGGCGTTCAGGCGGTTTGATTGCCGGCGACGAGCCGGCCATCGACCCAGACGGAAGAGAGATTGGCGCGCGTGGCGCCATAGAGAATCTTCTCGAAGATGGCGGCTGGATCGGTGAGGTCGAACAGGCGGATGCCACCCTGGCGCTGGGTGGTATCCACGGCGATGGCGTCGAAGTGGTAGCCGGGCGCGAACTGCCCGATCGGCAGCTCCAGCGCATCACCACCACCGGCCGTCGCCAGGTGGAATGCGGTGACGAGGCTCACCGCCGACTCGGGACGACCGCGTTCACCAGCAGGACGGGCAGGATCGACGCCTTCCTCCAGCATGCGCGAGGACTGCACCGTGGTGAGGCAGGCATTGAACATGGAGGCTGACGGACCGCCCGAAATGTCGGTGCCCAGACCCACCCGCACGCCGCGCGCCATGGCCGCGCGCAGGGGGAAGACGCTATTGGCGAAGTAGATGTTGGAGAGCGCGCAGTGGGCGACGCCGCTGCCGCGCGTAGCGAGGCGATCCATATCGTCGGGGGTGAGGAAATTGCTGTGTGCCAGGACGGTTTTGCGCGTGAGCAGGCCGAAACCGTCCAGTGCCGCCGCATCGGTCATGCCGTAGCGGTCGAGGACATGGCCATGCGCCCAGTCGCTTTCCGAGCAGTGGGTCTGCACGTGGCAGCCGCATTCGGCAGCGAGCGCGCCCAGGCCCTTCAGGGTCTCGTCGGTGCAGGAGGGAATGAAGCGCGGGGTGATGACAGGCAGGACCCGGCCTTCGCCATTGTCCCTGTGCTGCCGGATATGCTCGATGACCGCCCGCGTATCGGCAACGGCAGCTTCGGGACTGGCGTCGCGATAGTTTTCGGGACAGGCACTGGGATCGTCCATCGCCACCTTGCCCACCAGGGCACGCTGGCCTTTTTCGATGCAGACATCGGCGAGCAGCTTGCTGGCCTCGCGATACTGGGTGGCGAAATAGAGGGCGGTTGTCGTGCCATTGGCCAAGAGGTCATCGACCAGCATGCCGTAGCTCTCGGCGGCGAAATCCAGGTCGGCGTAGCGGGCTTCCAGCGGGAAAGTGTATTTGTGGAGCCAGACTTCCAGCGGCGCGTCCAGCGCCAGCCCCAGTTGCGGATACTGCGGCGCATGCACATGCAGATCCACCATGCCGGGCAGGACATAGCACCCTTCCGGCAGGCGCAGCATGGTGTCGGCATGGCGCGCTTCAAGCGCCCCGCGCCGTGGATCGTCGGGCGGCACCACGGCCGAAATGATACCGGATGCGTCTATCGTCACCAGTGTATCGGCCAGAAACTCGAGCCTTTCGGGCGTCGGTGCATGGATGAACGTGCCGATCACCGCCTTGTCGCGCAGGTGCTGGATGCCATTGGTCACGAAATCTGGCTCCGCAATTCGGGCGCAAGGGCGCGCACGCTCTGACGCAGCACCAGTTGGCAGCGCACCTCGATGCGATCGGGCGGAGCCAAAAGCTCCCCGGTGGCCATGCCAATCACGAGGTCCACCGCCTGCCGGCCCATCTCGGCAGTCGATTGCTGCACGGTGGACAGGCTGGGTGTCATGAAGGCACCGACCGACGCGCCGTCAAAACCGACGACCGAAACATCGCCCGGCACGTCGAGCCCGCCATCGATCACCGTCTTGATGAAGCCAATGGCGGTGTCGTCATTGGCGCACACCACCGCGGTGGGGCGCTCATCGGGCGCAAGGGCCAGGTAAAGCTGCCCGGCGGCAATGCCGCCTTCAAAGTTGAAATCTCCCGGCATCGTCTGCAAGCTTGCTGGCGATATGCCGCTGCGTGCCAGCGCTTCGCGGACGCCGCGCAGGCGTTCGATGTCGTGGTAATTGTCGGTCCGGCCGCGAATATAGAGAAAGCGCGCGTGTCCGAGCTCCACCAGCGCTTCGACAGCCTCGCCGATGGCCTGGCTGTCATTGCTGATGACGCTGGGAATGCTCTGCCCGCTCATGTCGAAATGCAGGGACACAACCGGCAGCCCCGCCTGCATGAGATTGCGGTCAGCGGTGCTGGGGATCGGAGTGGCCATGAGCAGCACGCCCGACACCGTGCCGCCAAAAGCCAGCGACAGGATGTGCTCGTCCGTCTGCGCCGCGCGCGACACGTTGGCGATGACCAGAGAGTAACCGCGCGCGGTCATGGCCTCGGCCGCTGAACGCAGCACTTCGAGGACAGTCTGGGACGCACCGATATAGAGCTCATCCGGCAGCACGACCATGATGGTGCGCGTCTGTCCGATGCGCAGGTTTCTTGCCGCCTGGTTGACCATGTAGCCCAACTTGCGCGCCGCCGCTTCCACCTTGAGCCGCGTGGGTTCGGCGATGCGACCCGGCTTGGTCAGCGCGCGGCTGACGGTGGAGGGGGCTACTCCCGCCTCGCGCGCCACGTCGGCCACCGATGGGGCCGGAGCGCGGTCGGGCGCTGATTTTTTGCTCATTGCTTCACCTCCTCCGTCCTTCATGCCGGGAAAATTCCTGCGCCGTCAAACACCTAGAGCCGCCTAATCGGTAGGCACTATTTGTGCTTGCGTACGAAAAAGCCATGTGCAATCAATATTGCATTGGCAATCGATTGCCAACCCACATTTGATCGATGGATCAAAATATAGACAGAACAAATCCGCCGTTTTCGGTGGATGGAGATTGATTTTGCCAATGGTATCGAGAATGAAGATGGCCGTTGATCTAGTGACATTCTTCCATCCACAGTTCTGGTCGGTAGATAGCGTCAAACAGATCATCGAAGTCGCGGAGAAGTCTCCAGATTTGTTCTGGAACAGGATGCTCGATACCGTCGAAGCGGCAGGTCTCACGGGGATTGAACCAACCTTTTCCCCATTCAACTGGCAGCATGCCCTCAAGACTTTCGGCTCCGTTGAGAAATTTTCCGAGGCCCTGACCCGCCGTGGCCTCACTCTGGCCAGCGGCTTCTTTGCCGATCTTGAGCATGGCAGCGACATTGCCGACCCGGCCACACGTGTCCGGGTATTCGATCTGGCCAGGCGCTATGCCGAGGTGATTGCCGCTTGCGGCGGCGACGCCATGGTGGTCGGCTTGCCGATGCGGCGCACCCGTGGTGCCGACCAGCCGCTTTTCGTAGATCTGCCCTATGCGCAGCGTCTTGCAGAGGTGCTGAACGAACTTGGTGCCATGACCCTGCGCCACGGCGTCCGGCTGGCGCTGCATACCGAGGCGCATTCGGTTTTCTGCACCAGCCGCGATGTCGATCTGTTCATGCTGCTGACCGATCCGCTCTATGTCGGCTTCTGCCCCGATGCGGCCCATCTCCTGGGCTCGGGTGCCGATCCGGTGACGGTTACGACCCGCCATATCGACCGGCTGGTGGTGGCGCACTGGAAGGACGCCACCGGCGTCATGCCGTTCGACATTCCAATCGATGCCGGCATCCACGATAGCCACCAGCAGTATTTCTGCCGGCTCGGTGCCGGGCGCGTGGATTGGCCCGCCTGGGCACGCATGTATCGCGACCACAAGATTTCCGGCTGGGCCGTCCTCGAACTGGATGCCGCAGCCGATCCCCTGTCCGAAATGATCGCCTCGCGGCAGTTCGTCGAGACCACTCTGCTCCCCATCATCGACTGAAGAACGGCAGCCCCGTCCGCTCTTCGCATCCAGGAAGGACTCCACCATGCGTCGTCTACTCCTCCCCAGCCTCGCCGCCCTGCTACTGGTTTCCACCGCCCAGGCGCAGGAGCTCACCGCCGAAGTCGCCCATTCCTGGACCTCGGGCGGCGAGGCCGCGGCCGTCAAAATCATCTCCGATGCCTTTACCGCCAAGGGCGGCACCTGGGTGGACTGGTCGGTCGCCGGCTTCGAGAACGCCAATGCTGCCTATATCAGCCGGCTGCTTGCCGGTGATCCGCCGACCGCCAAGACCGCCGTTGCCGGGCCGGAAGTCACCGAAGTGGTTGCCCAGGGCCTGATGAACGACATCGACGCTGCCTTCCACGCGGCCGTGCCCGACGGCGTCGTGCCGCAGGTGGTGCTTGATGCCATCACGGTGGACGGCAAGGTCTATATGGCACCAACCGGCATGCATGCCGGCAACTGGATGTTCTATTCCAAGCCAGTGTTTGAAAAGGCCGGGATCACCGACGTGCCGACGAGCTGGGACGCGTTCTTCGTCGCCATGGACAAGATCAAGGCAGCCGGCATCACGCCGATCGCCTGGGGTGGCCAGTCCTGGCAGGAGGGCATCGTGTTCCATGGCGTTGTGCTTTCGACCATCGGCGACGCGGCCTTCACCAAGCTCTACACCGACGGCGATCTCTCGGTGATCGACACGCCCGAATTCGCTGAAGCGGTGGCCATTTTTGGCAAGCTGCGCGACTATGTCGATGCTGGCGCCCCGGGCCGCAACTGGAACGATGCGACCGCCATGGTCATCAAGGACGAAGCGGGCCTGCAGTTGCTATCGGACTTCATCAAGGGCGAGTTCGCCACCGCCGGCGAGGTGGCCGGCACCGATTATGGCTGCGCCCTCACCCCGGGCACCGATTCCCTGATCATGCTGGCCGATGCCTTCACCTTCCCCAAGACCGGCAATGCGGACGAGGACGCCGCGCAGGTGCTGCTCGCCGAAGCCGTGCTCGATCCGACGGTCCAGGCCGAATTCTCGGTCATCAAGGGGTCTGTGCCGATCCGTACCGACGTCGACACCAGCGGCTTCGACAGCTGCGCGCAGGAGGCCATTGGCCTGGTCAAAGAGGACAAGATCGTGCTCGACGCCGCCATGACCCTGTCGCCCGCCATCAATGGCGGCTTCAAGGACGCCGTCGGCGCCTACTTCGCCGATCCCTCGATGAGCGTCGAGACGTTCATCGAGCAGTACAAGGCGGCCTTCGCCAATGGCTGATCACCGGGCTGCGCGCTCCCCTGCGTCCAGCCCGGCCCGACCTCGGGCTACCGGCAGACTGCGTCTGCCGGTAGCCGCTCTGGCGGCGCTGACACCGGCCTGGCTGATTATCCTGCTCGTTTATCTGGGCACTACGGTCTGGACGGTGCAGCTCTCGCTCACCAATTCACGCATGCTCCCCTCTAGCGAGTTCGCGGGCCTGGCGCAGTATCAGCGCCTGTTCGGCACCGCGCGCTGGTCGATTTCCATCCAGAATCTGCTCACCTTCGGGGTGGTCTATGTGCTCGGTGCGCTGGTGGTCGGCTTCCTGCTGGCCATTGCCATCGACCGCCGCGTGCGCTTCGAAAGCATGTGGCGCACCATGCTGCTCTATCCCTATGCGCTCTCCTTCATCGTCACGGGCCTGATGTGGCAATGGCTGATGAATCCCGAGATCGGCATCCAGGCCACGATGCGCGCGGCGGGCCTGGCCTGGTTTACGTTCGACTGGACCACGCGCTCCGACATGGCGATCTATGCGGTGGCGCTGGCCGGCATCTGGCAGAGCGCGGGCCTTGTCATGGTGCTCATGCTGGCAGGGCTGCGCGGCATCGATGCCGACCTCTGGCGTGCCACCCGCATCGAGGGCATCCCTATGTGGCGCACCTATCTCTCCATCGTCCTGCCCCAGCTCGGCCCCTCTGTCGCTACCGCCTTCATGCTGCTGACCATGGGCGCCGTCCGCACATTCGACCTGGTGGTGGCGCTCACCAATGGCGGGCCCGGCCAATCCACCGAGGTGCCGGCCAAGTTCATCATGGACAGCCTGTTCGCCCGGCAAGACCTCGGCCTGGCAACCGCCGGCGCCACGGTCATGCTGGTGACGGTCATGGCCGTGGCCGTGCCGATCCTTTATGCGCGCGATATCTGGGCGCGCCGCCAGACCGGGAGGCTCTGATGCGCGACCCCTTTCCGCAGCACGCGCATGGCCCGCGCCCGCAAGGCCTGACCCTGCCGCGCATCGGCCTCTATGCCTTTCTGGTCGTGGCGGCGCTGTTCTTTCTGCTGCCCGCCTATGTGATGCTCATCACCTCGTTCAAAAGCATGGACGAGATCCGCTCCGCCCAGATCTTTGCCCTGCCGCAGGTGCTCGACTGGTCGGCCTGGAGCACGGCCTGGTCGAGCGCCTGTGCCGGGGTCAACTGCAACGGCGTCAGCGTCGGCTTCTGGAACTCGGTCAAGATCACCGTTCCGGCCACCATCCTGTCGGTGCTGCTGGGCGCTGTCACCGGCTACGCGCTCTCCTTCTGGCGACCGCCGGGCTCGAAACTGCTTTTCGCAGCCATCACCATTGGCGGCTTCATTCCGCTGCAGATTTTCCTCTTCCCCATGGTGCGGGGTACCGCGGCGCTGGGTCTCTACAACTCATTGGCCGGCATTGTGCTGGTCCATGTCATCTTTGGCCTGCCGCTCACCACCCTGCTGTTCCGCAATTACTACGCCTCCATCCCGGTGGAGCTGTTCAAGGCGGCCCGGGTCGATGGTGCCGGCTTCTGGCGCATCTTCTTTTCGCTGATGCTGCCGCTCTCCCTGCCCATGCTCATCGTTGCCGGCCTCATGCAGATGACCGGCATCTGGAACGACTTCCTGCTCGGCCTCGTCTTTGCCGGCCGCGATAATCTTCCCATGACCGTGCAGCTCAACAACATCGTCACCACCACCACCGGCCAGCGTGAATACAATGTCCATATGGCGGCGACCGTGTTGACCGCACTGGTGCCGCTCGTGGCCTATTTTGTCTCCGGCCGCTGGTTCGTCCGCGGCATCACTGCCGGCTCCGTCAAAGGTTGATCCCCATGCCCGTTCCCGTCTCGCTGCGCGCCATCGATATCGGCTACGGCACTACCGCCGTGGTCAGGGACCTCGATCTCGAGGTCGCCCCCGGTGAATTCCTGGTCCTGCTGGGGCCATCGGGCTGCGGCAAGTCCACCCTGCTCAATGCCATTGCCGGTCTTACCGATATCGCGGATGGCGAGATCTGGATCGGCGAGCGCAATGTCACTTGGGCCGACCCCAAGGACAGGGGCATCGGCATGGTGTTCCAGTCCTATGCGCTCTATCCCAATATGAACGTGGAGAAGAATCTGAGCTTTGGGCTCACCGTCGCCGGTGTGCCCAGGGACGAGATCACCCGTCGGGTCAAGCGCGCCTCGGCAATCCTGCAGCTCGATGATTATCTCAAGCGTCGCCCCGCGGCACTGTCCGGCGGCCAGCGCCAGCGCGTTGCCATCGGCCGCGCCCTGGTGCGGGACGTGGACATTTTCCTGTTCGACGAACCACTTTCCAATCTCGATGCCAAGCTGCGGGCCGAACTCAGGGTCGAGATCAAGAAACTGCACCAGGAGCTGGGCAGTACCATGATCTATGTGACCCATGATCAGGTGGAAGCCATGACGCTGGCCGACCGCATCGCCATCATGCGCGACGGCGTGATCCAGCAACTCGCCAGCCCCAGGGAAATCTACCACCAGCCAGCCAATCTCTTCGTTGCCGGCTTCATCGGTTCCCCGGCCATGAATCTCGTCGACGGCATGCTGGCCCATGATGGCGAGCGTACCGCGTTCCGCTCCGATCTGATTTCAGCTGACCTGTCGGACTACCCCTTCCTGACGGCGCCGCTCAATGGCGACCGGGCCGTC
The DNA here is from genome assembly GCF_036676215.1 of Devosia sp. Taxonomy (GTDB): domain Bacteria; phylum Pseudomonadota; class Alphaproteobacteria; order Rhizobiales; family Devosiaceae; genus Devosia. The sequence continues at coordinate 39,129 of NZ_JAKFDJ010000052.1, read as the reverse complement.
GTCGTTGGTCTGCGCCCCGAGCAGATCACGCTGGGGCACGGAACCGGACTACCCGAAGTCCCCGCAACCATCAGCGTTATCGAGGCCATGGGCCCCGACACCGTCCTCTGGTGCACCGCCGGCAAATCTACGCTGAGCCTCAGGGTGCCCGGCGACTTTGCCGGACACCTTGGTGACCGCGTTGTGTTGGGTCTCGATCTGGCGCGAGCTTCCCTGTTCGACAAGGCGACCGGCATACGGCTGTAGCCTTTGCCGGATGATACCTGAGGGCGTTGCGTCCGGCAGCACGACCTGAATGATCTGATCGAGACGTCCCGATTGCGTCAGCGTATCCGGTTGCACATCCACCCGATTTGCACCTTGGATGGGACACGTCCACTGCCGGGATAGGCATCGGTTTAAGCGTCCGCCAGACCCGGTAATGGCAGCCTTTGCCGACCCGGCCTGTACCTGGTGGATACTCCCTTGACAAATTAATGAGTGTACTCATATATGAGAGCACTCACAACAATCCTGATCTATCCTCCATCCCATCAATCCAGGAACACCTCCATGAACTCGAATCTCCCCTCAAGCGACATAGTCATCCCCGCCTACAAAGACGCGCCGGCGCGGACGATCACCGCAGGCGGCGTCACCTATGCCTACCGCGAGCTGGGGCCAAAGGGCGGCATTCCCGTGGTCTTTTTCGTTCACCTGGCGGCAAATCTCGACAATTGGGACCCGCGCATCATCGATCCGATTGCCAAGGGCCACCACGTGATCACCTTCGACAATCGCGGCGTTGGCGCCTCCAGCGGCCAGGTTCCGGACACCATCGAGGCGATGGCCGACGATGCCGAGACCTTCATCAAGGCGCTCGGATTCGACAAGGTCGACATCTTCTCCTTCTCCCTGGGCGGCATGGTGGCACAGGCTCTCGTGGTCAAGCATCCAGGCCTGGTCCGCAAGCTCATCCTCACCGGCACCGGCCCTGCTGGTGGCAAGGACATAGACAAGGTCGCCGGTGTCACTTACTTCGATATCCTGCGCGCCACCCTGACCCGGTCGGACCCCAAGGAATTCCTGTTCTTCAACCGCAACGCCAGCGGTAAGCCGGCGGGCCGCGCCTTTGTCGACAGGTTAAAGGAGCGCACGCGGGACCGCGACGTGCCGGTCACGCTGAAGGCATTCGGCACGCAGCTCAAGGCGATTGCTGCATGGGGGCGCTCGCCTTCGGCCGACCTGTCCAGGATCACCCAGCCCACCCTGATCGCCAATGGCGACAATGACCGGATGGTGCCCTCGGTGCTGTCTACGGACATGCACCGCCGCATCAAGGGATCCGAACTGATCATCTATCCCGACTCCGGCCATGGCGGCATCTTCCAGTTCCATGAGAAGTTCGCCCCCCTCGCCGTCCAGTTCCTCGATCGCTGAGGAAGCAAAATGGCTACGACACCTCTGAAGTTCAGAAAGCGCTTTTCGTCATCGATCCTGTTGTGGGTACGATCCGATCAGCCCCGCCAAACCGGCCTGGACTACTGGAAGGGTCCGCATTCCAAGATCATCTCGGCCAGCCCGGGTCTTGACGAGTACCGGCAGACACACCTTGCCGAAGCCAATCATGGCCTATGGCCGTCGACTCCAGGCGTCGAGACGGCGATCCCGTCCGGCCGCAAGATTGACGGCGTCGCCCAGGTCACGTTCCAGTCCGTGCTCTCGGCTCTGGCAGGGGGCGAGCAGAACAAGCTGGCCTTCAAGGACGAAGTCAACGTCTTTCGACGTACGCTGCTCTATCTTGGCCTGCCCAATTGGGCACGCTGGTACGAGGTCGGTCGGCAGGGCGACAAGGTTGGCTCCCGCGTCCTGGTCTATCTGCGCCGCCGCGACGGCGTCAGCGGAGGCAGTTTCCGGCGCTTCATCAACGATAAGCTGGCACCGGCACTCGCTGGCACAGAAGCACTGAAGGAACTGCGGACCGAGACCTTCCTGCCCTGGAGCAAGGGCCTGTGGAACACGCCAAATGTCGCCCACGACAATCCGGCCGATCAACGGTTCCACGCCTCGGTGATGCTCGGCTTCGCCAGCGCCGAGGAACAGGCTGCATTCTTCGAGAGCGGCAAGCTTGCGGACCTGTCGGCCGTGCTGGGTCGCTTCGCATCGGCCGCCCACGCCTACCAGGTTTCGGAGGCGCTGACCTTTGTGCGGGATGGCGCTATCCTGCCGCAGTATCAGCGATAGCGTATGACGACTCACAGGAAAGACCGGATGCCTCAGAGCGCACAGCCCATCGGACGCCGCGAGCGAAACAAGCGGGACAAGCTGGAACGCATCATTGCTGCTGCACGCGAACTCTTCGACGCCAATGGCGTCGATGCTGTGACCACGCAGCAGATCGCCGACAAAGCCGACATCGGCACCGGAACGCTGTTCCTCTACGCCAAGAGCAAGAGCGAATTGCTCCTGCTCGTGCAGAATTCCGGCTATGTCGCAGCTCTCGAAGAGGGCAGAGCGGCCGCAGAGCGCACGATCGGCGTTGTTGAAGCAGTATTGGCCATTATTCGCCCGGTCGTGGAGTGCAACCGCAGCCATGTCGAGAATGGACGGACCTACCTTAGAGAACTCGTCTTCGGAGACCCCGAGGAGCCCCACCATCGGGAAGCGCTTATGCTAACCCTCAAGACGGAGGCGGCGGTGGCAGCTGTCTTGTGTCGCGACAAGCGCATCGGGCCCGACGACGCCGCGACACTGGCGCAGATCATCTCGGCCATCATGTTCCTGGGCATGGCGACAACGATCAATGCCCACCGAACGGTCGACGAAATTATCGCTGAAATTGCCCACCGCGTGCGGGTGATGCTGCCTGGCGAACCCGACGTCCTACCGACATAGGTGGGCTGCGTCTGCTGAAAGAGTGGAACCAGGCCCCCACTCAACCTTACCCATGAGGCTCGCGCCTGCTTGTCGCTGTCTTCAGCGTCGTTGTTCTTCTCGCCGCGCTGGCAAGTGCCCAGGAAAATCGCGTCTCCGAGAATTTTGCCGAATACGTCCGATAAGCCACTGCTGATCGCCTGCACCAGGGGCCGCACCTTGCGGCGAGAGCTCAGGTTACTGCAATTCTTGGAGTTTTGTCGCGAGTCACCAGGGGTCGAAGAACCCTGCATCCTCCTCCAGCAGGTACTTCTTGGCTCCCACCGGATCGATATCAAGTCCAAGACCCGGTGCCGGTAGCAGTTCGACATGGCTGTCGGTGACGATCGTCTCCGGCAGGCCGATGACAATGTCTTCCCACCATGGGTCGGACGCGCTGGGATACTCGAAGGCGATGTAGTTGGCTGGCAAAGTGGCGCACACGTTGATCAGCGCACCAAGACCAAGCAGGCCATTGGCGGTGCCGTGCGGCGCCATCATGATCGAGTGCATATAGGCATGCTCGGCGACCCACTTGAGCTCGGCGATACCGCCGATATCGGCCGGATCGGGGCCAATGACGCGCACTGCCTGCGTCTCGATCAACTCCTTGAAATTGTGCCGCAGGTAGATCTGTTCGCCGGTATGGATCGGTGTCGACGTCGAGGTGGTCAACTCGCGATAGGCCTGCGGATTGACCCAGGGGACATAGTCGCCGGTCAGCATGTCCTCGAGCCACATCAGATTGTATTTCTCAACCGCCTGCGCAAAGCGGATGGCGTCCGGCAGAAACCAGCCCGGCCCGCAATCGAGCGCCAGGGACACCTTGTCACCGAGGACTTCCTTCATGGCGATGACGCAATCGAGCATGTGGTTGAAGCCGCGCTCGGAGATCTGCCCCTGGTCCATCGCGCCGTGGTAGCCGGCCTTGCTTTGACGCACGCCATAGTGAAAGTCGTCGATGCTGTCCTTCATGTTGGAGTGGAAGCTGATGCCCTGCTTGACCATGAAGAAGTTCTGCGGCTGCTCCATCATCCATTTGACGTCGGCGGCATAATCCTCGGGCCGGTCACCGGTGCGCTTCTGACGGATGGAGCCGTTATAGACGCGGATCTTGTCGCGCACCTTGCCGCCCAGCAGCTTGTAGGCCGGGACATTGGCCGCCTTGCCGGCAATGTCCCATAGCGCGTGCTCGATCGCCGAGACCGCGGCGCCATAGGGCTTGAAGCTACCGCGCTGGCGGATTTTCAGCATGCACCGCTCGACGTCAGTGGGGTCCTCGCCGATCAGCGCATCACGGAAATGCAGCACCCACGGCTTGATGTAGGTCTTGGTGAACTCCACCTCGCCCAGCCCGTAGAGGCCTTCATCGGTGACGATGCGCACGATGGGGTGCTTGCCGATGACGGCGCAGCGCAGGTCGGTGATCTTCACGGCAGCCCCTACTTCACCGATGAGAAGCCGGTCGGCGCCAGCAACTGGCTGCCGATACTGGCGATGATCGGGCCATGGCGCTCGGAGTCGTCGCGGGCCTTGTGCCAGGCCGGATCGGCGACGAAGGCGGCCCATTTCGCCTCGCGCTCGGCGAGGGATTGCCAGGCCAGGAAATAGGTCAGACGGTTGCTGTTTTCACCGATTACCGTGGTGAAGAACCCGGCCTGGCGGATGCCGTGGCTGTCCCATATGCCCAGCGTATGGTCGCTGAACCGCTGCAGCAGAGCCGGCAGCTTGCCCGGCAGGCAGTCATAGACTCGCAGTTCGTAAATCATCGTTCTTCCCGAATTGTCACTTCATTATCGTCTTGCCCTGGAGCCCGTCAGCTCCAGGTGCGGTCCCAGGAATATTCGTCGTCCCAGTGATCGGTCGGCTGCCAGATGCCGGTGACGCCTGGCTGCAGGTGCTGGCGGATCACCTCGTCGACGACGTCGTCGATGCCGAGGCCGGGCTTGTCGGGCACCTCGATGAAGCCGTCCTGGACCAGGGGCTTGGGAAGGCCGGTGACGATGTCATCCCACCAGTCGACCTCGACGCTGTGATACTCGAGCGCCATGAAGTTTTCCGTGGCGATGGCGACATGTGCGGCGGCCATGGCGGCGATGGGGCTTTCGGCCATGTGGATGGCCATGGCCACGCCATGCTCCTGTGCCGCATCGCCGATCTTCTTGGTTTCGAGGATACCGCCCGAGGTCAGCAGATCGGGATGGATGACCGAGATGCCGGACCTGAGCAGCGGTTCGAAGCCTTCCTTGAGGTAGATGTCCTCGCCAGTGCAGATCGGCACCGTGGTCGCTTGCTGGAGCTGCTGGTACTGCTCGGTATATTGCCAGGGGACGACATCCTCGAGCCATGCGGGGACGTATTTTTCAATGCGCCGTGCCAGCCTAATGCCGTTCTGCAGCGAGATGTGCCCAACATGGTCTATGGCGAGCGGGACCTCGTAGCCGATGACGTCGCGCACTTCGGCAATGTACTGCTCAAGCAGGTCGAGGCCCTTGTCAGTGAAGTGCAGGCCGCTGAATGGGTGGCGGACATTGTGCGTATCGTAGACGGCGTTGCGGGCACGGCGGTCTTCCATGGTCCTGACCGCATCCCGATTGGGGTGGATGCGATACCCCTCCAGTGACCCCGCGGGGGCGACAACCGCGCCGGGCACGTCAGCAATCTGCATCAGGCCCAGGTCCATCTTGAGGAAGGTGAAGCCGAGATCCATGCGCGCCTTGAGGCGCTTGCCGGTCTCCGTGCCGCTGGGCTTTTCGGCGTCGGTATCGCAATAGACGCGGACCTTGTCGCGAAACTTGCCGCCGAGCATCTGGTAGATCGGCACGCCATAGGCCTTGCCGGCGAGATCCCAGAGGGCAATCTCGATGGCCGAGACGCCACCGCCCTGCCGACCGTGGCCGCCGAACTGCTTGATGCGACGGAACAGCCGGTCGATATCGCAGGGGTTTTCGCCGAGCAGCCGGCTCTTGAGCATCAGCGCATAGCTGGCGCTGGCGCCGTCGCGGACTTCACCCAGGCCGACAATGCCCTGGTTGGTGTAGATCTTGATCAGCGCCGAGGTGAATGGCGCGCCGACGATCTCGGCGACGCGCAGGTCGGTGATGCGCAACTCGCTTGGGCGCGATGCGGTGCGGATATTGTTCTCGATCATCTCGACAGCCCTGTTCGCGTCCATTCAGTCGAAGTCCACCAGGTTGGCCTTGAGATAGTCCCGGTTCATTTCGATACCGAGGCCCGGCGCCCTGTTGAGCTTGAGGCTGCCATTGGAATTGTCGAGTGGCTTGTCGATCAGGTGATCGTATTTGCTGAGGTTCCATTCCGACGTTTCGAGCCGGTAGAAGTTGGGCACCGTCATCATCACCTGCGCGCCGGCGACGACGTTGATCGGCCCGGCCGCGTCATGCGGCGAGACGGGAATGTAGTAGGCCTCGCAGAGGGCGGATATTTTCTTGAGCTCGGTGATGCCACCCGTCCATGTGACATCGGGCATGATGTAGTCGGCCAGCTTGTTCTCGAGGATCGGCACGAAATCCCATTTGGTGTGACCGCGTTCGCCCCAGGAAATTGCCGCATTGACCTTATCGCGGACCTGCTTGAGCGCGTTGAGACTCTCGGGGGGAACGGGCTCCTCGAACCAGTCGATATTGCCGGCCTCTTCAAGGGTGCGACAGAGGCGGATAGCAGTCGGCACATCGAAACGGCCATGCGCGTCGATCAGGATTTCGACATCGGGCCCCGCGGTCTGGCGAATGAGGGCGGTCAATTCGGCCGCCTCGCGCTCGTCCTTCCGGTTCATGGAACCATCAAGATAGCCCTCGGACTGCTCGCGCGCATAGCCGTTCTTGTCCTTGGGGCCCTGTTGCGGGAACGGATCGAACTTCAGCGCGGTGTGTCCCGAAGCAACAATGTCGCGAATTTCCTGCATCACCGCTTCGGTGCTGGTGAACTTGCGCTGGTCGGGATGGGTGTAAAGCAGGATCTCGTCGCGCACCGGCCCGCCGAGCAGTTCGTAGATCGGCTGGCCCAGCACCTTGCCACGAATATCCCACAGCGCGATGTCGACGGCGCTCACGCATTCTACAGCAGCACCGCGGCTGCCCGCATAGGTGAAGTTGCGGAAGATTTTGTGCCAGATGCGCTCGATATGGGCGGGATCGTCGCCCTCGATGATCTTGCTGATCTGCTTGAGCATGACGCAAAGCGCGCGATTGGCGACGAAGGTCGTGGTGGTGATTTCACCCCAGCCGGACACGCCTTCGTCGGTCGTCACCTCCACGAACAGGAATTCGCCCCAGTAGGACGCGGAGGACTTGATCAGCCAGGGCCTGACACCCGTGATTTTCATTCTCTGTTGCCTTTCGGTGAGGTTGGGAACGGCATCTTCGTCCCGAAGCGATGCGCTACCCGGCTCTTTCAGCGCTGTAGGCGCGCATCTGTTCAAGGATGTGCCGTCCCGAGCCTTCGACGTGGCGGGCAACGCACTCGGCCGCCTTGTCGGCTTCTCCGGCCTTGACCAATTCGATGAGTTCGCGATGCTCGCGGATGACCTGGCTGCGCCGGGCCAGCGTATAGGGGAAGCGCTGGGTGACCGACCGCAGCACCTGGCGATGCTTCCACCAGATTTCAGCCGCGTGCCGGTTGTAATGGCGCTGATAGACGATCGTGTGAAACTGCACGTCCAGACCGCTGTGGAGCACGGCATCGACGAAATTGTTCTCTTCGATAAGGCGCTGGATGCGCTCGAGTTCGGCAATGTCTTCGTCGGTTGCCATCCCGACGAACCAACGCGTGAGGGCCGGTTCGATGAGCGTACTGATCTCGTAGATGTTGCGAACAAAGTCGTGGTCGATCGGCCGGACGCGGGCACCACGATTGGGCGAAAACACCACGAAGCCCTCGCCGCGCAGCATCTGCAGAGCTTCACGAACCGGATTGGTGGAGGTGCCCAGCCGTTCGGCGAGATCGGCGACAACCAGCCGCTCATTGGGTTTCAGCCGCCCGGAAAGAATGTCCTCGCGAATAGTCTCATAGAGCGAAACCGCACGCTGACTGGAGACGTCGATCTCCTCCAGTCCCAAAGGGGGTGTAATCTTGAACTCACTGGTGCTGGCCAAGGTTCGCTCCTGCTTTGTTGGGTCATATCATACATATCCAACGACAAACAATGTACGATCCTTCTGTGTTGACACGCAATATGGCATCTGCAACGGTACAAGCCACTGCGACCGCACATAAAGAGGCCTGGAGGCCCGCTGAGCGATGTCGCATGGCCTGTCGCCACAGGAGCGGGCAGGGACACAGGAGGACTCTATGAGGAACTACGGTTTTGGCCGTGCGCTTGCGCGTGGCATGGCAGTCTCTACACTGATGGTGTCGATGATGAGCACGTCGGTGCTCGGTCAGAGCGTCGATCTCAGCCAATGGTCGCCAGAATATGTGCGGTCGATCGCTGGAACCGAAGAGTTTGATACCGCCGAACTGTGCGGAGCGGTCACCCCGCTCGACTATGAAGGCAAGCTGAGCTTCTGGTACCAGGGCGTGTTCGAGGGCGACCCCGATCTGCTGCGCCAGTATTACAAGGACTTCTTCGAGGCCTTCCGCACTACCTACCCGAATATCGAGCTTGAGGAGCAGGCGCTCACCTATAACGACCTGCTCGACAAGTTCCGCACCGCGCTGCTTGGTAATGCCGGCCCGATGGTGGTGCGTCTGCAGATCCTGGGCGGCGTCGAGTTTGCCTCCAAGGGTTATCTCCAGGAACTGAGCCCCGAGGATGTCGGCTGGAAGACCGAGGATTTCTGGCCGGGCGCCATGAAGTCGGTGATGTGGGAGGGCAAGACCTACGGCATCCCGACCAATAACGAGACGATGGCCCTGATCTGGAACGCCGATATCTTCGAGCGGGCCGGACTTGATCCGGAAACGCCGCCTGCGACCTGGGATGACGTGGTCGCCTATTCCAAGCAGATCCACGACAAGCTCGGGGTCGCCGGCTACGGCCTGGTGGCCCGCAAGAATGCCGGCAATACGCCCTACCGCTTCATGCCCCAGCTCTGGGGCTATGGCGGCGGCGTGTTCGACGAAGCCGATCCGAACCCTACCTACGGGGAAATTCGGCTTGATAGCGACGCCAGCAAGCAGGCTCTCCAGGCTTCCTATGACATGTATGTCCGCGACCAGTCGGTCCCCGTTTCGGCCCTGACCAACCAGCAGGCCGATAACCAGCCACTATTTCTGACCGGCCAGCTCGGCATGATGATCTCCCATCCGTCCGACTATAACGTGATGCTCGATCTGCGGGCCAAGGCCACCGGCGAGGATCAGGCAAAGGCCCAGACCGTCATCGACAACATGCGCTATGGACTGATCCCGACCGGTCCGGACGGCAAGCGCGCTGTGGTCTTCGGCGGTTCCAACATCCACATTCTGAACCCCGAATATGTCGAGGGTGGCGAAGTGGACCAGGCGGCTGCCAAGGCGATGGTCTGCTTCTGGACGAGCCCGGAATGGTCGCTGAAAATGGCCTATGCCGGCTCCAATCCCGGCAATCTCAACGGCTTCAAGACCAAGTGGATGAAGGAACGCCTCGACACCATCAAGTTCCTCGATGTCACGACCTCGATGCTGCCCTATGGCGTCCCCTTCCCGACGCTGCCGGAAACGCCCGAGATCATGAACATCATCATCCCCGACATGCTGCAGAATGCCCTGACCGGCGCGATGACCGTCGAAGAAGCGGCTGACGACGCAGCCCAGAAGGTCAGGGACCTGACAGAAGGCGGCGGCCTCTAAGGCCGACCTTTTCAAAATCGACCGGTGGCGCCCCGCGCCGCCGGTCTCTTTCCTGCCAGGATGCGGAGCACCTCGATGACCACACTTACAGGCCATGCCAACGCTCCCCGCGGGATTATCCCTGCGCGTCCCAGCATTGTGCAGCAAATGTGGAATAGCCGCGCCGACTACCTCTATGTGCTACCGGCCATTGTGGTGATGCTGATCGTCATCGCCTATCCGATCTACTACACGATCGACCTGTCTTTCTTCAAAACGCCGCCGGGGCTCCAGCTCCGCGACAAGATTTTCGTCGGTGCCGACAACTACACTGCCATTCTCTCCAGCGAGGTGTTCTGGCGCGTCACGCTCAACACCGCGATCTGGACCTTTGCCTCCACGCTCATCGCCTTCGTTCTGGGCTATGGCGCCGCGCTGGCGCTACATCGCGACTTTGCCGGCCGTGCCGTGCTGCGCGCCATATTGATCATCCCCTGGGTCATCAGCGCGGTTGCCGCGTCCTACATCTGGAAATGGATGTACCACTCCGATTTCGGCATCATCGGCCAGGTCCTCGTTCAGCTCGGGGTCACCGACCGCCAGCCAAATTTCATCGACAACGTCCACACCGTCCTGCCCTCACTGATCGTGGTCAACATCTGGCGCGAGTTCCCCTTCGCCATGATCATGATCATGGCCGGCCTGCAGACGGTCCCCGAGCAGCTCCTGCGCGCTGCCAGGGTGGACGGCGCTTCGGCGTGGCAGCGCTTCTGGCACGTGACGTTCCCGCATTTGAGAAGTGTCTCGACGGTGACAATCCTTTTGCTGGCTGTGGCGAACTTCAACTCTTTCATTGTGCCCTGGATCACCACTGGCGGCGGTCCCTCCAACGCCTCCCATATCTGGATCACCCATATCTACGAGCTTGCGTTCGGACGTCAGCGCTGGGGTGTGGCTGCCGCCTATTCGGTGCTGCTGTTCATCATCCTGATGGTCCTGGGCTACTTCTACGTACGTGCCCTGAGCGGCAACGAGAGCAAGGAGCAAGGTGCGTGACCTCGATCTCTGACACCGTAACCCCGCGTAGCCGCAGGGGCATCGACGGCTGGCGCTGGACCGGACGCATATTCCTTCTCATCATGCTGCTCTACACCGCCCTGCCGATGGTGTGGATGCTGCTGACCTCGATCAAGTCAGGCTTCGCGGCCATGCAGTTCCCACCACAATGGTGGCCGTCCGAGCCGACCCTGGCCAGCTACCAGAAACTGCTTGATCCGCAGAACAGCGTGGGCCAGGACTTCCTGCGCTTCTTCTGGAACAGCCTGTTCGTATCGACGGTCACCACGATTCTAGCCGTGCTCGTCGCTGTTCCCGCCGCCTATGCTTTCTCCCGGTTCCATTTTCCCGGTCGCCGCTTCCTGTTCTTTGCGGTGCTGCTGCGCAACATGTTCCCGGCGGTCATCTTCCTCGTACCGCTCTTTATCCTCATGCGCTGGCTCGGCCTGGTGAACACGCATGGATCGCTGATCCTCACTTACCTTACCTTCGGCCTGCCGCTCGCCATCTGGCTGCTCAAGGGGTTCTACGACAATATCCCGATCCAGCTCGAACAGGCGGCGCGCATCGACGGCGCCACGCGTTTCCAGGCGTTCCTCCTGATCGTCACGCCGCTGTCAGTGCCCGGCATCATCGCCACGGCGATCTACTCCTTCATCGGTGCCTGGAACGAATATATCTACGCCGCCACCTTTCTCACCAAGAACGAGCAGCTCACGTTGCCGGTCGGCATCCAGCGTTTCTTCTCGGAGAACACGACGGACTTTCCGGGTCTGATGGCCGCCAGCTTCATCATGAGCGTACCGGTCGTGGTGCTGTTCCTCATCCTCCAGAAGTATTTCGTACGCGCGCTCACCGAAGGCGCGGTCAAACACTAAAAGGTTATCCAATGGCCCAGGTGGTCCTCAGAGATCTCGTCAAGACCTACGGCTCGGTCTATGCCGCCAAGGACGTCTCGCTGACGGTCAATGACGGGGAGTTCGTCGCCCTGGTGGGACCATCGGGCTGCGGCAAGACGACAACGCTCAATTTGGTGGCCGGGCTCATCCCCATAACCTCGGGCGATATCGTGATCGGCGACCGGATCGTCAACGATCTCGATCCCAAGGACCGGGACATCGCCATGGTGTTCCAGAACTACGCGCTTTATCCGCAAAAGTCGGTTTTCCAGAACCTCGCCTTCCCCCTGCAGATGCGCAAGCTGCCCAAGGCCGAGATCGAGAGCAAGGTTCTTGAGGCCGCCAAGGTGCTCGACATCACCCACCTGCTCGAACGCAAGCCGCGTGAACTGTCGGGCGGCCAGCAGCAGCGCGTGGCCCTCGGTCGGGCGCTGGTGCGCGACCCCGCCGTGTTCCTGATGGACGAGCCGCTGTCAAACCTCGATGCCAAACTGCGCGTGCAGATGCGCAGCGAAATCAAACGTTTCCATCAGGATCTAAAGGCCACCATCATCTACGTGACTCATGACCAGCTCGAAGCCGTGACCATGGCCGACAAGATGGCCGTGATGAATGGTGGACTGCTGCAGCAATATGACTCGCCAGCGCAGGTCTTCGCCAATCCCGTCAACATGTTCGTCGCCAGCTTCATCGGCAGTCCGGCCATGAGCCTGGTGCCGCTCGAAGTGCGCACAGTCGACGGTCGGGCTGCGCTCAACAGCGCCGAAGGGTGGAACCTGCCCCTGTCGGACCGCAATGCCCGAAAGGTGGCAGCGGCCAGCTCTAACAAGGTCGTACTGGGGGCGCGCCACTCGACGATCAAGTTGCACAGGACGCAGGTAAACGCGTCCGTTCCGGCCAAGGTCTATACCGTGGAGCCGACAGGCGACATTACCTTTGTCCAGGCCTTCCTTTCCGGTGCCATCGTCAATATCAGCCTGCCACCCACCGTGATGGTCACACCCGACGAAATGGTATGGCTGGAGTTCGACCAGGACCGCATTCACCTCTTCGACGGCCAGACCGAGATGGCATTGCGCGCCGACTGAACCGGCGAGTCCACCCGAGACCAATCATGCCCACCAAACTGAAGATCACAGCCATCAAACCCTACCCGGTCCTGGTTGGTATCCGGAACCAGTTCCTCCTCAAGATTGAGACTGATCAGGGCATCAGCGGCTGGGGCGAAAGTGGCCTGTCCGGCCGCGAAAAGGCAGTGGCGGGCGCCATCGAGCATTACCGCGAGTTTCTGATCGGCCAGGACGCGATGCAGATCGGCCGGATCTGGCAGGAACTGTACCGCAGCCAGTATTTCGAGGGCGGTCGCGTCCTGCAGGCCGCGATCTCGGCCATCGACATTGCGCTGCACGACATCAAGGGCAAGGCGCTGGGCGTGCCGGTCTATGAGCTGCTCGGCGGCAAGCAGCGCAACGTGATCCCAACCTTTGCCTCCACTGGGGACGGCGCAGGCGAAGGCGCGATCGAGCGTGCGCACGAACTGCGGGCCATGGGGTTCGACGCCATCCGCTTCTTCCCGATCGGCCAGGACAGCCGCGATATTTTCGAGCCGCGCCAGTCGATTGCCGCTACCGCGCGCATCCTCAACAAGGCGCGTGAGGACCTGGGCAGCGAAGTCGTTCTCGGCATCGATTACCACCATCGCCTGTCGGTGGCCGAGGCCGCCAGCTTCTGTAACAAGCTCGACAAGGGCGTGCTCGATTTCCTCGAGGAACCCATCCGCGACGAGACGCCGGAAGCCTACGAATCGCTGCGCAGCATGACCGATATTCCCTTCGCCATCGGCGAGGAATTCGCCAGCAAGTGGCAGTTCGTGCCCTACATCGAACGCGGCATCCACCAGTTCAACCGTCTCGACGTCTGCAATGTCGGCGGGTTGACCGAGGCCATGAAGGTGGCCGGCTGGAGCGAAGCCCACTATGTCGACCTGATGCCGCACAATCCGCTGGGCCCGGTCTGCACCGCGGCGACCGTACATTTCGCGGCCGCAGTGCCCAACTTTGCCTGGCTTGAAACGCGCGCGCCGGAGCGGGCGCTCGGCTTCGATAACAGCGAGTTTTTCCCCGTGCAGCCGCAACTGGAAGGCGCGGTCTATCCGGTCAGCGACGCGCCGGGCCTGGGGGTCGAGGTCAATGAAGACCTCCTCGCCAAGCAGAGCTTCAAATTCTGGGAGGCACCGCACCTGCGGCGCAACGACGGTTCGGTGACGAACTGGTAGATTCAGGACGACGTGGAGAAAATAAGATGACCAACTCCGCCGATATCAAGCGGCCCCCCAAGCACCTCATCGAAGGGCTCAGGAGTCTGGGCGCCGCGACCATTGCGGGCACACTCGGCCATATGGGCTTTCGCAATCCGCATATGACCGGGATTTTGCCCCAGACCAAGGGCAAGTCGATCTGCGGGCCTGCGCTGACGCTGCAGTGCCTGCCGCAGCGGCCGGATCTGTTCAGCGAGGGCGAGTATTCGGACCCCGAGACCCAGTTGCACCGTCATGTGCTCTATCACGTGCAGGACGGCGACGTGGTGGTGGTCGATGCCCGCGGCGACATGCGCTCGGGCATTTTCGGCGACATGATGAGCACCTATTTCAAGGGGCGCGGCGGCGCCGGCATTATCATCGATGGCGTGATGCGCGACCGGCCGAATGTGGAAAAGCTTGACCTGGCGCTCTGGCTCAAAGGCTGGTCGCCGAACTACCACGTGCAGACGGACATTTATCCCTGTGCGGTCAATGTGACGATCGCCTGCGGCGGCGTGACCGTGGTGCCCGGCGACATCATCGTGGCCGATGATGACGGCGCGGTGGTGGTGCCGGTGTCGATGGCTGAACAGGTCATCGAGGACGGACAAAAGCACGCCGAGTGGGAAGAGTTCTCGCGCATGAAGCTGATGGAGGGGGCGCCACTGCAGCGCTATTATCCGCTGCATCCCGACGCGGAAGAAGAGTACCAGGCCTGGCGCAAGCTCAACGCAGTCAAGCCCGCCTGACATGCCCGGTGGCCGGCACGGATGCCGGCCTCCAGCGCCCTTCCGCCAGATCACTCGAACCAGGTGGTTCCCGGATATTGGTGGGCCTTCGCCACCTCTTCGTTGAGTTCGAGCCCGATCCCGGGCCTGTCGCTCATGGCGATCTTGCCGTTCTTGATGATCTCGCCGCCATCGGTGATCGTCGACCAATAATCGCGGTGGAACCAGTGGAACTCCAGCACCAGGAAGTTGGGTATGGTGGCGCACACATGCGCCGATGCCATGGTGCCGATTGGCGATGAGACGTTGTGGGGCGCAAACGGTATCGAGTAGAGATCCGCCATCTCGGCGATCTTGCGGCATTCCGATAGCCCGCCGCATTTGGGGATATCGGGCATGATGATGTCCACAGCCTGCTGCTCGAGCAGTTTGCGGAAACCGTGGCGCAGATACAGGTTCTCGCCCGCGCAGATCGGGGTAGAGGTGCTGCGGGTGATTTCTGCCATCACGTCGATGTTCTCGGGCGGCACCGGCTCTTCGAGCCACATCAGCTTGAGCGGCTCGAGGTCGCGGGCCAGGCGGATGGCGCTGTGCTTGTCGAGCCTGGTATGGAGATCGGCGGCGACATCCACCGAAGGGCCGGCGGCTTCCACCACCATTCCAGCCAGCTCCACCATGCGGTTATGCTCCCAACGGTTGGGAGTCATGTTGAACTTGTCCTTCTCGTACCAGCCAGTCTCGCTGCCGGTGTGTCCGTATGCGCGGATATCGAGATCCACTTTGAGCGCGGTGAAGCCGGCTTCAAGTACCTCGTCCACCACCGCCTGCACTTCGGCCATGTTCATGCCTGGCGAGACCTCGCAATCGCAATAGACACGGATGTCATCGCGGAACTTGCCACCCATCAGCTCGTAGATCGGCACCTTGAGCGCCTTGCCCTTCAGATCCCAGAGCGCGATCTCGATGCCTGTCAGCGCGGTGATCAGGGCTCCGGCAAACCCGCCCTCGAAGACAAGGCTGCGGCGCAAGTCCTCGAAGATAGCGTCGATGGCGAACGGATCGCGACCGATCAGCTTGCCCGCCAACTCGCGCTGGATGATGGCGATCGCCTGATGGCCCCCATGGACGCATTCGCCGAGACCGGTAATCCCCGCGTCGGTCTCGATACGCACCCACAAATGCATGCAATGGCCGCTCGTCGCTGCCGTTTTGACCGATGTGATCTTCATGGGCTCCCCTCAGAACCGACGCGAACGCCCGCCGCGCCACACTTTTGTAGCGGACCGTTGCGACACCGTCGAGCGAACTGGCGTCAGGCGGGAGCGGTAGTCCGGTTCGTCCACTTTGAACCAAACATCAATCTGTTCCGATGACCGATCTGGGGCGCATTGCTGACACGATGGGGCCAGAAGCGGTTCGTCAGCTTTCGGTATGATGAAAAAATAGACTGCCGCCTTCGGCATTCCTGTCCGCCGCCTGAGGGCAATGCGGTCGTCGACACCATCAAGGTGCGTACACCGAGTTTCAGATGGCGGTGGTTGTCACCGGCCATTCGCTGGTTGCTGCTGCGAAGAAACTGGACGATGGCCATCAAGCTGAAGAAGCGCTGGGACGTTGCCCCAGCGCTTCCCTTTTGATCGGTGACTGCGACTAGTTGGCCGCTGCGTTCGCGTCGGCCCAGCTCTTGACCAACTCGTCATAGTTGACGGTCACGGGCTGGTCCTTTTCCTCGGCAATTGCCAGCTGCGGGGCGAGGTTGCCCTTGGCGACGGCGTCGGCGTTCCAGTAGGCCAGGTCATGTTCCTCGGCGAGCTTGGGTCCGATATCGCCCTGCACACCGGCGCGTTCCAGGCGCTCCAGCACGCTTTCCTGCTCAGCACACAGCGAGTCCATGGCTTCCTGGGCCGACTTGGCGCCCGAAGACGCGTCGCCGATCGCCTGCCACCACAGCTGGGCTAGCTTGGGATAGTCCGGAACGTTGGTGCCGGTGGGAGACCACTGCACGCGAGCCGGCGAGCGGTAGAACTCGATCAGGCCACCCAGTTCGGGAGCGCGGTCGGTAAAGCTCTGGTGCCGTATCGTCGATTCACGAGCAAAGGTGAGGCCCACATGGGACTTCTTGACGTCGACCGTCATCGAAGTCACGAACTGCGCATAGAGCCAGGCGGCCTGGGCGCGGTCGACCGGGGTCGACTTCAGCAGCGTCCAGCTGCCCACGTCCTGATAGCCAAGCTTCATGCCGTCCTGCCAGTAGACGCCATGCGGCGAGGGGGCCATGCGCCACTTTGGCGTGCCGTCCTCGTTCATGACCGGCAGACCTTCCTTGACCATGTCGGCCGTGAAGGCGGTGTACCAGAAGATCTGCTGGGCAACCGCACCCTGGGCCGGCACCGGGCCGGATTCAGAGAAGGTCATGCCGGCAGCTTCCGGTGGTGCATAGTCCTTCAGCCAGTCGATGGCCTTCTGGATCGCATAGACCGAAGCTGGGCCATTGGTGTCGCCACCACGCGCCACGCAGGAGCCGACCGGACGGGAATTCTCGTCCACCTTGATGCCCCATTCGTCGACCGGCAGGCCGTTCGGGATGCCCTTGTCGCCGTTGCCAGCCATGGAAAGCCACGCATCGGTGAAGCGCCAGCCCAGGGACGGGTCCTTCTTGCCGTAGTCCATGTGGCCATAGACAGCCTGTCCATCGATCTCGCGACCGGTAAAGAACTTGGCGATGTCTTCGTAGGCACTCCAGTTGACCGGCACGCCGAGGTCGTAGCCATACTCGGCCTTGAAGTCTTCCTGGTTCTTGGGATCGTTGAACCAATCGTAGCGGAACCAGTAGAGGTTGGCGAACTGCTGGTCGGGCAGCTGGTAGAGATCGCCATCCGGAGCGGTGGTGAACGAGACGCCGATAAAATCGTCGATCCCGATATTGGGATTGGTAACCGCGGCGCCTTCGCCGGCCATCCAGTCGGTCAGGCTGCGCGCCTGCTGGTAGCGCCAATGCGTGCCGATCAGATCGCTGTCGTTGATATAGGCGTCATAAATGTTCTCGCCCGACTGCATCTGCGTCTGCAGCTTTTCCACCACGTCGCCTTCGCCGATCAGGTCATGGGTGACCTTGATGCCGGTGAGGGCAGTGAAGGCCGGGGCCAGCACCTTGGATTCATACTCATGGGTGGTGATGGTTTCGGAGACGACCTTGATGTCCATGCCCGCATATGGGGCGGCCGCGTCCATGAACCACTTGAGTTCGGCTTCCTGGTCCGCGCGCGACAGCGCCGACAGCTCGCCGATTTCAGCGTCGAGGAATTTGATACCCTCGTCCATGCTTTGGGCCCATGCCGGGCTGGCGGCGAGCAGCAAGACAAATGCCGTCGTCGAAGTTAGTAGGTGCCGTCGCATACAAATCCTCCCTAGATTTTCGATTGCGATTTGAGAGCAGTCGTCTATCCCACGGCTGCTCCCAGCCTAAACTCCCCTAGACAAAGCGGAATACGCACACTGCGTAGACCACCGATAGGGCGAGACTCCACCACAGCTCGGGACCAACAAGGCCGAGCCAGGCAAGATTGATGAACGCGCTGCCCAGCAGCGAGATGAAGAGCCGGTCCCCCCGCGTGGTTTCAAAGCGCAGGATGCCGACGCGCGGGCTGCCGCCCGGTACGCGATACTCCCAGAACGCCATGCCGCACAGCAGGGCAAAGATGACGCCGAAGAAGGTCGCCGTCGGCCAGGTCCAGGCCATCCACGAAAAGTCCATGAAAGCCTCCTAAACCCGCCCGAGGGCAAAGCCCTTGGCGATGTAGTTGCGCACGAAATAGATCACCAGCGCGCCCGGGATGATGGTGAGCACACCCGCTGCGGCCAGCACGCCCCAGTCCATGCCCGAGGCCGAAACGGTCCGCGTCATGATCGCCGATATTGGCTTGGCATCGGTGGTGGTGAGCGTTCGCGCCAGCAGCAATTCGACCCAGGAGAACATGAAGCAGAAGAAGGCGGCCACCCCGATGCCGGAGGCGATCAGCGGCATGAAGATCTTCACGAAAAAGCGCGGGAACGAATAGCCGTCGATATAGGCCGTTTCGTCGATTTCCTTGGGCACGCCGCTCATGAAGCCTTCAAGGATCCACACCGCCAGCGGCACATTGAACAGGCAGTGTGCCAGCGCTACGGCGATATGGGTATCGATGAGCCCGAAGGCCGAATAAAGCTGGAAGAACGGCAGGGCAAACACCGCCGGCGGCGCCATGCGGTTGGTCAGCAGCCAGAAGAACAGGTGCTTGTCGCCCACGAAGCGATAGCGCGAGAAGGCATAGGCGGCCGGCAGTGCCACGGCCAGCGAGATCACCGTGTTCAGCGCAACGTAGATGATCGAGTTGATGTAGCCCGAATACCAGGAGGGATCGGTGAAGATCACCGCGTAGTTGCGCAGGGTGAAGTTGGTCGGCCACAGGGTGAAGGTCGAGGTGATTTCCTGGTTGGTCTTGAAGCTCATATTGGCGAGCCAATAGATGGGCAGCAGCAGGAACAGGATGTAGATCGTCGGCACCAGCCAGCCGAGCCGCAGCGGGCGGCGGCTGTTGACAGCAGCGACCCTGGCCGGGCTGGAGGAGGTGGCGGGCGGCGCGGCGGTTAGGCCCGTGGCCGACAGTTCGCGGTCAGTCATTGGCCCTTCTCCTGTCCCTGGTTGGTCATCACGGTGTAAAATACCCAGCTGAGCGAGAGGACGATGAGGAAATAGACCAGCGACATGGCGGCGGCCGGCCCGACGTCGAATTGCCCGATCGCCATCTTGACCAGATCGATGGAAAGGAAGGTGGTCTCGTTGCCGGGGCCGCCACCGGTGACCACGAACGGTTCGGTGTAGATCATGAAGCTGTCCATGAAGCGCAGCAGCACCGCGATCAGCAGCACGCGGCCCATTTTGGGCAACTGGATGAAACGGAAGACGCTCCAGCGCGAGGCGCCGTCGATCCGGGCGGCCTGGTAGTAGGCGTCGGGGATCGACACCAGCCCGGCATAGCACAGCAGCACGACGAGGCTGGTCCAGTGCCAGACATCCATCACGATGATGGTGAGCCAGGCATCGACCGGGTCCTGCACGTAGTTGTAGTCGATGCCCATTGCCGCCAGTGTGTGGCCGAGCAGGCCGATGTCGACACGGCCGAACACCTGCCAGATGGTGCCGACCACGTTCCACGGGATCAGCAGCGGCAGGGCCATCAGTACGAGGCAGACCGGCACGCCCCAGCCCTTCTTGGGCATGTTGAGCGCGATGTAGATGCCAAGTGGAATTTCGATGGCGAGGATGATCGCCGAAAAGATCAGGTTCCGCCCCAAGGCATCCCAGAAGCGGTCCGATTCCAGCACGTCCTGGAACCAGTCGAGACCAGCCCAGAAGAACTGGTTGTTGCCGAACGTGTCCTGCACCGAATAGTTGACCACTGTCATCAGCGGGATGATGGCCGAGAAGGCCACCAGAACCAGCACGGGCAGGACGAGGAACCAGGCCTTATTGTTGAAGGTTCTTTCCATGATCAGGCCCTCAGCGCCTGGCGCCAGGAGTTGGCGTAGATGTTGATGCCCCGTGGGTCGAAGCTGACATGCGGATCGGCGGGTATTTCGTCGCCTTCCGGGACGATCGCCGCCAGCTCGCACCCTTCGATGCTGCCGCGCACAATTCTGTGGCGACCAATATCTTCCACAGCGCGCACCAGCATCGGCAGGCCGGATCGGCCGATCCGCACGTATTCCGGCCGGACGCCGAGTTCGATTTTGGCACCGGCCACCGGCGCGGCGGCGCCTGGCAGGACAATGCTCTGGCCACCCAGCCGAGCGGTGGCGCCATCGAGGGTGACCGGCAGCACATTCATGCCGGGTGAGCCGATGAAATAGCCCACGAATGTATGGCTGGGCCGCTCAAACAATTCGGCTGGGGTGCCGATCTGAACGATCTCGCCCTCATACATGACGACGACTGTGTCGGCGAAGGTCAGCGCTTCGGTCTGGTCATGCGTCACGTAAACCATGGTATAGCCGAACCGCTTGTGCAGCTCCTTGAGCTGGCTGCGCAACTGCCACTTCATGTGCGGATCGATCACCGTCAACGGCTCGTCGAACAGGATGGCGTTGACATCCGAGCGGACGAGGCCCCGACCCAGCGAAATCTTCTGCTTCTGGTCGGCGGTGAGGCCGCGGGCGCGCTTCTGGGCGCGTTCGGCCAGCCCGATTATCTCCAGCGTTTCGTTGACGCGCCGGGAGATGTCGGCTTCCGGCACGCCGCGATTGCGCAGCGGGAAGGCCAGATTATCGTAGACCGTCATGGTGTCGTAGATCACCGGGAACTGGAACACCTGCGCGATGTTGCGCCTCTCGGTTGCCAGCTGGGTCACGTCGGCGCCATCAAACAGGATGCGGCCGCGCGAGGGCTGGACCAGTCCCGAGATGATGTTGAGCAGACTCGTCTTGCCGCAGCCCGAGGGGCCGAGCAGCGCATAGGCGCCACCATCGTCAAAGCCATGGTGGACTTCCTTGAGCGCGAAATCGTCATCCTTGACCGGATTGGCGAGGTAGGAATGACGGATGTGGTCGAGATCGATACGGGCCATGCTCGCCTCCTATGCTGCCAGCCGGGTCGGGGCGGTCACGGCCCGACCCTGGCCGTCGAACACGAGCAGCAGCTTTGGATCGAGGAACACCTCAATCTGCTGATCAACGACAAAACTCTGTACGCCGGGTGTGAGCATCACCCAGTTTGCGTCGGCGAAGCGAAGATGCACAAAGCTCTCCGAACCGGTGATCTCCATGGCGGTCACCGTGGCCCGCAGCGCGACCGCGTCGGCATTCGCGCGGGCAAGGCTCAGGTGGTGGGGCTGGAACCCGATGGTGTAAGCCGCCTCCGCTACATCGCCCAGATGCGCCGGCACCGGAAAACTTAGTCCGCCATCGAGCAGGAACTGCCTGCCGGCCTTGCGCATGACGATAGTGTTGAGCGGTGGATCAGAAAATGTCTGCGCGGTGATGAGGTCGTCGGGGCGGCGGAACACCTCGATGGTCTTGCCGAACTGGGTCACCCGACCCTGCGACAGCGTGGCTGTATTGCCGGCCAGCAGCAGCGCTTCGGAAGGTTCCGTGGTGGCATAGACGAAGATTGTTCCGGCTTCGGCAAAGATGCGCGGCAACTCGGCGCGCAGTTCTTCGCGCAGCTTGTAGTCAAGATTGGCGAGGGGTTCATCGAGCAGGACGAGGCCGGCATTCTTGACGATGGCGCGGGCCAGGGCGCAGCGCTGCTGCTGGCCGCCCGACAGGTTGAGCGGGGTACGCCCCAGATAGGGCGTCAGCTTCATCAGCGCGGCGGCGCGCTCGACGGCCGCATCGATGGCCTGGCGACTGGCACCGGCAACCCGCATCGGCGAAGCGATGTTCTCGTAAACCGTCATGGTCGGGTAGTTGATGAACTGCTGGAACACCATAGCGACGTCACGCTTCTGCGGCGGTACGCCGGTGACGTCGACGCCATCGAACTGCACGCTGCCGCTGGTCGGCCTGTCCAGGCCCGCCATCAGGCGCATCAGGCTGGTCTTGCCCGACAGCGTCGGTCCCAGCAGCACGTTGAGCGTGCCACGCTCGAGCCGCAGCGAGACATTGTCGATGTGGGTATCGGCCCCAACAGTCCGCGTGATGTTTCTCAGTTCCAGCACAGTCTTGGTTCCTTCCTAGCCTGCCAGCGCGGCAGGGCGCGCTTCCAGAGCCGATAGAAATGCGTCCAGCTCCGCCACCTTGATAGCATCGCCCAGCAGCCCACGCTTGGTCCGCCGCCACAGAATATCGTCACTGGTCGCGGCCCATTCCTGATCTACCAGATAGCGAACCTCGGCCTCGTAGAGATCGGCACCGAAATGGCGCCCGAGATCGGCATAGCCGCGCGCCACGCCGAGCATCACGCTGGCGCGGGTGCCGTAGAGCCGCACCAGCCGTTGCGCATGGGCGCGGTCGAGAAACGGATACTGGTGCTTGAGTGCGGTTACCGCAGCGGCAAAACCATTGGCCGGAAAGTTGCCACCCGGCAAATGGCTGCCGAGCGTCCAGGGTTTTCCCCTGGCGCCAATCAGCGTTTCGATCTTGTCGAGCGTCGCTTCTGCGAGGCGGCGGAATGTGGTCAGCTTGCCGCCGATGACATTGATCAGCGGGGCCTCGTTCGCGCCGCCGGATGTCTTGAGCACATAGTCGCGGGTGGCTTCCTGAGCCTTGCTGGCGCCGTCGGCATAAAGCGGGCGCACCCCGGAATAGCTCCAGACGATGTCATTGCGTGTCACTGGCCGGATGAAGTAGGCGCTGGCCGCCGTCGTCAGATAGTCGATTTCGCCTTCGGTAATCCGGACGGAACGCGGGTCACCCTCATAGTCCTGATCAGTGGTGCCGATCAGGGTGAAATCGGTCTCGTAGGGAATGGCGAAAATGATGCGGCCATCGGTGTTCTGGAACATGTAACAGCGGTCGTGGTCGTAGAGCTTGCGCACCACGATGTGGCTGCCCTGGACCAGCCGGACATTGCCGGCGCTGTTGGCGCCCAGCGTGCCGGTCAGCACCTGGTCGACCCAGGGACCTGCCGCATTCACCAGCAGGCGCGTCTTGACCGCCTCGACATCGCCGCTCTGGGTGTCGCGCAGGGTGACCTCCCACAACTGGCCGAGTTGCCGCGCCGAAACGACTTCGGTGCGTGTGCGGATCGTGGCGCCGCGATCGGCGGCGTCCCTGGCGGCCAGCACCACCATACGGGCATCGTCGACCCAGCAGTCCGAATATTCGAACGCCTTGGAGTAGAGCGGCTGGAGCGGCGCGCCAGCCGGGTCGGTGCGCATGTCGAGTGTCCGCGTCGCCGGCAACAGCTTGCGGCCGCCGAGGTGATCATAGATGAACAGGCCCAGCCGCAGCAGCCATGCCGGCCGAAGGCCATTGTGATGCGGCAGCACCAGCCGCAGGGGCCAGACGATGTGCGGCGCCGAGGCCCACAGCACTTCGCGCTCGGCCAGCGCCTCCTGTACAAGGCGAAACTCATAGTGCTCAAGATAGCGCAGTCCACCATGGATCAGCTTGGTGGCCGCCGACGACGTGCCGCTGGCAAGGTCGTTCATTTCGGCGAGCAGGACGTCGTAGCCGCGCCCCGCCGCATCACGGGCGATACCGCAACCGTTGATGCCACCTCCGATGATGACGATGTCACGAATCCGTGCCGCGTCCACGCTCTGCCCTCCGCCCCGTTCCGCTTGCTGGTTATCCAGGCATATGGAACGGTCGAAACGTAAGGCGAAAGGAAATCGAATGTCAATCGAAAGCAAACGCGCGTCGAAACTCGGTCCAAAACGAAAGCCCATATCTGAAAAACGCGCTATCGCGTCGGCGGCAATATCTCGATGATCCGCACGCCTGTCTCGGCGCAAACCCGGCGGGCGGAGGTTAGGGAACACTCATCGCCAATGAACGTATGGACTTGCGACAGATGAGCAATCCGCACCGGAGCCGTGCGCTCGAACTTGGTGGAGTCCGACACCAGGATGACGTGGCGGGCATTGGCAATGATTGCCAGCGCCACTTTCACTTCTCGGAAATCGAAATCGAGCAAAGCCCCGTCCGCGTCGATGCCGAAGTGCCGATGACCGCATAATTGGGCTCTGACGCAGCAAGCCGATGGTCTCCCGCACCCCACGCAAACGAGTGGGGAGCGCAGGGACGCGATCTTGTATCTCGCACCGCCATCAAGCGCCTCTCATCGGCGCATTAGGCTTGGAGCGGACAAGAATGAACGTCGTCATGAGGGTGGATGCACCCAAACTTACCGAAGAACTCGCACGGGGCATCGAGCTACTGGCCTCGCGCGTGAAGGGTCGGATCGTCACCGACGACGATCACGACTATGACGGGTTGCGGGCGCTCGCCCATAGCAACTGGAATCACCGGCCGCTATTCGTAGCGCGGGTGGCCACTGCTGCCGATGTCGCCGATGTGGTGGACTTTGCCCGCCGCAACGGTCTTGAGATCGCCGTGCGCAGCGGCGGGCATTCGGTATGTGGCCATAGCGGCAGCGCCGGTGGCGTGGTGATCGACCTGCGTGATCTCAAGGGCCTCAATATCGATCTCGACGCCATGACAGCCTGGGTAGGCAGCGGTCTTACCGCCGGTGAGGTGTCGCAGGCGCTCGACCAACACCAGGTGGTCGTCGGCTTCGGCGATTCGTCCTCCGTCGGGATCGGCGGACTGACGCTGGGCGGCGGTGTCGGCTACATGGCCCGCAAGCACGGACTTACCATCGACTCGTTGCTGGCGGCGGAAATCGTCACGGCGGCCGGCGATATCCTGGTCGTGGATGAGACCATTCACCCGGACCTGTTCTGGGCCCTGCGCGGCGGCGGTGGCAATTTCGGCGTGGTGACCCGGTTCAAGTACCGCCTCCATCCGCTGCCCGACTTTACCGGCGGCCCGCTGATCCTGCCGGCAACGGCCGAGATATTGGCGGGGTTCGTTATCGCCGCCAGGGCCGCGCCGGAAGAACTCACGACCATCCTCTTGGCTATGCCGGCGCCGCCGATGCCCTTCCTGCCGCCCGAGATTTACGGCAAGACGGTGCTGATCTGCATGATGGCCTATGCCGGCCCCGCCGATGCCGCGCAGCAGGCCCTGGCCCCGTTCCGGGCGTTGGCGACCCCGATAGCCGATCTTGCCCGGCCCGGCCCCTATTCCATGATGTATCTGCCTGAAGATCCGGCAATGAAGCCGACAGTTTCGATCCGCACCCTCTTCATGGACGGCGTCGGTCTCGACGAAGCAGCCGACATTCTGGGCCGGCTCGACCGCTGCGACGCGCCGATGCGCATGGCGCAGGTCCGGGTTCTCGGCGGGGCCACGGCCCGGGTGGCCAATGACGCCACGGCCTACGCCCACCGGCAGGCGCCCATTCTCGTGGGGTTCCTGGCCATGGACGGTAGCGCCGAAGCGGCGGTACGTCATGACCGGTGGGCCGAGAACGGCGTGGCCGTCCTGCGCGGCGCCACGGCCGGCACCTATGTCAACTTCCTCGCCGATCAAGGTGCCGAGGCGCTGCGGGCCTCCTACCCTGGCGCGACCTGGGGGCGGCTTCGGGACGTCAAGCGGCGCTACGATGCGGCCAATCTGTTCCGGCTCAACCAGAACATTCCGCCCGCCTGAGGCGGGCAGGCCCACGTTGCCATGAAAGGCGCCGGTGCAGATTGCACCGGCGCCTTTACAGTTCCGTGTCGCGCCAGTGATTTCCCTGCCCCACCCATTCGGATGGAGAAACAGCTCTCAAGAACTGGTTATTGCACCGACAGCTGATGCGAATAACACGCACCGCCTCTCCCTCAGATTGGAACCACCATGCGCCGCACTATCCTGCTTTCGAGCCTCTATGCGCTCACCATTGTCCTGATTGCCCTTCCATATGGGTTGACCGCCTGACCCGAAATTGAGAGCTGAGAAATGACCCGTCTGCCAGACATCATCGACCTTGACGAAATGGACCATCCCGAACTGATCCGCATTTTCCGCGGCATCGATGCCGGAATCACCGAGCTCGTGGCCAGCGATCCCACCTTCCGCCCCAAGCCGGCAAGCAAGCGACGCCCGGGCAAGGACAGCGCGACCGGAACCCGGCGCCGCGCCAGCCAAATTCAGCAGGCGGCGTGACGCTCAACCGTCCTTGAGGCTCATCGGGTTGCCGATGAACAGGCTCATCAGGTCTGCCTGGCGGTCCGTCTCGGTCTTCCGGAACAGGTTCTTGAGCGTATAGCTGACGGTGTTGCGCGAGAGGCCGAATTCATCCGCAATCTCGTCGAGCCTGAGGCCTCGGACGAGGGCCTGTGCCAGGCGCGTTTCCGCGGGAGAGAGGCCATAGAGCTGGGCCACCGCCTCCGCTGTCGCATGGGGTCGCCACTCCGGATCGGTGACGAAAAGACCCACGGCCGGTTCGCCCGGTTGGGCCGGGCCTCGCCCCAGCGGGCAGGCGACTGCGAACAGCGCCCGCCGCCCCGAGCTGCGGGTGAGTGCGACAGCCCCGCTCGCCTGCCGGTCGCCAGCTGCGGCGCGGGCGATCGCGATATCGACAATGTCACGCAAAGCCTGGGTCTGCTGTGGCTTTTCCCCCCGCAGCAAATCCTCGCGCGACAGCGTGATGCCATCGGCCTCGTCCAGCAGTTCTTCCGCGCGCCGGTTGCGGAACAGGACCTTCCGCTCGCTGTCGATCAGGAACACGCCGACGGCTATCCGGTTGAGCGCCTCGCCGGCGCCGAGCAGGCCCGCGCGAAGCCCCGGTCCATGTCCCGCATTGTCACGCGTGGCAGCGCCTTTGATACGCGCCACCTGATCGAGGCGGGCCGCGATGGTGATCAGCATCAGGTCGAAGTCGATCGGCTTGGTGAGATAATCGTCGACCCCCGCTTCCTTGCCCGCGATAATGTCCCGTCGCCCGGCGAGGGCAGTCAGGAACACGAAGGGCAGTTCACCCAGCCCGGGTTCCTGCCGCACCTGCCGCAGCAATTCGAGCCCCGACATCTTCGGCATGGTGATGTCGCACAGGACGAGGTCGTAGCGCTTGCCCCGCAACAGCTCGAGCGCCTCCTGCCCGTTGCCGGCTTCGTCGACCTCATAGCCGGCCGCGACCAGTTCCTCGCAGATGTCGGCTCTGAGGTCGGTTTCGTCCTCGACGCATAGAATGGTGGCGGTCATGGGCGGACAATCATTTCGGAGTTGCGGTTCGACACAATGTCAGTCCCCGTGTCGGGGCGGCGGTAAGGGAAGCGGAGGGTGAAGGTGGATCCGTGCCCCTCCTCACTGTTCACCTCCACCCGGCCCCCATGTAGTTCCATGATCTGCGCGGCGAAGCTAAGGCCGATGCCGGTGCCCGGTATGCCTTCGGCGGTGCGGGCACGGAAGAAGCGGCGGAATAGCGAATCCAGTTCGTCCGCCGGCACGCCGACCCCCGTGTCGATCACGCTGATCAGTATTTCCCTGCCCATCCGCCGGGCATGGATGACGACCGGCTTGCCGTCCGGAGAGTATTTCAGCGCGTTGGAGATGAGGTTCTGCACCGCCTGCTCCAGCAGGGTCGTATCGGCCCGGATTGCGGCCGGCAGGTTCTCGGATTTGAGTTCGATGCGCCGCTGGTCCTGTTCCGGCTGGCCGTCGATGACATTGCGCACCAGCGCGTCCAGATCGCACGTTCTCAGGTTGACGGTGATTTCACCTTCCTCGAGGCGTGCCGCATTGAGCGTGCTCTCCATCAGACGTGTCAGGCGCAGGCAGGCAGCGCGGATCTTGTCGGCGCGCGAGGTGATCTCCTCGCCACTCATCTGTGCGCCGCGCCGGATCATGCGCTGCGCGCTGGCGTCAATAATGGCGAGCGGCGTGCGGAACTGGTGAGAGACGATGGAAATGAAAGCGCGGTGCAGCCGGGACACCTGGCGTTCGTGCTCAAGCGCCGATTCCGCGCTGACCATGTTGCGGTGGTCGCGCACCAGGATGCCGGCGAGGATCAGGCCTGCCAGCATGGTGGCCACCAGCGTCCCCAGTACCTCGAACAGCGTATTCCGGCGCTGCTGGCGGGCGATGGTATCGCGGTCGCGTTTGCCGAAAAGCGCCGCATTGGCAATGTCGCGCAACGAGGAGGCCAGGGACAGGGTTTCGCCATGCAGCAAGGCGATGGTCGTGGCGTCGTTCTGGTCCATGCTCGGTAGACGCTCGGTGGCATTGTCCACCACCACGCGGAAGTCATCGATGCTCTGCGCTTGTCCCAGTGCCTGCAATTGACGGTAGGGCTCGCCATCTTCCAGGATCGCGATGCGGCTGCTCAGCAGGTCAAGGCGTAGTTGCACTTCGGAGATCGGAATTCCGCCATGGCTGTAGCTGCCCAGCGCATCGGCGAAGCGCACGGCCTCGTATTGTCCCTGGCTGGATAGCCAGACCATGTCTTCAGTGATGTAGTCGGTGATTTGGTTTTCACTTGCCAGCAGGCGCAGGCAAGCGGCGACGAGCAGCATAAACAGCACCGCCATGGCGACCAGCGCCACCAGGAAGCGCCGTGTCATCCAGGGCCTGAGGCTCATTGCACGTTGATTTCCCGGAGCTGCCAGACCCAGCGATCGTTGAATTGCGGCTCCTGCAGTTCTCGGTGATCCTCGCGCGGATAGACGATCCAGAGCGGGCCCCGATCCCGCACTTCCATCTGCACGCCATTCATGGTTGCGGCCAGCAGCACGTCGTAGCGAGCGGCTTCCTCGATGGGGATCGGCGCCACATAGTCGTTGATCGCAGTGGCCGTAACAATGCTGCCTGAGGCGCCAACCCTCTGCAGCACATCGCGAAGCAGGACGCCTTCGAACGCCTGCAAGCCGTCGGTCCAGGCGGTCGTGGTCCGCACTTCGCTCAAGCCCAGCGCATAGAGCATCTCGCGGTCGAACTGGGCGCCCTGCTCGGAATTGCTGACTTCGATATTGCCGCTGACCGTCAGGATGATTGGTCCTGTGGGTGCCGGCAGCGGGTCAACGGCGGACGCTGGACCGATTGCCAGGGCGGCGATGACCACCAGGGCAAGACCCAACCGCAAGCCACTGAATTCCGAGTTCAGAAACGCCTTCCTCGACCGCATTTCAAACAAGTCCCCCGTAGCCCGGCACAAACCGGGTCTGCCAGTCTATATTGGCGTTGCGTCTTACTTTGGTCCAGCACTCTCAAGTGGAAAAGTCACGCCTCTCTGCTGATTTTACCCATTTGGGTGGGGACAAGTCCGCCAAACCGTGCCTGGCCGCCGCAAATTGCCCGCCGATATTGAGTGCACCACTCGTTTGGGTGGCGACGGGACAGGTTCATCCATGGATTTGTGTCCTCTACGCTTGGGGCGGCAGCGCCGTCACCGAGCAGGACTCTGAATGGCCGAAGGGGAACCGGAATGATGCACGACCACAATCGCGACCTGTCGATCGGAAGTTATATGCTGATCGGTGCACTGCTTGTTGGAACCGAATTGTTCGGGCTGTGGGCAACCGTCCGGGTTGCATCTTGCCTCGCCGGACTCGTCGTTGCGGTCTCGCTGGCCGCGACCGCCTATTCTCACCTGCGCGGCACCTCCACCCAAGACCGTCGGGCGGATGGAAGAGCGCGAAGTTCCGAAATCGGCTGAACCCCGCGCGAACAGGTGGGGCGGGGATAGTGAAGATATCCTTTGAACACCCGCCATTAGCGCCGCCACCGATGACTGATCTCCAAAGCACCTGCCGCCCGCAATCTCGCTGGGCGGCTTTTTTT
The DNA here is from genome assembly GCF_036676215.1 of Devosia sp. GTDB lineage: Bacteria > Pseudomonadota > Alphaproteobacteria > Rhizobiales > Devosiaceae > Devosia. Next base: position 9,178 of record NZ_JAKFDJ010000052.1, on the reverse strand, counting down.
CGGCGCCGCCGCGTCCCGAGCTCTTTTTATCCAAAAGCCCGCTCAAACGAGTGGGGGCCGCGCCACGGCCAGACTGTAGGTGAGGCCATCTTTTAAGGAGACCAACATGTTCAATGCTTTCGACGGCTGGCGCGAAAGGCGCTCTATCCGCAGGACCAGGCAGCACCTTTCCCAACTCAGCGACCAGATGCTCACCGATATCGGCCTGATCCGCGCCGACATCGACTCGATGGGCGCGCATTGCTTTGGCCGGCGCAGCGACGCACGGCGCGGAAACTGAAGTGGCTGGCCATCCAATGTATGTTTCTCGCGCTCACCGTGCCCGGACCCGCGTCCGCGCCCTTCTCGTGGTAGCGTTCGGGACAATTGTCCTGATGCCCAAGGTCGAAATGGCCGAGTCCCCCCAACTTACCGGGTTCCTCCATGCAATCGGCCTGGGGGAGGCACGTAGCGGCTGACGGACGACTCGCGCCTTCTGATCGAAAAAACGCCGCCGAATTGTCGCGACTTCCTGACAACTACTATGCGTTGCAGGGCGCCGCCCTCACCGACATCGAATGGTATTCACTTGCCGCGATCAAAAAGACGGCTTCTCAAAGCCACGCGTTTTGCGCTGTCAGGCTTGCACAGCTATGCCCTCAGCAACCTCAGTAGGGCCACAACTGCGGCCTCATAGCCATAGGCGCCCAGGCCGGCGATCACGGCATCGGCGCGCATCGACACGTAGGACCGGTGATAGATCGGCTCGCGCTTGTGGATGTTGGAGATGTGGAGCTCGATCACGGGGCCCTCGAACATCTTGAGCGCGTCGAGCAGGGCCAGGGAGGTGAAGGTGAAGGCCGCTGGGTTGATGACGATACCCGCGCCTTCGTCGATGGCCTCGTGCACGAGGTTGATCAATGTCCCCTCGCTATTGGTCTGGCGAAAAACTACCGGGCGCTCGCCCGCGGCAATCCGGCAATTGGCCTCCACCTCGGCCAATGTGGTCGTGCCGTAGATCTGCGGCTCGCGCTTGCCCAGCCGATTGAGATTGGGACCGTTGAGAACATAGATCGGCTTCACAGCGTGGCTCCCTGATAGCCGAAGAGCTTCGGCAGCCAGAGCACGGTCTCGGGCACGAAGGTGAAGAGACAGAGAGCGAGCAGGAGCCCGAGAAGGAAGGGTATGACATCCGCGATCAGCGCCCGCATGGGTGCGCCCGAGATACGCGTCATGATGAAGAGCAACAGGCCATAGGGTGGCGTGATCAGCCCGAGCATGATGTTGACCACCACCACGACGCCGAAATGGACCATGTCGATACCCAGCGCCTGCGCTGTGGGGATCAGCACCGGAACGATGACAAGCAGGATGGTCGTGCCTTCGAGCACACAACCGAGAATCAACAGGATGAGGTTCACGATGATCAGGAACATCAGCGGGTCGAGATCCCAGGAGAGCAGCAGCATGGAGAGGCTGCGCGGGATATTCTCGATGGTCACCACATAGTTGAAGACCAGCGCCCCGGCGATCAACATGCCGATAGAGGCAGTCGTCTTGGCGCTGATCAGCAGCGAGCGATAGAAGTCCCCGGCCCTGACGCTGCGATAGACCACGACAGACACGACCAGAGCATAGGCGGCAGCGACTGCTGCGGCCTCGGTCGGTGTGGTGACGCCGCCATAGATGCCCCACATCAGCACCACCGGCATCATCAGCACGGGGAGGGCATCCCAGGTCATGCGCGGCAATTGCCGAACTGGTACCGGCGCCTCGATGGGAAAGTTCTTGAGCCGAGCGGTGATGCCGATCTGCACCATGAGGAACAGCGCCATCAGCAGGCCCGGCACCAGTCCGCCCAGGAACAGGTAGCCAATGGAGGTATCCGCCACCAGGGCATAGAGCACCATTGGAATGGAGGGCGGGATGATGGGACCGATCACCGCCGTTGCAGCGGTCAGCGCCGCCGCATAGGAGGGCGTGTATTTGTCATCCTTGGTCATCATGTGCTGCATCATCTTGCCCGAGCCGGCCGCGTCGGCCACGGCGGAACCGCTCATGCCGGCAAAGACGATCGATTGCAGCACATTGACCTGGGCCAGCCCGCCGCGGAAACGCCCGACAAGGGCGTCGCACCATTTGAGCAGGCGATCGGACAGCGAGCCCGAGTTCATGATCTCGGCGGCGAGGATGAAGAGCGGCACCGCGAGCATGATGTAGTTGGAATACATGCCGTTGAGGAACTGCTCAGCCACAATGCCCATGTCCTGCCCGCGCATGAGCAGATAGAGGATCGACCCGCAGATCATGGCGAGCCCCATGGGCAGGCCGAAGAAGGCAAGGAAAGTGATGAGCCCTAGGGCAAAGAGGAAGGCCAGGGAAACGGTCATACGCCAGAACCTGCCTTGGTTGGGTCGAACTCGTCTTGGTCCTTGCCCCACACGGCGCGCCCACACAGCCAGAGCTGGCGAACGATCATGGCGACCGCGAAGATGCCATAGATGGAATAGAGATAGTCGAAGCGGATCTTGAGATAGGCGGTCCGCTCCACCTTCATGAACATGATGTAGTCGATGACGGCCGGCAGGGAGATGGTGAACAGCGCCACCAGCGTCAGCCCAGTCAGCAGGACCATGGCCCGCTTCAATCTTCCTCGTGCCGCGCCGTATAGGATGTCGAAGCGGATCTCCTCGCTGTCGCGCACCACGAAGGCGGTGCCGAACAGCACCAGCCAGAGCCACATCATCACGCTGACTTCATGGGTCCAGCCGATGGGAAAGTTTAGCAGATACCGGAAGACAATCTGCAGGATGAAGACCGCAAACATGACCGCCAGCATCAATGCCAGCAGATTTTCTGCCCTGGCATGAAGCCAGCCGCCGATGCGGGTAAGAGAAGAGGGCATGACGGGGACTCCGCTATGTCGGCCGGGTCGACCGAAGATGCCGTAGAGTGAAGGACGGCGCCAGATGCGGCGCCGTCCTTCTGCGACGCCCTAAAGGCCGTTGATCTGGTCGATCACACCTTCGGGCCAGTCACTGGCAAGGTCGGAGTCGAGATACATCTGCTGAGCGTGGCTGCGGAAGGCATCCAGGTCCGGTTCATAGACGTCGAGGCCGGCGCTCTTGAAACGCTCGACCAGTTCGGCCTCGCGCTTGAGGTGCTCTTCCTGACTGAAGTCCATGGCCACGTTGGCGGCGGCCTGGAAGGCTTCCTGCTGGTCGGGGGCCATGGCATCCCAGGCGGCCTTGCTGATGACCAGGAGGTCATAGCCCACAAGATGTGAGGTCAGGACGATCTGATCCATGACTTCGTAGAACTTCATGTTCTCGACATTGGGCAGCGGATTGTCCTGCCCGTCGATGGCGCCGGTCTGCAGGCCCGTATAGACTTCCGCATAGGCCATCGGGGTCGGGTTGGCGCCCAGCGCCGTCCCCAGGAACTGCCAGGCGTCGCCGCCGGGCATGCGCAGCTTGATGCCGGCCATGTCGGCGGGCGTATTGATCTGCTTGTCGCCGCGCAGGCCCACCTGGCGGGCACCGAAGTAGGTCGGCCCGAGGATATGGATGCCGAGCTGGTCTTCGGCCATCTGCTTGAATTCAGCGCCGACCTCGCTGTCGAAGAAGGCGCGCAGATGCGCGGCATCGCGGAACAGATAGGCCGAGGTCAATACCGACCAGGCCGGGATCTGATTGGACACGTCCTGCGGGGCAATATTGCCCATCTCCAGGTTGCCACGCTGCAGCGCCACCAGTTCGGTGCCCTGCTTGAACAGGTTGCCACCCAGATAGGTCTCGATGGTGACCTCTTCAGCAACCTGCGAAGAGAGCAGACTCATCATCTCTGCGCGGATGTCCTGCTCGGAGAACACCGCCGAAAAGCGCAGCACAGGCTTGTCCTGCGCCATGGCGGGGAATGCGGCCGCCAGCAGCAAGCCGCCCACCATGAGTGCGCGGCGCGAAAGTGAAATGGTCATCAATGATCCTCCCAAAAGGGCCGAAACCCCTGTTCCGGCCTGTCCGGCCTGCGCCAATGACCTCCCGCCATCGGCCTGCAATCACTTTGTACGAAATAGTTCGTTCATGTCAACGGTGGGTTGGATCGAAAGATCGGCATGCTTTCTTTTTCTCACGTATTTAGCTATGTAGCAGATGAAATCAAATTTGTCAGATGATTTGTGATGCCCGAGACCCCCGATGCCGCCGTGACTTCCGTTGGCGAGGCGACCTACATGCGCCTGCGGGCCGACATCATTGCCTGCCGCCTGGCACCGCGACAAAAACTGCGACTGGAAACCCTGCGCGAGCAATACGGCGTTGGCGTCAGCACATTGCGGGAAATTCTCAATCGCCTCGCCAGCGAGTCCCTGGTGATAGCCGAAGGACAAAAGGGATTTGCCGTCGCCCCGGCCACCGCGCAGGATCTGCGCGAAATCGCCGATCTACGGCTGCTGCTTGAAAGCCACGCCCTACGCCTCTCCTTCGCGCATGGCGACCTTGAATGGGAGGGCCGCGTCGTAGCGGCCCATCACAAGCTGGCTGCGACCGAAAAACGCCTGCTCGCGGGCCATGAGCGCCACACTGTCAACTGGGTGCGCTACGACTTCGCCTTTCACAATGCACTGATTTCGGCCTGCGGCTCCCAGGTGCTGCTCGACCTGCACGCGGCCATTTTCGACCGGTTCCTGCGCTACCACATGCTGGCGGCCAGCTTCCGCGGCAGTGGGGTAGTGGACGACCACCGGGCGCTATTCGAAATGGCCCTCCAGCGCGATGTGGATGGAGCACTCGCTATGCTCTCCGGCCACGTCAATCGCGGCGTCGAACATGTGCTGTCGACAGGCAAGCTCGCCGGCTAGGCATAGGCGGCGAAGGTGCGGCCCATTTCTGTTGCATCGGGTTCGATGCCGCTGAACAGGTGAAACGCCCGCACCGCCTGATATATGGCCATGCCGCCCCCTGGCAGTACACGGCACCCCAGCGCCCGGGCCTGGCGCAACAATTCGGTTTCGCGCGGGAAATAGATGATGTCGGCCACCCATTGCCGGCGCTGCAGCAGGCCAGGGTCAAAGGGCATGCCGGGGTACTTTTCCATGCCCACCGGGGTAGCGTTCACTACGCCGTCGGCCATACCGATGACCTCGCCCAACCGCATCGGGGCGAGACCCTGAGCGCGGGCACCGGTGACATCTCTCACGTTGCGCGCCAGGGCTTCTGCCTTGCCGATATCGGCATCGACGATGTCGATATTTTTGGCGCCTAGTTGCACCAGCGCATGGGCCACGGCCGCCCCTGCCCCGCCAGCGCCGATCTGCACCACATGGTCGATTGGGACCGTGCCCAGCCCCTTGCGAACGCTCTGGGCGAACCCCCAGCAATCCGTATTGTGACCGACCCGGGCACCGTCGCGCAGGACCACCGTATTGACCGCGCCAATGGCAGCTGCCTCCGACGCGAGGCTATCGAGCAGGGGAATGATCGCCTGCTTGAAGGGATAGGTGACGTTGAGTCCCCGGTAGCCAAGCTCCCGCGCCGTTTCGAGCACTACACCCAAATCGGCATCGTCCAGCCCGAGCCGGTCGAAATCGATGAGATCGTAACGATAGGCCAGTCCCAACCGACGCCCTTCGGCTTCATGCATAATAGGGGTGAGAGACGACCCGATACCGCGGCCGAGCAGGCCGATTCGCATGGTCCCATCCCCACCGGCAACAGGCATAGCACGTTCGCCACCGATCGCCGCAAAGGCATGGCGCACGCGGTCATCTTGACTGGACACCAAACCAACTCCCCGCGACGTCAGGGCATTCGCCCATGCGCCCTTGTTTTCGCCGCCGTCTCGCCCGTACAACTGCGACAGGCGATTTGCTCACAATGTACGAACTGGTTAGTTTAGTCAATCGTGGGCCAGAATGAGGAAAGGCAAGAGCCCCATGGCGGAGAGCGCGTCTGAGATAGCGAAGGCTGCACGCAAAACACCCACGCGTCAGCAGGACCCTGAGGGCACGCGGCAGAATATCATTGAGGTGGCTTCGCAGGAATTCGCGCTCAACGGGCTTTCGGGAGCCCGCATCGACGAGATTGCCGCCAAGACGCGCTCATCCAAACGCATGATCTACTATTATTTCGGCGACAAGGACGGGCTCTATTTGAGTGCGCTGGAAAACGCCTACCGCCAGGTGCGCGAAGGAGAAGCCAAGCTCGATATTGCCGGGCTGTCGCCCATTGAAGGGCTAAAGCGTCTGGTGGAATTCACCTTCGAGCACCATCACCAGCACGAGGATTTCATCCGCATGGTGATGATCGAGAATATCCATCACGGGCAGTATCTTCAACGTTCCAGCGTGGTGCGAGACCTCAACGTCACCGCCATCGCCCGTATCGGGGAACTCTACGAACGTGGCCTCAACGAAGGCCAGTTCCGACCCGGCCTCGATCCCCTCGAGATCCATTGGCAGATCAGCGCCCTGTGCTTCTTCAACGTCTCCAACCGCGCCACCTTCTCGCAACTCTTCGCCCGCGACTTCGGCGCGCCCGATATGCTGGTCCGGCTCAAACAGAACACGGTCGAAATGGTGCTGCGCTACGTCGCCAAGCCCGAGACGTTTGTCGGGACCTGATGGCGCTCTGTTTCGCCAATGACCCGGTGGCCTGGATTTTTTAGGGACCTCCAGGCACCTCATCATACGGTCGGGCCGCCGCGAAACAGAACCGTGAGGACGGAGGAAACGACGCCTCCATTGCTCACCGAGCACGCCTGTCCATTGACCTCGCACTGCACGCCGCGTATTTTGTACGAACTGGTTCGTACAAAGGCGTGTCATGAAAACGTCGATTGCCACCGTTTCCATCAGCGGCGATCTCCGGGAGAAGCTGGAGGCCATTTCAGCGGCCGGCTTCGATGGTGTGGAGATCTTCGAGAACGACTTCCTCGCCTATGATCGCAGCCCTGCCGAGGTTCGCCGCATGGCCGCCGATCTGGGGCTGGAGATTACCCTGTTCCAGCCGTTCCGCGATTTCGAGGGCCTGCCCGAGCCGCAGCGCCGCCAGGCCTTCGAGCGCGCCGAGCGCAAGTTCGACCTGATGACGGAACTCGGCGCCCCCTTGATGCTGGTCTGTTCCAGCGTCGCCCCCGCGGCACTTGGCGGCATCGACCGCGCTGCTGCCGACTTCCGCGAACTGGGCGAACGCGCTGCAAAGCGCGGGCTCAAGGTGGGATATGAGGCCCTAGCTTGGGGGCGGCACGTCAACGACCATCGCGACGCCTGGGAAATCGTGCGCCGTGCCGACCATCCCAATGTCGGCATCATCCTCGACAGCTTTCACAGCCTGTCGCGCCGCATCGATCCCAACACCATTCGATCCATTCCGGGCGACAAGATCTTCATCGTGCAACTGGCCGACGCGCCAGCGCTGGACATGGACCTGCTCTATTGGAGCCGCCATTTCCGCAACATGCCAGGCGAAGGCGACCTGCCGGTGGTGGACTTTGCCCGCGCCGTGGCCGCGACGGGCTATTCCGGCCCGCTTTCCCTTGAAATCTTCAACGACCAGTTCCGCTCCGGCTCCCCGCGCACCATCGCGCTCGACGGACACCGCTCGCTGATCTTCTTGATGGATCAGGTGCGCGAAGCGGAGCCGGAAGTGGCTCCGGCCGGCATGGCGCTGCCACCGCGCGTGCCGGTCAAAGGCGTTTCCTTCGTCGAATTCACCGCTGATGAGACGGAGGCAGACACGCTTCGGACAATGCTTGGTCAACTGGGCTTTTCCCGTACCGGCAAGCACAGGAGCAAGAGTGTAGAGCGCTTCAGCCAGGGCAGCATCAACATCGTGGTCAATACGGAGCGCGAGGGCCTGGCCCATGCTGCCTACCTCACCCACGGCACGTCGGCCTATGCCATGGGCCTGCTTGTCGAGGATGCGGGCGCGACCCTGGCGCGCGCCAAGGCGCTCCATGCCCAGCCGTTCGCCCAGCGCGTGGGCCCGGGCGAATTGTCCATCCCCGCCATACGCGGCGTCGGCGGCGGGGTGATCTATTTCCTGGACGACAATACCGACCTGGCGCGCGTCTGGGACATCGAGTTCGGTTCCGAGCCGGCGGGCGCCGATGCCGGTCTCATCGGGTTCGACCACATCGCCCAGACCATGAACTACGAGGAGATGCTCACCTGGATCCTGTTCTACCGCTCGATCTTCGTGGTGGACAAAGGTCCCATGGTCGACGTCATCGACCCTTCGGGGCTGGTGCGCAGCCAGGTGATCGAAAGCCCCGGCGGCGCTATGCGCCTTACACTAAACGGTGCGGAAAGCCACCGCACCCTGGCCGGACGTTTCATCGCCGAAACCTTTGGTTCAAGCGTGCAGCACATCGCCTTTGCCTCGTCCGACATTTTCGAAACTGCCGCCTTCCTGCGCAGAAGCGGATTGGCGCCGCTGGAGATTTCGCAGAATTACTACGACGACCTGGAAGCCCGGCTTGGCCTCGACGGTGCATTGCTCAAACGCCTCGCCGACAACCACATCCTCTACGATCGTGATGCTAACGGCGAATTCTTCCAGCTCTACACGCCTAATTTCGGCGAGGGCTTCTTCTTCGAGATCGTCGAGCGCCGTGGCAGCTATGCCGGCTATGGAGCCATCAACGCGCCGTTCCGAATTGCTGCGCAAAAGAGAGCAATCTCACCCGTCGCCATACCGAGGCACTAGCACCCAGTTCGCGCCAAAGGCCATCGTTTTGATGAATCGATCGCTTGCGCTCAGTATGTCCGCTTCGGGCCCGTCGGAGACCCTGGCCCCAGCAGCTTGAAAGCCCGTTATTCGCCTCGCGGGCCCCAGAAGCCGCCTGTCGGCTTGCGGCCCCGCCAGGTCGGCTTTGCGCCCAATATCGGTCGTCGGATCAAGTCTTTGACGGTCCCGAAAGCTGCCGCTTGGTCAGACCGGCTGCTGGTGGTGAGAAATCGGGGCGAATGGTCACCGACGATTGACCCCCGGCGAGATCCAGACATCAGTCCTACCACGGTGCGTATATTGAGGACGACATCCTAATTCGGGGCAAGTTTGCCCCCCGGATAGTGAAATGCTCCTATGCGATCTGTGCCAATCTTCCTAGCGGAGGATGGCATGACGACGAAGGTGATATCACTGGATGATCGTTACTCGGCGACCGAGGGCCGGGTGTTCATGTCCGGCCTGCAGGCGCT
>NZ_JAKFDJ010000051.1:0-2472 GCF_036676215.1 Devosia sp. | reverse complement strand
CGACATCACTTCATAAGGGGTGATTTCGCTGCGGAATTCGCCTGCCTGCATCGCCGCGATGGCTTTTTGGTGCGAGGCCAGCGCGAAGGCGTCCTGGTCCTCGCGCGAGATCTTCCACTCCTCGGCCACCTTCTCGGCCGTGATGCCCATGCCGTAGGCGATGGCCACATGGTCGTTGTCGAACACGCTGGGCGCGAGAGCGATCTTGTTGCCCATCATGGGCACCATCGACATCGACTCCGTGCCGCCGGCCAGCATCAGGTCGGCGTTGCCCAAGCGGATCTGGTCGGCCGCCAGCGCCACGGCCTGTAGACCCGAGGAACAAAAGCGGTTGATGGTCTGCGCGGCGATGGTGTTGGGCAGGCCGGCCAGCAACAGGCCGATGCGCGCCACGTTCATGCCTTGCTCGCCCTCGGGCATGGCGCAGCCGATGATGGCGTCGTCGATGCGGCTCACGTCGATGCCCGGGGCCTGGGCGACGACGGCTTTCAGCACATGCGCCAGCATGTCGTCTGGACGGGTATTGCGGAACACGCCTTTGGGCGCCTTGCCTACCGGGGTGCGGGTGGCGGCGACGATGTAGGCTTCCTGGATCTGCTTGCTCATGGATAACTCCGGAATTCGAGATTCGAGATTGGGGATTCGGTAGTGCAGGGATTCGGGCTTCGCTTTCACGAATCCCGAATCCCGTTTCCCGATTCTCAGTTTCTAAGGGGCTTGCCGGTCTTCAGCATGTGGCCGATGCGCGCCTGGGTCTTTTCCTGTTGCGCCAGTTCCACGAAGTGCTGACGCTCGAGCTTCAACAACCATTCTTCGTCGACCAGCGATCCGCGGTCTACTGCGCCGCCGCACAGCACGGTGGCGATGCGCACCGCTATTTCGTAGTCGTATTCGCTGATGAAGCGGCCCTCCAGCATGTTCACCAGCATCATCTTGAAAGTGGCGATGCCGACATCGCCGGCGACCTGGATGCGGCGCGCGGGCAGGGGCGGGCGGTAGCCGCTTTCGGCCAAGGCCAACACTTCCTGTTTGGCTACGTACAGCAGCTCAAAGGCGTTGAACACGATCTTGTCGGTCTTGCGCATCAGGCCCAGTTCCTGCGCCTCCATCGCCGAAGCCGAAACCTTGGCCATCGCCACGGTCTCGAAGGTCTTCTTGAGCTCGGCGAACACATCGCCGCCCGCGCCTGCCGCTTGCGAAGCACGCACCGCGATTTCCTTTAAGCCGCCGCCGGCCGGCAGCAGGCCAACGCCCGCTTCCACTAATCCCGTATAGCTTTCCAATGCCGCCACGGTCTTGGCGCTGTGCATCTGGAATTCGCAGCCACCGCCCAACGCAAGGCCACGCACCGCTGCTACCACTGGCACCAGCGAATACTTGATGCGCTGGCTGGTGGCCTGGAAGTTGGCGACCATGGCGTCGAAGCCTTTCACATCGCCGGCTTGCAACAGACCCATGGCACCGGAAAGATCGGCGCCGGCGGAGAATGGCTCGCTGTTTTGCCACAGCACCAGTCCCTTGAAGTCCCGCTCGGCGCGGCCCACCGCTTCCTGCAGACCGTTGAGCACATGGTCGTTGACGGTGTTCATCTTGGTCTTGAAGCCGACCACCGCGATGCCGTCGCCGTCGGTCCACATGCGTAGGCCATCGTTCTCGAACACGGTTTCGCCGGCCGGGAATTTCTCTCCCAGCAGCGGGTCCGGGAAACGCTGGCGCTGGTAGACGGGCAGGGAAGAGCGCGGCAGCTTGGCGTTCTTGACCGGGCTGTAGCTGCCCTCGGCGGCGTGCACGCCTTCGCGGCCATCGAATACCCAGTTGGGCAACGGCGCCGAACTCATGGTCTTGCCGGCGACGATGTCATCGGCGATCCACTGCGCCACCTGTTTCCAGCCGGCGGCCTGCCAGGTCTCGAACGGGCCCAGCGCCCAGCCGTAACCCCAGCGGATGGCGAGATCGACATCGCGCGCGGTCTCGGCGATATCGGCCAGGTGGTAGGCGCTGTAGTGGAACAGGTCGCGGAAGGTGGCCCACAGGAACTGCGCCTGCGGGTGCTGGCTTTCACGCAGTTTGGCGAACTTCTCCGCCGGGTTCTTCAGCTTCAGGATCTCGACGACTTCCGGTGCGGCGACGCCGGTCGACGGACGATAGTCCTGGGCCTTCAGATCGAGTACCACGATGTCCTTGCCGACCTTGCGGAAAATGCCGGCGCCGGTCTTCTGCCCCAGCGCGCCCTTGGCGATCAAAGCCTGGAGCCATTTGGGGGCGGCGAAATACTTGTGCCAGGGATCGTTGGGTAGGGTGTCGCCCATGGTCTTGATGACGTGGGCCATGGTGTCCAGGCCGACCACATCGGAAGTCCGGTAGGTCGCCGACTTCGGACGCCCGATCAGCGGGCCGCTGACGGCATCGACTTCATCGAAACCCAGGCCGAACTCGGCGGTGTGGTGGATGCTGGCCAGGATGGAGAAAACG
>NZ_JAKFDJ010000050.1:0-33797 GCF_036676215.1 Devosia sp. | reverse complement strand
GCCTTGGCCTCGTCAGCCTTGCGGCTGGCCGAGGAGGAGGCGCGCGATTCGCTCAGTTCAATGACATCAAAGCCGGTCAGCGCCAGCGGCTTGCCGCCGCCGGTGGCACGATCGAGATAGCGGGCGACCATTTCCCGCTCCGGCCCGGCCTTCATTCGGCCGACAGCCGCGATCGTGATCCGCATCGAGAAAGCCTAGTGGGCGTCGGCGGCGAAATCGGCCTGCCACATCTTCTCGATATTGTAGAATTCGCGCACTTCCGGGCGGAAGATGTGGACGATGACATCGCCGGCATCGACAAGCACCCAGTCGCAATGGGGCAGGCCCTCAATGCGCGGTTTGCCATAGCCGGCATCGCGCAGAGCGGTGACCATCTGGTCGGCCACGGCGCCAACATGGCGCTGCGAACGGCCGGAAGCCACGACCATGTGGTCGGCCAGCGAAGATTTGCCGGTAATGTCCACGGCAACGATTTCCTCGGCCTTGGCATCGTCAAGGCAATCAAGGATCACATCGATCATGGGGCGTTCGGGCGTGGCCGGAGTGGCCGGGGGCGTGGAGACGGTGTTCTCGGGCAGAGCGGCCATCAGCAATGGCCTTCCGCCCATGCCAGTGCATGGGTCATGCGTGGGGTCAGCATCCTTGGTTGTTGATCGGAAAGTTGCAGGCGTTTTGTAAACGGCAAGCAGTCAGTTCCTGTTCCGGTGACAAGTATCACACAAGAGCAATATGCGCCTTCGGCGAGAATTTCGCAAGATTGGGCGTTCATTTTGGCTTAACCGGTTGCCGTCTTGCCCTGATGGCCGACGATGAGAGCGGGGATTGACGGCCATGCAGGTAGACCCAGGCCGGGGGCGGCAGCATGGCCAGACGCGGCGCATCGTCCTCATCGACGCGCCAGCGCGCCAGCGCGGTGGCGGCCATGGAAACAGGCGCCCGCCGGCTTGAGCCGGGCCGGACATAGATGGCCAGCGGCACCATGGCGGCGATATCGCGCCAGCGTTCCCAGCGGTTGAAATCAACCAGATTGTCGGCGCCCATGATCCAGACAAAGCGCCGGTCGGGCATGGATTGGGTCAAAAAGCGGATGGTCTGCCAGGAATAGGTGAAGCCATGCGCCGCCTCGAAGCCGGTGACCCGGACGCGCGGATTGTCGAGCAGCGCGCGGGCCGCCATCACCCGATCGGTCAGGGGCGCCAGGTCATTGTGGTTCTTGAGCGGATTGCCCGGCGTCACCAGCACCCAGATGGCGTCGAGCTCGAGCCGCCGCATGGTCTCGTCGATGACCAGGCGATGACCCTCGTGGATCGGATTGAAGCTGCCGCCAAACAGCCCGATGCGCATGCCGGAGCCGGAAGGCGGCAGTTCGGTAATTCCGGGAATACGGAGGGGATGGCGCAGGGTCAAAAGGGGTCAGGGTCTCGTCTGGCCATTGCCGCGGATGCGGTATTTGAAGCTGGTGAGCTGTTCGACGCCGACCGGCCCGCGCGCATGCATCTTGCCGGTGGCGATGCCGATTTCGCCGCCAAAGCCGAATTCGCCGCCATCGGCGAACTGGGTGGAGGCATTGTGCAAGAGGATGGCGCTGTCGATCTCGTTGAAGAACTTTTCGACGGCGGCCGGGTCCTCGGCGATGATCGCCTCGGTGTGGTGGCTGGAATAAAGCTCGATATGGGCGATGGCCGCTTCGAGACTGTCGACGATCTTCACCGAGATGATCGCGTCCTCATATTCGGTGCGCCAGTCTTCCTCGGTCGCAGCCTTGGCAGCCGGAATGGCGGCCATGACGGTGGCGTCGCCGCGAATTTCGCAGCCCTTGGCGATCAGTGCCTCGATGATCGGCTTGAGGTGGGTGGCGACCACATCCTGGTGCACCAGCAGCGTCTCGGCGGCGCCGCAAATGCCGGTGCGGCGCATCTTGGCATTGAGGGTGACGTTGACCGCCTTGTCGAGCGCGGCGCTCTTGTCGATATAGACATGCACGAGCCCTTCGAGATGGGCAAAGACCGGCACGCGCGCCTCGTCCTGCACGCGGGCGACCAGGGTCTTGCCGCCGCGCGGGACGATAACGTCGATATTGCCGTCGAGGCCCTTGAGCATCTCGCCGACTGCGGCGCGGTCCGTGGTGGGCACAAGCTGCAAGCATTCCACCGGCAGGCTTGCAGCATGCAGGCCATCAAGCATGCATTCGACAATGGCCTTGCTGGAATGAAAGCTGTCGCTGCCGCCGCGCAGGATCACCGCATTGCCTGACTTGATGCAGAGCGCGCCGGCATCGGCGGTGACATTGGGGCGCGATTCAAAGATCACGCCGATAACGCCGAGCGGCGTGCGCACGCGCTCGATATGCAGCCCATTGGGCCGGTCCCATTCGGCAATGGTGGCGCCGACGGGGTCGGGCAGGTCGGCAATGGTGCGCACCGCTTCGACGATGCCGTCGATGCGGGCGTCGGTCAGTAGCAGGCGATCGAGAAAGGCCTTGGAAATGCCCTTGGCCTCGGCCGCCGCCATGTCCTTTTCATTGGCGGCCAGGATTGCCTTGCGATGGGCATTGATGGCCCCAGCGGCGACAGTCAGCGCCTGCTGCTTCTGCGCCGGGCTGGCAATAGCCAGCGCCTTGGCGCCGATGCGCGCATTGCGGCCGATCTCGGCCATGATCTGGGTGACGGACTTTTCAGCCTCAGCCAAGCTCATGGCTGTCCTCCTTGGCGCCGACCAGCACCATGTTATCGCGATGCACCAGGGCGGCGCGGTTGCCGGCACCCAGCAGTTCCACCACGGCGTCGCTGCGCTTGCCCATGACCAGCCGTGCCTCGTCGCTGTCGAGGCCGACCAGGGCGCGGGCGATTTCGACGCCATCCGGATTGGTGATGGCAATGGCGTCGCCACGCCCGAATTCGCCGGTGACCCGGGTGACGCCGATGGGCAGCAGCGACTTGCCGGTCAGCAGAGCCCGCGCCGCGCCGGCATCGACCTGCAGCGTGCCCGATACGGCCAGCGTACCCATGATCCAGCGCTTACGGGCCTGGGCCCGGCTTTGCGCAGGGTGGAACAATGTGTGCCGCCCGCCATCGGTCAGGGCCTTGAGCGGATGGCTCTCCGTGCCCTTGGCGATGATCATGGCCGTGCCGGCCTGGGTGGCGATCTTGCCGGCCTCGACCTTGGTGGTCATGCCGCCGCGCGACAGGTGGCTGGCCGCGCCGCCGGCCATGGCTTCGATGGCAGGCGTGATGGAGCGCACCACGGGCAGGTGCTCGGCATTGGCATCCTTGGCCGGCGGGGCGGTATAAAGTCCGTCGACATCGCTCAGCAGCACCAGGCAATCGGCCTCGATCATCGTCGCCACGCGGGCCGAGAGGCGGTCGTTGTCGCCATAGCGGATCTCGGCGGTGGCGACGCTGTCATTCTCGTTGATGATCGGTATGGCGCCGAGCCCCAGCAGGGTCGCGATGGTGGTGCGGGCGTTGAGATAATAGCGCCGCTCTTCAGTGATATTGGGCGTGATCAGAATCTGCCCGGTGACGATGCCGTGCCGGCCCAGCGCTTCGGCCCAGGCCTGGCTCAGGGCAATCTGCCCGGCACTGGCCGCAGCCTGGCTCTGCTCCAGCGTTAGCGCCACGGCGCTG
The DNA here is from genome assembly GCF_036676215.1 of Devosia sp. Lineage (GTDB taxonomy): Bacteria > Pseudomonadota > Alphaproteobacteria > Rhizobiales > Devosiaceae > Devosia. The sequence goes on along the minus strand of NZ_JAKFDJ010000050.1, from coordinate 30,171 downwards.
AGCCCCAGCAGGCCCCGGCCCAGCGCAATGGCGCCCGAGGAGACGATCACCACCTCGCAACCGCCCAGCTTGAGCGCAGCGATATCGGCCGCCAGGTCCGCCAGCCAGGCGGCACGCAGCCGGCCCGTCTTGTCGACGAGCAGGGCAGAACCGATCTTGATGGTCAGGCGCTTATAGGGCGCGAGGGCGTTCATTTTGCCGGGTACTCGATCTCTGTACACCTCTCCCTTTGGGGGAGAGGTCGGCGCGCAGCGCCGGGTGAGGGGGCCTTCCACAAGCACCGCATCAAGAAAAGGCCCCCTCACCCGACCCAAGAGGGTCGACCTCTCCCCCGAAGGGAGAGGTGAAGAGGCTCCGCCCCGCAATCATCACGGCGCCCAATTGGGTTCGGCCTTCCGCCTGATGGCCTCGAGCTTGGCCGCCTTGGCTGCATCCAGCGTCTCGATGATGCCATAGAGCACCATGTCGGTGCCCTTGCCGGTGACGCCCGAGACCAGCAGCACATCCTGCTTGCTGACCTTCTTGAGCACCTTGAGCTTTTCCTTGAGATCGTCGGGCTCGATGGCGTCGATCTTGTTGAGCACCACGATTTCGGGCTTTTCGGCCAGCCGCTCGTCATAGGCAGCCAGTTCACCGCGAATGGTCTTGTAGGCCTGCTTGACGTCCTCCTGGGTGCCATCGATCAGGTGGACCAGCACGCCGCAGCGCTCGACATGGCCCAGGAAGCGGTCGCCGATTCCGGCGCCTTCGCTGGCGCCTTCGATCAGGCCGGGAATGTCGGCCAGAACGAAGTCGCGCTCACCGATCGACACCACGCCCAGATTGGGGTGGAGCGTGGTGAAGGGGTAGGCGGCAATCTTGGGCTTGGCAGCCGAGACGGCGGCGAGAAAGGTTGACTTGCCGGCATTGGGCAGGCCGACAAGGCCGGCGTCGGCGATGAGCTTGAGGCGCAGCCACACCCATTTCTCGACGCCGACCTGGCCGGGATTGGCATGGCGCGGCGCCTGGTTGGCGCTGGTCTTGAAATGGGCATTGCCAAAGCCGCCATTGCCACCGCTGAGCAGCACGACACGCTGGCCCACCTCGGTCATGTCGGCGATCAGGGTTTCGTTATCGTCTTCGAACACCTGGGTGCCCACGGGCACGCGCAGAATCGTGTCTTCGCCATCGGCGCCGGTGCGCTGCTTGCCCATGCCATGGGTGCCGGTCTTGGCCTTGAAATGCTGCTGGTAGCGATAGTCGATCAGCGTATTCAGGCCATCGACGCATTCGATGACGACATCGCCGCCGCGGCCGCCATTGCCGCCATTGGGGCCGCCGAACTCGACGAACTTTTCGCGCAGGAACGAGACGGCGCCGGCGCCGCCATCGCCGGAGCGTACATAGACCTTGGCCTGGTCGAGGAACTTCATTTTTCTCTGGCCTTCCAGACGCTGTGCGTCAGTTTGGTGTCGATATGCTCCACCTCGGCGCCGCGCGCAAGGCAGAGCAGGGTGGAGCGCCCGGTTTGGGTAAATCCGAGCTTGAGTTGAATGGCGAGCGACGCCGCGTTGAAATGGAAAACGCCCGAATAGATGGCATCCGCCTGGGTGGTCTCGAAGAACCAGTCGAGGCTTGCCGTCACCGCCTCGGTCATGAGGCCGCGCCCCCAGAAGGGCCGGCCCAGCCAATAGCCAACAATCGGGCCCTGCGCGCCCCGGTGGAAGCCGACATGGCCAGCAAGGCCCTCGTCTGGCAGCTCGATGGCGAAGTTGGTTTCCTCGACCGGCAGACTGGGGCGCTGGGTGCGCAGCCAAGCCTTGGCGTCACTCAGGTGGTAGGGGAAGGGCACACGCGCAAGATTGCCGGCCACCTCGAAATCGTTGAGGTAGCGGGCAATCGGTTCTGCGTCGCCCAATTGGGCCGGGCGCAGGATGAACCGGGGCGTATGCAGCGTCACATTCATGACGCCCGCCACCCCATGATCAGAAGCGGCTTGCCGCGATGGCGCTCGACCACGCCCTGGCTGCGTTCGAGGAGGAGGAAGCCGGCTTTCTCCAGCACGCGGATCGACGCCGGATTGCTTTGCAGCACGCGCGCCCCTATCTGGGTGAAACCGGGCACGTGGCGCGTCGCGGCGAGCAGTCCGATCACTGCCTCGGCAGCATAGCCCTTGCCCCAATGGGGCTCGCCCAGCCAGTAGCCGAGTTCGGGCGATTTGCCGTCGGCGAACTTGAACAGGATGGACCCCATGAAGCGGTCGTCCGCGCCCGCTATGGCATAGGCCCTGAGCTCGGAACTGCTTGCCGCCTGCTGGATGAAATCCAGGCCATCGCGATCCGCATAGGGGAATGGCAGGGTGGCGGTCGTCTCGACCATTTTGGGATTATTAGCCATCGCCACGATATCGGCAAGGTCGGACAACACCGGCGCCCGCAGAGTGAGGCGTTCGGTCTGGATGGTGGCCGGAAGGGCATCGGTTTGCATCATGACTGTCCTCGCAACTGCCAGTCCTGGCGCGACAATGTGGTCACCACATGCTCGACATTGCGCTGCAGCGCCTGGCTGAAGCGCATTTCGCGGCGCGTTGTCACAAAGCCGAGCTTGTTCTGCACCGCCAGGGACGCGGCATTGTCGTGGTGGGCGCTGCAGATGACGGTTGCGGCTTCGGTGCCGGCAAAATGCCAGTCGAGCAGCGCGGTCGCCGCTTCGGTGACATAGCCGCGGTTCCAGTGCGGCCGGGCGATCCAGAAGCCCAGTTCGTCCAGCAGCGAGACGCAGCCGATGACGCCCCGGCCAGGCAGGTCGATGACCAGCATGGCGCGTTCGGGCGTCGCCGGCTGCGCCTGGCGCAGCCAGTCCAATGCCATGGCCAGCGTATAGGGATAGGGCATCGGCGTCAGGAACCGTGCGACCTCGTATTCGCTGACGCCCAGCGCATAATGGGGGGCATCAGCGAGGCTCGGTTCGCGCAAGATCAGCCGTCTGGTCGTGATGGGCGTCATCTGTCGAACTCCAGCCGCATCAGTGCCAGACGCCGACCCGCCAGATTGCCCTGCGCATCGGTGCCTTCGCCAATGACGCTGAAGCCGGCCTTGCGCAGCACGTTATGCGATGGGGTATTGGTCAGCAGGGCCCGCGAGCGCAGGGCGGGAATGCCGGCGGTTTTTGCCGCCGCGACCACGGCCTGGGCCGCCTCGCTGGCGTAACCCTGGCCCCAGAAGGGTTCCCCCAGCCAATAGCCCAGTTCCGGCAAAGCCGGCGGATCAAAGCGCAGGCCAACGACGCCCATGAATATGCCATCGCCGTCGAGGATGGCGTAGCAGCACTCATTGGGGCTGGTCACCACCTGCTCGATGAAGAACCGCCCGTCGGCCTCCGTATAGGGAAAGGGCAGGCGCGACATCACCTGGAAGATGCGCTCATTGTTGGCCAGTCGGGCGATGTCGGGGACATGCGCCAGGGTCGGCGTGGTCAGCACCAGACGATCCGTCGTCAGGGTGGCGGGGAGGCGGGCCTTGATGCTGTTCATTTGACGTTCATCCACGTGGCGAAAATGCGAAAAGGGGAACCGGCAAACCGGTTCCCCTTTGTCAAATTTCGCACTGTCGCGAACACGAGCCGGGGAACTGGTCACCGGCTGGTTCGATTGACCTGCCGGGTTATTCGGCGGCCTTTGCCGGGTCGACGGAGACGAAAACCTGCGAGTTCGCACGGGTTCGGAACGACACGTTGCCATCGACGAGCGCATAGATGGTGTGGTCCTTGCCCAGGCCAACGCCGGTGCCGGGATGCCATTTGGTGCCGCGCTGACGGATGATGATGTTGCCGGCGATGACAGTCTCGCCGCCGAACTTCTTCACGCCGAGACGACGGCCAGCGGTGTCACGACCGTTGCGGGATGAACCGCCTGCTTTTTTGTGTGCCATCTCTGGAGCTCCTTATTCCTTGTCGGCCTTGGGTGCGGCTTTCTTGGCCGGGGCCTTCTTTGCCGGCTTTTCAGCAGCGGCTTCAGTGGTCTCGGCAGCAGCCTTCTTCGGCGCGGCCTTCTTTGCCGGTGCCTTGGCTTCGGTTGCCTCAGCGGCAGCGGCCTTGGGGGCAGCGGCCTTCTTGGCGGCCGGAGCCTTCTCGGTCACGGTCTCGGTCGGCTTGGCAATGCCGACCGCCTTGATGGTCGGCTTGGCGCCGCCCGTCAGGATTTCGGTGATGCGCACAGTCGACAGCAGCTGGCGGTGGCCATTGCGGCGGCGATAATTGTGGCGACGGTTCTTCTTGAAGATGATGACCGTCTTCTGCTTGCGGGTCTCAAGCAGCTCGGCAGCGACAAGCGCGCCTTCGATGAGCGGAGCACCCACTTCGCCGTCAATCATCAGCACCTGGTCGAAGGTGACGATGGTGCCGGCTTCGGCATCGAGCTTTTCAATCTTGAGAACGTCGTTGGCGGCAACCTTGTACTGCTTGCCACCGGTTTTGATCACGGCGAAAGTCATAGCTTAACCGGGAGCGTCAAACGCCCGGTCCCATTGTGTCGCGCTCTGTGGCGCCGCAGGCGTAAGCCCAGATCCTGCGGTCTTCTTGCATGTTGCCGGCGATCAAACCGGCGGGCAGCCTCGAACAGCGTTTTCAAACAAAGGAAGCGCGCCAGGCAAGCTGGCACGCGTTTCCGAGGGCGCTTATCGAGGCAAATGCCCCAAGAGTCAAGCGTTGCGGCGCGTTCAGGCGCCGTTCGGATACCAGTTGCGCAGGCGTACTTCGGTAGCGGCGCCGACACCGGCTTGCAGCACCGACAGGTCGCTGTCGCCATAGTGGTATGGATAGATGATGGCCGGCTTGAAGGTGTTGACGGCTTCCACGGCCTGCTCGGGTGTCATCGTATAGGGCAGGTTCATCGGCAGGAAGGCCACTTCGATGCCGCTGAGGGCCAGCATGTCGGGGGTCGGTTCGGTGTCGCCCGCCACATAGACCTGTTTGTCGCCCAGCGTGATCAGATAGCCATTGCCTATGCCCACCGGATGATAGTTCATGCGGTCTTCGGTAATGTTATGGGCGGCGATGGCGCGAATGGCGATGCCATTGAGGCTCCCCTCTTCGCCATTGGCAACGGCCGTCGCATTGGCCTGGAGCGCGTCGGGCAGCTTGTCGAAGACTTCCTGGCTGGTGAGGATCGGCGCCGAGCCGGCAATCGCCTCCAGCGTCGGCAGATCGAAGTGGTCGCCATGGCCATGGGTGATGAGTATGGCGGTCGGGGTCGGCAGTCCCTCGTAGCGCGCCGCGCCGCCGACGGGGTCGACATAGATCACCTCGCTGCCAAAGCCGAGCAGCAGGCTGGCATGATCGACCGGATGGATGACGATGTCGCCATCGGCGGTGGCAATGCGGTCACCGTCCAATTCGCTCTCCTGCGCCCAGCTTGCAGTCAAAAAACCGCTGCCCAGCGATGCCAGCGGCAATGTTGCCATGCCGACAACCACGTCACGACGCTTTAGCATTGAATTCTCCCCTTGTGATCAGCTTGCGTTCCCTGAACGCAAGCCAGGCGATAGCGGTTCGGCTTCGCACCAAAACGTGACGGCTAATCCGACTTTCGCGCCGAAAGGCGTTGCCGCAGGCTTGCGGCCGTATCGGTCTCCTGGGCGATGACCGCCGGCTTGTGCAGCGCCGTCCATGCTGCCAGCGACCAGGCCGGGGCCGTGGCCGCTATGGGGATCGCCGGGAGATAGGTGCCGGCTTGCCGCTGTTCGCCCGCGACGCGCACGATGATGGCGTCGCGGCGGTATTCGTCCCCCTCGAAGGCATCAAGCACGGACAGGTCGAGCTGCGACAGTCCCTCGAGGAGCAGTCCGGAGGCCGTTGCGGCGGGGACGCGGACAAGCGCCGGATAGACCCGTCCGGGATAGAACACGGCGCGGTATCCGGGCGCGGTCGCGTGCCGCAGGCTCGACATGTCTACCGGCCGCCCCAGCACGGCCCCCAGCACGTCGGGATCCTGCAAGGTGCCATAGACGAAGAGCATGGGTGAGCTGCCAAGCGAGATGAAAGGCTACAAGAGGTGTTGCGAGCCATCTATTGCTATGTCATAAGCCCGCCCGTGTCGACCAGCCGGGCCTCGTCAGGGGACCTCATCGATCTCGCGGAGAGATGGCAGAGTGGTTGAATGCACCGCACTCGAAATGCGGCATAGGGGCAACTCTATCGGGGGTTCGAATCCCTCTCTCTCCGCCACTTATCGACGCCTCGCCCCATCACAGCTCGGATGGCGCAGCAGCGCCAGCGCTAAGTACCTGTGCCATGGCTGAGTTCCGATAAGGATCAGCTGAACCGATTCCGCTGCACGGTGGGGTCAGATCCCTAGACCGGCAGGTCTTCAAGCCTGAGCGAATCTGCCAGCGTCGTGCTGTCCAGCACGGCCCGCGTCGCCAGCGTCACCCGCTCGAATACATGCCGGATTTCACAGGACGCCTCGTCGCGGCAATCTTCGCATTTGCGATAGGCGATCTTGGAGAGGCAGGGCAGCGGCGCGATCGGTCCGTCGATCACCCTTAAAACCTCGCCATACATGATCTGCTCGGGCGCCTTCAGCAGCACATAGCCACCAGCGCGGCCGCGACGACTGTCGACGAATCCCGCCCGCTTGAGTTCGAGCAGGATCTGCTCGAGGAATTTCTTGGGGATCGACTGTTCCTTGGAAATCTCGCCGATCATCATGGTCTCGCCGCGCCCGACCCGAGCAAGGGAAACCAGAGCGCGCAAGGCATATTTGGCTTTTTGCGAAATCATTTGCCCAGACTACTCCCGGCCGGCACAACCGTGAAAAACTACGTCAGACTCCAGCACCTTGCCAGGGATCTAGGATTTGGGCTCGGGCACCACCGGTGGCACTGTACCATTCGGTTTCTCATCGTCTGCTTCGGGCGCCACCTCGGGCTCGGGCTCGGGCTCCGGCGGCGCGATGCCGCCTTCGCTGGTCTCGTCGGTCTGCTGTCCGGCGAGTTCCTCGGCCGCTTCGACCGGCGTCTCCGCGGGCACTTCCGTCGAATCGACGACCGGCGACGGCGGCGCGGGCTCTGTGACGGCGGGCGGCACGACCTCATCAATGGCTGCGGGTGCCTCGCCCACTTCCGGCGTGGCCTCGACGCTTTCCAGGTCGGCGGTCGGAATGTCTTCGGTCTCCGGCGCCGGCATGGCAATGACACTGGGCGACGATGCCGCTTCAACGGCCTCGATAATCACCGGGTCTGCAGACTGGTCCGGAATGGGTGGTACCTCCGGTGCAGACGGTTCTTCGGCTGGCGCCCGTTCTGCTTCGATGGAGATGATCTCGGCCGCGGCATCGGTCGACGCGGCCGAGATGGCCACGGCAGCGACCGTCGTGCCCGGTGCGGACGCGACCTTTTCCAGCAGGTTCTCCGTAGGCGGGAACCTGGGCGCCGGCGGAGCTGCCGCGGCCGCCGTGTCGTCGACCCGCTCCCCGCGCAGCCAGGCCAGCAGTCCCAGGCCGATCTCCCGCTCGCCGCGGATCACCACATCGGCGCCCAGGCCGCGTAGATGGGCTTCTTCTTCCTCCGAATAGGCGCGCGCCATGATGCGCACCTGCGGATTGAGTTTGCGCCCGGATTCACAGACTGTTCCCGCTTCATAGCCATTGGAAATGGCAACCAGCAGTGTTCGGGCCTCTGCCAGATTGGCCAGCTGCAGGACCTGAGGGCTGGCGGCATTGCCGAACACCACATCCAGCCCCGCCTGCCGGGCGGCCGCCACGTCGTGGTCTGAATCCTCGATCACCACCAGGGGCGAGTCGGTCCGCTTGAGACCCTCCGCTACAATACGGCCCACTTGCCCGTAGCCCACCAGCACGACATGGCCGGTCTGCTTGCTGGGCTCGACGGTGTCATCATCTGCACCCGGCGCGCCAGTATCGACGGCAGCCTGGGTTGGAATATCGGTGGTGATCGGCCCGGTGGCGGCGGCGCTCGGGTCCATCGGTTCGATGCGCTCGCCGTCATGGCCGGCCTTGTCTGCCCGGCGCAGGGCGGCCCGGGCTTCCAGACGGGGCTTGATCAGATCGAGGATCCAGAACACCAATGGATTGAATACGATCGAGATCAGCGCTCCAGCCAGGATCAGGTCCTGGCCTTCGGGCGGCAGAATGGCCAGCGCCACGCCCATGCCGGCCAGGATGAAGGAGAACTCCCCGATCTGCGCCAGCGACGCTGAAATGGTCAGAGCCGTGGCCACCGGATGCCTGAACAGCAGCACTATGGCAAAGGCCGCCAGCGACTTGCCAATGATGATGATGAAGACGGTCGCCAGCACCGGCAGCGGGTTGGTGATAATGATCGAGGGATCGAACAGCATGCCGATGGAGACGAAGAACAGCACGGCAAAGGCGTCGCGCAGCGGCAAGGTCTCCTGCGCCGCACGGTGCGACAGCTCGCTTTCCGACAGGATCATGCCCGCAAAGAACGCGCCCAACGCCAGCGACACGCCGAACAGCACTGCCGAGCCCAGCGCCATGCCCAGGGCAATGGCCAGCACCGCCAGCCGGAACAGTTCACGGCTGCCGGTATAGGCGGTGCCATGCAGGGCCCAGGGGATGATCCGTCGACCCACCACCAGCATGAAGCCCACAAAGGCGGCTATCTTGACCAGGGTGAGCGCCAGCACGCCCCAGATGCCGACCGGAACGCCAATGATCCGTTCGACGAAGGAGACGAATGGATCATGAATCCCGGTATCGGTGCCGTAGAGGCTGGCAATGGCCGGGACCAGCACCAGCGCCAGGACCATGGTCAGGTCCTCCACGATCAGCCAGCCCACGGCGATGCGCCCGCGTTCGGTTTCGATCAGGCGTCGGTCCTGCAAGGCCTTGAGTAGCACCACGGTGGAGGCCACCGACAGGGCCAGCCCGAACAGCAGGCCGGCGCCGACACTCCAGCCCATCAGCAGGGCCAGGCCCAGCCCAAGCAGGGTCGCAAAGCCGATCTGCACCAGCGCGCCCGGAATGGCCAGTGCGCGGACGCTCAACAGGTCCTTGAGGGAAAAATGCAGGCCCACCCCGAACATCAGCAGAATGACGCCCAGTTCGGCGAGCTCGGCACCCAGCGCCTGGTCGGCAATAAAGCCGGGCGTGTGCGGGCCGACGAGAATGCCGGCGAACAGATAGCCCACCAGCGGGGGCATCCTGAGCCGGTTGGCGATCATGCCGAAGATATAGGCCAGCACCAGACCCGCGACGATCGTTGAGATCAGGGGGCTAGCATGGTGCATAATGGCTCCGTCGTTGATCGCGGCCCGGATTGATGGAAATCCCTACCGCAAGGATGGGGTATGCGGTGCGGATGCGCAAGCGGTCATGACACGCGAAACATCAGCAATTTTGACCACTTGGCTCGAGCAATGCAGTCCACATCGATTGCAGCGGGCCAAGTTTGTCATTGTTGTGGCGCCATGCCCGATCAGCGCATACTGAAGGGAACCTCGCGCCCACCCCCTGTGTTGTGGCAAGCCAGGCGAACGGGGCACGACATGCGATTTTCTGTAGGATGCGAGATCGGCTATGAGGTGGCGGAACAGGCCACGCTGATCTTCAATATCGAGGCCATGCGGGGCGGCCGCCAGCGCGTGTTGCATGAAGACCTGACCATCTCGCCCGGCCTCGCCGCCGACGAAAAGACGGCCGAGGAGACCGGCAATCGCTATCTGCGGCTGACAGCGCCGCGGGGCCAGGTGCAGATACGCTATTCCGCCGAGATCGAACTTGACCCCATCCACCAGCAGCCCGAGGCGGTGGGCGAGGTGCCCGTGGCCAAGCTTCCGCTCGACACTCTGCCCTTCCTCAATCCATCGCGCTACTGCCCGTCCGACCAGCTGGCGCGCTTCGCCAACCGCGAGTTTGGCGCGATCCAACCCGGATTCACCCGGGTCACCGAGATCTGCAACTGGATCCATGATGAGGTCGACTACCTGTTCGGCACCAGCGATACCACGACCACCGCCGCCGACACCTTCTCGCTGCGCGCGGGCGTGTGCCGGGACTTCGCCCATCTGGGCATTACCTTCTGCCGCGCGCTGGGCATCCCGGCGCGATTTGTCTCATGCTACGCTTGGCAGCTGGAGCCGCAGGATTTCCATGCGGTATTCGAGGCCTATCTGGGGGACCGCTGGTATCTGTTCGATGCCACGCGCATGGCAGCGCTCGACGGCATGGTGCGCATCGGGTGCGGCCGCGACGCCGCCGACACGGCCTTTGCCACTATCTATGGGCAGGTCATGCCGCTGCCGATCCGGGTGTGGAGCGAAGCGCTGGACGGCAGTACGGCCGACCAATGGACCACCGACGCGGTGAGCCTGTCGCGGAGCTAGCCCATGCTGTCCTGCGGGCTGACCACGCGCTCGACGATTACCTCGACACTCATGCCGAGATAATCCTCCTTCTTGCCGATGAAGGTGCCTGCAATCGGGATGGCCTGGCGCGGCTCGCGGGCGACGCCGACGCGGATCAGGTCGCGCGTGCCGATAATGCCATTGGTGGGATCAAACTCGACCCAGCCGGCGCCCGGCAGATAGACCTGGCACCAGGCATGGGTGGCTCCGCCGCCACGATGATTGCCGTCGCGTGCCGGCGAATAGAGATAGCCGGTGACAAAGCGCGCCGCCAGGCCCAGCGAGCGCACTGCTTCGATCATCAGCAGCGCAAAATCTCGGCAGGTGCCGGCCCGGGTGGCGAGCGTCATCGATGGCCGTTGCGTGCCGGGGTCGGGGCGGCGGAGATAGTTGAAGCTCTCCTTGATGCCCACGGTCATGGTCGCCAGCAGATGCCCCGTGCTGGTTACCCCGCGCGGATCGAGGAAGCGCTGGGCCCAGGCATCCACTTCGGTCTCGTCGGGAAACTGGCGGCGCAGCGTGGGGGCAAGATCGATGGCATCGACATCGCCATAGTCGAATGGATAGCTCTTGGCCCGGGCCTCGATCTCGAAGGCCGGCGTCAGTTCGGGCGTGTGGTCGAGCACCATGCTGGCGACGAAACGCAGTTCCTCGCCAGGCTCCTCGAACGTGGCGATGGCGATGCCATTGCCGAACACATCATGGATCCAGCGCATGGATGCGGGATGCGGGCGAACGGCGAGACCGAAGGATTCGAGCGTCTGCTCCATGCTGTCGCGCGGGCGCACCAGCATGCGATGTTCGCCGAACTGCACGGGCCTCGCGTAGCGATAGACGGTCTCGTGCCGCACCGAGAGCAGCGTCACGACACCACCGTGATCTTCTCGGCGGCGCGGGTAATGCCGGTATAGAGCCAACGCGCCCGTTCCTCGCGGAACACGAAGCTTTCGTCGAACAGATAGACATTGTCCCACTGGCTGCCCTGCGCCTTGTGGACGGTGAGGCAGTAGCCGAACGTGAACTCGTCGAACTGGCGCCGTTCGGGCCAGCTCATGGCGTCTTCCTCACCGGAGAAGAACGCCTTGTGCGTCAGCACCTTGGCCTCGCCCTTGCCCTCGTCGGCACCGAGCAGCAGCGAATATTTGCCATTGGTGCGCCGCGTTACCTCGGTGACGATCCAGATCTGCCCGTTGAGCAGCTTCTTGCGCGGATTGTTGCGCAGGCAAACCATGCGGTCGCCTTCCACCGGCTCGTGAAAGGGCAGGCCCTTCAACTCGCGCAGCCGGTCATTGTATTGCAGCCGGGTCTTGTTGCGTCCCACCAGCACCTGGTCGGCCTCCAATACCGCGTTGCGATCGACATTGTCGCGCCCCACTACGATGGATTCGCCATAGGAGCCGCGTTCGAGATAGCCACCTTCGCGCACCTGCATGGAGAGGTGGATAATCGGATTATCCGCCGCCTGCCGGTGGATTTCGGTCAGCATGATATCGGGTTCGTCGGCGGTGAAGAAGCCTGCGCCCTGCACCGGCGGCAGCTGGAACGGATCGCCCAGCACCAGCACCTTGACACCGAAGCTCAGCAGGTCCCGGCCCAGTTGCTCGTCGACCATCGAGACCTCGTCGATGACGATGAGGTCGGCATCGGCGGCCGGGCTTTCATCATCCAGCACGAAGCGCGGTTCGCCCTCCTTCTCGCTGACCAGGGTATAGATCAGGCTATGGATGGTCTGGGCGCCCTTGCAGCCGCGCTTGCGCATGACCAAAGCCGCCTTGCCGGTGAAGGCGGCGAATTTGACGGACCGCACATCCTGCGCCAGATGCACGGCCAGCGTCGACTTGCCGGTGCCGGCCCAGCCGAACAGGCGGAAGACCTGCGGGCCGTTCTTGTCCTTGAGCCAATCGGATACCGCCTTGAGCGCCGCATCCTGCTGGGGTGACCAGACCGGCATCAGAGAATCGATGTCCTGACCGTGCCGACGCCTGCAATTGCGCCTTCGAGCACGTCGCCTCGGGCTACGGCAGCAACCCCGGCAGGCGTGCCGGTCATGATCAGGTCGCCGGCCTTGAGGGCCACGAATAGCGAGAGATGGGCGATGGTCTGGCTGACGCTCCAGATCTGGTCGGCAAGGTCGCCGCGCTGGCGTTCGGTGCCGTTTACCGAGAGCGTGATGGCGCCCTTTGCTGGATGACCGATGCTGCTGGCCGGCTCGATGCTGCCGATGGGCGCGGAAAAATCGAACGCCTTGGCCATTTCCCACGGCCGTCCCGCCTTCTTGGCCAGGGCCTGCAGGTCGCGCCGGGTCATGTCGAGCCCGACCGCATAGCCATAGACATGGCTCAGCGCGTTCTCGACCGTGATGTCGCTGCCATCCTCGCCGATGGCGACGACCAGTTCGACCTCGTGGTGGAAATCGGCCGTCTGGCTCGGATAGGGAATGGCCGCGCCGCCGACCACCACTGCATCGGCAGGTTTGGCGAAAAAGAACGGTGGGTCGCGCGTGTCATTGCCCATCTCGATGATGTGCTCGGCATAATTGCGGCCCACGCAATAGACGCGGCGCACCGCAAACAGCCCACCCCGCGCGATCGGTACGGTGACGGGATTGTGCGGCGCAAACAGGAAATCAGCCACGCGTCATATCCTCTGCATATGGTCCGATGAGATCGAGATCGATTTTGCCCAGCCGGTCCTGCGCCGTGAACGACTGGTGCCAATAGGGATAGAGCAAAGGCGGCTGGCTGACGGCATCGAGCCGGGCCCGCTCTTCAGCGCTGAGCCTGAGCTCGGCCGCCGCCAGATTGTCTTCGAACTGCGCCGCGCTGCGCCCGCCAATGATGACCGAGGTCACGCCCGGCCGGCCCAGCAGCCAGGCCAGCGCCACCTGGGCGCCGGAAACACCGCGCCCTTCGGCAATCGCCACGATGACGTCGATGATGTCGTAGAGCCTGTTCCAATCATAGACCGGCGGCTCGCGGGAGCCGCCGACATGGCGACCTGTCTCAGGTCCGCCGTCGCGCCGATATTTGCCCGACAGCAGCCCGCCGGCCAGTGGCGACCAGACGAGGATGCCCAGGCCCTGGTCCTGGCTGATCGGCACCAGCTCATATTCGGCTTCGCGCGAATGCAGCGTGTAGTGGATCTGCTGGGAAATGAAGCGCTCACCACGCCGCTCCCGGGCCGCAGCCAGCGCCTTGCTGATATGCCAGCCAGAATAGTTAGAGCAGCCGATATAGCGGACCAAGCCCCGCTTGATGAGCGTATCGAGCGCCTCCATCGTCTCCTCGATGGGGGTCATGCCGTCCCATTCATGCACCTGGTAGAGGTCGATGACGTCGGTCTTGAGCCGGCGGAGGCTGGCCTCGGCCTCGGCGATGATGTGGTGACGGGACAGGCCGATCTCGTTGGGGCCCTCGCCCATCTTGAACCGCACCTTGGTGGCGACCAGCGCCTTCTGCCGGCGGCCGTTCTCGGCGAGCGCCACCCCGATCATCTCCTCGGAGACGCCGGCATTGTAGATATTGGCGGTGTCGAGCAGGTTGATCCCGGCATCGAGGCACATGTCGATTTGCCGTGTCGCGTCGGCCTGTTCGGTATGGCCAACCTTTTCGGAGCCGCCGAAGGTCATGGTGCCCATGGTCAGCGTCGAGACTTTCAGGCCCGACTGTCCCAGATAACGGTATTCCATCGGCATTCCTCCTTTGTTCCGCCCGCGTTAGCGCTAAAGGGCAAACGGAGTCGGGTCAATGGATCGGTAACGCCCCCCTGCCTCGTGGCCCTCCCAGAATCACTTTGTTTGCGCATAAATCGGCCATCGATCCGGGAAAAATCCATGCGTCTCAGCCATCTATTGTCGATCGCCCTGCTGTGCCTGTTGACCAGTGCGGGCCTCGCCCAGGACAGCGCCGCGCGCTATGTCGGTTCATGGCAGGCCAATCCGGGGGGCGGCGCCGGCCAATGCTCAGTCGAACTGCGCGGCAGCAATGGCATGTTTGGCCTGAGCGCCAGCAGCATGATGTGCCTGGGCGAGATGGGTTTCCTCAATGGCTGGGCGCCGGCCGCCAGTGGCGTCACCCTGCTGGGCCTGACGGGCCAATCCATCGGTACGCTGAACGTCGCCAATGGACGGCTCGAGGGTCGCATGGCCGATGGTAGTGTCATGATCCTCACCCCGCTCGGCGGCCAGCTTGCGGCGGCACCCCAGCAGAATTGTGTCCGCCGCCCCGATACGGGCGCCTGCGCCGCACCCGGCGATGTCTCCCCGCCGCTGGCCTATCCGCTCTCGGTGCGCAGTCTGACCGGCCTGACCGTCCGCAACCAGCCCAGCCAGCAGGCGGAACAGGTGGGCCTCGTTCCCGCCGGCCAGTGCTTCGTAGTGGACGCCTGCTATAGCGTTTCCGACGGCACGCGCTGCCACATGCCGGCAGCGGCGGGAATTCCAGAGGGCTATGTGGTCAAATATTTCGTGCAGGACAACGCCACCCTCATAGCCTTCCAGAACGCCTGCTGAACCTGTCCGCACGACGAGAGTGACGACCAGGGGCAAGGCTGCTAGAGCACCTGCATCTTTGTGAAAGCCCTGCCCGTGCGGCCCCAATCCGTCCTTCTGCCTGTCGCCCTGGTCGTTCTGGGCATGATCTTCACCCAGACCGGCGCCTCCTTTGCCAAGGGCCTGTTTCCCGCGGTCGGGGCGGCCGGAGCCACAACGCTGCGGCTGACGCTGGCCGCCATCGTGCTGCTGGCACTGTTCCGCCCCTGGCGGCAAAAACTGAGCGGTGCGCAATGGCGCGCCGTGCTGCTCTATGGCGGTGTGATGGGTGCAATGAACCTGTTCTTTTATGCCGCGCTGACCTCCATTCCGCTCGGTGTCGCCGTGGCGCTTGAGTTCACCGGCCCGCTTGCGGTGGCGCTGGCCGGATCGCGCCGGCCGCTCGACCTTATGTGGATTGCGCTGGCTGTTTCCGGGCTCGCCATGCTGCTGCCGCTGGGGCAGACGAGCGGCGATATCAGCATTGGTGGCGTGCTGTTGGCGCTGGCGGCCGGCGCCTACTGGGCCGGCTATATCGTCTTCGGCCAACGGGCCGGAGCCGGAGGCGGTCCGCATATCACTGCGCTTGGGGTCTCCATTGCCGCCATCATCGCGCTGCCCTTTGGCGTTGCGACCGCCGGCATGGCACTGCTCGATCCGGCCATCCTGCCGCTGGCGCTGGGCGTGGCCCTGCTATCGAGCGCCATCCCCTATGCTCTCGACATGGTGGCCTTGCCTCACCTGCCCTCGCGCCTGTTCGGCATATTGATGAGTGGGCAACCGGCCTTCGGCGCCCTGTCGGGTTTCGTCATCCTCAGCGAGACGCTGGGGCCTTGGCAACTGGCCGGCATCGCCGCGATCATCATCGCCTCGCTGGGAGCCACCGTAACCATCGCCCGCAGCGTGCCGCCGCCCGTGGCATAAAAAATCCTTCACCCGCAGTCTGTTTTGGGCATAGTCGCTCGTCATGTTTCCGACGAGGGATGTTCGAAATGCTCTACGCCGTCCTCTGCTACAACGATGAAAACGCCGTCGCCACCTGGACCAAGGAGGAGGACGACGCCTGCATGGCGCGCCTCGCTCAGGTTGAGGACGGCATGAAGGCCAAGGGCAAGCTCGGCCCGGTCGCGCGCCTCTTGCCGACCACCTCCGCCACCACTTTGCGCAAGAATTCCGGCGAGCCGCTGATCATCGACGGACCCTTTGCCGAGACCAAGGAACAGTTCCTCGGTTTCTACCTTACCGATTGCGAGACCCTCGATGAGGTCATTGCCTTCGCCAAGGATCTGGCCGTGGCCAATCCGGGACTCGGCTCCTATGAGATCCGGCCCGTCGGCGTCTTCCACCCCAGCGAGATTGGATGATGGTCGACAATGCCTGGATAGCGGCGGCGCTGATTGCGGCCCGCCCCCAGGCATTGAGCGCCCTGCTGCGCTATTTCCGTCACCTCGACACCGCCGAAGAGGCGTTCCAGGAGGCGTGCCTTCGCGCCATCCGCACCTGGCCCGACAAGGGTCCGCCCCGCGACACCGTCGCCTGGCTGATCTTTGTCGGCCGCAATTGTGGCGTCGATGCCATGCGCAAGACCCGCAACAATGTGGCCCTGCCGGCCGAGGAACGCCTTTCCGACCTGGGTGATGCGGAGGCCGGCATGGTCGAACGGCTCGACCTCGCCCATTATCGCGACGACATCCTGCGGCTGCTTTTCGTGTGCTGCCATCCCGACCTGCCGGTCAACCAGCAGATCGCCCTGGCGCTGCGCATCGTCGCCGGCCTGTCCTTGCGCCAGATCGCACGGGCCTTTCTGGTCGGCGAGACGGCCATGGAGCAGCGCATCACAAGAGCCAAGGCGCGCATCGCCGCCAACCCGGTCTCCTTCGATCCACCCGACGCGCAGGCCCGGCTGGAACGGCTGGGGGTCGTGGCCATGATGCTCTATCTGATCTTCAACGAGGGCTATTCGCGGGGGCATGCCGACCCGGCGGCGGCGCTGCTTTGTGACGAGGCTATCCGACTGTCCCGCCTGTTGCTGCAGCTGTTTCCATCCGAACCGGAAGTCATGGGGCTTTTGGCATTGATGCTGCTGCAGCATGCCCGGCATCGGGCACGGACCGACGAAGCCGGACAGATCGTGCTGCTGGAAGATCAGAACCGGGCGCTGTGGGACGGCGCCATGCTGGCCGAAGGTCGCAGCCTGGTCGAGAAGGCCCTGCGCCATGCCGAACCTGGTGCCTACCAGGTGCAGGCCGCCATTGCCGCCCAGCATGCCCGCGCCCAACGCGCCGCGGACACCGACTGGGGCGCCATCGACCGGCTCTACCAGACGCTCGAAGTGCTGCAACCCTCGCCGGTGGTGACGCTCAACCGCGCCGTGGCGGTGAGCAAATCACGCGGTCCCGCGGCGGCAATGGCGCTGATCGATCCGCTCGCCGAGCGGCTGGATGGTTATTTCTATTTCCACGGCGTACGCGGCGGCCTGCTGCT
Source organism: Devosia sp. (assembly GCF_036676215.1). Taxonomy (GTDB): domain Bacteria; phylum Pseudomonadota; class Alphaproteobacteria; order Rhizobiales; family Devosiaceae; genus Devosia. Next base: position 12,797 of record NZ_JAKFDJ010000050.1, on the reverse strand, counting down.
GCAACTGGGCGACGGCCCGGCGGCCCGCGAGGCCTTCAACCGCGCCATTGCGCTGGCCGGCTCCCCCGCCGAAGCGGCCCATATTCGCCTGCATCTCGACCACCTGGCGGGTCATCCGCCGACCCCGCCGATCCTTGCCATCCAGTAGATGGGGCCAGAGCGCTCCGGCGAGAGACTAGCCGAACACTACCGTCTTGCGGCCGTTGAGCATGACCCGGTTTTCCAGGTGCAGCTTGACCGCCCGGGCCAGCACGCGGCTCTCGATGTCGCGGCCCGCCGCGACCAGGTCGTCGGCGCTCATCGCATGGGTCACGCGGGCGGTTTCCTGTTCGATGATCGGGCCTTCGTCGAGGTCGGGCGTCACATAATGGGCGGTGGCGCCGATGATCTTGACGCCGCGCTCATGGGCCTGGTGATAGGGCTTGGCGCCCTTGAAGCTGGGCAGGAACGAGTGGTGGATATTGATGACCTGGCCGAAGAGGCGGGTCGAGAGGTTATCCGACAGCACCTGCATATAGCGCGCCAGCACCACCAGGTCGGCGCCGGATTGCTTAACCAGTGCAAGGACTTGCTCTTCCTGCTGCGCCTTGGTGTCCCTGGTGAGCGGCAGCAGGTGGAAGGGAATGCCGGCGTCTTCAGCGATCTTGCGCGCGTCGGCATGGTTGGAAATGACCGCAGCGACCTCGGCGTCGAGCCAGCCGACGCGGATCTGGTAGAGCAGATGCAGCAGGGTGTGATCGAACTTACTGACCATGATGACGATGCGCTTCTTGCGGCTTTCGTCGGCCAGAGCGGTCTTCATGGAAAAGCGCTCGATCGGCGATTTCAGAGCGCGTTCAATGGCTTCGCGCGTCACGCCTTCTGGCGCGGTGAAGGCCAGGCGCATGAAGAAGCGGCCGGTCTCGCGATCCCAGAATTGGTTGGATTCGGCGATGTTGGCATTGAGTGCGGCCAGTTCCGTGGTGATGGCGGCGACGATGCCGGGGCGGTCGGCACAGGAGAGCGTGAGGACGAAATTGGCCGGGGACATCTATGGGGTTCCGTGAATTCCAGCCAGCGGTATCAATGGGTTGCAACCGCCCGTCAAGTGCACAGCAAAAAAGGGCCGCCCCGAGGGACGGCCCTTCCTGAGTTTCGGCGCTTTGGCCCGGAGGATGGTGCTAGCCGAGAACCTCCCGCACAAACACCTTAAATCCAAGGCCTGCTTCGAGCGCCGTCATCTCATGAGCCATTGGATCACCTCCTTCACGTTGGTTGAACATGAAGGGATGCTGCGCTGATTTATTCCCTCTGTCCAGTGCCACGTTTCCGTCACCACTGTGAACGACCGATGAATGTCAGCTCCGCGCCTTTTTGGGGCGCGAGCGGAGCTGCAGCAGGGTCGCGGCGAAAACGCCCAGTGCCACAATGCCGATAATGATGGTGGCCAGTGCATTGACGTCGGGCGAGACGCCCAGGCGCACCTTGGAAAAGATCACCATGGGCAGGGTGGACGATCCCGGGCCCGAAACGAAGCTGGCGATGACCAGGTCATCAAGCGAGAGGGTGAAGGCCAGCAGCCATCCCGAGACCAGAGCCGGGGCGATGATGGGCAGGGTGATGTCGAAGAACACGCGCACCGGGGTGGCGCCGAGGTCCATTGCGGCCTCTTCGAGGCTGAGATCGAGGTCGGTCAGGCGCGACTGCACCACCACGGTCACATAGGCCATGCAGAAGGTGGAATGGGCGATGATGATGGTGACGAGGCCCCGCCCTGCCGGCCAGCCGAGGGTGGCTTCCATGGCCACGAAGAGCAGCAGCAGCGCCAGGCCGGTGATCACGTCGGGCATGACCAGCGGCGCCGAGACCGTGCCGGCGAGCACGGTGCGGCCGCGGAAGCGCTTGAAGCGCACCAGAGCCACGGCGCAGAGCGTGCCAAGCACCAGGGCGATGGTGGCACTGACAAAGGCCACCTGGGCGCTGAGCCAGGCGGCGCCCAGCATCTGCGGATCGGCAAAGAGTTCGCCATACCATTTGGTCGAAAAGCCCGACCACACGGTCACCAGCCGGCTCTCGTTGAACGAGAAAACCACGAGCGAGATGATCGGGGCATAGAGAAAGGCGAAGCCGAGGGTCGCCGTGACGGGAAGGAACCAGCCGCGCCGCATCTACCTGGTCCTCCCCGAATCCTGCACGGCGTCCTGTGCCTTCTGCAACAGCATGACCGGCACCACGACCGCCACCAGCATGGCGATGGCGACTGCCGAGGCGCGCGGCCAGTTGGTATTGGCGAAGAATTCGTCCCACAGCACGCGGCCGATCATCAGCGTCGAGGGCCCGCCCAAGAGCGATGGAATGACGAATTCGCCGATTGCGGGGATAAAGACCAGCATGGAGCCGGCAATGATACCCGGCATGGATAGCGGCAGGGTGATGGAGAGGAAAGTGCGCGCCGGGCGGGCGCCCAGATCGGCTGAGGCCTCGAGCAGCGCGCCATCGAGCTTTACCAGATTGGTATAGAGCGGCAGGATCATGAAGGGCAGGTAGGTGTAGACGATGCCGACATAGACGGCGAAGTCGGTCTGCATCATCACCAGCGGTTCAATGCCGAACAGGCCCAGGAACTGGTTGATGACGCCATTGCCGCGCATGAAGCCGGTCAGCGCGTAGACGCGCAGCAGGAATGAGGTCCAGAACGGCAGGATCACCAGCATGAGCAGGATATTGCGCCACTGCTCGGGGGAGCGGGCGATGGCATAGGCCATCGGATAGCCGATGCAGAGGGCGATGATGGTTGAGATCAGCGCGATCTTGATCGAGTTGATATAGGCCGCGACGTAAAGGCTGTCGGTGAAGAGCCGGATATAGTTGTTGAGGTGCAGGGTGAGCTGCACCGTGCCCTCCTCGGTGGTCAGCAGCGGCGTATAGGGCGGGCGGCCGAACTGCTTGAGCGTCAGCGAAATGGAAAACACCACGGCCAGCGGCACGAGGAAAAACACGGTGAGCCAGATGGCCGGCGCGGCAATCACCAGCGCCTTGCCGGAGAGGCCGACGGCCGCCAGCGCGCGCTCGACCCCAGTCCAGGCGCGGCGGGGCGGCGGGGGGGAGTCGATGTCGTAGCTAGACATGGGTGGCTCCCGATACCGGCCGCGAGGGTTCTTCACCTCTCCCTTTGGGGGAGAGGTCGACCCTCTTGGGTCGGGCGAGGGGGCCTTTACTGGGCGCAGTGTTGGGGGAAGGCCCCCTCACCCGGCGCTGCGCGCCGACCTCTCCCCCAAGGGAGAGGTGAAGGGCGCTGATGGCTGATTTTGTGCTCATACCGTCAGTACCGATCCGGCATTGCCGTCCCAGGTGCAATAGACCGGTTCGTCCCAAGTGATGGCGTCGGGATTGCCGCGCACGGTATTGGTCTGGGTAACACGCAGGCGTTTGCCGCTGTCGAGCAGCACCTGGTAGACGCTCATGTCGCCCAGATAGCTGATTTCCTCAACCAGGCCCCTTGTGACATTGGCGTCATGCGGGTTGTCGGGCGCCTCGCGGCTGAGCTGGATCTTTTCGGGGCGTACGGCCCACCACAGGATCTGGTCGGGGGCGCAGTCGACGCCGTGGTCGACATAGATGTCGCAGCCCAGCTCGGCCGAGCGGATGCGGACATGGTCGGGTTCGTCCTCGATGACGACGCCTTCGGCCATGTTGACCGAGCCGATAAAGCCGGCGACGAAGCGGGAATTGGGGAATTCGTAGATGTCGGTGGGCTCGCCGATCATGGCGATTTCGCCCTGGTTCATCACCCCGATGCGGGTGGCGAGGCTCATCGCCTCTTCCTGGTCGTGGGTGACTACGATGAAGGTGACGCCGAGGGTTTCCTGGATCTTGACCAGTTCGAACTGGGTCTCCTCGCGCAGCTTCTTGTCGAGCGCACCGAGCGGCTCGTCGAGCAGCAGCAGCTTGGGCCGCTTTGCCAAGGCGCGGGCCAAGGCCACGCGCTGGCGCTGGCCGCCCGAAAGCTGGTGTGGCCTGCGCTTGCCGTAGTCATCGAGCTTGACCAGGCTCAGCAGTTCGGCGACGCGGTCGGATATCTCGCCCTGGGGCATGTGATCGCGCTTGAGGCCATAGGCGATGTTCTGCTCCACATTCATGTGCGGGAACAAGGCATAGGATTGGAACATCATGTTCACGGGGCGGTTGTAGGGCGCCGCAAGCGTCATGTCCTGGCCGTCGATTTCGATGGTGCCGGCGGTCGGTTCCTCAAAGCCCGCCAGCATGCGCAGCAGGGTCGACTTGCCCGAGCCCGAGCCGCCGAGCAGGCAGAACAGCTCGGACTTGTAGATGTCGAGCGACACGTCATGGACCGCATAGACGTCACCAAATTTCTTGGTGACGTTGCGGATGCGCACGAAGGGCTTGGCCGCCGGGTCGCGCCAGGGGCGGGTGTCGATAGCGAGCTGCGGTTTCTTGGCCATCAAGCATTCCTAGTGGGCACGTAGTGTCGAGAGCCACGATCGGTCCCCTCCCCCTTGAGGGGAGGGCTAGGGAGGGGGTCGCCGTGTGGTCATCCGAACGACCCCCTCCCTCAATCCCTCCCCTCAAGGGGGAGGGAGGCAGATCGAGTTCGCTGAATGTCTTACTGGCCCGTCTTGATGCGGGTCCAGGTGCGGGTCAGGACTTCTTCATATTCGGGGCTATGCGCACCCATCACGAAGGCCTTGGCGATGGTTTCGGCCGGGGCATAGATGCCGGGGTTGGACTTGACCTCTTCATCGACGAACTCGGTCGCTGCCAGATTGGGGTTGGCGTAGAACACATAATTGGTGATCGCAGCCACGACCTCGGGCTCGAGGATGTAGTTGATGAATTTGTGGGCGTTTTCCGGGTGCGGTGCGTCGACCGGGATGGCCAGGAAATCGAACAGGGTCGCGGCGCCTTCCTTGGGGATGACATACTGCACTTCAACGCCCTGGCCGGCCGCCGCGGCGGCATCGGCAGCGATGAAGATGTCGCCCGAATAGCCCAGGGCCACGCAGGTTTCACCATTGCCCAGATCGTCGATGTACTGGGAAGAGTGGAAGTAGCGGATGTGGGGTTTGATCGAATTGAGCAGTTCCTCGGCCTTGGCCAAGTCTTCCTCACTCTCCGAATTGGGATCGAGTCCCAGATAGTTGAGCGCGATGCCGACGACTTCGGAGGGGCTGTCGAGCAGGCTGATGCCGCAGGCGGCGAGCTTTTCGGCGAATTCGGGCTTGAAGATCAGGTCCCAGCTATCGACCGGAGCGTCGGCGCCAAGGATTTCGGTGACCTTGGCAACATTGTAGCCGTAGCCGATGGTGTTGATCATGTAGGGCACGGCATGGGCATTGTCCGGGTCCTGCGCGGCGGCGGTTGCCATCACGGCCGGGTCGAGATTGCCCAGATTGGTCAGTTTGGACTTGTCGAGCGGGAGTATCAGACCCGCCTGAATCTGGCGCTCGAGGAAATTGCCCGAGGGCACCACGATGTCATAGCCCGACGAGCCGGCGAGCAGCTTGGCGTCGACGATCTCGTTATTGTCATAGACGTCGTAATTGACCTTGATGCCGGTTTCCGCCTCGAAATTGGCGATGGTGTCCTCGGCGATATAGTCGGACCAGTTGTAGACATTGAGCACGGCCTCTTCCTGAGCCAGCGCGGGGCTGGCGACCATGAGAGTGCCGAGAGCAAGGGCGAGCGACTTCTTCATCTGGGGAGCTCCTTGGGAAGGTGGTTGGTCTTGGCGTTGCGGCGTCGGGGCGCGGCGGTTTTGGATTTGCCCAAGCGGGCACGGACGGTCAGCAGCGGGCGCTCATCTTTGAGTGCCCGGACCGACAGGTCCGGTCTGGTACGCTGGTATGGAAAAACAGCGCTCGGAAGCGCTGGGCACATTGGCTGGACTGGGCCCGAAGCCGGGCGCGTATCGATCGGCGCAGGAAGCGCGATCAACAATAGCGGTCTGCAGCGAAGTGCCCTTTCCACGCTGGAGTTTATGCGGGCAACCTAGAGCCAAAACGGAGGGGCGACAAGCCGCTTGCACCCATGTTTTTGCAGGGGTTGACGCCCCGCGCCAACAAGGCGCAAAACCCGCGCCAAAGGGGGCCGGAGCGGCCCGGACGCAGAACGGAAAAGCGAGTGCACAGATGACCGCCAAGGCCTACCTCTCGATCAGCCCCGAGGTGAAGAAGGCGCTGGCCGCCGGGGCGCCGGTGGTGGCGCTGGAATCGACCATCATCACCCATGGCATGCCCTATCCGCAAAATCTGGAAATGGCGCAGAATGTCGAGGCGGTGATCCGCCAGCATGGCGCGGTGCCGGCCACCATCGCCATCATGGACGGACGCTTCTGCGTCGGGGTTTCGGGCGAGGATCTGGAGCGGCTGGCCCAGACGGGTGGCCAGGCGGCCAAGGCCAGCCGGCGCGACGTGGCGTCGCTGCTGGTCAAGGGCGAGATCGCCGGCACGACGGTGGCGACGACGATGCAGATTGCGGCTTTGGCCGGCATCCAGGTGTTCGCGACGGGCGGCATTGGCGGGGTGCATCGCGGCGCTGAGGATACGTTCGATATTTCCGCCGATCTCGAAGAACTGAGCCGCACGCCGGTTTGCGTGGTTTGCGCCGGTGCCAAGTCCATCCTCGATATCGCCAAGACGCTGGAAGTGCTGGAAACCAATGGCGTGCCGGTGCTGGGCTATGGGACCGACGAATTCCCCGCCTTCTGGGCGCGCCAGAGCGGGCACAAGGTGGACCACCGCTTTGACGACGTCGCCGATATTGCCAAGGTCGTGGCCATGCAGGCCGATCTGGGCATGGGCGGGGTGCTGGTGGCCAATCCCATCCCCGAGGCTGATGCGCTCGATCCGTCCGCCATCGAGGCGCGTATTGCCGAGGCGATCCGTGGCGCCGAGCAGGAGGGCATATCGCGCAAGGCGCTGACGCCCTTCCTGCTCAAGCGCATTTTCGAGCTCACCGACGGCAAGTCGCTGGTCGCCAATATCGCGCTGGTGGAAAACAATGCCAAAGTGGCGGCCGGCATCGCCGTGGCGCTGGCGGCGCGCCATGCGCCCAAGCCCGGTGTGCGCCGCGCATGAGCGGCAGGGTCCTCGTCGTCGGGGATGTGATGACCGACGTCATCGTGGTGCCCGAAGGGCCGGTCGTCAAAGGGTCGGACCGCCGCGCCGCGGTGCGGAGCCGGCCGGGCGGGTCAGGCGCCAATCAGGCGGTGTGGCTGGGCGCGATGGGGGCTCCGGTGGTGTTTGCCGCACGGGTCGGCGCCAGCGACAAGGCCATGTATGAGACCTATTTCCGCGGGTTGGGCGTGGTGCCGGTGCTGGCGGGCGACGCGGCGCAACCCTCGGGCGTGTTGGTGACCATTGTCGACCCCGATGGTGAGCGCAGCTTCCTGACCGATCGCGGTGCCAATCTCAATCTGTGCCCCGATGATCTGCCAGAGAGCCTGCTCGACGATATCGGCATGGTCATGGTGTCGGGATACAGCTTTTTTGCACCGGGGCCGCGGCTGGCGGTGCAGGGCCTGTTCGCCGCCGCACGGGCGCGCGGCATCGCGGTGGCGGTCGATCCGGCCTCGGTGGGGTTCCTCGTCGAAGTCGGGGCTACGAACTTTCTCGACTGGACCAGCGGCGCCGATTTCATCTTTGCCAATGAGAGCGAGGCCGAGGCACTGACCGGACTGGCCGGCCACCAGGCGCAGATGCGCGTGCTGGGCGAGCGGTTCGGCACGGTGCTGATCAAGCGCGGCAGGCTTGGCGCAGCGCTGGGCGGGCGCGACGGTATTCGCGCGGAATTGCCGGCGCCGCAGGTCAGCGTGGTGGATTCGACGGGGGCAGGCGACGCTTTTGCGGCCGGGTTCATTGTCGCGCATCTCAATGGCGCGGACGAGGCGACGGCGCTGGCGCGGGGCATTGCAGCAGGGGCAAAGGCGGTGCAATCGATCGGTGGGCAGCCGGCGGCCGTTGGATGAGGTACAATGCGGATGAGCCAGCCGCACAACAAGGAAAGACCAAGGTCAAATGAGCGTCGTTGCCAGCATTCTCGTCGCCCTCGTGGCGCTGCTGCATGTCTATATTCTCGTGCTGGAAATGTTCCTGTGGACCGGCCCGCGCGGGCGGAAGGCGTTCGGCCTGACGCCGGAATTCGCGGCTTCGACCAAGGCGCTGGCGGCCAATCAGGGGCTCTATAACGGGTTCCTCGCGGCCGGGCTGATCTGGGGGCTGGTGCATCCGATCCCCGAATTTGCCTGGCAGATTCAGATGTTCTTCCTCGCCTGCGTGGCGGTGGCCGGCATTTTTGGAGCCGTCACCGCCAGCCGGAAGATTCTGTTCATCCAGACCGTGCCGGCGGTGATCGCGATGCTCGCGGTGACGCTGGCTTAACCCGCCAGGCTTGCGAGCACGCGCACCCAAGAGCGGATGCCGCGGTGGTAGCTGTCGAGATCGTATTTCTCGTTGGGGGAGTGGATCTGGTCGTCGACATGGGCGAAGCCGATGAGCAGGGTGTCGAGGCCCAGAATGCGCTTGAAATCGCCGGCAACGGGGATGGAGCCGCCCGAGCCGGTGATCACCGCGGGCTTGCCCCATTCGCCCGACAATCCTTCCAACGCCTGGCGCAGATGGGTGCCGTCGCTGGGCACGGTGATGGCGGGCGAGCCGCCATGGGCGTGGAAGCTCACCGAGCAGTCGGCGGGCACGCGATCCTCAACATGCTTGCGGAAGGCGGCGCGGATCTTGTCGGGCTGCATGCCGGAAACGAGCCGGAAGGATATCTTGGCGCTGGCCTTGGCCGGGATGACGGTCTTGAAGCCGTCGCCGGTATAGCCGCCGATCATGCCGTTGATCTCGCAGGTTGGGCGGGCCCAGAGCATTTCGAGCACCGAGCGGTTCTGCTCGCCGGCTGGGATGGAGAGGCCGGCTTCGCCGAGGAAGGCCTTGTCGTCAAAGCCAAGGCCCGCCCACTGGGCCTTGAGCTCCGGACTGATCTCGGCGACGTCGTCGTAAAAGCCGGGCAGGGTGACGCTGCCATCGGGGGCGCGGAGGCTGGCGATGATTTCGGCCAGCACCTGGTTGGGGTTGCGCGCAGCATTGCCGAACATGCCGGAATGCAGATCCTTGTTGGCGCAGCTGATCTCGATTTCCTCAGCGACGAGGCCACGCAGCATGGTGGTGATCGAGGGCGTCTGGCGGTCCCACATGTCGGTGTCGCAGACCAGAGCGATATCGGCGGCGGCGAGCTCGGACTTGTTGGCTTCCATGAAGGGCGGCAGGTTCTTGCCGCCGCTTTCCTCCTCACCCTCCAGCATCAGCGAGATGCGGGTGGGGAGCGAGCCGGTCGCCGCCTTCCAGGCGCGGCAGGCTTCGATGAAGGTCATCATCTGGCCCTTGTCGTCGGAGGCGCCGCGGGCGACGATGATCTTGCGGCCGCTGGCATCGGTCTTGAGCACCGGCTCGAAGGGATCGGTGTCCCAGAGATCGAGCGGGTCGACCGGCTGCACGTCGTAATGGGCATAGAACAGCACATGCGCGCCGGGCTGGTCGGGGCCATGGGCCACCACGACCGGGTGGCCCGGCGTCGGGCGAGCGGCGGCGTCGAAGCCGAGGCTCCTCAGTTCGCCGACAATCCAGTCCGCGGCCTTGTGGCATTCGGCGACATAAGCGGGGTCGGTGGAGATGGACTTGATGCGCAGGAGCGCATAGAGGCGGTCCAGGCTCTGCTCGAGCCCGGCATCCACGCTGGCAAGCACGGCGTCGATCTGGGTGGCTGCGGTCATGGGGCGAATCCTTTTGGCCGCTACCCTCACCAAAGCGGGCGGCGCTGTCCAGCGCCGCGCGGGACGCAATATTGTAATACTTATGGTCCCATGCTTAGGTCGGGCCGCAAATAGCAGGAGGCGGGATGGCCATTCGGCAAGGGCGGGACAGCACGACCGCGGATCTGATCGCGGCGATTGCCGGACGCGTCCCGTCGCGAAACCTGCATTCCCTGGTGCTCTGGCAATTGGGCACGGCCATCGTGCGGGGCGATTATCCGGAAGGCAGCATCCTGCCGTCCGATACCGAATTGCTGGGGCGATTTGCCGTGTCGCGCACCGTGTTGCGCGAAGCGCTCAAGACGCTGGCGGCCAAGGGCATGATCGAGGCGCGGGCCCGCATCGGCACGCGGGTGCTGCCGCGCCAGCGCTGGAACCTGTTCGACGCGGATGTCCTGGCCTGGCATTTCGAGACCGGCCCGGATGTGGCGCTGCTGCGGAGCCTCTCGGAAATCCGCATCGGTGTCGAAGTGGAATCGGCGGCGCTGGCGGCAGTGCGGCGGAGCGAGGAACAGGCCGAGGCGCTGATGGCCTGCGCCATCCGCATGGGGGAGGCAACGACCCCCCAGCAGTTTGCCCGTACCGATCTCGAATTCCACCGCACGGTTGCCGAGGCCTCGGGCAACCCGTTCATGGCCTCGATCAGTGCACTTGTGGAACTGGCGCTGACGGCCGCCTTTACCATCAGCTCGCCGGTGGAGGACGACACGGCGATGGTCGCCACGGTCAAGGCGCATGGACGCATTGCCGAAGCGATCCGGGCCGGCGACGCCGAGGAGGCGCGCGCCGCCATGAAAGCGGTGATCAGCGAAGGCTTTGCCCGCGCCGAAGGCCGGCTCGAGCCCAGCAAGGTCTGAAAGAGCGGATAGTGCCGGAATGGTGGAGCTGAGCGGGATCGAACCGCTGACCTCGTCATTGCGAACGACGCGCTCTCCCAACTGAGCTACAGCCCCGTTCCGACGCTGTTGATATGGACAATAATTGCTGCGGGGGCAAGGGGCAGCATGGCTAGACAGCCCGCTGCTCGAGCAAGGATCGGGTCGTTGCGGCAATGGCCTGTTCGGCGGCGATCAGGGGGCGGCCGAGCAGGGCGACGCTGGCCGAGGAATCGAGGCGCTTGAGGACGCCCAGTTCACTGAGAATCCCGCGCACGTCGCGGTCGAAGAGGCTGTAGATGCGGACGCCCCAATCGGGCATGACCCGGCGCGGCACCGTGGCTACCCGCTCCGGCGGCAATGCGGCACGGACCGCGCTGGCGACATCGGGTATCAGCATCGATCGCTCGCCCATGGGGAAGCGCCGGCCGGCGGCCTGCGGGTCGGTCATGGCGCGGACATGGCCGGCGGCAACGTCCTGCACGTCAACGATGACTAAGGGAATGCGCGGGAGGGCCGGCACACTGCCATTGAGCAGGCGGAGCACTATGCCGGCCGAGGTGCCCGGATCGTCATCGAGCAGTGGCCCGAGGATGGCGCCGGGATTGATGGTGGAGAGGCGCTTCTCCTGCCCGGCCGAACGCATGATCTCCCAGGCGCGGCGCTCGGCACGGGTCTTGGATTCGATGTAAGCGTTGATGTCGCGGCCGTTGAGGTCGGTCCAGTCGTCGGCGGTGAACGGGGTCGTGCGGGCCTTGTCATGGCCGTAGGCGATGGCCGCCATCGAGGAGGTCAGTACGATATGCTCGATGTCGGCGGCGAGCGCGGCATTGAGGGCGCGTTCCGTGCCCTCGACGGCCGGGCGGATCAGTTCCATCTTGTCGGCCGGCATTTTGATCACGAAGGGCGAGGCGGTGTGCTGCAGATAGCGGCAGCCCTCCATGGCCTCCCGCCAGCCCTTGTCGCTGAGCAGGTCGAGGGCCACGAATTCCAGTCGCGAGATGTCGGCGCCAGCCCGGGCCAGCGTTTCGCGCACCTTGCCAGCCTTGCCGAGGTTGCGCACGCTGCCGCGAACGGTGTAGCCAGCATTGAGCAATTGCAGGGCGACATGGCCGCCGAGAAAGCCGGATATGCCGGTGAGCAGGACGCGGTCAGAAGTCGAGTTGGTCATGGGTGGTCTCCCGATTGATTGAACGATATATACGAACATCGTTCAATTAGTTCAACCCGAAGGCGCGAGATTTGTCGGCGATGATAGTGAACAAGGTCGAGGTGAAGCGCGAGCGCATCCTGGAAGCGGCGCGAAACCTGTTTTTGCGCAATGGCTTGCGCGGGACCACCATGGAGGCGATTGCGCGGGAAGCGCGTATTGCCAAGCCGACGCTCTATGCGCATTTCCCCGACAAGGACGCCGTGTTCCTGGCCATTGTGGAGCAATTGCTGGCCGCCAAGATCGCAGCCTTCGATGCCGGCCTCAGTGGTGACGGCCCGGTCGAGGCCCGCATCGGCGCGGCGCTGGCTGCCGAATTCGCAGTCATCGCCGCCATCCTGGCCGACTCGCCCCATGCCGATGAGCTGTTCGCGGCCCACCGGCAGGGGGCCGAACTGTTTCGCCTGTCGGACGAACGGGTGGCGACCCGCCTGCAGGCGGAACTGGCCGCGGCGGGTGTCGCCGAGGCAGCGGCGCTGGCGCGACTGCTGCTCGACGCCTCCTTCGGGCTGGCGCAGAAGGCCATTGGCCGCAGCGATCTGGGCGCCGATATACGCCTCCTGGCGACGCGGCTGGTCGGCCCGGCCTTGCCGCGCTGAGCGGGTCAGACCATGGCCCAGGCGCCGGACTTCTCGCTGGCGAAGATTGCGTCGATCACCTTCATGGATGCAATCGCATCCTCGATGCCCCAGGGCAGGGGCTTCTCGCCCAGCACCGCCAGGGCAAAGGCCTCGGCCTGTTCGGTATATTGATCGACTGCCGGCAGGATTTCGCGCCGGGCCAGCGAGCCATCGAAGGGGGCGCCGGTATCCACGGTGATGGCGGTGCGCTCGTCGGCCGGGGCGTTGAACGGGATGATGATTTCGAGCTTGGCCTTGCTGCCCAGGACCTGGACGCGCTGGTG
>NZ_JAKFDJ010000049.1:0-5750 GCF_036676215.1 Devosia sp. | reverse complement strand
TTCTGATTCAGCTCGCCGGCTCGGCCGCCGCGGTCATGGCGCTGGTGGCCTTGGCCGCCTGGGCCAAGATCGCCAAGCCGCTCACCCCGCTGGACGACGCCCGCGCGCGGCGCCTGCTCGCCGAAGAGTTCCCCGGCAAGCCCCTGGAGCGCATCTGGGTGGCCACCGACGGCCGCGGCGCGGTGGCTCGCTCCGGCGCCTCGGCCCTGGTGCTGTTCGAGCTGGGCGACGCCTATGTGGCCCGCCACGTTCCCTGGGCCCAGGCGGTGTCGTCCTCGTTCCGCGACGGGGTGGTCAAGATCGACCTCTCCGACGTCGCCGCCCCCATGGCCCGCATCGCCCTGGACCGCTGGCCCCCGTCCCCGCGCGAGGCCGCCTGATGGACCCGATCAAGCCCGCCTTCGACCCCGTCACCCTGGCGATTCCGTTCTTCGTCCTGGCCGTGGTGCTGGAGATCGCGCTCGCCCGCCTCAAGCTGGCCCACGCCAATTACGAGACCCGCGACACCCTGGCCTCGCTCACCATGGGCCTGGGCAGCAACGTGGCCGGCCTGCTCACCGGCGGCGCGGCCTTCGCCGCCAGCCTCTGGGTCTACCAGCACCGGCTGTTCGACATCCCCATGACCGCGATCTGGGCCTGGGCCGCCGTCTTCCTGCTGGAGGACCTCACCTATTACGGGTTCCACCGCCTTAGTCATGAGCGGCGGTTCTGGTGGGCGGCCCACATCAACCACCACTCCTCGCAGCACTACAATCTGTCGACGGCGCTGCGCCAGACCTGGACCGGCGGCCTTGCCGGAACCTGGGCGCTCTGGCTGCCGCTGGCCTTCCTGGGCTTCCCCCCGGCCATGATCGCCATCCAGAAGGGGATCAGCCTGGTCTACCAGTTCTGGATCCACACCGAGGCCATCGGGCGCATGCCCCGCTGGTTCGAGGCGGTGTTCAACACCCCGTCCCATCACCGCGTCCACCACGCCCGCAACCCGCGCTACCTGGACCGCAACTATGCCGGCATCCTGATCGTCTGGGACAAGCTCTTCGGCACCTTCCAGCCGGAGCTGGACGAGGAGAAATGCCGCTACGGGATCGTCAGGAACCTCGGCGATTTCAACATCCTGCGGGTAGCCTTCCACGAGTGGGCCGGCATGGCGCGCGACATGGCCCGCGACCCGCGCCATGCGCTCGGCTACATCTTCGGCCCCCCGGGCTGGAGCCCCGACGGCAGCCGCGACACCTCCGCCAAGCTCCGCGCCCAGTGGGAAGCGGGCCGCGCGGCCGAGACCCCGGCGGAGTAGGGGGCGAGGCCTCTACCGTCACCACGCTATCGGCGCCGTGAAGATCGCCTCCTCTCCACCCGCCTTCGGGGGGAGAGGGTAGGGTGAGGGGGGCTCCCCCGCCGCAGAGAACCTACCGAAAGCCGGACTGCGCCGCTGCGCGCCGCATCCCCTCACCCTACCCTCTCCCCTTTCAAGGGGAGAGGAGGCGACATTTCAGCGTCCAGGGTGACTCATCGCTCCCCCACCCCGGGCCCGCTGATCACCGCCCCGTCGCTGAACCGCTGCACGAAGACATTGATCTTGGTCGGCCCCGACGCCTTGTCGCCCTCGCCCCAGACCTTGGGCGCCAGCCGCGCGGCCCGCCAGCGGATCACGTCGAACTGCAGCCGCGCCACCGGCACCGTGGCGGGCGCCGCGGCCTTGGCGATGGACCAGGCTTCGTCGGCCAGCAGCTCGGCCTGGATCCCGCGCGCCTGCACATACATGTCGCTGAAGTCGGGATGCACCCGCAGCCACTCATAGACCGTGCCGGTCACCGGCATGTCGGGCCCCGCGCAGATATCGACCATGCTCTCGCCGGCCGCGATCCGCCGGCAGATCGCCTCGCCGATCTCCGTGGCATAGAGATCGCAGCGCCCCCAGTCGTGCTTGCGCCGCGCCTTGCGCGCCTCGATCAGCTCCAGATGGGCGCTGGCCGCCGCCTGCCGCGCCTTGCTCCGGGCCTCCCGCCGCTGTTCGGCGAAGTCGGGGTTCTCGTTCAGCCACCGGTGGATGGTCACCGACCCCGGCATGGCCGGATCGCGCCCGATCGCGCGAATGCTCTCCCCAGCCCCCACCCGCCGCACGATCTCAGCCCCCAGCTCAGGCGTGTAACCGGCGACGCGAGGGGCGGTCATGGGCGACTCCGTGAATGGCCGGGGGGGAGGGCGACACTGAAGCTTACCAGATAACGACGAAATGTAAAGAACAAAGAGGGAACATCTGCGCACCCCTCCAGCGGTTGGGCGCTCTCATATCCAAGGGTCGGAGCGCACGGTGGTCAGATGCTCCCCCACTGGGGGAGCTCCCGGCCGAATGGCCGGGTGAGGGGGACTTTGATGGTCTTCCGCAGCGGTTCGACGGGTCTCAGCAGGAGTCAAAGTCCCCCTCAGGCCCTTCGGGCCAGCTCCCCCAGAGGGGGAGCATCTTCAGTCCCTCGCATGGGCGATAGCCCTACTTTGAAAGGGGAGGCCGGCGCTTGATGTGTCCACAATATCCCTGATCATGTGGACAGCCTGCGAAGGGAACTCCCATGGCCAAAACGATGACGCTCAATGTGTGGGTCAGCGGCGCTCTCGGCGACTTCGTGGCGGCCAATGTCGGCGACGACGGCCTCTACGAGAATGTCAGCGAATATGTCCGCGACCTGATCCGGCGCGACATGGAGCGCGCCGAGGGCGAGACCTTCCAGCGCCTGAAGGCCGAGCTCCAACACGCCTTCGCCGCCCCTGACGACAGCTACCAGGCGCTCGACGCCGACACGGTGATCGCGCGCGGCAGGCGCCGCCCGGCTCAGTGAGCTAATCCCCGCGTGCCTGATAGTCCGCTGCGGCGGATCGAACCCGCGGCCGAAGCACGTTGATGAAGGTGTTCGTTCGTTCCGCGAGCCACGCGAAGGCGGCTGCGCGGGGTTCAGCTTGGTCGAGCGGGCCGGGGCGCAGGGAATCCATGATGCGCGGGCGGCCGTTCTTCTCGGTGCGCTGCGCCGTGCCGCCGAGAAGCGGACCGACCGTTTCCCAGTCCTCGGCGACTACCTGCATGGCGTACTCGCCCACAGTGTCCCGCTGGGAGGAGAGGAACAGTCCGACCTCGTTGTTTCGCATGTCACGGTAGACCGTTAGCCAACTTGTTCCACTGGGCGCCGGGAAGCCGAAGGCGATGTATCCCTGGCGCGGCGGTCTGGGCATGGATTGCTCGGGATCGTCCAGGCGCAGCACCTGGAGGAAATCGGTCCAGAACTGCTGTCGCGCGTCGCCCAGGGCGACCGTATCGGGATCGATCTCGGCCTCCGTCGCGGCATCTTCCGCCAGTAGGCCGTGGCCGTCCGGCAGCGCGACAACCGTGCGCGTGATGACATTGGTGTGGGCGAGCACGCGCGGGGCGACCAGTCTGCCACCCCCCGGCATCGCATAGATCGGCATCTCCACCAGGCCGAACGAGAAGTGCAGGCCAGCATGGGCCTGTAGGTACTCGGCGATGCTCTCCACGCGCTCGCGGATGCCGTCGCCCACGATCAGCAGCAGGAAGCGTCCGCGTCGGAGGTTGGCGGTGAGGGCGTCGTTGAATTGAATTTCGTCTACCGTCGGATCGGCGACGCGGACAAGATCGAGCAAGGCGGTGGGCCCCAACCCGAGACGTCGACTCGTCTCGCGCTGGAGATCTGACACTGTGAAGCGGGCAAGCTCCTTGGCGTAATCGAGAATTTGTCCCACCACCTCCCGCCGTGCCTCGGCGTTCCGCCAGAGCTTGCATTCGACCAGCACGGGCAATCCTGAGGGGGTGACCATGAAGTTGTCGATAGGACCGGCAGGCGTCATCAACTCCCGACAGATCGGCACCGGTCCCGCGAACGTCGGATCGATCTCGCCGATGGGCAGAATGGTGGGATGCGCGTGGACGAGGGCCTGGATCTCGTCCTCCAAGACCGCGCCGTCGCCACCGTGAAGGCTGAGCGGGGCGAGGGTGACCGCGCTCCCACTCGTGGGAATGAAGAGCGGAGTCGCGTGCTGCCTGGTCAACTTCTGCTTCCCTGAGGCCTACCTAGTGGGATGAGCATGGCCGGCGCCAAGTTCCATAGACAGCGGACTAACTTCATACTCGCTCGGGTTGTCTAGCTTCGCCATTGTGCAATAGTTCAGCATGGCCATTTTTCGAAATCCCCGAAAGTTCACTGATCAATTCGGTGTCCCATTGGAGCAGTTTCGTGAGGCCGGGCTCCTCGATCCGGTATTGAACGCCGACACTCGACTTTTCATTGACCCACTTCTTCTCGAACGCAGTTCCCATCCAATAATTCGAGATCGCGGAGCCGAGAAATTCCGACAGCGGTTCGCGGACGTTTATCGCCTGCTACATATCCGGCCGCGAACGGGGGTTGTCGAAGCTGCGCTTGATCGCTTGCTCCAGTTTCCGGAGATTGCAGGCACTTGCCTTGGCTACACCTCTGGCGGAGTTAGCGGGCGTGGGATGGGCGTAGAAAAGCGTGAGCGCTTCATGCACGTGGCAGCCCAGGTCGAAGAGGTCGGAAGGGTCGATCCTCGACTGATACCCGTCCTCGCCATTCTCGAGAGTGGTATCGGCGCTGACCTGATCAGCGACATGACGGCTAACATCATCATCTCAGAGCTTGCGGAAATCACCACGGCATTTTGCGCAACGAATGGAATTCCCACCGAAGCCTTCGTGGTCGGCCGGGATGAATATCAACTGCCAAGAAATCCCATGATTAACAATTCTAGATCTCCTATAGTTTTGGTTCCAACCGATATTCTTAGAGATCTACCGGAATCTGATAGTTGGGAAGATGTTGTAAAGCTTACGATGCATAACGCGCGACTCCGCGAACGTGTGAATCATTACATTGCTGGCATAATGGAAGACGAAGAACTATACGCACACGAGAAGCGTGAGCGTGCCGTAGAGGAGTTGAAGGAAACAAGCGAAGCCGTGGCGAGAGTAGGCGAATTTTTTGCAAGTCAACAGCCCATCGTCTACGATATCATCAATGATCCAAGTACAAAACGAATTTTTCAGAGAATTGTTGGAATTGTCGAGAATGAATTTCCTATTGACGGTGGTCTTCGTACACCTGAAAATGAAGAAGAGTTCAGGCATTTAATTAGTAATGTCATAGAGCAATTTCGATTTCTTGTTGAACACAAGTCGATTTGGAAATTGCTATGGATTAGCGACACCAGGCGCGTGCATGAGGATGTTGCGCAGCAAATATTCTTCGCTATAGCTTATTCTTACTGTGAAGGTTACAATGTTCATATCGCGGTCGAGCATCACACTGGAGACGGCCGCACAGACTTCCTGTTCACGCTGGGGCGCCAATTCCGCGTCGTAGTGGAGATGAAATGGTCAGATAACGGCGGCCTTCAGCGTGGCTACACCAAACAGGTCGAAGCCTACGCCCAAGCAGAACATGCGTTTCACAGCTTCTACGTTGTGCTGGATTGCGATGGGGGTGACAGCTACGCGAAGCTTCAGGAATATTTGGACGGCAGTCGCTTGCGAAAGCCGACAGTCACGGTCGTCTCCGTCGATGCCAATCCTAAAGGTGCTCCGAGCAAGCCGCCGATCTAAATGCCAGCGACCGCTTCCGTGGATGAGCGGGAATTCGGGGGCGCTATACTTAATTCCCACCCCCATCACCCCGGCGCGTTCGCCCGGAACGCCGCCATCTGCCCCTCCATGGCCCGCGCGAAGGCCG
>NZ_JAKFDJ010000048.1:0-22904 GCF_036676215.1 Devosia sp. | reverse complement strand
GATGAATGGATCGGCGCCGTCGAGCACCACGAGGTCGGCCGCGGCGCCGACCTGCAGGCCGCTGACTGCCCGTCCCAGGGCCTGCGCACCACCGGCCAGTGCCGTATCGAACAGATCCCGGCCATTGGACCGGCCCGGACCATTCACCAGCCGCACCCGGCGCTCGTCGCGCAGGCGCTGTCCGTATTCGAGCAGGCGCAATTCTTCGCTGGGGCTGGTCGAGACATGGCTATCCGAGCCGATGCCGAACCGCCCGCCCAGGCCGCGATAGGTTATGGCCGGGAAAATCCCGTCGCCCAAACTGGCCTCGGTGGTCGGGCAGAGGCCCGCCACCGCGCCGCTCGCTGCCAGTCGCCGCACTTCGTCGTCATTGGCATGGGTGGCGTGGATCAGGCACCAGCGCGCATCGACCGGCATCTCATCGAGGAGCCATGCGAGCGGGCGCCGTCTGGACCAGGCGAGGCTGGCATCGACCTCAGCCTGCTGTTCGGCGACGTGGATGTGGATCGGACCCTCACCCGGCGCGGCGTCCAGGATGGCGCGCATCTCCTCGGGCGTTGCGGCGCGCAGCGAGTGGAAGGCATAGCCCAGCGTCGCTCCAGCGGCGACCGCCTGGGGATGCAGCGCCTCTATCAAGGCGAGGAAGTCGTCGATGCCATGGATGAAGCGGCGCTGGCCCTCGGTGGGTGCCACGCCGCCGAAATTGGCATGGGCGTAAAACACCGGCAGCAGCGTCATGCCGATGCCGCTGGCTGTGGCGGCGGCCAGGATGCGTCCGCTCATCTCGGTGCGGTCGGCATAGGGCGCGCCGGACTGGTCATGATGGAGGTAGTGGAACTCGCCGACCCGGCCATAGCCGCATTTGAGCATGTCGATATACAGTCGGGTCGCGATCACCTCGACATCGTCGGGCGAAAGCGCGCCGACCATGCGATACATGGTGTCGCGCCAGGTCCAGAAACTGTCGTCGCCATGACCCGAGACTTCGGCTAGGCCTGCCATGGCGCGCTGGAAGGCGTGCGAATGCAGATTGGCTAGCGGCGGAAGCACGGGCCCAGCCGCGACGACGTCACCGATCTGTGTGGCGGCGTCCGTTTCGATGGCGATTATGGTGCCGTCCGGCCCGACCGATATCGCGACATCGGTTGCCCACCCGCTGCCGAGCAGGGCCTGTGAAGCGAAGATGCGGAGAGCGGCGCGCCCGGCCATGACCATCTGCCTGTCATTGGTTGTATAGGGAACCATAGATAATTAATGCTGGTGTGCAAGCGAAAAATGTCAAAAACTGTGCAAATGCAGATTCTGCGGAAAGTGGCGGCATGAACAAGACGGTTGGTGGTCAGGTGCTCAAAGCGGGGCAGGGTGCATTTGGCGCCGATGCATTGCAGGCCTCGGATGCCGGCCCGCTTTATGTCGCCGTCAAGCAACTCATCCATGAGCGTATCGACAGCGGCGTCTGGCCGCCGAACTTCCGCGTGCCCTCGGAAAACGAGCTGGTCAGCGAGCTCGGCGTGAGCCGGATGACGGCCAACCGGGCCCTGCGCGAACTCGCCAATGAGGGGATCATAAAGCGTGTCCAGGGCGTCGGCTCGTTCGTGGCCGAGCGCAAGGGTGGCACGGCCCTGTTCGAGGTCCGCAATATCGCCGACGAAATCCGCAAGCGCGGCCATACCCATACCGCCGAGATCATTCGCATGCAGCGCGACGCCGCCGCGCCTGAGATTTCGGATGCTCTGGGGATCGGCATCGGCGAGGTGGTGTTTCACTCGATCATCGTGCATTTCGAGAATGGCGTGCCCGCCCAGGTCGAAGACCGCTACGTCAATCCCGGCGTGGCACCCGACTATGCCGATCAGGACTTCACCCAGACCACGCCCTATGCCTATCTCACCGCCGTCGCCCCGCTGTCGCAGGCCGAGCATGTGGTCGAGGCCGTGCTGCCCCAGGCCTGGGAGGCTAAACTGCTGGCCATTTCGCCTGCCGATCCATGTCTCCTGATCCGCCGCCGCACCTGGTCGGCGGCGCGCTGCGTTACCGCGGTCCGGCTGCTCTACCCCGGCGCCCGCTACCGCATGGAGGGTTTCTTCAACACGCAGTCGCGCGGCTGACCTGTCGCGAGTGCCGTCATTTTGCCGGTTGCCAATGCTGTAGAGTTTGATAACTTACATATACAACTCTATACATGTGGAGCCGCCATGCTGAGCAACAGCCGTTATCGGGACGTCGAAATCCGTGCGCCGCGCGGCACGGTCCTCTCCGCCAAGTCCTGGCTGACCGAAGCGCCGCTGCGCATGCTGATGAACAATCTCGATCCGGACGTGGCCGAGAATCCCAAGGAGCTGGTGGTCTATGGCGGCATCGGCCGCGCCGCGCGCGATTGGGATGCCTATGACCGGATCGTCCACACGCTGCGACGCCTCGAAGGCGACGAAACGCTGCTGGTGCAGTCCGGCAAGCCGGTCGGCGTGTTCAAGACCCATGCCGATGCGCCGCGGGTGCTGATCGCCAATTCCAACCTAGTGCCGCATTGGGCGACCTGGGAGCATTTCAACGAACTCGATCGGCTCGGCCTGATGATGTACGGCCAGATGACCGCTGGCTCCTGGATTTATATCGGCTCCCAGGGCATCGTGCAGGGCACCTACGAGACCTTTGTCGAGGCCGGGCGCAAGCACTATGGCGGCGACCTCGGCGGCCGCTGGGTTCTCACCGCCGGCCTTGGCGGCATGGGTGGGGCGCAGCCTCTTGCCGCGACCATGGCCGGGGCGGCGTGCCTGGCCATCGAATGCCAGCAGCAGTCGATCGATTTCCGCTTGCGCACCCGCTATGTCGACGTGCAGGCCCGCGACCTCGACGAGGCACTCGCCATGATCGCCGATGCCGTTGCCAACCGGAAGGCGATCTCTATCGCGCTGCTCGGCAATGCCGCCGAAATCCTGCCCGAAATGGTGCGACGCGGCGTCCGCCCGGACATGGTTACCGACCAGACCTCGGCGCACGATCCGCTCAACGGTTATCTCCCCATCGGCTGGAGCTGGCCCGAATATCGCGAACGCGCCGCCAGTGATCCGGCGGGAACGGTCTCCGCCGCCAAGCAGTCGATGGCCGTGCATGTCCGGGCCATGCTCGCCTTCCACGAAGCCGGCGTTCCCACCTTCGATTATGGCAACAATATCCGGCAGATGGCCAAGGAAGAGGGCGTCATCAATGCCTTCGATTTCCCCGGCTTCGTGCCCGCCTACATCCGCCCGCTGTTCTGCCGGGGCATTGGCCCCTTCCGCTGGGCGGCTTTGTCGGGCAATCCTGATGACATCGCCAAGACCGATGCCAAGGTCAAGGAGCTGATTCCGGACGATCCGCACCTGCACAACTGGCTCGACATGGCGCGCGAGCGCATCGCCTTCCAGGGTCTGCCGGCCCGCATATGCTGGGTCGGGCTTGGCGATCGCCACCGGCTGGGCCTGGCTTTCAACGAAATGGTCGCCAATGGCGAGCTCGAAGCGCCGGTCGTCATCGGCCGCGACCATCTCGATTCCGGTTCGGTGACCTCACCAAATCGCGAAACCGAGGCGATGAAGGATGGCTCGGACGCGATCTCGGACTGGTCGCTGCTCAATGCCCTGCTCAACACCGCCAGCGGCGCCACATGGGTGTCGCTGCATCATGGCGGCGGCGTCGGCATGGGCTTTTCGCAGCATGCAGGCATGGTGATCTGCGCCGATGGGACGCCGGAGGCGGCCAAGCGCATCGCGCGGGTGCTCTGGAACGACCCCGCGACCGGGGTGATGCGTCACGCCGATGCGGGCTACGAGATCGCTCAGGATTGGGCCCGCCAGAAAGGCCTCGACCTGCCGTCGCTGGCGCCCTGATGCGTATCGCGCTGCTCGGCCCGGGCGACTTCCGCGCCATGCCCTGGCGCAATGGCCTGGGCACCACAATCGAGATGGCGCGCGAAGACGACCCCGCCGGCGCCATGCTTTGGCGTGTCTCGACCGCAGACGTCGTCGAGGCGGGGGCGTTTTCGCTGTTCCCGGGCATCGACCGCATCCTGACCCTGATCGAGGGGCCGGGCTTTGATCTCGATTTTTCCGACCATGGCCGGGTCGCGCCGGTCCAGCCCTTGCGGCCCGTGCAGTTTTCCGGCGACTGGACGACGCGCGCCGAAGCCGTTCGCGGCCCCTCTCGCGATCTCAATGTAATGACGATGCGCGGCAAGGCGTCGGCGATGGTGCACATTCACCGGGACGCGTCGTCGACCGCCGCTCTTGGCGATCGGAGCTTGTTTCTCTGTCTCGCCGGGCATCCCATCCTCACCGTGGCTGATGCAGCTTGCCCGCTTGAACCGGGCCGAATTGCGGTGGTCTCCGGCGCTGCCGGAAGCGCCGGCGCACTATCGGCGGAGGGCACGGTCATCCAGATCGACGTAACATTCTCGTCCGATCCGGTACGCCCCACGAGCAACGGCCCGTGACCGGTCCTGTTGTTCCGGGCGGTTGGCGACGTCTCGTTTCTGCTAGACGTCCACACTTGGCCCGACGCAGGGGCATCGTCACCCCCCGACCTCTCTAGACGCTGCTGCGCCCGCTCAGTTGGCGTGCGAACCCAGGCGGTGACACCTCCTTTACCTGGTCAGGCTAAGACTGAGAAACTTCGGCGATAGGAAATCACCGTGCGTTCCTGGTTCTGGGCAGTCTTTGGCATGCTGACCGTTGCTGGCATGACCATGCTTGGAGGGTTGGGTGCATTCAACTCCCTTGATCGTCTGCTGCAGGATAGCCGTTTCGCCCTCGCGGGACGATCGACGACGGGCAGCGTCGTCGTGGTGTCCATTGACAGTCCAAGTCTGGCGGAAGTCGGCGTCTGGCCTTGGCCAAGGCAGCTTCATGCCGATGCATTGAACACCCTGCTGGATATGGGCGCTGCGGAGATTGCGTTCGACATAGATTTCAGCAGTGCCAGCAACCCGGCCGACGACCAGGCATTGGCTGATGCGCTTGAGCGGGCCGGCGGCTTTGCGTGGTTGGGTGCATTCGAGCAGATGGTTGGCGAGCAGAATTTTGTGTCGCTCCCGTTGGACAGATTTTTGGCCTATGCCGGCCCGGCGGCGGTCAATGTCATCCTGGGTCGGGATGGGCTGGCGACCCGCATCGTCGCGGAGCTGGCAACGGCGGGTGGCACAGTTCCGGCGCTGTCCGCGATACTGGCCGGGCGCAATGACCTGACAGAGACCGCGCCGGGCATTGATTTCGGTATCCGTGCGGACGCGATCGACCAGATATCGTTCATCGACCTGCTGCGAGGACGCATCCCGGACGAGCGGATTCGTGACAAGCGCGTGGTCATTGGGGCGACCGCGGTGGAACTGCGCGACATTTTCGCGGTCCCCCGCTACGGTTTGCTGACTGGGCCGGTGCTTCAGGCGCTGGCGACCGAGACACTGTTGCAACGCCGCGAATTGCATATGTTGGGCTGGGCGCCGGCCGCCGGCATAGCTGCTGCGCTGGCATTTGCCTTCGCCCTGGTCCGCAGACGCCGGTTGCTGCCCATGCTTGTGGCGACCGGCGTGGCCGTGTCCGTCGGAGCCGAGATTGTCGCACTGGTGGCCTATGCAAGTTCCGGCTGGCTTGTCGACACAGCAATGCTGCATGTGACAATAGGCGCTCTGCTGGCTCTCGAATTGGTCCACGTCGCGCAAGACGAAACCAGCCGCCGCGGCATCGCGCAGCAGCGCCTTTCCTACCTGGCGACCCACGAGCAGGTGACGGACGCGCTGTCGCGGGTCGGGCTCATCGAGACTGCGGGGATGGATCCCGCGGTCAACACTGTGATCCTGATTGCCGTTCACAGACTGGACCAAGTGCGTGCGACTCTCGGGGGCGATGTGGCCGATGGCGCTCTGGCGGCGGTTGCCCAACGTTTGCGCCACACTGGGGGCGCGCAACTTGCCTATATTGCGGAGGACATATTCTGCCTTCGTTTCCCCCGTGAATGTGATGATTCCGAGGTCGACGAGCATTGTCGAGACATCGAAATGGCAATCGGCGGGGTACTGCAAACAGGGGGACATCCTGTACGGATCGCGTTCGGCTTTGCCTTTGCCCGGGGTACCTTCAGGCAGGGCGCGCTGCTCCGTGATGCGGAAGCGGCACTGATGCACGGGCAGCGCTCGGGTCTGCTGGTTGCCGGTTTCGCTGCAGGCCAGGCAGAGGCGCTGCAGCATCGCCGCCGCCTTAGTGTCGACTTTCATCAAGCAATCGACCGCGGCGAGCTGCGCCTGGTTTATCAGCCGCAGTACGACCTGCGCAGCAGCGCCGTGGTTGGCGTCGAAGCGTTGATGCGTTGGAACCATATGGAACTGGGTGCAGTCTCACCTGGCGAGTTCATCCCGCTGGCCGAAGAGTCGGGCGACATGATCCGTCTCGGGCGCTGGGCGCTGCTGACCGCTTGTCGGGATGCTATGCGCTGGAATTGGTCCGGCCGAGTTGCGGTCAACGTTTCGCCGAGCCAAATGCAGAACACCGATCTGATCGCTGACATCGAGCACGCACTTGCTACCTCGGGTCTCGTTGCGACCCGGCTGGAGATCGAACTGACCGAGGGCACGGTGCTGCGGGACGTGGCGGCAGCGCAGGAGTTGGCGCGATCCCTGCGTCAGCGCGGCATCGGATTGTCGCTGGACGACTTTGGCACCGGCTATTCCGCCCTTAGCCATCTCACCACGCTGCCGTTCGACACGATCAAGATCGACCAGAGTTTCGTCAGGCGCATGGACCAGACACCTGCTGATCGTGCCCTGCTGGAATCCATCATCGCAATGGGACAAAGTCTGAGGAAAACCGTGCTGGCCGAGGGCATCGAAACTGCTGAACAATTGCAGGCCTTGCTCGCAGCAGGATGCGACATAGGCCAAGGATATCACCTTGGGCGACCGATGGAGGCGTCCGATATCGCCCAAATCCTCAACGCCAGAAAGGCCAGCAGCCGCTAGCGCCTCTGGCCCTCAATTGCTTGTCCACGCGGGGTTCATGCCGCCTTTCTTACGCCCCCGGCGGATTGAGCCTCAGGCCCGGCAACACTGTCGACGATGATCTGCAAATGACCACGTGAGCATGGCTCGATACGCGCGTCGATCCGATAGACGTCGCGCAGCAATTGCGCGGTGATGACCTCGCTTGTCGGCCCGACGCCCTTCAGACTGCCGCGCTCAATGACAATCGCCTTGTCGGCAAAGCGCATGGCCTGGTTGAGGTCATGAATGGCGATGAAGACAATCATGCCGCGGTCGCGGGCGACCTGCTGCATGAAGGCCAGAACCTCCATCTGCCGATGCAGATCCAGCGCGCTGGTCGGCTCGTCCATGAGCAACACGTCGGGCTCGCGCACCAGGGTCTGAGCGATGCTCACCAATTGACGCTGGCCGCCGCTCAGTTCGCCAAGATTGCGGAAAGCGATGTCGGCGATATCGATCGCGGTCATCACACCATCGATCAGTACCAGGTCTTCGTCGCTTACAGACCAGCCGGTGCCCTGCTTGCGGGCGAGGAGGATGGATTCATAGACCGTCAGCACCGCATTGGCCGACGTATCCTGCGGCATGTAGCTGATGGCGCGCTTGCCTTTGCTCGATCCCTCGACCTGCACCGCGCCGGGGCCAGGCAACAGACCGGCCATGCGCTTGAACAGGGTCGACTTACCGGCGGCATTGGGGCCGATCACCGCCACGATCTCGCCCGAGGAGAAGTGAGGCGTGCTCACCCCCTCGACCGTCAGGCGACGCCCGTAATAGGCACCGATATTGTCCAGCGCGATGGTTACCATGACCGCCTCACATTGGAGAGAATGAGCGAGAAGAAGAAGGGGACACCCACCAGGGCCGTGATGATGCCGATGGGAAAGACCACGCCGGGCAGGATGGACTTGGAGACCACTGAGGTGACCGACAGCAGTAGCGCACCGGCCAGGATCGAGGTCGGCAGAAAGAAGCGCTGGTCTTCGCCCACCAGCATGCGCGCGACATGGGGCCCGACCAGCCCGACAAAGCCGATAGTACCCACGAAGCTGACGGGCACGGCCGCAAGTAAGGCCACGATGAGCATGGATTCGAGCCGAATGGCGCGGACATTCACCCCGAAGCTGGCGGCCTTGTCCTCACCCAGCCGGATGGCCGTGAGTGCCCAGGCGTGACGCGCGAACATGGGAATGGCAAAGACCACGACCGCCAGGGTGATCCAGATCTTCTCCCAAGTGGCCTTGGTGAGGCTGCCCATGGTCCAGAATACGACGCTCTGCAGCGCCTGCTCGGACGCCAGATATTGCAGGAATGCCAGCAGGGCATTGAAGGTGAAGACCAGCGCGATCCCCAGCAGCACCACGGTCTGCACCGTTACGCCGCGTGCCTGGGAAATGAAATGAATGATCAGGGTCGCCACCAGCGCCATGACGAAGGCATTGAGCGGCACCATGAAGTTGGTGGCGAGCGGAACGATGGAGACACCCATCACGATCGCCAGGGCGGCGCCGAAGCTGGCGGCGGCCGATATGCCGAGGGTGAAGGGGCTGGCCAGCGGGTTGGCCAGGATGGTCTGCATCTGGGCCCCGGCAAGCGACAGCGCCGCGCCAGTGATGATGGCCATCAGTGCCATGGGCATCCTAATGTCCCAGACCACCACCCTGACCTGGTCGGTGACGCTGCCGGGCGTGACGATTGCGGCAATGACGTCGGTTACCGCATATCGGGCGGGGCCCCAGGCGATGTCGACGGTGAAGCTGAGCGCCAGCGCAATGGTGAAGCCGACGATGATCAGGATGCGCCGCCAGGCCAGGGCGCGGTAGAAACCGCGCCCCTCCTGAGCAACAGCATCGGCAGTTGCCGGTGCCATCGGCCTATTCCTCGTTCAGCGCCAGCCAGTAGCCGGGCTCGTAAGGCACGGGCAGGAAGCGCTCGTGGAACTCACGGAAGGTCGCTTCCGGATCGAGGTCGGCAAACAGCTCGGGATGGAACCACTTGGCCATCTGCTGGATGGGGGCAAACTGGTAAGGGCTGGCATAGAACTGGTGCCAGATGGCATAGACCTTGCCGTCATTGACGGCCTTGACGTCGGTAAAGGCGGGCTGCTCCATCAGCGCTGACAGGGCCTGATTGCTCTGATCGGCGGAGCTGGCTGCGTTCGGACCCACATTGACATAGGAGGGGCCATCGGCGCTGGTCGAGGGTGAATTGGTCCAGTCCGAACCGGTCACCACGATTATCTCTGGATTGGATGCAATCACCTGTTCGGGATTGATCGTGCCGGTATAACCGGGCAGGAATTCCGCACCCAGATTGATGCCGCCGGCCAGTTCGACCATCTTGCCGTAATTGTCAGTGCCGAAGCTGCCGCAGCAATCGCCCAGACCGGCCGCCCGATACATGAAGACCACGGGCTTTTCTGGGTTTTCCCTGGCCAATACATCGGTGACACGAGCTGTCTGCTCGTCCCAAAAGTCGATGATCTCCTGGGCGCGTTCGCTCTTGTCGAAAAGCTGGCCGAGCACGCGCAGGCTGGGCTCGGTATTGTCGAGGATGTGTTCGCGGAAGTCGACATAGACCAGCTTCACGCCAACCTGGTCGAGCATCTCTTCAAGCTTGACCTCGTCCGCTGCCGCCTTAGAGCCGATGGTCAGGATCATCACGTCGGGCGCCAGATCAACCACGGTTTCAGTCTGCAGCGTGCCGTCGGTGAGGTTGCCCAGGAATGGAATCTCGGCGGCCTCCGGGAAGGCGGCGATGTAGTTGTTGAAGCCGGTCAGGTCGGTTGTGTTGAGATCGTTGCGCCAGGCGACGACATGGGCGAACGGGTTTTCCGTTTCAATGGCGGCCAGTGCGTAGACCAGCCGACCTTCGCCCAGAATGACCCGCTCCACCGGACCCTCGAAGGCGACCTCGCGCCCAGCCACATCGGTGACCGTAAAGGGATCGGCAAAGCTGGCGACAGGCAAGAAGAGGACGGTCCCGGCCAAGGCGGCCAGGGCAGTGTTGCGAATGGACATGCCACGCACTCCGGTGTTGAAAGACAACTCGCAGTATGAAATATGACAAATGGAATCAAGAATTATCTTTTAGAGCGATTCCAACATGTTGGCATGGCAACGGGGTATCTACATGAGTGAGTTGAGCAATTATTCCATCCGCGACGAAATCCGCGAGTTCTGGTCAGAGCGCGCTGCGACCTTCGACCAGAGCGTTGGTCACGAAGTTTTCAGCCAAGCCGAGCGGCGCGGTTGGCATCGCCTCATCCGCAAGCATCTTGGAGAGGGGCAGAAGCGTCCCCTGCTCGATCTGGCCTGCGGCACGGCCGTCATTTCCCACCTGATGAACGATATGGGTTTTCAGGTGACAGGCCTGGATTGGTCGGACGCCATGCTGGCACAGGCGCGTGCCAAGGCGGCCAAGCGCGGCACCGATATTCGCTTCATCATCCGGGATGCTGAAAACACCAGTGAACCGGACGAAAGCTACGACGCCATCACCAATCGCCACCTGGTGTGGACATTGGTGGATGTGCCCGCGGCCTTTGCGGAATGGCACCGCGTACTCAAGCCGGGTGGCAAGCTTCTGATCGTTGATGGCAATATGGGCAGGCCCAGCTGGGTGTCCCTGCTCCATGGTGCCGTGGACCGTGCACTGGGGCTTCCGCCGGCCAAGGGGCATATGGAACCGGCACTTGCCGAGCGGCATCGCCGTATTCGCGAACAGGTGTATTTCAACGACGGCATGCCAGCAGAGGCAGTCGTGGAATTGCTACAAATGGCCGGATTCGTGGATATCGTCGTCGACCGAAATCTCTGGGACATCCACCTGGCGCAGGCGCGGAAAATGCCGTTCTGGCGCGCCGCGGAGCGGCTTGCATCCGAACGCTTTGCTATTTGTGCCACCAAGCGCGGGAGCTGATGTTCGAGGGGGCCGCGACGGCGGCCCCATTTGGCGACGTGTGGTAAATCCAGCCACGCCGAGGTTCGGGTTACCGTCCGATCAAACCGGCAGCACCGTGACGTTCTTGACCTCGCGCAACGCGAAGCTGGAATTGACGAAGGCAACGCTGGGCAGGTGCAGCAGCGAGCGCTTGACGAACTCCTCGTAATGCTTGACGTCGCGCGACACCACCCGCAGCATGTAGTCGTGCTCGCCGGACATCGAATAGCACTGCACCACGAATGGGAGCCGCATCACCTCGGCCTCGAAGGCGTTGAGCGCATCCTCGTCATGGTGATTGAGTTTGACGAAGCAGATCACCGAGACATCCAGCTCCACCTTCGCGGGATCAAGCAGCAGGGCCCGCCCGCGGATAACGCCCTGCGCCTCCATCAGTTTGATGCGCCGCCAGCATGGGGTATGGCTGAGCCCCACTCGCTCGCCCAACTCGGTCATGGCAATGTCGGGCTCCTGCTGCAGCACCCGCAGGATCTTGAGATCAATGGCGTCGACCATGCGGTCCTCTAGAGTTTGGCCGTCAGCTCCGGCACCAGTGTGAAGATGTCGCCCACCAGGCCATAGTCGGCCAGTGCGAAGATCGGCGCGCTGGGGTCTGAGTTGATCGCAACGATCACCTTGGCCGCCTTGATACCCGCTACATGTTGGATAGCCCCCGAAATACCGCAGGCAATATAGAGGTCCGGCGCCACGATCTTGCCGGTCTGCCCCACCTGGAGATCGTTGGCCGCGTAGCCTGCATCCACCGCCGCGCGCGAGGCGCCCAGCGCCGCGTTGAGCTTGTGCGCTAGCGGCCCCAGCAGCGCGTCGAACTGCTCCTTGCTGCCCAGCGCCCGCCCGCCCGACACCACGACCCGCGCGGCGCCCAGCTCCGGCCGGTCGCTGACCGCCTTGCGCGTCTCGATATGCCGCGTGCGGCCGCTCCATTCCGGCACCGCTACGGCCTCAAGGGGCGCACTCCCACCCTCCGCCGCGGGCTCGAATACCGGTGTACGGATGGTCAGTACGGTCTTGTCGTCGGTGGCCTCCACCGTCTGGACGGCATTGCCGGCATAGATCGGCCGCTTGAACACACGCGGTCCCTCGACCGCGATCACGTCGGACACCTGCATCACATCGAGCAGCGCCGCCACCCGCGGCATCGTGCTCTTGCCGGTGCTCGAAGCGGCGGCGGCAATGACCTCATACTCGCCCGCGAGCGACACGATGAGCGCCGCCAACGGCTCGGCCAGCTGATGCTCGAGGGTTGGTCCATCGGCATGGAGCACCTTACCCACGCCCCCGATACGAGAGGCTGAAGCGGCGATCTCACTGACGCCGCTCCCCGCCACCAGCACATGAACCGTATCGCCGAGCGCCGTCAGCGCGCCGACCGCTCGCGCCGTATCGGGCGAGATGCGCACCCCATCATGTTCGGCCAGCACAAGAACAGTCACGCGTGACACTCCCTTCGTTACAATAGGGCCTGCGCCCGTAGCCTGTCGATCAGCTCATCCACCGATGCCACGATGATGCCGGCCTTGCGCGCCGGCGGCTCCTCGGTGCGCAGCACCTTGAGCCGCGGCGTCATCTCAACGCCCAGCGCCCCAGGGTCGGTCTGATCGAGCGGTTTGCTCCGCGCCTTGAGGATATTGGGCAAGCTAACGAAGCGCGGCTGGTTGAGCCGCAGGTCGGCGCTGACGACCGCGGGCAGCGTCAGCTCCAGCGTCTGCGTGCCGCCATCAACCTCGCGAACCACCCGGACTGTGTCGCCATCGATGGACACCTCAGAGGCAAAGGTGGCTTGTGGCCAGTCGAGCAGCGCTGCCAGCATCTGGCCTGTCTGGTTGGCGTCGTCGTCGATCGCTTGCTTGCCCAGCAGCACCAGGTCCGCGCCCTGGTCGCGCGCCAGCCGGGCCAGAATCCTGGCGACAGCCAGCGGCTCGGGTGCGACCTCGGTCGCGACCAGGATGGCCCGCGTCGCCCCCATTGCCAGCGCCGTGCGCAATACGTCCTGCGCCACTGCAGGCCCGATGGTCACCGCCACCACTTCGCTGGCCGTGCCGGCCTCTATCAGCCGCACCGCCTCCTCAAGCGCAATCTCGTCGAACGGGTTCATCGACATCTTCACATTGGCCAGGTCGACCCCCAATCCGTCAGGCTTGACCCGGATGCGGACATTGAAGTCGACCACCCGCTTGACCGGCACCAGGATTTTCATGGTTGTCTCCTCACAACGCCCAGCCGGGCTTGCGCTTGTCGAAGAACGCGGCCAGGCCCTCGCGGGCTTCCTCAGTTTCCCAGACGTCTGCCAACGCGGTCACGCTTGCCTCGATCACCGCTGCGTCGATCCGCGGGCCTAGCCGCCGCGCGAGTGTTTTGGCCGCGCTCACCGCGCCCGGCGCCGCCGCTAAGTAGGGCACCACCTCGGCTTCCACCGCCGCGTCGAGTTGCCCCGGGGCAATTGTCCGCGCCACGATGCCCAGCGCCATCGCCTCGGCCGCATCGAATATGCGAGCGGACATGAACACCCGGCGCGCCATGGCCTCGCCCAGTCGCGCTATCACATAGGGGCCGATGGTCGCCGGGATCAGCCCCAGTCGCGTCTCGGTCAACCCGAACCGCGCAGTGTCGGCCGCCAGTGCCACGTCGCACACGCATAGAAGTCCCACGCCACCGCCATAGGCCGCGCCCTGCGCCTTGCCGATCAGCGGCTTTGGCAAGGTATTGAGGGCGTTCAGCATTTCGGCCAGCAAACGGGCCTGGGCGATGCGCTCCATGCGGCTAGCTGTCATCTGTTGCCGCATCCAGTCGAGGTCGCCACCGGCGCAGAAACTGGCTCCGGCTCCGGTCAGCACCACCACACGCACCGCGCTATCTGCCGCCAGCATGCTGGCGGTTTGCTGCAGTTCCGCGATCATGGTGGCGTCGAGGGCGTTGTGCCGCTGAGGTCGGTTGAGCGTCAGCGTCGCGACGCCGCGATTGTCGACTTCTAACAGCAGGGTGGAGGATGCCATCAGTTCACCTCGCGCAGGCCGCGAGCGAAGCGCGCCGCGGCGGCTAGTCTAGTCGCATCGAGCCCGGTGTCGAAACCGCGATCATGCAGCATTTCGGCGACCGCCTCGGTCGCCACATTGCCACTGGCCCCCGGCGCGAACGGACAACCGCCCAGCCCGCCGGCCGAGGCATCGAACGTGGTGATACCCCGATCGAGACAGACCTCGATATTGTCGAGTGCCCGGCCTCGCGTGTCATGGAAATGCCCGGCGAGCCGCGCGGCTGGCGCCACTGCCAGCACCGCGTCGAGCATGGCAGCGGTCGTCGCGGGCACCGCCGAGCCGATCGTGTCGCCGAGCGAGACTTCGTAGCACCCCATCGCCAGCAGCGCCTCGGTGACCCTGGCCACGCTGGCCGGTGGCGTCGGTCCGTCATAGGGGCAATCGGTGACGCAGGAGACATAGCCGCGCACCGGCAGACCGTCGGCTTCGGCCGCTACAAGAACCGGGCGGAAGCGCTCCAGGCTCTCGGCAATAGTGGCGTTGATGTTGGCGCGGGAGAAGCCTTCGGATGCCGAGGCGAAGACGGCGACCTCGTTGGCCCGCGCCGCCCTGGCCGCTTCGTAGCCGCGCATATTGGGTGTCAGTGCCGCATAGACCACGCCGGGCCTGCGCGCGATGCCGGCCAGAACCTCGGCGCCGTCGGCCATCTGCGGTACTAGCTTGGGCGACACGAAGCTCGCGACCTCGATCCGGCTGTGGCCGCAGTCGGAGAGCAGGTCAACCAGCCTGATTTTATCCTCTGTCGCAATCAGCCGCTGCTGGCTTTGCAACCCGTCCCGCGGACCAACCTCGTAGATGGTGACGCGATCGGCCATGCTCACGCCTCCGGCGTGAGGTTGAGCAGCACGGCGCCCTGGTCCACCTGGTCGCCTACATTCACCAGCACGTCTGCCACCTGACCGGTGCGGGGCGCGCGCAGCGTGTATTCCATCTTCATCGCCTCAACGACCAGCAGCGCCTCACCGGGGCCCACACGTTGACCCGGAGCCGCCAGCACGGCGCGGACCGCGCCTGGCATAGGCGATATCACATGATCGGCCGTGCTCGCGTCCTCTGCCTCGCCGTCGAGCGGGTCGTGCAGTTGGACGGTGAAGGCTGCCCCATGGGTGAAGATAGTGATGGCGTTGCCGACGCGCACGGCCTCGGCATCGGTGACCACGCCGTCGAGGCTCAACCGACCCGGCGAGGGTAGGGTGACGCGGAAGCGGCGGCCGCGCGCCTCGATTTCATAGCTGCCCGGCATCAGCGTCACCGCTACCGGCAGCGCTGTATCGCCATGCAGCGTTACCTGATGGCTCGCCTTGCCCCAGGCCCGCCGGCCATCCCGAGCGCCCCAGGGATCGGGGTCCGGTTTGCCCGGCAATTGCAGCGCGGTCAGCGCCGCCAGTGCCACGGCAACGTCCGGAAGATCTGGGGGAGCCACGAGAGCCTCCTGCTTGCGGGCGATGAGCCCGGTGTCGACATCGCCGCTGGCGAGGTCCGCGTCGGCGGTCAAGGCGGCGAGGAAAGCCAGATTGGTCACCGTGCCGGCTACCTGGCACCGGGCCAGCGCGCCGCGCAGCCGGTTCAGGGCGGCCGCGCGGTCCGGCCCATGCACGATGAGCTTGGCAATCAATGGGTCATAGTGGGTGGTGATGGCGTCGCCCTGGCGTACGCCGCTGTCGACGCGCACCGCCGCCTGCGTCTCCGGCAGACGCAGGTGACCTAGCGTGCCGGGCGCAGGCAAAAAGTCCCTGGCGGCATCCTCGGCATAGATACGGGCCTCGAAGGCCCAGCCATCGATCGTGAGATCGTGCTGGCCGAACGGGAGCCCCTCGCCTGCGGCCACGCGCAGCTGCAGTTCCACCAGGTCCAACCCGGTGATGAACTCGGTCACCGGATGCTCCACCTGCAGCCGCGTGTTCATTTCCATGAAGTAGAAGCGGTCCGGCCGTAGCCCGTCTCTGGCGTCGACGATGAATTCGACCGTGCCGGCGCCGGAATAGCCGATGGCCTTTGCCGCCCGCACAGCCGCGGCCCCCATCGCCTCCCGCATCTCGGCGGTCATGCCCGGCGCTGGCGCTTCCTCGATGACCTTCTGGTGCCGCCGCTGCAGCGAGCAGTCACGCTCGAACAGGTGCACCACATTGCCGTGGCTGTCGCCAAACACCTGTACCTCGATATGGCGCGGGTGCGCGACATAGGTCTCGATCAGGCAGTGGCTATCCCCGAAACTCGCCAGTCCCTCGCGCTGCGCCCCCGCCAGCGCTTCGGCGAAGTCGCGCGGGTCATCCACCCGCCGCATGCCCTTGCCGCCGCCGCCGGCCCGGGCCTTGATCAACACCGGATAGCCGATCCGCTCAGCCTCCGCTGCCAGCACGCCGACGTCCTGGCTGGCGCCATGGTAGCCGGGGACGACCGGCACTCCGGCCTCCTGCATCAGCGCCTTGGCGGCATCCTTGAGCCCCATGGCGCGGATCGCCGCCGCGGAAGGTCCAATGAAGACTAGCCCGGCGGCCGCAACGGCCTCGGCGAAATCGGCATTCTCCGACAGGAAGCCATAGCCGGGATGAATCGCTTGCGCACCGCTGGCCAGCGCCGCCTCGATGACGGCATCGCCGCGCAGATAGCTCTGGCTCGCGGGAGCGGCGCCGATCCGGTGTGCCTCGTCCGCCAGCGCTACATGCAGCGCGCCAGCGTCAGCGTCCGAATAGACCGCCACGGTTCTGATGCCGAGGCGCTTCGCGGTGCGGATCACCCGACAGGCGATCTCGCCGCGATTGGCAATCAGGATTGTCTTGAACATCATCACATCCTGAACAGGCCGAACCGGGTCTCGCTGATCGGCGCATTGAGCGTCGCCGAAAGGCTGAGGCCAAGGATGTTGCGGGTCTGACGCGGATCGACGATGCCGTCGTCCCAGAGGCGCGCCGAGGCATAGAGCGGGTGGCTCTGGGCGTCGAACTGGGCGATGACCGGCGCCTTGAACGCGGCTTCCTCGTCCTCCGTCCAGCCCTTGCCCGATCGTTCGATACTCTCGCGCTTGACCGTTGCGAGAACGCCCGCCGCCTGCTCGCCACCCATGACCGAGATGCGCGAATTGGGCCAGGTCCAGAGGAAGCGCGGGCCATAGGCGCGCCCCGCCATGCCGTAATTGCCGGCGCCAAACGAGCCGCCAACCAGCATGGTGATCTTGGGCACCTGTGTCGTCGCCACCGCCGTCACCAGCTTGGCCCCGTCCTTGGCAATGCCGCCCGCTTCATAGCGCTTGCCCACCATGAAGCCGGTAATGTTCTGCAGGAACACCAGCGGAATTTTCCGCTGTGAGCACAGCTCGACAAAATGGGCGCCCTTGAGCGCGCTTTCGGAGAACAGCACGCCATTATTGGCCACGATGCCGACCGGCATGCCGTGGACATGGGCAAAGCCGCAGACCAGCGTGGTTCCATAGCGCGCCTTGAACTCGTCGAAGCGCGAGCCGTCCACGATGCGGGCGATGACCTCGCGGATATCATAGGGGGTACGAGGATCGGCCGGCACGATGCCGACAATCTCGTCCGGATCGTATAGCGGGTCCTCGGGCGTCTCCAATTGCTTCTGCACGCGCTTGCCGCCATTGAGGTTGGCGATCGCCCGCCGCGCCAGCGCGAGGGCATGGGCATCGTCGCGCGCCAGATGGTCGGCCACGCCAGAAAGGCGCGTGTGGACATCGCCGCCGCCCAGCTCCTCTGCGGTAACCACCTCGCCGGTCGCCGCGCGCACCAGCGGCGGCCCGGCCAGGAAGATCGTGCCCTGGTCCTTGACGATGATCGCCTCGTCCGACATTGCCGGCACATAGGCGCCACCGGCGGTGCACGACCCCATCACCACGGCGATCTGGGCGATGCCGCGGGCCGACATATTGGCCTGGTTGAAGAAGATGCGGCCGAAATGCTCCTTGTCGGGAAACACCTCGTCCTGGCTGGGCAGGTTGGCGCCTCCCGAATCCACCAGATAGACGCAGGGCAGCTCGTTCTCCGCGGCGATCTCCTGCGCCCGCAGGTGCTTCTTGACCGTCATTGGATAATAGGTGCCGCCCTTCACCGTGGCGTCGTTACACACCACCATAACTTCGCGACCCGCCACCCGACCGATGCCGGCAATGGCGCCCGCCGCGGGCGAGGCACCATTGTACATGCCGTGGGCGGCAAAGAGCCCGATTTCGAGAAAAGGCGAACCCGGATCGAGCAGGGCATCGATGCGCTGGCGTGGCAGGAGCTTGCCGCGCGCCACATGCCGGTCCCGCGCCGTCTGCCCGCCGCCCGCCAGGGCGGTCTCCGCCGCTGCGGCCACCTGGTCAAGCGCTGCCGCCATGGCTGCGGCATTGGCATCGAAACCCCCGCTGCGCCGGGTGATCGACGACTTGATGACCGCCATGTCAGCGCGCCTCTGCGAACAGTTCCCGTCCAATCAGCATACGCCGAATTTCTGAAGTGCCAGCCCCAATCTCGTAGAGCTTGGCGTCACGCAGCAAGCGCCCGGCAGGGTACTCGTTGATATAGCCGTTGCCGCCCAGTGTCTGGATGGCCTCGAGCGCCATGTGCGTCGCCTTCTCGGCCGAATAGAGGATGCAGCCGGCCGCGTCCTTGCGGGTCGTCTCGCCCCGGTCGCAGGCGGCGGCCACGGCGTAGACATAGGCCCGGCAGGCCGAGAATGTCGTATACATATCGGCCAGCTTGCCCTGCATCAGCTGGAACTCGCCGATCGCCTGGCCGAACTGCTTGCGCTCATGCACATAGGGGATCACCAGGTCCATGACCGCCGCCATGATGCCCAGCGGGCCGCCCGACAGCACCACCCGCTCATAGTCGAGCCCGCTCATCAACACCTTGGCGCCACCGCCCACGGAGCCCAGGACGTTCTCCTCGGGCACCTCGCAATCGGTGAACACGAGCTCGCAGGTATTGGAGCCGCGCATGCCCAGCTTGTCGAGCTTCTGCGCGGTGCTGAAGCCAGTAAAACCCTTCTCGATGACGAAGGCGGTGATCCCCTTTGGGCCCGCGTCTGGATCGGTCTTGGCGTAGACGATCAGTGTCTCGGCATCGGGGCCATTGGTGATCCACATCTTGGTGCCGTTGAGGACGTATCCGCCGCTTTTCTTGACCGCTGCGAGGCGCATCGCCACCACGTCCGAACCGGCACCCGGCTCGGACATCGCCAGGGCCCCGACATGCTCGCCCGAGCACAATTTGGGCAGATATTTCCGCTTCTGCTCGACCGTACCGTGCCGGTTGATCTGGTTGACGGCGAGATTGGAATGCGCCCCGTAGCTTAGCCCAATCGAGGCAGAGGCACGGGAAATCTCTTCTACGGCAACGACATGGGCGACGTATCCCATGCCCGACCCGCCATATTCGGGGTCCCCCGTTATGCCCAATAGGCCCATTTCCCCCAGCTCCGGCCAGAGGTCGCGGGCGAAAGTATTGGTCTGGTCGATCTCGGCCGCCCGCGGCGCCAGGCGCTGCTGGGCCCAGCGGCTGACCGTCGCCCGGATCGCCTCGATCTCCTCGCCCAGCCCAAAACTCATTCCGGTCGTGAACATGAATTTCCCCCGTTATTCGGCGGCCACTGCGGGCACCGGCGATGGCGATCGATAGGCGTTCAGAAGCTCGGCGGCCGCGGCCCTGACTTTCTCGGCAGCCTCAGCCTTGACCGGCCCGTAGCCGCGTACCTGGTCGTGAAGGCTGAGCAATTGCACCGCCTGCCTGGTCTTGCGCCCATCGAACCCAGCCAGAACCTGTTCGAGCAGGTCCTCGTATTCGCCGATCAGCGCCCGTTCGAGCTTGCGGTCATGACTGAACCCGAAGACATCGAAGGGAGTTCCGCGCAGGCGTCGCATGCTGGCCAGCAGCCGGAACACCGGCAGCATCCAGCGGCCGAACCTGCGCTTCTTCGGCCGGCCATTGGCGGCCTTGCCGGGCAGGAAGGGTGGGGTCAGGTTGAACTCAATCCGATAGTCACCGTCGAACTGCGCCTTGAGCCCGGCCAGGAATTCGGGACGGGTATAGAGCCGGGCCACCTCATACTCGTCCTTGTAGGCGAGGAGCCGTGCATAGGTGTTGGCCACGGCGCGGGCGACCTTCTCGCCGGCAAGGTTTCGCGCCCGCGCGACCACGTCACGATACTTCCGAGCCAGCGCCGCATCCTGATAGTCGGCCAGATGTTGCGCGCGGTGCGCAATCAGCTGGTCGAGGCTCATGTCATCGAGCACCGGCGGCCCGGCCGGCCCGTCGATCGCTGCGTGTACGGCCACGGGGTCGACAGCCACCCGCCTGCCCCAGTCGAAGGCGGCAAGGTTGGCATTGACCGCAACCTTGTTGAGCCGGATCGCTTCGGCAATGCTCTCGCGGCTGAGCGGCACCAGCCCCTTTTGCCAGGCATAGCCCAACATCAGGACGTTGGTGGCGACGGCGTTGCCGGCAACGGCCTCGGCGATGGCGGTAAAGTTGGTGAAATGCTCGTCGGATCGGAGCTGCCGGCGCAGCGTGGCCTCGACCTCCACCGTCTTGAAATCAAGGTCGCGGTTGCGCACGAAGTCGGCGATCGGCGCCAGATGAGTGTTGACCACGCCATGGGTGCGGGCCGGGTCGCACAATTGGGCGCCTTCCTTGGATACCGCCACGACATCGTCGGCGGCCAGGAGCAGGTCGGCACCGCCAGTGACGATGCGGGGGGAGCTCACATCCTCTGGCCTCGCCCCCAGCCGGATGTGGCTCAGCACCGCGCCGCCCTTTTGTGCCAGCCCGGCCATGTCGAGCACCATGGCGCCCTTGCCATCGACATGCGCCGCCATGCCCAGGAGTGCCCCGATGGTCAATACGCCACTGCCGCCCACGCCGGTAATGGCGATGTTCCAGGGCTTGGCCGTCAACTCCGGCACATCGGGGGCCGGCAATTGGCTTGCATCGAAGGCCGCCAGCGGTGCCCGTTTTTGCAGCGCGCCGCCATGTACGGTGACGAAAGACGGGCAGAACCCCTTGAGGCAGGAATAGTCCTTGTTGCAGCTCGATTGGTTGATCTTCCGCTTGCGACCAAACTCGGTTTCCAGCGGCTCAATCGAGATGCAGTTGGACTGCACCGAACAATCGCCGCATCCCTCGCAAACCGAGGGCTCGATATAGACGCGCTTGTCCGGCTCCACCGCGAGGCCGCGCTTGCGTCGTCTTCGCAGTTCAGCCGCGCAGGTCTGTTCGTAGACGATGGCCGAGCAACCGGGGGCCTCGCGAACCTCTTCCATCACAGCGTCGATGAAGTCGCGATGCTTGAGGATTACGCCCGGCGCCAGCTCGCTCGCATCATAGGCCTCGGGCTTGTCGGTGAGGAAATAGATCGGCTTGACGCCTTCCTGATAGAGCTGGTGGGTCACCCGCTGCGGCGTCAGGTGCTCGTCCACGCGCTGCCCGCCCGTCATGGCGACCGCGTCATTGTAGAGCAGCTTGTAGGTGACATTGGCACCCGACGAGACCGCCTGGCGGATGGCGAGAATACCCGAGTGAAAATACGTGCCGTCGCCAAGATTGACGAACATGTGCTTTTCGTCGGTGAAATGGCACATGCCGGTCCACGGCACGCCCTCCCCACCCATATGCGAGAAGGTTTCGGTCCGCCGGTCCATCCATTGCACCATGTAGTGGCAGCCAATGCCAGCCGCCGCGCGGCTGCCCTCGATCACCCGCGTGGATGTATTGTGGGGGCAGCCCGAGCAATAATATGGCGTGCGCAGCAGGGGCGCCACGTGGTGTTGAGTCAGCGCATGGCGCTTTTCGAGATAGTCCAGCTCCACCGCGATCTTCGCC
The DNA here is from genome assembly GCF_036676215.1 of Devosia sp. Lineage (GTDB taxonomy): Bacteria > Pseudomonadota > Alphaproteobacteria > Rhizobiales > Devosiaceae > Devosia. Next base: position 1,083 of record NZ_JAKFDJ010000048.1, on the reverse strand, counting down.
TTGAGGCTGGCGTCGAAGCCGAACTGCAGGAGCCGTCCGGCGATGGCCCGCGCCACCGTGCCCACCGTCAGCATCTCCGATAGCGGCAGCACATGATGGTCCTTGTCATCCAGCTTGCCGATGATGCGCGGGCGCACATCGGCGCGCCAGTTGAAGAGCTGCTGCTTGATCTGGTTCTCGATGATCTCGCGGCGTTCCTCGACGATCAGCACCTCTTCCAGGCCTTCGGAAAAATGCCGAATACCCTCGGGCTCCAGTGGCCAGGGCATGCGCACCTTGTACAGCCGCAACCCGATCGCCTTGACCTCTTCCGGCCCGATCTCGAGTTCCTTGAGGGCCTGCAGCACGTCCTCATAGGCCTTGCCCGAGGCGACGATGCCGAACCGCGCATTGGGGGTATCGAGCACCACCTGGTCCACCTTGTTGGCGCGGGCGAAGGCGATGGCGGCGTAGCCTTTGTAATTCTGCAACCGATCGTCCTGCGCCATGGGTGGGTCGGGCCAGCGCAGGTTGAGGCCACCGGGCGGCATTTCGAAATCGGTAGGCAGCACGAACTGGCGCTGCTCGCCAGCGAGGTCCACCGAGGCCGTGGTTTCCACAGTGTCGGAGATGAACTTCATCCCCACCCAGCACCCTGAATAGCGGGACATGGCGACGCCGAGCAGCCCCATTTCGAGGAACTCGTGGATCGAGGAGGGGTAGAGCACCGGCATCAGCGCCGACATGAAGGCATGGTCGGACTGGTGCGGGATCGACGAAGACTTGGCCGCATGATCGTCGCCGGCAAAACAGAGGACGCCGCCATAGGCAGACGTGCCGGCGGCGTTTGCGTGCTTGAGCACGTCACCCGAGCGGTCCACGCCCGGCCCCTTGCCATACCAGAACCCAACAACGCCTTGCTTGCGGGCGCCTGGCGACAGATGCAGCTGCTGGGTGCCCCAGAGGGCGGCCGCTGCCAGGTCCTCGTTGACACCGACCTGGAAGTGAATGTCGAGCGGCTCGAGATACTCCCGGGCCGCTACGACCTGCTGGTCATAGCCGCCCAGAGGCGAGCCGCGATATCCCGAAATGAGTGCGCCGGTG
>NZ_JAKFDJ010000047.1:0-1661 GCF_036676215.1 Devosia sp. | reverse complement strand
GCCAGATGTTTCAGCGTCGCTGCACATAACGCCTGCGACAGCCTGGGGTCATCCACGGCGCGCGCAACCATGGTCGTACCGATCAGGGCGCACAGTAGCGCCATTGCCTGCTCGTGCGCCTGCGGCTGGCTCCAATCGGGCAACTGGCGGGCGATCAGGTCGATCATTTCCTTGATATGGCTGGTGGCGGCGCGCCGCACTTCCGGCGCCTGGCGGGGCATTTCCGAACACAGCGCCGAAACCGGGCAGCCAGTCTCGATCGCCTTGATATGCTGGGGCGACAAATAGGCATGCATTATGGCCTGCAAGGCCTGCCCTGGCGGCGCAGCGGCCACCAAGCGGGCCCCCCGCGCCACCGTCTCGGCCGCAGCGCGGGCCCCGGCCTCGGCCAGCAAGGCGTCGCGCGAGTCAAAGTGGGCATAGAAGCCGCCGTGCGTAAGGCCGGCTTCCTTCATGATGTCGGCTACACCCGTGCCGCCGTAGCCGCTGCGGCGGATGGCGCGAGCCGCCACTTCCAGGATACGCTCGTGCGTGGCTTCCTTGCGGCCGACAGCGGGTTTGCTGGCAGATTTCGTTTTCATGATGATCATCATATACCAAATTTGGCCGAGGTGCTCGTGGGGACCTTTATTTCTATAAGCGCCGTCCAATAGGATTTGAGGATGATGCCGCTTGTACTAACCGCAGCGCGCGAATCGGTCTTGGTGTTTAATTTTCCTGCCGCTTTCTTGGCGCCCCGAGGGTGCGCAAGGCGCGCTGGCCGCGCTCGACCTTGGCGGCCGAGAACATCATGTAGCGCCCAGCCCTCGTCAAAGATCAATCTTTAGACCAGGACACGGCCGGCGCATGGTTGAGCGTGGATCGGGGCGTTCCAATTGCAATTGGCGGGAAGCCGTCGCTCGATAGGCGCGCACATCCATACGTGCATGACCGGTTGGCACGGCGCGTTCAGAACGGGGCGCCTCAAGCGATCGAAGCGATGACGGTGGCAATAGGATGCTTCAGGCTCCGAGAGCCCAGCGTTCCATTGCCGACACTGCCCAGCTCTATTGCCACGTCATGCTTGGCCCCGGTGCCGGCAATCGAGCGTACCGCAGGCGCTCGACACCGGCGCCTGGCCGCGCTACACGCCCTGGACGAACGCCGCCTCCCTGTTCAGCGTGATGGTTTTCCAGTTGGCGCATTCCATCAGTCCATGCAGTGAATTCTCGCAACCGATGCCGGACCGTTTGTGGCCGCCGAACGCCTGGTGTGGCCAGTACTGGCGTACCTCGTTCAGCCAGACGGTGCCGGCATCCAGCCGGGCGCCGATGCGCTCGACCGCCACCAAGTCGCTGCCCCATACCGACGCGCCAAGGCCGAACGGGCTGGCGTTGGCGCGCGCGACCACCTCGTCCTCATCGCGCCACTTGAGCACCGGCAGGATGGGACCGAAAGGCTCCTCCTGGACGATGCGCGATTCTTCCGGCCGATTGTCCACCAGGGTGTCCTTGCTGATGTCGGAAACGAGTGTGCAGGCGAGTTCGGCCCGCAATACATTCGTTTTTGCGCGCTTGTCCCGTCGCTCTTCCAGGTGTGCCTGAAAAGCGGAGGGCAGGGCGGCCTCAGCGCCACACCCGGCGACTTCGACCAGCTTGAAACCGCCGTGATCGGTTGGATCC
>NZ_JAKFDJ010000046.1:0-15575 GCF_036676215.1 Devosia sp. | reverse complement strand
CCTTGCGGTCCGGGCTTTCTGGCACCAGGGAGGCCGTGCCAGGGAAGCTCTAGCTATGCGCCGCAATCAGCTGCGCCAGCGTCTCGCGCTCGCTCGCGGTGAGCTCGGTCAGCGGGCTGCGCACCTTGCCGGCCGGGCGTCCCACCAGTTCGGCGCCCGCCTTGATCATCGACACGGCATAGCCGCGCTTCTTGTCGCGCAGTTCGATCAGTGGCAGGTAGAAGCTCTTGAGCAGCGCCTGCACCGTCGCGCCATCGCGCTGGCGGATGGCGCGGTAAAAGCGCAGCGCCAGCTCCGGCACGAAGTTGAACACTGCCGAGGAATAGGTGGTCACGCCCATTTCCAGATACGGCCGGGCAAACACTTCGGCTGTCGGCAATCCGCCGATATGCACCATGCGATCGCCGATCCGGCTCGCCACCTGCACCATCAGCTGCAGGTCCCCGATCCCGTCCTTGTAGCCGATCAGGTTGGGGCATAGCTCGGCCAGCCGCGCCAGCGAGTCCGGCGTCAGCCGTGAATTGTCGCGCGCATAATAGATGACGCCGATCCCCACCGCGTCGCAGATCGCCTTCATATGGGCGATGATGCCCTCCTGTTCGGCGAACATCAGGTAATGCGGCAGCACCAGTATGCCCGCCGCCCCCGCCTTCTCGGCGCGCCTGGCCAGGTCCACCGCCATGCGCGTGCCATAGCCCACCCCGGCCAGCACCGGCACATTGGCCGAGCTGTTGCTGACCGCCGTGCGGATCACGTCGTCATATTCGTCATAGCCGATCGAGAAGAATTCCCCCGTACCGCCCGCCGCGAACAGCCCCGAGGCGTCGAACGAGGACAGCCACTGCAACCGCCTGGCATAGGAATCGCGGTCGAACTCGCCCGCTTCATCGAAGTCCGTCACCGGAAAGGACAATAGGCCCGAACCGATCTTGGCCTTGATTTCGTCGAGGGTCACATCCATCTCCTGCACGCGATAATTAGTATGACTGCATTGAGCTAACATCGCCACAACCACCCTGTCAACGACCGCAAATAGGTGGATATCCAAAAGAAGTATGATGCATTATTGACAGCACCAATGCAGTCATACCACACTGCCCCACCACAACCCGAAACCGGGACCAACCCCAACGGTGCGACAGCTCACAAAGCTTGATGGGAGGGCACATTGAAGCATCTCAGGATTGCCGCTCTGGCGGGGATATCCATTCTTGCGCTCGGCCACGCCGCCTTCGCGCAGACCTATAGCCAGGCCCCCGAACTCGACGCGCTGGTTTCCAGCGGCGACTTGCCGGCGGTGGCTGAACGCGTCGGCGCCGAGCCGCGCGTCATCGTGCCGGTCGGTGAGGTGGGTCGCTACGGCGGCACCTTCCGCGGCGGCAATGACCGCAACATGCTCTTTACCCATTTGGGCCACGAGCCGCTGATCGCTTGGGATGCGGACTGGATTGGCGAAGTCGTTCCCAATATTGCCGCCTGCTATACGGCCAGCGCCGATAGCAAGGATTTCACCTTCACCCTGCGCGAAGGCTGATCAGCGCCGTACCCCGCCCCGATCCGCGCCTGCGCGTCGATGCTCCCGCCTGAGGAATAGGCTATGCCCCAAATCCTGCTGACTGGTGCCTCGGGTAGCCTGGGTAGCTATTTGCGTCATTGGTTTACCGGGCGGGGCAGGGCCTTCCTGCCCACCGATATCGTCGCCACCGAGGACGGCTCGCCGGTCGAAATCGCCGACCTGGCCGATCGCGCCGCCATCGACCGCCTGATGGCGCAGGACATTTCCGCCGTCGTGCATTTCGGCGGCATGGCCAAGGAGGCCGGCTGGCAGACCGTGCTCGAAGCCAACATCATGGGCGCCTACAATGTCTTTGAATCGGCCCGCAAGGCCGGTGTCCGGCGCGTCATCTTCGCCTCGTCCTACCATGCGCAGGGCATGTATCCGACCGCCGAGGTGCCGATTGCCATCGACGCTCCCTATCGTCCGGATTCGCTCTACGGGGTTTCAAAGGCGTTCGGGGAGACCTTGAGCCGGCTTTATTTCGACAAGTTCGGCATCGAATGCCTCGCCATCCGCATCTGCACTGCCGACCAGCCGGGCACTCCTCGGGAGGCCCGGATCTGGTTCAATCGCGACGATCTGGCGAGCCTGGTCGATTACGCGCTGGATATCGAAACGCTGGGGCACCGTACCATCTTCGGCATCTCGAACAATCCCAACGCGTTCTTCGTCAACGCGCCTGACCCCGATTTCGGCTGGTCACCCAGCCACGGCTCGCTCGAACTCGGATCACCCGATCCCCGCCAGCCGCTTGACCCCAATGATCCGCGTCACCAGCTGACCGGCGGCATCTTTGCCGAATGGGGCCATTTCGACGACGGCTGACCCTATTTGACAACCAGCACGGGAATGGTCGAACGCGCCAGCACCTCCGCCGCCTGGCTGCCCAGCAGCAACCGGCCGAGACCGCGCCGCCCATGCGAGCCCATGACGATCAGGTCCGCGCCCTGTGCCTTGGCGGTGTCCAGCAAGGCATCGGCGGCGACGCTGGATGGCACATGGATCGGCTCGATGGTCTGCCCGAATTCCTTGGCGAGGGCCTGCGCCTCATCCAGCGTGGCCTTGGCCGAGCTGGCCTTGGCCGCTTCCAGTTCGGCAATGATTTCGCCGGTATTGATGGCCATGATTTCGGCCCCGGGTGAGATCAGCACCGACGGCTCGGTGACCGTGACCACGAACAGCCGCGCATGCGACTCCCTGGCCAGCGTCAGCGCATGACGCAATGCCTTGGTTGCCAGTTCTGATCCGTCAATGCCGATGACGATACGTGTATACATGGCTTGTCCTCTCGGTTTCCCATGCCAACATATACCCGCCGGTCTTTCCGTCCATTGATCCAGATCAGTCGCCGTGGATTGCCCCACGCAAGATGGCCGAATACTGGCTCAGTTCCGACCAATTGGAACTCATGACCCAACTCAAGATGCTGGCCTGAGGCATGAACGGGCGCTCCCTTTTTCGAGCAAGCGCCTGTTCGATTCGGCAGCCGGCCCCTCGATTTAAGAGGGCTTCATCCAAACCGCTGCGGTCCGGTTTACGAAGGCTTCGAAAGACCCGGGCGCTCGGCCGATGCTGTTGAAAACCTGACGTGTCGTTTTGTCCTCTGCGCCGTGGGAAATTGCCGTGTCCATCGCCGCCAGAGTCGGCGCAAGGGCTGCCGGCACGCCGCCCCTTGCAAACCAGTCCGTCATGTCGCTTGCCGTCAAGCGGCGCATCCTGCCGGATTTGCACGCGGAAATGCAGCGCAATCCGGCTTTGGCTGGAGGGGTCAGGAGCCGCGTGCAGATCGAACGCCGCCAGCGCTCAGCCGCAATTCTGCAGCGCGCCATTGCTCGTGACGAACTGCCTGGCGACGTGGATATCGAGCTGTTCAATGATGCGGGGGCTGGCGTGCTGTACTGGCGCATGATCATCACGCGCGACAGGGCCGGTAGCGATTTTGTTGAGGCGTTGACGCACTTCATTATCGCCGGACTGCAAAAGTCCTGACCGCCAGTTGTGTAGCGCGTCTCTTCTCGTTCTGGTGTTGAGAAGGTACAGATCAGCGGCGCATGTCCAGCGGCAGAGGCACCTCCCACCTTGGCGCCGAGCAACCAGGTAACCCAGCACTTGGTCAATGCTATCCGCCGTACCGCAGTCGCCGGTGATGAAGGAGTGCCAGGCCGCCGGTCCAGCTATCCACGGCCTCTCCGGCTGAATTGACTCGGTGTCGCATATTCACAAAATGTGGCATCCTTCTCGAGTTTTAGGGTAGCTTTAGTGAACCGATTGCAGTCTGATTTTGACTTGGGATTGCTGCTCACCTTCGATGCCTTGCTGAAGGATCGGAACGTGACGCATGCGGCGGCTCGATTGAACATAACGCAGTCGGCCCTATCCGCTCGACTAACCCGGTTGCGGCACTTGTTGGGCGATCCGCTGTTTATTCCGTCAAACTCCGGACGCGGCATGGTGGCATCGCCACATGCGCTGGCGCTCCAGCCAGAACTGGTGCGGCTGCTCGAGCAGATGAATGATTTCATTGGTGTGGCGCGGGTTTTCGAGCCAAGGAGCAGCAAGCGCATCTACCGCATTGCTGCTACGGATAATCCCGTGTCCATTCTGGCGCCAGACCTCATCCCGCATCTCAAATCGGAAGCCCCGCACGTCAAAGTGGCATTCACCATGCCCAACAAGGCGCGGATTGCCGAGCAACTCGAGCAGGGCGAGGTCGATATATTCGTTGGTGCGGCAGAGGATGGCGCGCCGGGGCTGGTCGTGCGCAAATTGTTCCAGGAAGAGTTCGTCACCGCGCAGCGCAAGGGGCATCCCCGGGGACGCGGGCCAATGACGCTCGATGAGTTCTGTTCACTGGACCATCTTCTCATTTCCACCAGCGGCGGCCAGTTCGCGGGTATGGTGGACAACGCCCTCTCGGATCTGGGTCGTAGCCGCCAGGTCAGCGTATCGGTTCAAAGCTATGCCCTGGCGCCGCTGGTCCTCACGAGTACAGACCTGGTCTGTACGCTGCCCCGCCGGTTCCTGGAGCGCTTCGATCAGGTGCTCGATGTGATCAAAACACCATTTGAATTGCCTCCCTTTGAGATGAACCTGTTCTGGCACCGGCGAATGAGTGCGGACGCCGCGCACACCTGGCTGCGCGGGCAAGTGCTGCAATGCGCCCGAGGGCTGATGAAAGCGCCGCGCGCCTGATAGTGGAATGATGGCCGGACAACCTGCCCGGCCATCACGGATCAGAATTCCTGCAACAGGTAGTCGCTGACCTTTTCGGCCTTGGGATCGAACAGCGTATCGAGACGCGAGTTGAGGACGTAGATGTCGTCACCAACCACGGCGGCGGCTGTCGGCATGGAATTTTCGCTCGCCTTGGTACGAGAGATGGTCGCGGTCTGCCAGCCATCTGTCGAGGTGAGTTCCACAGCGCGATCTACCCCCAGGTTCTGAACCACGAGCAGGTGCTCGCCATCGACCAGATGGATTCCGTCGGCGCCGATCAGCGCCTCGGGCAGCTCGACGGACTGGATATCGGTTGGATCGGCAATGCTGACACGGAAAAGCTCGCCGCTATTGTATTTGCCGACCAGCAGATAGCCGTCGGCGTGGACGGCGATGCCGTTGAGGTTGAAACCCTGCTCGGTGAAAAACAGCGGGCTCTGGGCGAAGATGGATGCCTGGCCATCGGCATCTATCTTGTAGATGAGCGGTGCAAAGCTATCGGTAACATAGGCGTTTCCGACAGCATCGAGAACGATGTCGTTGGCGAAATGTGTACCCTCGCTGAGCGCGCCAAGGTCGAAATAGGCCTGCGGTTCGCCGGTGGTGGCATTGTAGGTGGCAATGGCTGCCAGCGTGCCTTGCGTGGGGGCGGCAGTACGGGTGCCGACGCCCGGATCCGAGTTGGTCACCCACAGCGTATTGTTGGCATCGTCCACCAGAAGGCCGACCGTCGAGACTAGGCGATCATCGATGATGAAGGGCGTGTAGGTGCCCGCCATATCGACCTTGGCGACCACGCCCTGGGTCACCGACCCCAGCAGAAAGGCATCCTGCTTGGCCGAAAAGGTGAAGCTTTCCGGATAGGCAAGTTCGGCGGTGAAGCCGATGTCCTGAGCCAGGACGGGCCCGCCAAAGGCGAAAACCGCGATGGTGGCGACGCTGGCCATAAGATTGCGATGGATCATCTTTCGTTCCTTTCGATCATCGATGGCGCTGATCTAGTGCGTCGCGGCGCCTCCCAGAAACGCCGTCGCCTGATGGGAGCAATCGATCCGCTTGATGGCTTTCGGGCTTGTCATAGGCAGCCGACTTCATATGGAGCGCGGCATCCATGGGGTGGATGGGACCAAGTTTCAGGATCGATTTGTGCATGGCCGGGCCGCCCCTCATGTTTTCGGGGCAGACCACGATCGCCGGCCAGAACCGGCCAGCCCGACCTGCGAACAAGGAATTCAGTGATGATCGATTTCTATTTCCATGCGACCCCCAATTCGATGAAGGTCGCCGTATTGCTGCAGGAACTTGCCCTGCCGTTCACGATCAAACCCATCGATATCTTCAAGGGTGAGCAGCACCTGGCCGCCTATACGGCCATCAACCCGAACGGCAAGGTGCCCGCTCTCGTGGATGGAGCGACAACCGTTTTCGATTCCCATGCCATCCTGCTCTATCTGGCCGACAAGCATGGCCAGTTCGTACCCCAGGATCGCACCGAATATGCCAGCATGCTGTCATGGCTGCAGATGGTGGCGACCGGCCTGTCACCATTTTCGGGCCAGGCCATCCACTTCATGCACTATGCCCCCAAGCAGTTGCCGTATGCGGTCAACCGCTACACCAGGGAAGTCGCGCGCCACTATGGCGTGCTGGATGCGCGCCTGGGCCAGTCGCGATACCTGGCAGGCGACAACTATACAATTGCGGACATGGCGCTCTGGGGCTGGGCGGCGTCGGCCGGCTACGTCTTCGGCGCCGACGGACTCAAGGCCTATCCGAATGTGCAGCGCTTCATGGATGAAATGGCGCTGCGGCCCGCCGTCCAAAGGGCGCTTGAAATGAAGGCAGCCCATACGTTCAAGTCCGAGCTGGACGATGCGGCACGACGCGCCATGTTCCCGCAGAACGAGCAGACGGCGGCCTAGTGTCATGGCGGCGGGACCCGAGTTCCGCCGCCTCAGGGTTCGAGAACAGCGCCCGGTCGCTCCGGACGAGATCGGCGATGGATTCGTTTGAGGCGCAGCCGCTCGACGATCTTCGTCAGTGCCCCCATGCGGCGTCGCGATGAAGTCGGGCAGGATGCCCAGTGCTGCGCCTGACAGGACGATGTCTCACGGATCGACAATTGGCCGCCATTCGTGAATCCGGCGGTGCCGTTGGTGCCAATTTCGCCACGGCCTATCTCCGGCCGGACGGTCAGATGGGCGAGGATAAATCTCACTGGGCCACTGGCCGCCAGGATTTGCCGGCGTCCTCGCTGATCAGCACGGCGCTCGCGTCGGTGACCGCCGCAAGGCGGTTGGGCATATCCGCATCCACGGCGAGGTGCAGGATTACACGCTGGCCGAAGTCCTCGGACAAGGCGGTCCACAAACCGGCGTCGCTCCTGCGGAAGAGCCCGCCGCCGGCGAAGAAGGCGTAGGTCTCCCCGGACCCGGTCGACTCGACGGCAGTCACCGGGACGCCCTCGGGGCCGGACCTTGTCCAGGAGGCGCCGAAATCGGTGCTGACCATCAATCCATCCATGGTCCCGGCATAAAGGGTCCCCGGATCGTCGGGCCCGGCCGCCAAGTCGATGGTATCGGCCGGGGCGGGACCCGATATGGCCCAGGTCACCCCCGCGTCGCGACTGACCTGAATTCCGCCGAATAGGCCGTAGACCACCTCCGGATCGGCCGGGCTGACGCTCATGGCGTGGAAGTCCACCGGCCCGCCGACGCCGTCGGCCAGGGGAAACCATTCTGCGCCGCCGTCGTTTGAACTCAGCACGCCCATGTTGCCGCCGCCAGAGGGATGGCCGCTGGCGATGAGCTGGTCTGGCCCGGCGCGGGTGAAGCCCATGAAGTCGTGCGGCTCGGAGATCAACCGGGCCTGGCCAGCCGGGTCTACGGCAAAGACGCCATGATGCGTCGCGAGAACAAGGTCGTCCGCAGGTCCGAAGGCGACGCCATGGATATGCGACAGCGTCGACACCGGAACGCTTACTGCGTGTTCGGCCGCGCCCAACCCGGCGGAGCCGGCGACAAACAGGACGGCAAGTAGCGTAAAAGCACGAGAGCGCATGCGGCGAACTCCAGGTGACATGATTTCTCCCAGACTAGCCGCCGCACGGTGGATCGGCGAGACTCGCCGAACGGATGACGACAAAGTGAGCGTTGGGGGTTGACCTTGCCACCGTGGGAAGGCTCACACCTAGCGCATCGAACGCGAGGATAGCGATATGAGCGGAACCGCGGATACGCCCCATCATCTTCATGGTGATGATCACCATGCCCATCATCGGCACGCCCATGACGGGCAGCAGGTCAAGGATCCCGTTTGCGGCATGTCGGTCGATCCGGCCACGGCGAAGTTCAGGGCCGAACACGCCGGCAAAACCTATTACTTCTGCTCGGCCAAATGCCACGACAAGTTCGTGGCCGATCCTGCCGCCTATCTCACCAAAGCCGAAGTGCCTGCGGCGGCAGTGGCGCCAGGCACGATCTACACCTGCCCGATGCACCCCCAGATCCGCCAGGACCATCCCGGCAACTGCCCGATCTGTGGCATGACGCTCGAGCCCGAGCTGCCGACCGCCGAAACTGGTCCGAGCGCCGAGCTGGTCGACATGACCCGTCGTTTCTGGGTGAGCACGGCCCTCGCCATACCGGTGACCCTGCTCGAAATGGGCAGTCACTTCTTCGACTTTCACGCCTTCATATCGCCGCAGAATCTGAACTGGGTGCAGTTGATCCTGGCGACGCCCGCAGTGCTCTGGGCCGGATGGCCGTTTTTCGAGCGCGGCGCCGCCTCCGTGGTCAACCGCAGCCTCAACATGTTCACGCTGATCGCCATGGGTGTCGGGGTGGCATGGCTCTATTCGGTCATCGCTACCACGCTTCCGGGCGTCTTCCCGGCCGACATGCGCGGCATGGGCGGAGCCGTACCGGTTTACTTCGAAGCCGCTGCCGTGATCACCGCGCTGGCGCTGCTCGGCCAGGTGCTCGAGCTGCGAGCACGCGAACAGACATCGGGTGCCATCAAGGCGCTGCTGGACCTGGCGCCCAAGACGGCGCGGCGCATCCGCGCCGACGGATCGGACGAAGAGGTCGGCATCGAGACGATCGCCGTCGGCGATCGGCTGCGCGTGCGGCCGGGCGAAAAGGTGCCGGTCGATGGCAAGGTGCTCGAGGGGCGCAGTGCGCTCGATGAGTCCATGGTCACCGGCGAATCCATGCCGGTCACCAAGGACGTGGGCGACCGGTTGATCGGCGGCACGATCAACCAGTCTGGTGGGCTCGTGATGGAAGCCGTACAGATCGGTCAGGACACCATGCTGTCGCGGATCGTGCAGATGGTGGCCGCGGCCCAGCGCTCGCGGGCACCGATCCAGAAGCTGGCGGACCAGGTGTCCGGCTGGTTCGTGCCGCTGGTGATCGCCGTCGCCATCATGGCCTTCGCCGCCTGGGGCATCTGGGGCCCCGAGCCGCGCCTGGCCTATGGCATGGTGGCCGCGGTTTCGGTGCTGATCATCGCCTGTCCCTGTGCCCTGGGCCTGGCGACGCCGATGTCGATCATGGTTGGCGTCGGCAAGGGGGCCAATCTCGGCCTCCTGATCAAGAATGCCGAGGCGCTGGAGCGGCTGGAAAAGGTCGATATTCTGGTGATCGACAAGACAGGCACGCTCACCGAAGGCAAGCCGGCGGTAACCGCGATCGTTCCGGCGGAGGACGTCGACGAGGAACGGCTCCTCCGCCTTGCAGCGAGCCTCGAACGGGCAAGCGAGCATCCGCTTGGCCTCGCCATCGTCAACGCGGCCAAGGAACGCGGCTTGACCCTGTCGGACCCGGCGAATGTGGACTCACCCGTCGGCAAGGGCCTCACTGGCACTGTGGAGGGCCAGCAAGTGCATATCGGCAGCTCGAAATACCTCAAATCCGTGGGTATCGACACGGACGCCTGGGCGGACCGTGCCGATGTGCTTCGCGCCGAAGGCGCAACGGCGATCCTTGTGGGCATCGACAAACGCCTCGCCGGCGTCATCGGTATCTCCGATCCGATCCGCAAGACGACCCCGGTCGCCCTGGCGGAACTGGCACGAGAGGGCATCAAGGTCGTCATGATGACCGGCGATAACAAGGTCACGGCCGATGCTGTCGCCCGGCGTCTCGGGATCGACGCGGTCGAGGCCGATGTGCTGCCCGAGCGCAAGAGCGAAGTTGTCAGCCGTCTGCGCGGCGAGGGCGGCATCGTCGCGATGGCGGGGGATGGCGTCAACGATGCCCCCGCTCTTGCTGCGGCCGATGTGGGCATTGCCATGGGAACCGGCACCGATGTCGCCATCGAGAGCGCCGGCGTCACCCTGCTCAACGGCGACCTGATGGGTATCGTCAAGTCCCGGGCGCTGTCGCGGGCGGTCATGGTCAATATCCGCCAGAATCTGTTCTTCGCCTTTATCTACAATGCGGCGGGCGTTCCGGTGGCGGCAGGCGTGCTCTACCCGTTCTTCGGCCTGACCCTGTCACCGGCAATCGCCGCCGCCGCTATGGCATTGTCCTCGGTCAGCGTCATCGGCAACTCCCTCAGATTGCGCAATGTGAAGATCGGCTGAGCGCGTTCTGGACCATCGGAGGGGGGGGCGCAAACGTGCGCCGCGCCTGTTCGTTTGCGTAGTGCTGAGGGCTATGGCTGCCCCTCATCTCCCTCTGGCGCACCTGTCTGGGCTTATCAAGGTAGTCTGCCAAATCCCGCAAATGGACACCCTTGGCACATTTCTGACTTGTTTCTATTCGCATGAGCGGCAAGGCAATGTCGCCTGAACTGAGCTTGCGAAGAAATCTAGGAGCGTTAGGAGTGAAAAGAAATCGCGACGGACTTCAGCAGAAAAGCGGTGTTGAGTGACATTGGTGGTTACACTCTGAAGAATAGAATGAAATGAGTCACATATCACAGGGTCGGTAATGGCAGTCCGTCCAATCTCAGAGTGGTTTTGAAGCTGTAGATAAATGATTGAAAAACATAGGAAATTCTCCGTAGCGCCGATGATGGACTGGACGGACCGCCATTGCCGGTTCCTCCATCGGCTGCTCACGCGCGAAGCTCTGCTGTTTACCGAAATGGTCACCGGCGCCGCCATCGTGCATGGCGATGCGCAGCGCCATTTGCGCTTCGACCCGGTCGAACAGCCCGTTGCCCTGCAGCTGGGCGGCTCCGATCCGGCCGAACTGGCCAAGGCCACGCGCCTGGCGCATGAGGCCGGCTATGCCGAGATCAACCTCAATGTCGGCTGCCCGTCCGACCGTGTGCAGTCTGGCCGCTTCGGCGCCTGCCTGATGGCCGAGCCGGACCTCGTGGCCGAATGCGTCCGCGCCATGCGTGACGCCACCGACCGCCCGGTAACCGTCAAATGCCGCATCGGCATCGACGATCAGGATACTGAGGAAAGCCTCGATCGCTTCGCCGACGTCATGGTCGCGGCCGGTGTCGACGCTCTCTATGTCCACGCCCGCAAGGCCTGGCTCAAGGGTCTCTCTCCCAAGGAAAACCGCACCATTCCGCCACTCGACTATGACCGCGTGCATCGCCTGCGCGCGCGCCTGACGCCGCTGCCGGTGATGCTCAATGGCGGTTTGGAATCCCTCGAAGTGGCTGAGGCGCAGATGGCCCATGTCGATGGCGTCATGCTGGGCCGCGCCGCCTATCACACCCCGATGCTCCTCGCTGAGGTCGATCGCCGATTCTTCGGCGCCACCGAGGAGCCGGTGACACTCGAGGCGATCATGCACGCCATGGCCGATTATGCCGATCGCGAAGCCGGGCAGGGGACCCGCCTCAACAACATCGCCCGCCACATGCTGGGTCTTGCCAATGGCCTGCCGGGTGCGCGCCAGTTCCGGCAGATTCTCAGCGTCGATGCCTGCAGGCCGGGCGCTGATTCATCGGTCATGCTCCGCGCGCTGGACGCGGTGAACCGTCCGCGCCTCGCCGAAGCCAGCTAGCCCGGACGGCGGCAGGCGTCCGCGCTCGTTTTCGACAAGATACATTTCGTTTGGGCGCGTTTGGTTTCGTATTGAGCTATGCTAAAACCATTCGACGGCGGCGCGCGCCACTCAAGGCGCGGGTGGGTCGTTTCGTTTTGGGGGGAGCTCAATGCAAATGTTAGGCAAGTATCGTCTTTTCCACTTTGGGTGGGTCATCATCCTTTTGGGCGCATTGCTCGCCCACTTCATTCAGACCTCGGGTGGCATCGCCATCCGCGACCTGCGCTTCAACGGCACCAATGGTCAGGTGCTCAGCGGCCTGCTCTATGTGCCGCCCGGCGTCACCGCCGAAAACAAGGCGCCGGCGATCCTGGCTGTTCATGGCTATTTCAACAGCCGCGAAACCCAGGATGGCTTCGCAATCGAATTCGCCCGCCGCGGCTATGTCGTGCTGGCGCTTGACCAGACCGGCCACGGCTATTCCGATGCGCCGGCCTTCAGCAACGGTTTCGGTGGTCCGGCAGGGCTTGCTTATCTCCGCTCGCTCGACATTGTCGATACCGACAATATCGGTCTCGAAGGGCACTCCATGGGCGGCTGGACCGTTCTGGCTGCCGCCGCCGCCATGCCGGATGCCTACAAGGCCGTCGTCCTGCAAGGGTCGAGCACTGGCGCGCCCTTCGCAAAGGAAGGCGACCCCAGTTGGCCTCGGAATCTGGCCGTGGTCTTCTCCAAGTTCGACGAATTCTCGGACTTCATGTGGGGCGTGCCCCGCGCACAGGACCTGCCCACCAGTCCCAAGCTGCAGGCTGCCTTCGGCACGGCTGAGCCCGTGGTTGTGGGCGAGGTCTATGGCGATCTGGCTGCGGGCACAGCACGCATCCTGCAGCAGCCCAACACCACCCATCCTGGCAATCACCTCTCCAGCGAAGCCATTGGGGATGCCATCGACTGGTTTGACCAGACCCTCGAAGGCGCCAAGGCCATTCCGTCCAGCGACCAGATCTGGATCTGGAAGGAAATCGGCACCCTGATCGCCCTCATCGGATTCGTCGTGCTGCTGGCCGGCGCTTTCGAAATGCTGCTGTCCACCCAGGCCTTCGCTCATCTTCGCCGCGAGCCGGCCGGCTTTGCTCATGAAAAGCGGAGCCCGAAGTGGTGGCTGGCTTTCGCCCTGGCCGCCTTCGTGCCGGTGATCACCTATTACACCTTCTTCTACTGGGCGACGCTGGTCTTCCCGGCATCCGCCATCCTGCCCCAGAGCTTCACCAGCCAGATCGCGTTCTGGGCGGTGCTCAACGGCGTCATCGTCTTCCTCGTCGGCCTGCTGCTCAGGGGCAACAAGGTCGAAGGTCGCGGGGACATATTCGGCTCGGTGCTCATCGCGCTGGCCACGGTTGGCATCGGTTATCTGTTCGTCGCCGCCACCGATTTCTTCTTCAAGGTGGATTTCCGCTTCTGGGTGCTTGCCCTCAAGCCGCTCGATCTGGTCCGCTTCAAGATCGCGCTGGTCTACCTCGTCCCGTTCACGGTGTTCTTTGTCCTGGCGCTCCGTGGCCTGCATATCGGCCTCTCGGTTCGGGGCGATAGCCGCCTGGTGCAATACCTTTCCAATGTCGGGGCGATGGCGCTCGGCTTCGTGGTGTTCCTCGGCTTCCAGTATCTGACGCTGCTCTTCACCGGGCATCTGTTCAGCATGAACGAGTCGCTGACGACCGTGATTGGCATGCAGTTCCTGCCGCTGCTTGCGGTGGTCGCATTCCTCTCCACCTACGCCTGGCGTCGCACCGGCAGCTATCTGCCTGGTGCCTTCATCAACGCGCTGTTCGTCACCTGGTATATCGTGGGCAGCCAGGCCACCCAGTTCCCGGTCAGCTAATCCCGGACCTGGTGCTTGCGAGAACGAAACGGCCGGTGTTCGCACCGGCCGCCTTCTTTGGGCTGCCGGCCCGCCCGATAGCGCGCGTCAGTCCACCAGTTCGAGCGAATTCTGCGTGACGCTGTAGCGGCTCAGCGTTTCGAGGAACGTCATGCCGAGCAGGCTCTGCTCCAGCGCGCCGCTCTCGGCGACAAACGCCACCACGCCCTCGCGCATGATACCGCCCACCTCGATGCGGTCGAGCCGCACCCGCGCCGCTCGTCCGGTGCCGTTGGCGGTAGAAACCGGAATGCTGAAACGCAGCCCCTCGGTATCGATGCCCGCTGCTTCCGCATCGGCAATGGTCAGCACCACCGCGCTGGCCCCGGTATCGAAGATCATCGGCGTCGTATGGCCATTGACCGTGGTGTTGATCTCGAAATGCCCGCCCATGCCCCGGCGGAACGTTGCCAACCCCTGTTCGGCATCCACCATGGCCACGCCGGGCCGCAGCTCGCCGGCGACTCGCCCGACCATGCCGGTCAACTCGTCGCGATAGGCGTAGGTGACTGCACCAGCTCCGATACCTTGCGCCGCCGCGTGAACAAACCACCGGCAAAGACGATGAGGATCACCAGCAAGGGGATCAGTTGCGCCGTTTGCGCCTGTGTCATCCCGACGAGGCTTCCGGCATCGGTGCTGATCAGCAACGCAATGCCCACGGCAATCAACAGCGCTATGCCGATAAAGATCATGCTCGCGCCTCTGCCCGGTTTGCGTGTGTCATCAGGACGATAAAGTCATCGTCTGTGGCAATTTCAAGCTTCGAACCGTCCCGAAGGGAAAAATCACGCCAGTGGCGTGATTTTAGGTGAGAGGGCCATGAGGCCTATGGCCGAATGGCGGTAGAACCGTCCCACCGGGACAATCGCTCCAACGCGCTCAAACAAACGGCAGCAGCCCCACCAGCATCGCGATCTCCGCCAGGGCCCCCAACGCCCCGATCAGGTCGCCTGTCTGCCCACCCACCAGCCGCCGGCACAGCGCCGTCCAGCCGGCCATGACAGCCACGGCCAGCAGCAGCGCCGCCAGCAGGGCCACGATGCTCGTCGCCGGCCCGGCCAGCAGAAACAGCAACAGGAGGGCAAACACCGCACCCACGGCAAAATTGCGGGCCGGCAATTGCCCCGCCGTTGCCGCTGCACCATCGCGCCGCGCCGGCGGCAGTGCCACGGCGACCCAGAGCGCACCCGACCGCCCGACAATGCTCGCCGCCAGCCATATGGCACCGGCCGCGAGCGGATTGATCGCCGCAACTGCCCCCAGAGCCGTCACCCGCAACAGGATGAACAGGCACAGCGCCGCCACCCCATAGGTGCCGTGTCGGCTGTCCTTCATGATTTCGAGGCGTCGCTCGATGCTGTGCCCGCCAAACAACCCGTCGGCCGCATCGGCCAGCGCATCTTCGGCCATGGCGCCGCTGACAATCACCATTGCTGCGACCGCCAGCGCAGCGGCGAAATAACTCGGCAGCCCGATCAGCGCGCCGCCGATCAGCAGCAGCGCCGGCCCGATGCCGATGGCTACGCTCGCCAGCGGCAGCGCCATGGCGATCCGCCCGAGATTTGGCGCCTGGTGCGGCGCGTTTCCCGTTGGCAGCCGCGAGAAAAACCGCAGCGCCATGATGAAATCGGCCTGCAGGCCCATGTCGTCGGCCGCTACGCGGGGGCTGCTGGGCTCGCCAGCTTCGAGGGTTGGTTCATCGACGTTCAATTGCTTTTCGTCCTGCAATCGGCAACAAGTCCCCTCCTTCCTAACCCGAACCATCGCGACTCGCCATGTCCACGCTCAGCCCCGCCTATGCCGACGTCATCGAGCTTCTGACCATTGCGCCCGATGGCGACGAGGCCGCCGTCGCGGCGGTCCGCGCCCGCGACTCGCAGCTGACCAAGCCGCCCGGTTCGCTTGGCGCGCTTGAAGGTCTCGT
>NZ_JAKFDJ010000045.1:0-45023 GCF_036676215.1 Devosia sp. | reverse complement strand
CTTTCTGTGGCACTTTCCCTGAGGTCGCCCTCGCCGGGCGTTACCCGGCACCGTGTTTCGATGGAGCCCGGACTTTCCTCCAGCAGCAGGTTACCCCACTGCCAGCGGCCACCCGGTCAACTGGCTGGCGCTGTTGTGCGGGAGAGCGGCAAATGCGTCAAGTCGACATTCGAGCGATGGGCCGATGGGCTCGGCCGCGTCTCATGGCGCGTCAAAAGCAGAAGGGTCCCCGGACTTTTGTCCAGAGACCCATCGATCAGCGGTACGACCGTCCCACTGGCCGGTCGCGAGCTGGCTTAGGTCGTGGGCGACAGAGAATCGGTCCACTTCTCGCAAAGCGACGCGTCCTTGAACGCGCAATTCTGAGCGGGAGCGGCGAAGGCAGGGGCCACTGCGGCAACCAGTACGGCAGAGGCGAGAGCGGCGGCGATGAGCTTTTTCATGTGATGTCTCCTTGTTGACGACATGAAATTAGCGCTCCCAACATTGCCCCAGCATTGCGAGATCGTTTCATTTGCTCAGCGATATCATTAACTTCCGTCCATCTGCGCGCCGGCCCCCGACGCCAGAATGGGTGTCAAGCGCTCGCGGGATCGGCCGTCAGCAGCGGCATCGACTTGGGCTTGGTCAAAGCCTGATAGGCCAGGTTGATCACCTTCATCCGCGCCGTCGCCACATCGATCAGATCTTCGGGCACGCCCTTGGCGATCAGCCGGTCGGGGTGATGCTCGGCGACGAGGCTGCGATAGACCCGGCGGATCTCGTCGGGCGGCGCATTGGGGGCAAGGCCCAGCACCATATAGGGGTCGACCCCGGCCTCAAGCCGCACATGCTGGCTGGCCATCTGCTCGAAGCGCACATCGTCAAAGCCGAAAATGTCGCTGACCGATTTGAGATAGTCGAGCTCGGCCTCATGCACCATGCCGTCGGCGGTGGCGATGTAGAACAGGCTGTCGAGCACGTGCTCAAGTGTATCGGGACTGTCCTGGAAGAAGCGCGTCACCTTGCGGGCATAGGAATCGTAGCCGGCAACATCCTGCTTGGCCAGGTTGAACACCCGCGCCACCTGCTCCTCGTGGCCGGCGGCGATCTCCACCGTGGCGCGAAAGGCGCGCTCCTCGGAGGCGGTCACCACGCCATCCGCCACTGCCATCTTGGCGGCCAGGGCAATCAGCGCCAGGGTAAAGGCGGCGTCACGGCCGCCGGGCAGCCAGGTGTCCGGGTCGAGCGCATTGCACAGCGAGCCAGCCAGGCCGGTGCGCTGGCTGAACGAGCCGACGAAGTCGCTCAATCGCTGCCACATGTCGGTTTTCTCTTCAGGCTCGCGCATGCTTTTCCGAACCGGCAGCGCCACTTGAGGGAATCGTGCAGGCTCGCTGCCCGATCAGGACGCGCATGCTATCGACTGCAGAACCTGCGGTCCATCACCGACGGCGCATAGCCGCCTTGCCCTACTCGGCGAAGAAGGAGAAGGATTCTTCCTGCCAGCCAATGACGCGATCGCGGCGCCGCGGGTTGGGGCCCTGGTCGAGAAAGAAGCCGTCCGGATCGTACTCCGGATCGACGATTGCCGCTGGCTGGCCCTGCCGCTGGCGTGCCGCCAGGAATTCGGAGAGCGGGCCGGCTTCCCAGTCGGCCAGTTCGTCGGCCGTGATATTGGCCGGCGGGCGAACCAGCCCGGGCGGAAGGATGACATCGGCCGGTGCCAGCGCAGCCACTGGCCGGGGCCGCATGGCAAGCGGCATCGGCACGGGTGCTACCTTCTGGGGAATGGAAGCCACCTGCACCGGATCGACTGCAACCGGCTCTGCCGGCGTTGTCACGATCGGAGTGCGCACAGCCGCTTGCGCAGGCGCGGCGGGAGCGTTGGGGTCGGTGATGTAGCTGGGCAGCGGTTTACCCGACTGCAGGAAACTGTCGACAATATCAGCCGTCTGGGCGGCAGGCCGCACAGCGGGTTTCGCCACCGGCACAGTGGGCTTTGCCGGAGCGACCACGGCCACCTCGGTCGCCGGCTTGACCGGCGAGACCGCAGCTACCTGAGCCGCCGGCTTGGCGACCGGCGCGGCGGGCCGCTGGCTCAGCGGCGCCGGCACCGGCGCAACGGGTTCGATGACGGCAACCTGCTCCCGCACCAGGGTGGCGGACGGGCCGGAAAACTGCGCCGACAGCAGGTCTGCCGTGGGCACGCCAACGACGAGAAGAACACCGGCCCAGGCCAGGCCATTGGTGATACGGCGGTCGATTGTCATGGTTCCTACGTCCCGTTTGCTCCGCCCTCTTGGCGAATGGAGCCGGATTTTCGTGGCCATTTTATGGAATGGCGCACTTTGCCAGCAATGCCACCCGCAAGCTGAACCGAAGCTGAATGACGCCTTCTGAGCTCCCAGCCGCGCGGGCCGAGAGCTGATGGCACCAGAACATGGCTAACACAAGGTTAATATCGGTCGAGACGGGCCCCGGTTATGGCTCGGAGCGCCGCCCCAGGATGCGCGCCAGTGCCAGCGCCAGCGGCGAACGGTTATGGGTATAGATGTGGAACTCAGTGACGCCCTCGTCCAGCAGTTCGGTCACCTGCTCGGCCGCCACGGCCGAAGCCACCAATGCATGGGTTTCGGGCTCCTCGTCTAGCCCCTCGAACCGCTCGGCCAGCCAGCCCGGGATCGAGGTGCCGCAGCGCGAGGCAAAATTGGCAATCTGCTTGAAGCTGTGGATCGGCTGGATGCCCGGCACGATCGGCGCGGTAATGCCGGCGGCACGGGCACGCTCGACATAACGCAGATAGTCGCCGTTCGAGAAGAACATCTGGGTGATGGCGCGTTCGGCCCCCGCGTCGAGCTTGCGCTTGAGATTGTCGATCTCGGTCGCCCAGTCCGGACTCTGCGGATGCTTTTCGGGATAGGCCGCGACCGAAATATCGAATTCGCCGATCCGGCGCAGCCCACCCACGAGGTCGGCCGCATTCTGGTAGCCCTCGGGATGCGGGGTGAACGGCTGGCCCACGCCCTCCGGCGGATCACCGCGCAACGCCACGATGCGATTGATGCCGGCGGCCTGATAGCCGCGCACCACCGCGTCGACCTCGTCACGCGTGGCGCCAACACAGGTCAGATGCGCGGCGGCATCGACGCCGGTCTCGGCCTTGATGCGGCTGACCATGCGCAAGGTGCGCTCGCGGGTCGTACCGCCGGCGCCGTAGGTCACCGAAACGAAGCGGGGCTTGAGCGGCGCCAGCTTGTGCACGCTCTCCCAGAACTTTTCTTCCATGACGTCGGTCTTGGGCGGAAAGAACTCGAAGGAGATCTGCAGCTCTGGGCGCTGGCCCGCCGTCTGGCGGCTGGCTCGGAGATTGTCGTCAAGCATAGGTATATCCGTTCAAGTCTTGTCGCTGAGGCGCCACAGGCAAACCGTCAGTCCGCGTTCACTGCTCTGGCTGGGAAACTCGCGCACAGCCTCGACAACGAGACCTGCCGCCGCGGCCCAGCCGCTCATCTGCGACTGCGACAGGCCAAGCCGCCGATGGGCATGCTCGCTGCGCAGGAATTCGAGGTCGTGCGGGGCGAAATCGACGATGATCATTTCGCCACCCGGCTTGAGCAGGCGTCGCGCCTGCGCCAGCATGCGGCCGGGATCGTCGAAATAATGCAGCACCTGGTGGACGACGATGACATCGGCTGGCCCGGCCGTCAGATCGACATCCCCGATATCGCCCAGCCGTGCCTGAGCATGATTGATGCCCGCGCTGGCCAGCCTGGAACGCGCCACGGCCAGCATCTCGCGGCTCGAATCAATGCCGATGCCGCGCCGATAGGAGTCGGCCAGCACCTCGAGCATACGGCCGGTACCGGTCCCCAGATCGATGAGCGTCTCGACCCGCCGGCCGCCCAGCGCATCCACCACGGCCGCTTCCACTGCCTCCTCGGGCACGTGCAGCGTCTTGAGCAGATCCCAGCTGCCGGCGACCTTGGCGAAATACTCGCTGGCCCGCGCCTGCTGGTTTGTCCGCGCCGCCTGCTGCCGCTCGATATCACGGCTGCGTTCAATATCGGTGTCGTCGACGCGGGTGATGAGCCACTGCGCCAGGGCCGCTGCATCGCCATCCTGTGCCAGGCCATAATAGGCCCAGGCGCCCTCGGCATTGCGCTCGATCAGCCCGGCATCGGCCAGGAGCTTAAGATGCCGCGATACGCGCGGCTGGCTCTGCTTGAGAATCTCGGTGAGGTCCTTGACCGAATGGTCGCCATCGGCAAGCAATGCCAGGAGGCGCAGTCGGGTGTCCTCACCCGCCGCCTTCAGCACTGTCACCAATTCGTCGAGCTTCGCCATCGCTCCTCACTAGATATAAAGATGTCTTTATATCTAGTTGAAGTGGAGGTCCAGAGGGATGTTGGCGCTGGCGCCTAAGCCACCACCTGGCCGCGATCTTCGCTGACCGCCCGCTTGCGAAACGCATGGGCGCGCCACAGTTCGAAAATGCCCTGGGCCTCGTCGATATCAAGGGCCTCGAAGCGGCTGACCACCATCTTCTTGTCAGCCTCCGAAGGCAGGTCGCGCCACGGCAGCGTCGCCACGATGGCCTCGAACATGTCCGGCTGCAGGCTAGCCGCCTTGAGGGCAACGGTGATCGCCACATAGTCCTGGCTGGCCAGCCATTTGACGAACACTTCGGGCGCGACGCTCAGCATCACAGTGAGCGCAGCCGCCGCGTGGTGGCCATAGCCGAAGCGCGCGAAGCGGGCCAGCGCCCGATCGTTGAGCTGCTTACGGTCACTGAGCGCCTTGACCTGATTATACGCCACCTTCCACTCGGTGGCCGAGAAGCCGGCGCGGTTGCGCATGCGGTTGTAGACGACGGCATTGATCTTGCCGGCAGCCACCGGATCGAGGCGCCGCTCGACGTCGCCCAGCGTCTCCAGCACCTTGCTGGCCACCGTGTCGATTTCCCCGCGCAGCGACTTCCAGTCGATATCGTGGCGATTGCGCAGATCGGCGGCAATCTCGGCATCCCGAGCCGCGCGTTCCACCAGCTTTTCCAGCGTTGCCTTGTCGAACTCGGCATTGGCATTGCGCACCAGGCGAACCACCGAGGAGCGGTCCCCATGCTCGACGATCGCCTCGCCGACCCGCTCGGGCACATTGGTGCGGCCGGCGATGGCAAGACGATGCTCTTCGCTCTGGCTCGCGATGATGTCGATCAGATCGTCATCGGACAGGACGTTGGAAAATTCGAGCAGTGGCTTGGCCACTTCGATGACGTCATTGGCGAGCTTGACCACGACGGTGCCAGGCGCTCGCTCGAGTGGCGCCAGAAGCTTGGCGACATGCACCCGCGCCTCGACCTCGACCAGCGCCGCCAACTGGCACAGCACCTCGTCATATTGAGCGACTTGCTCATCGTCGCACCGGTCTGACACATAGCTGAAGAGCTGTGCCATGTTCCGGAACAACTGCTCGCGTTCGGAATGGTTGTCCTCACCATTCAATACGCGAAAACTCGAAAACGCCCGTAGGCCTTCGTCAAGCTCGCTCATTCGCATACTCCCGGCTTCTGCCGTACTAGGAACCCCGAGGATGCATGGGGACCTTCTTGCGCAGGCTGAAGGCAAAGGCGGGCAATTGATTCAAGTTTTAACGAAGGTCGGGCCCGGCAAAGCAAAGGCCCCGCCATGGTGGTGGCGGGGCCTTCATAGCCGATCTTGTCGGGGACCCTAGCGCAGGTCGAACCGATCCGCGTTCATCACCTTCACCCAGGCAGAAACGAAATCCTGCACGAACTTGCCCGTCGAGTCGGACTGGCCGTAGATTTCAGCCAGCGCACGCAATTGCGAATGCGAGCCGAAGATCAGATCGACGCGCGTACCGGTCCAGCGGATCGCCCCGGTCTTGCGGTCGCGTCCCTCATAGACGCCCTCTTCCCCTGCCTTGGGTGCCCATTGGGTGGCCATGTCCAGCAGGTTGAGGAAGAAGTCGTTGGTCAGCGTTCCCGGCCGATCGGTGAAGATGCCGTGGTTGTTGACGCCCACCTTGAGCACGCGCAGGCCACCGACCAGCACCGTCATTTCCGGACCGGTCAGACGCAGCAGTTGCGCCCGGTCGATCAGCGCCTCTTCGGGCTGCATGAACTGGCGGCCGCTGAGATAGTTGCGGAATCCATCGGCGCGCGGTTCGAGCGCAGCGAAGGATGCGGCATCGGTCTGCTCTGCAGAGGCATCCATGCGGCCCGGCGTAAACGGCACCGTCACGTTCCGCCCGGCAGCTGCCGCGGCCTTCTCGATGCCAACGCCACCGGCCAGCACGATGAGATCGGCCAGCGACACCTTCTTGCCACCAGCCTGGAAATCCTGCTGGATCGCCTCCAGCGTCGCCAGCACCCTGGCGAGCTGGGTCGGCTGGTTGACCTCCCAGTCCTTCTGCGGCGCAAGGCGAATGCGCGCGCCATTGGCACCGCCGCGCTTGTCCGAGCCGCGGAAGCTCGAGGCCGAGGCCCAGGCGGTCGAAACCAGCTCCGATACGGATAGGCCCGAGGCACCGATCTTCTGCTTGAGCTGGGCAATGTCCTGCTCGCCCACCAGTGCATGGTCGACGGGCGGGATCACGTCCTGCCAGATCAGGTCTTCCGCCGGCACTTCGGGACCGAGATAGCGAACCTTGGGACCCATGTCGCGATGGGTCAGCTTGAACCAGGCGCGCGCGAAAGCATCGGCGAACTGATCGGGATTTTCCAGGAACCGGCGGGAAATCTTCTCATATGCCGGGTCGAAGCGCAGCGACAGGTCCGTGGTGAGCATGGTCGGCAAGTGCTTCCGCGTCGGGTCGAACGCGTTGGGAATGACGGCGTCGGTCGTCTTGGCCACCCACTGCTTGGCGCCGGCGGGACTGGCACTCAGCTCCCACTCGTACTTGAACAGGTTCTCGAAGAAGAAATTGCTCCAGCGCGTCGGCGTCTGCGTCCAGGTGACTTCGAGGCCCGAGGTGATCGCATCGGCGCCGACGCCGGTGCCGAACTTGCTCTTCCAACCCAGGCCCTGGTCTTCGAGATCGGCGCCTTCCGGCTCGGCCGCGATCAGCGACGGATCGCCCGCGCCATGCGTCTTGCCGAATGTGTGGCCGCCGGCGATCAACGCCACCGTTTCCTCGTCATTCATCGCCATGCGGCGGAAGGTCTCGCGAATGTCGCGCGCCGCCGCCACCGGATCCGGATTGCCGCTCGGCCCTTCGGGATTGACATAGATGAGACCCATCTGCACCGCGCCCAGCGGCTCGGACAGCTCCCGCTCGCCACTATAGCGCTCGTCGCCCAGCCAGGTGCCTTCGGGGCCCCAGAACAGCTCTTCGGGCTCCCACACATCGGCGCGGCCGCCGGCAAAGCCGAAGGTCTTGAAGCCCATGGATTCCAGCGCGACATTGCCGGTCAGGATCATCAGATCCGCCCAGGAAATCTTGTTGCCGTATTTCTGCTTGATCGGCCAGACCAGCCGGCGGGCCTTGTCGAGGCTGGCATTGTCCGGCCAGGAATTGAGCGGCGCGAAGCGCTGCTGCCCCTGCCCCGCGCCACCCCGGCCGTCGGTAATGCGATAGGTGCCGGCGCTGTGCCAGGCCATGCGGATGAAGAGCCCGCCATAGTGCCCGAAATCGGCCGGCCACCAATCCTGCGAATCGGTCATCAGCGCACGGAGGTCCCGCTTCACCGCTTCCAGGTCGAGCGTCTTGAACGCCTCGGCGTAGCTGAAATCGGCATCCATCGGATCGGACAGGCTCGAATTGCGATGCAGCATCTGCAGGTCGAGCTGCTTGGGCCACCAATCGCGGTTCCCGCGGCTCTTGCCGCCACCATGGTTCACAGGACACTTGCCTTCCGCGGGTGCGCCCTGCGCTTCGGCGTTTAGCTTTTCGTCCATTTTGGTGCTCCTATTGCTTCTCACAGCTTCTATAGAAAGCCCATATCGATTAGACCAATCGATAATTCCTCGGGCATCAATAGGATTTACTTATCATGGAAATCTCGCTGAAGCAGATGCGCTATGCCGTGGCAGTGGCGCGGACGGGGCATTTTGGCCAGGCAGCCCAGGATTGCTCGGTGACCCAGCCCGCTTTGTCGCAACAGATCCTGGCGCTCGAGGCCCAATGCGGCATGCCCCTGTTCGATCGCCTCAAGTCCGGCGCGCAACTGACCCCGTTTGGTGGTGAATTCATCCGGCGGGCCAGGGAGGTCGTCGAGCTGGCCGACACTCTTTCCGCCTTCGCCCGCGGTCATACCGGCCAGCCGGGCCGCCCGCTCCGCTTCGGTCTGATTCCCACCGTGGCCCCTTACCTGCTGCCGCAGATTTTTCCCGCGCTTACCGCCAATTTTCCGACGCTGGAATTCACCATCAGCGAAAACCGCACCGATGCGCTGATCGTCGGGCTTGGCGATGGAAGCATCGATATCGCGCTGATCGGCACCGAGGCCCCCAATGATGGTCCGCGCCTGGTCAGCGCGCCACTATTCGATGACCCCTTCATGCTGGCCACCAGCGCCGCCGAATTCCCTGAAGGGCCCGTGACGCTGGCCGCGTTGCACCCGGAGCGCATCCTGTTGCTTGATGAAGGGCACTGCTTTCGCGACCAGACCATTGCCGCCTGCCGGCTCGACGGCGATCCCTCGTCCCGCACCTTCGCCGCCACCTCGCTCTCGACCATTGTGGAATTCGTCGCCAATGGTCAGGGGGTCACCCTGCTGCCGCAGATCGCGCTGCGCAAGGAAGCCACCGACCCCCGCATCGCCATTCACCCGCTGGGCTCACCCGGCGCGGGTCGCGTGCTGTCATTGGTCTGGCGCGAGGCGACCCCGTTCGGCACAACCTTCGAGAAGATGGTCGGCGTCATCCGGGCCACGCGCCGCAGCCATACACCCGATCTGGCAGTCACCTGAGGGTATCTATGGCCCCGCCGGGTTCCTCCTTGCCGCTCATCGGGCCGCTGCCTATTTGCGCAGCGCTGTGGGCATGCGCTCCGGCACGATGACATGCGTCACAAAGGATACCCACCATGCAAAACAAGCTTACGCGAGCCGCACTCGCCATCATGCTGACCGTGGCTGCCCCGATAACCTCAATGGTTCACGCACAGGAGGCCGTGGTAGCCGCGGAGGACAAGGAGGCGCTCTTTACCAGCACCGACCCGCAACTCAACGCCAACAAACAGGTTGTGTACCGCATCATGCGCGACCTGCTGGAGGCCAATCACTGGGATCTGGCGGACGAATTGCTCACGGAGCGGTACATCCAGCACAATCCGGCCGTGCCCTCCGGCCGCGATACGGTGGTCAATTTCTTCACCCAGGTGCTCAAGACCGAGCCCACCCCCATTCCGGCAAAGCTGCAGACACCCGTGGTCTTCGTTACCGCCGAAGGCGATCTTGTAACCGTCGCCACGGTGCGCGTGGAGCAAGAGCCCCAGGACCCCACCAAGACCTACACCACCACCTGGTACGACACCTGGAGGATCGTGGATGGCAAAGCCGACGAACATTGGGACGCTGCCGTCAAGTAAATAGCCGCAGTGTCAGGAGGCGGGCAGAATCCGCCTCCTGACCACAAGTTCAGGCTGCGGCCACACGCCCCCGCCTGCGGAAGCTGTCATAGCTGAACACCATCAATGAAATCCAGATCAGCCCGAAGCTGAGCAGGCGCAGCCCGTTGAGGTGCTCGCCGAACACCAGGATCGCCAGCAGGAACTGGATCGACGGCGCGATATATTGGAACATCCCGATGGTGGTCAGCCGCAGTCGCCGGACGGCAAAGGCGAACAGCAGCAGCGGAATGGCCGTCGCCGGGCCGGTGAGCACCAGCCACGTCATCAGGTACGGGTCGGCATGCACGCCGGGGCCTGAGGTAATCAGCGTATAGCCGACAAAGGCCAGCGCCACCGGCGTCATCATCGCCGTCTCGGCAAACAGGCCCGTGGCGGGCCCCAGCTGAGCCGTCTTGCGGAAATAACCATAGAACCCGAATGACAGCGCCAGGCCCAGCGCGATGAAGGGAATGGTGCCCAGCGCAATGGCCTGGATGGCGATGGCTATGGCGGCGATGAGGATCGAAACGGTCTGCAGCCGGTTCTGCCGCTCACCCAACAGGATCATGCCCATCAGCACATTGACCAGCGGGTTGATGAAATAGCCGAAGCTGGCTTCCAGCACCTGTCCGGTTTCTACCGCCCAGACATAGAGCAGCCAGTTGCCGGCCAGCAGCACCGCCGACAGCAGCGTGCCCAGCGCCCGTCGCCGATCGGCGAACAGCGCCCGTACATCGCCAAAGCCACCAGAGAACCTCAGGATCACCGCCAGCAGCACCAGCGACCACACGGTACGCTCGGCCACGATCAGCGCTGAGCCGGCCGCTTCAACCTGCTTGAACAGCAGTGGCAGGAAGCCCCACAACAAATAGGCTGCCAGCGCCGCCAGTACGCCATTGCGCGCATCGGTGCCGGCAGGATGGGATGGAGCGGCCACGACAGGCGGCGCGATGGCCTCCGGGGCGGATTCGGGAAGGGACATTGAAAACTCCGCACCCCCAGATGAGGTGCCTGAAAGCTGCCTGATATCAGGGTGCCCGCCGCGCCGCCAATCAGAGTTTGTGATCCGGCGGCCTTGCAAAGCTGATGGGAAAGGCCAACCTTTCGTCCACGAGGGCGTTGATCGAGTGGCGCCGCCTCCGGCGCTCCCACCTTTCGACCAAACCAGCAGGAGCTCACTCATGAAAAAGACCGTCACCTGGGTTTTGATCGCCGATGGCACGCAGGCGCGTGTCCTCGAAAACACCGGTCCGGGCAAGGGGCTCAAGCAGGTTAGAGGACTTGATTGGACCATCGGCGCGTTCTCCGCACAGGATATCGTCTCCGACAGGCCCGGCCGCAGCCACTCCTCCGTCGGCCATGGCCGCAGCGCCATGGAGCCCAGGACCGATCCGGTCGAACATCGCGAAACCGAATTCCTCAAGTCGCTGGCCGCCGTCCTCGATCGCCATCAGCAGCAGGGTGATTTCGACCGTCTGGTGATTGCCGCCGGCCCGGACGCGCTGGGTGAAATCCGCAAGGCCGTGTCTGCGGCAGTCAAGAAGGCCATCATCGCCGAACTCAACAAGGACCTGACCAATCTGCCCACCGCAGAGCTCGACCAGCACCTCGACGGCATCATCGCGGCTTAGGTTGGCGGTCGCCCGTAGCAGTAGCCCCGTGCTGAGGGGAATGGAGACAATTGCGATTATTTTCCAACGCCGTAACGACAAAAGCCGATTCAACTTTCCAACAAGTTGAATCGGCCCTTCAATGCCTTGAATCACTTACTTAACGCGTTGAATCAGTCCGCGAGCACGACCGTCGCGCCGCCCAGCGCCCAGCCCTAATCCTCTGTATCATCGATATTTTCCTCGTCGTCGCCACCCTCGATGGCATCGAGAAATTCCAGCAGCATGGAGTTGACCAGTTCCGGCCGCTCGATACTGGGAATATGCGCCACGCCCTCCAGTACCGCCGCAAAGGCATTGGGCATTTCCTCGGACAGATGCTCGTGCCGGTCGATCAGCGCGGTGAAATCCTCATCGCCCACAAGCAGCAGTGTCGGCGCCCCAACCTCGGCCACGCGCGCCCAGGCGCTCGGCCGACGCTCTTCCAGAGTCAGCGCCGGCTTGGCCAGCACGATGGCATTCATGTCCATGAACAGTTCGCGCGCCACCCCGCCCACCCGACCGCTTTGCGCGCGCGGGCCGTCGAGCCATTCATGCGCCTGCACGCGGTTGAGCATGTCGAGATCGCCGCGCTCATAGGCGTCCTCTTCGGCCGCCTCGATCTGGCTCTCGGCATCGGTGGCGCTCCACGGCGCCCCGGTCACCGAGGTACCGATCAGCACCAGCCCGATCACCCGGCCCGGATGGCGCAGGGCAAAGTCCACGGCCAGCCCACCGCCCATCGAGCAGCCGACAAATACCGCGGCATGAATATCGAGCGCCTTGAGCACCGCTTCGAGATCGTCGACATGGTTGAATGCCTCGTCCGCGCTCACCGTCTCGCCATAGCCGCGCCGGTCATAGGCGATGGCCTGCCAGCCCTCTTCGGCGACCGCCGCCATCTGGTCGTCCCACATCCGCTTGTCGCAGACCCCGGCATGCAGGAACACCACCGGCAGGCCCTCGCCCGCGTGCAGCCCGGCCAATCGTGCCTGGCCCACATCGACGGAAAATGCCTGGCCTACCATGCGCAGATCTGGGTCCCGGTGGCGTCGCTCACCCAGCAGGCGCCATCTTCTTCGGACCGGCGATAGGGTCCAGGCAGCGCCACCGAGCGCCCGCCCGGCTCAAAGACCGCGCCGACCGTGGCCATGCCGGGCGAGTCCACCCATACCTGATAGGTCGGCATGCCCTCCGAGGAAATTTCGAAACTCCCGGCATCGTCCAGCACTTCGAACGTGCAGGGATAAGCCAGATCATCGGTGGTTTCGCACAGCGCATCCTTGGCGGACGCGCCCGTGGTCAGCAGCAGCGCCGCAAGGCCTGCTCCCATCAAGACCTTCATCGAAAGCCTCCTATTGCTCGAGCAGCACGCAGAACTGATAGTCCGCATCGCGCGCCCAGCATCCCGGCTGCCCGTCCACCGGGCGGAGGTCGCGCAACACCTGCGGCGGCTGCCCCGGCGCGGCGTCCGCGGCGATCACATAGCCCTCGCCCATGCCATCCTCGATCACCGCGAAGGCAAAAATAGCGCCATCGGGCAATTCGAACGTCAACCCGCCGCCATCCAGCGCCACGTCGCAATCGAAGCTGTCATACCCCGTCACCGAACACTGCCCCGGCGCCGCCGCTGCGGCTACCACCATCGCGGCCCAGATCAGGGTCGCTGTCAGAAATCTCATTTTGCCCCCACAGCAACGGGTGGACCATTGGCGTCCGCCCGGCAGTCATCACAATCGATAAGTCTATGTCGCACAGTTTTGTCCATCCCGCACTATTCTCGGGGCATAGATCGACTGCGCTCGTTAACAGAAAGGCCGGCGGCTGCGCCGCCGGCCCTCCAATATTGCTACCGCGTCAGCGGCTTATACGTAGCGCGCTTCGGGTTCACCGCGTCGGCACCGAGCCGTCGGATCTTGTCCGCCTCATAGTCGGCGAAGTTGCCTTCGAACCATTCCACATGGCTGTCGCCCTCAAAGGCCAGCATATGCGTGGCCAGCCGGTCGAGGAACATGCGATCGTGGCTGATGATCACGGCGCAGCCGGCGAATTCCTCCAGCGCCTCTTCGAGCGCGGCGAGGGTTTCGGTGTCGAGATCGTTGGTCGGCTCGTCGAGCAGCAGCACATTGGCGCCGCTCTTGAGCATCTTGGCCAAGTGCACGCGGTTGCGCTGTCCGCCCGAAAGATTGCCCACCTTCTGCTGCTGATCGCCACCCTTGAAGTTGAACGAGGACGTATAGGCGCGCGAATTGACCTCGCGCTTGCCCAGCATCAGCACCTCGTCGCCTTCCGAGATTTCTTCCCACACGGTCTTGTTGGGGTTGAGGCTGTCGCGGCTCTGGTCGACGTAACCAAGATGCACGTTCTCGGCCACCGTGACCGAGCCGCCGTCCGGCTTTTCCTGCCCCGTCAGCATCTTGAACAAAGTTGTCTTGCCCGCGCCGTTCGGCCCGATAATGCCAACAATGCCACCCGGGGGCAGCTTGAAGCTGAGATTGTCGATCAGCAGGCGATCGCCATAGGACTTGGACAGCCCCTCGACGTCGATGACATTGTGGCCCAGCCGTTCGCCGGCCGGAATGATGATCTGCGCCGTGCCGGACATGGTCCGCGCTTCGTTGATCTTGACCAGTTCGTCATAGGCCTTGAGGCGAGCCTTGGACTTGGTCTGGCGCGCCTGCGGGCTCTGGCCCATCCATTCCTTTTCGCGCTCCAGCACCTTGGCGCGAGCGGCGTCCTCACTCTTCTCCTGGGCAAAGCGCTTGGCCTTGGCGCCCAGATAGGCCGAATAATTGCCTTCGTAAGCCACGCCGCGACCGCGATCGAGCTCGAGGATCCAGCCGGTGACATTGTCGAGGAAGTAGCGATCGTGGGTGATGATCAGCACGGCGCCCTCGAACTCGCGCAGATGGCGCTCGAGCCACGCCGTGGTCTCGGCGTCGAGATGGTTGGTGGGCTCGTCCAGCAGCAGCAGATCGGGCTTGCTGAGCAGCAGCGCGCAAAGCGCCACGCGGCGGCGTTCGCCACCCGACAGCTTGGTGACATCGGCATCGGCCGGCGGGCAGCCGAGCGCTTCCATCGCCACTTCAACCTGCGATTCCAGATCCCACAGATTCTCCGCGTCGATCTTGTCCTGGAGGGCCGTGGCCTCATCGGCCGTCTCTTCGGAATAGTCCATCATCAGTTCGTTGTAGCGATCGACGATGGCCTTCTTTTCCTTGACGCCGGTCATGACGTTGCCCAGCACGTTGAGCGCCGGATCGAGCTCGGGCTCCTGCGACAGATAGCCGACCCTGGCACCCTTGTCGGCCCAGGCCTCGCCCTGGAACTCGGTCTCGACGCCGGCCATGATCTTGAGCAGGGTCGATTTACCCGAGCCGTTCGGACCGAGGACACCAATCTTGGCGTCGGGGTAGAAGGAGAGATGGATATTGTCCAACACCTTCTTGCCGCCGGCATAGGCTTTGGACATTCCGTGCATGTGGTAGATGAACTGGCGAGCCATAGGCTTGCGGACCTCTTCGAGACTTCCGTGGATTTGGCCGTCTATGTAGGCCAAGAGGCTCGCAGGGGCAACGGGCACCCTGCCACATTGGGCAATCGCGCAACGCCGGGCGAGCCGGAACATTTTCCCCCAGTGCCGCGTTTCCTGTGGCCGGGAGATTACAGCCTTGCCTCAGCGTCATCTGCCATTCCCGTCAGACCTTCCACGCCGCCCCGTTTTCGAGAGCGTGGCGACGTTCGCGCTTCTGGCGGCCCTGCTCTATCTCGGCGCAGCAATACTCGTACCGCTGGTTCTGGCCATCCTGCTGGCCTTTGCCCTGGCGCCGCTGGTAACCTGGTTCAATCGGCGGCTGCGTCTGCCCGATCCGGTGGCGGTCATCCTCTCGGTGGCACTGGCGCTCGCCACGCTGGCCGGCTTTGCCTTCATCGCCGGCACCCAGGTCGTCAAGCTGGCCGCGGAACTGCCGGGCTATCAGGAAACCATCACCGCCAAGATATCCGGCCTGCAGGAGCAGTTCGGCAGCAACACCTTGCTCGACCAGATCGATGCCGCCATTGCGGGCCTCAGCGACCGGATGGCGGGTGCCGAGGAGACACGACCCGGCGCGCCCATCCCCGTTACCATCTCCAATGAGATCGGGCCGCTCGGCATATTGAGCTCGGTGCTGGGCTCGATCATCGGCCCGGTCGCTACCGTCGCCATCGTGACGGTCTTCCTCATCTTCCTGCTGATGGGCCGCGGCGACCTGCAGGAACGCTTCATTCGCCTGGTCAGCGCCGGCCGCTATTCGAAAACCAACATCGCTATCGCCGATGCCAGCGAGCG
Source organism: Devosia sp. (assembly GCF_036676215.1). Taxonomy (GTDB): domain Bacteria; phylum Pseudomonadota; class Alphaproteobacteria; order Rhizobiales; family Devosiaceae; genus Devosia. The sequence continues at coordinate 29,492 of NZ_JAKFDJ010000045.1, read as the reverse complement.
CGTCGGACGTTACCTGCTGATCCAGCTTGCCGTGAACACTGCCTACGGCACCATTTTCGGCATCGGCCTGTGGCTGATCGGCGTGCCCAGCGCCGTGCTCTGGGGCCTCTTGATCATCCTGTTCCGCTACATTCCCTTCGTCGGCGCGCTGATCATCGCGGTGGTACCCTTCCTGCTCGCCTTCGCCGTCGACCCCGGCTGGAACATGTTGCTGCTGTCGGTTGGCCTGTTCCTCGTGCTCGACCTCACCACGGCCAATGTCATCGAGCCCCGCCTCTATGGTTCGAGCACCGGCGTATCGCCCCTCGCCATCCTGCTCTCGGCCATGTTCTGGGCCACCATGTGGGGACCGGTCGGCCTGATCCTCGCCACCCCCATGACGGTGTGTCTCGTGGTCATCGGGCGGCATCTGCCACAGTTCCAGTTTCTCGATACGCTGCTCGGCAGCGAGCCGGTGCTGTCGCCGCCCGAGCGGCTCTACCAGCGCATGCTGCGGGGTAACACGGAAGACGCCATCGAGATGACCGAAGATCATATCGAGGAGCACGATACCCAGCATTACCTCGACGAGGTCATGCTGCCGGCGCTGCGCCTGGCCAGCAATGAGCTGGCTGACGGCCCTGAGGCCCTGCCGCAACGCCGCCAATTGGTACAGTCGTTCGAGGCCCTGATCGGCGAGGTGGCCAAGGTCGACTGGCCTGAACACAGCACCTTGCTGCTGATCGGTGGCCGGACCGAGATCGACGAGTGCGCCGCCACGCTACTGGGCATCCGCCTGGCCAATGAAGGCATCACCAGCCGGGTGCTGCCGCCGGTGGCAGTCCGGCAGGAGGCGATCGGTCGTCTCGATCTCGACGGCGTCGAGGCCGTGATGCTGGTCTTCATGGGCGACGATATCCGGGCCCAGGCACGCTATGTCGCGCGCCGCATCGGCCGGATGGCCCCCGACACGCGCGTCATTGTCTGCGCCCTGCACGAATTGAGCGCGCAGGAATCCACCGAGACCCTGCACGTGGACACCGTCTATCGCTCAATCGACGACGCAGTCGAAGGCGCGCTGACCAGCCTGCGCCAGCTTGAAATCAGCGAGTTGCACGCCAGCGGCAAGACCGAGCCCTTTGCCGGGGCCGGCCGCGGCGACGACGCACTCGGCCAGGCCATCGAGCACATCGCCGACACCTTCGGCATCCCCTTCGCCACGATCAACCTGCTGCTTGATGATCGCCACGCCGAAGACGAGGCTGCCTTCCGCCTGACCAGCATCGTCGCCGAAACGCGCCAGCCGCTGATCGTCCACTCGCAGTCCCCCCATCCCCTGGTGGGCGACAATGCCTACCTGCAAACCAACGGCATCGACCTTTACGCAGCCGTCCCGCTGATATTGGCGGATGGTACCTGCATAGGCGCCCTGGCGCTTCTCGACTACGAACCGCGGGCCTTTGGCGCAGAAGAGGTGGCCCAACTGGAGGCCGCGGCCCAGGATCTCGTGCAGCGCTTTGGCGACGGCGGCGCCGTCGCCGCGTAAACGGCAAGGCCATGGGGCTGATGACTGGCGGGGAGAAATATTGTGCTCTAGGCTCCCCTGCCTCACCCGCGTTTTCAGGTTCTCCATGCCCCCCATATTTCCGCGCCGTGGCCGCTCGCTTGCGCCCGGCCAGCGTTCCGAACTGATCGTCATCGATCTGGCTGGCAACCAGCAGCTGGTCTATGCGACCGACGAGGTGATCGAGGCCCCCAACTGGAGCGCGAACGGCCGCTGGCTGGTGTTCAATGCCGGCGGCAGGCTGTTTCGCATTGCCCCAGACGGTGGTGAACCCGAGCAGATCGACACCGACCCGCTGGCCGATCTCAACAATGACCATGTGCTGTCGCCCGATGGCAGCACCATCTATGTCAGCTCCGACGACGGCCATCTCTATGCCGTGCCCTTCACCGGCGGCACGCCGCGCCGCGTCTCAAACACCCACCGCACGCGCTTCCATTACTATCTGCATGGCATTTCACCCGATGGCGCGACGCTTGCCTATGTCGCGGTGGAACAGCGCAATGACGAGCGCCGGGTCAACGTCTTCACCATCCCCGCCGCCGGCGGGCCCGACACGCGGCTGACCGACCATTCCGTGCCCAATGACGGCCCGGAATATTCTCCCGATGGCCGCTGGATCTATTTCAACTCGGAGCTGGCGGCGAGCCGCCCCGGCCATGCTCAGATTTTCCGCATGAACGCCGCCGACGGCAGCACGCTCGAACAGTTGACCTTCGACAGCTATGTGAACTGGTTCCCGCACCTCTCGCCCGATGGCCGGCATGTCTCGGTGCTGAGCTATCCGCAGGGCACCACTGGCCATCCCGCCGACAAGGATGTGCTGCTGCGCCTGATGGCGCCGGAGGGCGGCCCCATGCTCAACCTCGCCAGCTTCCTTGGCGGTCAGGGCACCATCAACGTCAATTCCTGGGCGCCCGACAGCAAGAGGTTGGCCTATGTCGCCTATCCGGTGGATCCTGCCGCTTGACCACTGGCCTCGCCTGCCGCCCGGTTGGCCCTGCGCGACAAGCATAGGGCGATGACCGCCATAATGCCTGCAACGATGAATGTCAGGCGCAGTCCGTCCCCGATCGCGGCGGGTGTTGCTTGCTCGAAATTGCCCGTCCCCGCGCCAAACGCAAACACCGCCCCCATCGCCGAAGCACCCAGGATCAGTCCGAGATTCCGCGACAGACCGAGCAGCCCCGCCACGACGCCACGCCGATCCGGGGCGACCGCGCTCATGACCGCGGCATTATTGGCCGCCTGGAACAGCTGATAGCCCGGCGTCAACACGACAATGGCGAGCGCGTAGCCCCAGATGCCGAAAGCCTGGGGCAGGAATGCCAGCGAGAACGCTCCGACAGCCAGCATGGCGAGTCCAGTCCCGATGGCACGCCGTGATCCCCAAAGATCGACCGCATGTCCCGACGGAACCCCGCTGAGGATCGAGATTACCGGACCGACGGTCATGACCAGTCCGATAGACAGATCACCCAGCCCCAGGCCCTGGCCAAGATAGAACGGCCCGACGACAAGCGTCGTCATCATCACTGCTGCCACCAGGAAGTTGGACAGCAGTCCCAGACGCAGTCCCGTGCCAGGCAGGGAACCGACGCGCTCTGGCGCCGCGCCCGCTCCGCCTGTTCCAGCGGGCAGTATGCGAGCAGCTAGCAGGAGCGTGAGCAGGCCAAGAGGAACCAGGACCAGGAAAACGCCACGCCAGCCGGTGGTCGAAATGAGCAGGCCGCCGACTGCCGGCCCCAACGCCGTTCCCAACGCCGACATGGTCCCGAGCAGGCCCAGCGCGCGTCCCATGCGGTTCTCCTCCGCCGTTTCGCGCACGAGGGCCATTGTCAGGGTCATGAGAAAGGCCGCCCCAACGCCCTGCAGCATCCTTGCCCCCACGAGCATGCCGAGATCGACGGCCAGGCCACAAAACAGCGACCCCGTGGTGAAGAGGCCGAGCCCGACAAGCAGCATGGGCTTCAGCCCGTACCGGTCACCGAGCCGGCCCACGAGCACCGCGCAGATGGTAAGGGCCGCCAGATAGGCGATGATAACCCATTGCACAGCTTGAAACGGTGCGGACAGATCCCGCGAAAGCACCGGCAGCGCGATGTTTGCGATGCTGGTGCCGAGCGATGCCAGCAGCATGGCGAGCGCCAGCACCAACGCCGGCCAGTACCCTCTCATGTTCCGTTGTGATTTCGTCGCGCCCATTCCGCTGTTTTCCTTGCCTTGATCCGTTCGAGAAGGCACTCTACGAATTCAAGCCAACTTGAGGTCAAGCATGAAATTGCTGGATATCGGACAGGTCTCGGAGAAGGCTGGGATAAGCCCCTCGGCGCTGCGTTATTATGAGGAGATCGCGCTGATTTCATCAGTCGCTCGAAAGGGTCTCAGGCGTCAGTTCACGCCCGATGTGCTTCTGCAATTGGCCCTGATCTCGATGGGCAAGTCCGCAGGTTTCTCGCTCGATGAAATTTCAGGCATGTTCGGCCAGAACGGCCAACCCGAGCTGCCGCGCCCGGTCCTCCACCAGAAAGCCAACGACATCGACCGGCAAATCCGGCGGTTGAGCGCGCTTCGTGACACGCTGCACCACGTCGCCGATTGTCCGGCGAAATCACACCTGGAGTGCCCCACCTTCAGGCGCCTTGTCAGGGCGGCCGGTCGGCACCGCGACACGGGCAAGCCGCGGCGCAGCGCGGTCCCCGCGTGAGGGTGCGCGAGGGCTATCTGTGCGCCATGCCCAGAGCTTGGCGGATACTGTCGTCCTGCTCGGTGCGTTGCGTGACGACGCCCCACCAACCCAACCCGTCATATTCCTGGTAGCCCAGCGTCCGCGCGAAGGCGATGATATTGCCGCTGCCGTCGTAATAGCTGCCGCGCTGGCGGTCTTCGTGGCGCAGGTCGAAACTGGTGAATCGGCTCTCCGGTCGGGTCGAGGCAATCACCTTGCCCTTGCCGTCAAGCAGCATTACCTCCGTCCGCTCGGCGATCTTGGGCGGCAGCGCCGCCTCCGTCTCGACGATGGATTGCCCCTGGTTCTGCCAGTCGAAATAGACGCCCAGCGTGCCCAACACGGCCCCATTGGCGCGGCCATTGGCCCGTACCGCGGTGCTATAGACCAGCACGTCCTGCCGGTCGTGATGGGCGCTTTCCATCACGTCTCCCACGGCATAGTCATCGCCCGAGGCCGTTCCGCGGGCCGCGCGGAACCAGGCTTCGCGCGAAAAGTCGGCCCCCAGGAGGGTGCGGGCATGGGCCGGATTGGCACTGGCCACCACCCGGCCCTGCGCATTGGTCAGCACCAGATCGCAATAGACGCTGTAGAACTTGTTGATGGTCGCCAGCCGCTCGGCGGCAAAGGCGACGGCATCGGCGTCCGCCCCCTCGTCCAGCGCCTGCCACAAGGCGGTATCGGTCGCCCACCAGCGCACGTCGGCCGTCCGCTCATAGAGATTGCGTACGATCAGCTGTACCAGCGATTGCGCCAGGTCGATCAGGCGCACGCCTTCCATCTCGTCAACCAGCGTCTCGCTCATGGTGCGGCTCAGCGATATCCGTCCCACCAGCACATCCTGAAAGCGCACCGCGATGTCGGCGGCTCGGTCGGCCAGGCGCTGTACTTCGTCGGCCACCACGGCAAAGCCCTTGCCGGCGTCGCCGGCCCGCGCCGCCTCGATAATCGCATTGATTGCCAGCAGCTTGGTCTGCTTGACGATCTGCAGATTGCTGTTCGAGTAGCTCTGCAATTCCCCGCTAATGCCATCCATGACCACCCGCATGGCGCGGGGCGAGGCGCTTACGGCCGACTTGTCGTTCGAGCTCATGCCTGATCCCAGTTGCACCGTGGGTCGACGCTCGTTCCAGCAGCCAATTGTCAGCGGGCTGGCAATCCGGCGGAGCGATGCATTCCCGAGTGGGGATGCTGCACTTTTATGGTAACTTTTGTGTAAACAAGGGCGGGAATACTGATATGCCCAATATTTAGGCAGTAATTACACCTCGATCCACACCGGCACGGACTTGAATGCTGGCGTTTTGCTACGCGGATCGACTTCCGTACCCACCAGCACATTGGCTTCGGGGTAATAGGCCATAGCACTGCCGCGCGGCAGATCGAACAGCGTGGCGATCGCCGTCATCCGCCCAGTATCCGAGGCCAGCGTCACCGCCTGCCCCTCGCTCACCCCGAATGCCGCCATGTCCTCGCCATTGAGGAACACGGCATGCCGCCCGGCACCGCCGCGATAGCTGTCCTTTTCCTCATAGATGATGGTGTTGAACTGCCCCTCGCTGCGCATGGTCGCTAGCGTCAACCGTTCGCGCTGCAGCACGGGCAGCGGCGTCACCACAAAATGCGCCTTGCCGTCCGGCGTGCCGAATTCGGGCGTATGCATCACCCGGTGCTTGATGTGGAATTCCTTCTTGGCCACGTCGATATCGGCTAGTTCCTCGAGGCCCGGGACGATCGCGGCGATGGCGTTGCGCACCTTGGAATGGGCGCTGAACGCCTTGAACTCGATCGGCGAATTGGGCAGCAGGCGCTGGCCGAGCTCGCCCAGTATCCAGCTTTCGGGCCGCACATTGTCCAACCGCCGGATGCCGCCATCGCTCAACCGCACATAGTTGAACATCGATTCCTGCGTGGTCGGCTCCCACTCCTCGTCGCGCGCCGTCACCGGCAGCACCAGCACCTCCCCATCGCCCAACCCATGCACATGGCCCATATTGAGCGTGGTGGTGAGGAACAGCTTGAACCCGATGGCCTCCATCGCCCGGCTGGCAAACGCCGTGTCCGGCGTCGCGCCCCAGAGATTGCCGCCCATGATCACGGCAGCGTCGATCTCGCCGGCCTCAGCCGCCTTGAGGCAGGCCATGGTGTCGAAACCCTTCTCCTCGGGGAATTTCACCCCGAATTCGGCCTCCATCTTGGCCAGCACATCCTTGGCCAGCACCGGCTTGACTCCGATCGTGCCGATGCCCTGCACATTGGAATGGCCGCGCAGCGGCAGCAGCCCGGCATAGCGCTTGCCCACCATGCCGCGCAAAGTGGCGAGATTGGCGATGGCCTCCACATTGGCGACGCCATGGATATGGTGCGTCATACCCATGCCCCAGGCGAACACCACCCGCTCGGCCTGCCCGTAGCGGGTGGCGATATGCTCGATGTCTTCGACGGAGATGCCACAGGCCGATGTGATCTCGTCCCAGCTCAGCGCCTTGAGATCGGCCTCGAAACCGGCAAAGCCGCTGGAATGCGCCGCGATGAACGCCCGGTCCTCATAGCCCATTTCCAGCACCGCCTTGGCGATGCCCTTCATCAAGGCGATATCCGAGCCGATGCGCGGCTGCACATAATCCGACGCAATCTCGCTGCCGCCCTTGAGCATGGAACTGGGCGATTTCGGCACGGCAAACTTCACCAGCCCCGGCTCTTTGGCCGGATTGATGACAATGACCTCGCCGCCCCGCTCGCGGCAATTCTTCAGCATATGGATGAAGCGCGGATGGTTAGACGAGGGATTGGCACCGATGACAAAGATCAGGTCGGCCCCGGTGAGGTCCTCCAATTCGACACTGGCCGTGCCCTTGCCGATTGTCGTGGCCAGCCCCTCGCTCGTCGCCTGATGGCAATAGTATGAGCAGTTGTTGACATTGTTGGTGCCATAGGCCCGCGCCAGCAACTGGAAGAGAAACCCGGCCTCATTGGACGAGCGCCCCGAGGAATAGAAAAAGCTCCGCTGCGGATCGGTCGCCGCCAGCTTCTTTGCCGCGTATTCGATGGCAAAGTCCCAGTCCACCGGCACATAGCGGTCCGCCCCCACAGCCTTGAACAACGGCGTGCCCAGCCGTCCCAGATGCTCCATCTCGCGGCCGGTCAACTCCTGCAGATCGGCCATCGGATGGGCGAACACCTCGTGCGGGATCGCCGGCTGGATATCGGTCGATTGCGCCTGCACGCTCTTGTTGCAGACCGAGGGAAACTCGTTGAGCTCATTGGTCATGCCGCCGCGTTGGCCGCCCATGCCATAGGCACAGGCCTTGCAGGCATTCTTGGCCGTCAGAGCCTTGCCCGCCTTGCCCACGCCCATGCGGGCAATAGTGGCCAGCGTATAGAGAACCTTCTTAGGTCCGCCCCCGACGATATGGCTGGTATCGGCCACGATTGCTCTCCCACCTTTTGCGCGCCACTTTCGACGCCGGGCGCAGGCGAAACAAGGAGAATTGCGTCATTTCGATCAAAACTATCAGCCATGCGACGAAAAATCTTGGCCGCCGGCACCTTTGCACCAGTGCTGCTCGGATCGGCCCTCGGCGCATCCCACGGCGATGCGGCCGGTGCCACCAATGTGTTAGGCGCTAAAGTCCTCGTAGCAATCATAGTTTCGCTGCTCGATAATGCGGTCATCCCTCAGCCGAAACACCATGCAGATATGGGCGACCAGCGTGTCACCCGGCTGCAGCTTGCCGACGGGAACGACAAGATCGCCTTCCCACCGCGCTTCGACCACCACGCGGTCGGCCGCCTCGATCACCTCGCCCAGGATGTAGCGCTGCGCGCGCAGCACCATGCCCTCGGCCGCGCGCTTGAACCCAGCCCGCATGGCTGCGAGGTCGTCGACACCGCCTTTCGGCCGAATGCGGTTGGGCAGTTCGCGAAACTGTATCTCAGGATGCAGCAGTTCAAAGGCAGCAGCTTCATCAAAGTTCTGCACGGCCGCAACGTAGCTGCGGACAATTTCCGAATTGGTCATTTCTCATCCAACTAGAACGACGTTCTAGAAACACCACTAGAACATCGTTCTAGTTTCGTCTAGTGCTTTTCTGATGAACCCTGATCGCCGCCGCCAGATTCTCGACGCCGCCCTCGCCTGCTTCCTTGAGAAGGGCTACGCGGCCACATCAGTGGCCGATATTCGCACCCGCAGTGGCGCGAGCACCGGCAGCATCTATCACTTCTTTTCCGGCAAGGGCGGATTGGCAGAGGCCCTGCTGCGGGAGGCCGTCTCGGGCTGGGCGAGCCTATCAGCGGCGGCTCTTGATCCGACTGCAACCGCAGAGCAGGCCCTCAAAGCATCGGTGCGCGGACTGATGCTCTGGGCGTTCGAGCATCCCGCCCAGTTCCGTTTCATGGAAGAAGTCCGCAGTTTCGCTCCTGCCGATCCCGACTTTGCTGCGGTGCGGAGCCTACTCGACGAGGGGCGAGCCCTAGGTGCAGCCCAATATGCGCGAATGACCTTGGACGGCGCCGTGCGCAACCTGCCCTTCGCTATAGCCCACGCACTCATGCTAGGTCCTGCCTACGCCTACCTGCGTCTCGCGCACGCCACGCCGCCTGATCAGGCAACACGCGTTGCCGACCTGTTCGCCGAGGCGGCGTGGCAGGCTGTCAGGGCCTAACGCCCCTCCGGCGCCACACGGATCAACCGTCCATTGTCCTCATCGGTCAGCAGATAGATCGCGCCATCCGGCCCTACCCGCACGTCGCGGATGCGTCCAAGCTGGCCCTCGAACAGCCGCTCCTCCCCCACGATCTCGTCGCCCTCGACATCGAGGCGCACCAGCACCTGCCCGCTGAGGCCGCCCGACAGCAGGTCGCCGTCCCAACCCCCGATCAGATCCGCCTCGTAGAAGTCGAGACCCGATGGCGAGATGGACGGGTCCCAATAATGCAGTGGCTGCTCCAGCCCGTCCTTCGCCGTGCCCTCCCCGATCGGCGCGCCGGAATAGTCCACGCCATAGGTTATGATGGGCCAGCCATAGTTGGCGCCCGCACGCGGCATGTTGACCTCGTCGCCGCCCCGCGCGCCATGTTCGACAGTGAAAATCGCCCCGTCGCTGGCGCGCAGCGTCAACCCCTGCGGATTGCGATGGCCCTTGCTCCACAGCTCCGGCGCCCAGCCTTCCGGTCTGGGATTGTCCGCCGGCACCGAGCCATCCGGCGCGATGCGGATGATGCCGCCGGCCGTATCGGCAAAATCCTGCGCACGCTCCATATCGCCCTGGTCGCCAGTGGTGACGAAGAGGTTGCCGCTTGCATCAAACTCGATGCGCGAGCCGAAATGGCTGCGCCGGGTAGTGAACTTCTCAACCCGGAAGATCACCTCCTGGTCGACCAGGCGGCCGGTCTCGCCCGCCTGCTCCAGTGTCGCCGCCATCACCGCATTGCTCTGTCCGCGCTGCAGGCCCGCGTCTGCGGCCGGCTCGACATAGGCGAGGTAGAGCCGGCCGCTGCTTTGGAAATCGGGCGCCAACGCGATGTCGAGCAGCCCGCCTTCGCCTTCATTGAACACGTCGGGCACACCTTCGACAGGTTCGCCCGTCACCCCGTCGGTGATGATCCGCACCTGACCGCTACGCTCGGTCACGATGATCCGCCCATCCGGCAGGAACTCTAGCCCCCATGGATGGTCAAGCCCGCCGGTGATGACAGTGGCAGTCAACGGACCGGCGCTGGACTGTACCGTCTGCGCCCGCACGGGCATGGCCAGCAGGAGTGTGGCAAGGGCAGTGGCGGCGGCAATGGATCCGGTGTCGGTCATGCGTAGGGCCTTTCGACGCTATGGGGCGGAATCTTGAATGCACGTGTGGACATGACCATCTTCATGACGACACCGCTTGACCGGAACGCGGCAGGCGGGCAATTTGGGCCCATCTCCCCTCAAAACTAATCGTGAAGCGCACGCCGAACGGATTTTGGCTGGGGATACGCTATTGAACTGCCGTGCCGATTGGAGGCGACGAAAATGGAAAAGATCCCGATGACGGTTGGAGGCCAAAAGGTCCTTGCCGCCGAATATGAGCACCGCACTGCCAGCGAGCGCCGTCGCATCGTCGAGGCAATCTCGGAAGCGCGGGCCCATGGCGATCTCTCCGAAAACGCCGAATACTCGGCCGCCAAGGAACAGCAGAGCCTGAACGAAGGCCGCATCAAGGAACTCGAGACCATTCTGGCACTCGCCGATGTCATCGACGTCAGCAAGCTGTCGGGCAGCGTGGTCAAGTTCGGCGCTACCGTCACCTATATCGACGAGGACACCGAGGAAGAGAAAACCTACCAGGTCGTCGGCGATCCGGAGGCGGATGCCTCGGCCGGCCGCATTTCGATCTCCTCGCCCATCGCCCGCGCGATGATCGGCAAGTCGGTGGGCGATTCGTTCGAGGTTGCCGCTCCAGGTGGTGCCAGGAGCTATGAAATCATCAAGATAAAGTATGCGTGACGCTCAAAACTTGAGCATCTGCTCAAGTTGGGTGTGACATTTCGGTCTGTTCCACAGGACTTGTCCTGCGACGGAACAGTTTGCCTTGAAAGAGTTCTCCTTCGGCACTTAACTAGCGCCCGAGGAGAACTCGCATTTGTCGGAGAGCGTTGCGATGCACGCGAAAGTCATCATCATCGGTTCCGGTCCGGCCGGCTACACCGCCGCGATCTACGCGGCGCGCGCCATGCTGGAGCCCGTGATGATTCAGGGTCTGCAGCCCGGCGGCCAGCTGACCATCACCACCGATGTCGAGAACTATCCCGGCTTTGCCGACGTCATCCAGGGCCCATGGCTCATGGACCAGATGAAGGCGCAGGCCGAGCATGTCGGCACGAAGATCGTCAACGATCTCATCGTCAGCGTCGATCTGGATCGCCGTCCATTCGTGCTGACCGGCGACAGTGGCGACATCTACACGGCCGACAGCCTGATCATCGCCACCGGCGCCCAGGCCAAGTGGCTGGGCCTGCCGAACGAGCAGAAATTCCAGGGCTTCGGCGTCTCCGCCTGCGCCACCTGCGATGGCTTCTTCTATCGCAACAAGGAAGTGCTGGTCGTCGGTGGCGGCAATACCGCTGTCGAGGAAGCTTTGTTCCTCACCAATTTCGCCTCCAAGGTGATTCTGGTGCATCGCCGCAGCGAGTTCCGTGCCGAGCGGATCCTGCAGGATCGCCTGTTCAGGAACCCCAAGATCGAAGTGCGCTGGAATACCGAGATTGCCGACATCGGCGGCTCGGCCATGCCGCCCTCGGTCAATTCGGTGACCCTGCGCGATATCGCTACGGACCGTGTCTACGAGCAGCCCATCGACGGCATCTTCATCGCCATCGGCCACGCACCGGCGACCTCGATTTTCGCCGGCCAGCTCGACATGAAGCCGGGCGGCTATCTGCAGGTGAAGGCCGGAACAACCGAAACCAACATTCCCGGCGTCTTCGCCGCCGGCGACGTGACCGATGATGTTTACCGTCAGGCAATCACCGCCGCAGGCATGGGTTGCATGGCGGCGCTGGAAGCGGAACGATACCTGGCTGAACACGAACTCGCCGAAGCTGCGGAGTAGATTGCTGAGATGAGCAATCCACGCGTCGCTTACTTCATACCCTGCCATGTCTCCGCCGTGATGGCGGGCAAGGTTCCGCAACCCGGCTGATCGACAAGTAGAAAGCGTCAAAAGAAATGCTCGACTGGGACAAGCTCCGGATCTTTCATACCGCCGCCGAGTCGGGCAGTTTCACCCACGCCGCTGAAAAGCTGGGTATGAGCCAGTCGGCCGTGTCCCGCCAGATTTCCGCGCTCGAGGATGACCTCGGCCTCAAGCTCTTCATCCGCCATGCCCGCGGCCTGGTGCTCACCGAAGTGGGTGAACAGCTGTTCCGCACCGCCCACCGCATGCATTGGGAACTGCAGCAGGTCGAAACCCAGATGTCCGAGAGCCAGGACGTTCCGACGGGCCCGCTTATCGTCACCACAACCGTGGGTATCGGCTCGACCTGGCTATCGTCGCGGCTTGACGAATTCCTCAAGCTCTATCCGCTGATCCAGCTCGAAATCCGCCTGAACGACGCCGAACTCGATCTGGCCATGCGCGAGGCCGACGTGGCCATCCGCCTGCACCGCCCCAATCAGTCGGAAATGATCCAGCGCAAGCTGTTCACGGTGCACAACCACTTCTACGCTTCCAATTCCTATGTCGACGAACACGGCATGCCGGCCAGCGCCGAACAGCTCGACAACCATCGCGTCATCAGCTTCGGCGAGCCGGTGCCGTCCTATCTGGGCGACATCAACTTCCTCGAGCGCATGGGCCGCACCGATTCCAGCCCGCGCCGCGCCGCGCTCAAGGTCAACGCCATCTACGGCATGATGCAGGCCTGCCGCGCCGGCATCGGCATCGCCATGCTGCCCGATTACGTCACCGAGAAGGAAGATGACCTGATCCAGGTGCTGCCCGAGATCGAGCTGCCCGCCTACGAGGCCTATTTCGTCTATCCGCCGGCCCTGAAGAATTCCAAGCGTGTCGGTGTCTTCCGCGACTTCCTCGTCGCCAAGGCCCGCGAGTGGAGCTTCTAGCCGGCCAAGGGTAAAATCGCTCCAGTGGAGCGATTTTAGGCTTCGCAGGTGCTCTGCGCAGCAGATGAAAGGCTCCGGTGGGGCCTTTCAAACCAAGAAGGCCATGAGGCCTATGGCCGAATGGCTGGAAGCTGCCCCGCCAACGGAGGCCACCCTCCCCTTGCGGGGAGGGAAGTGAGATCGGACTTTGCCCTTCGTTAAGTCCGTCATCGAGCCGGGAGGGGGTGAGAGCTCGGATGTCGGGACCAACCTACCCCACGCAAGGGAGAGCGTGTCGACTTGAAATATCCCGTTCTACTACGCTGGACATCGGCTCATGCCCATCACCACCATAGCCCTCGATGCCGATGACACGCTCTGGCAGAACGAGCAGTTCTTCCGGCTCACCGAGCAGCGCTTTGCCGACCTGCTCAAGGACTATACGGACGCGCCAGACCTCAACCAGCGCCTGATCGCCTCGGTCACCCGCAACCTCTCCTTCTATGGCTTCGGCATGAAAGGCTTTGCGCTCTCCATGGTGGAGACCGCGCTCGACGTGACCGACCATCGCGTGCCGGGCACGGTGATTGCCGAGATTCTGGCGGCCGGACGCGAGCTGCTGAGCTACCCGATCGAGACCCTGCCCTATGTCGACCAGGCGCTCGATCAGTTACAGCAGACCCATCGCTTGATCCTCGTCACCAAGGGCGATGTGTTCGACCAGGAACGCAAGTTGGCGGCCTCCGGCCTCGCCGAATACTTCGCTGCTATCGAGATCGTTGCCGACAAGAACGCTGCGACCTATGCTCGAATCTTCGAGCGCCATACCGATGGCCCCGGGCACACCGTCATGGTCGGCAATTCCCTGCGGTCCGATGTCCTGCCGGCATTGCAGGCCGGCGGCTTTGCAGTGCATGTGCCGCACGACCTGACCTGGTCCTACGAGCATGCCGAAGAGCCGGTGGACGAGCCCCGTTACGCCAGTATCCGTCATCTCGGCGAACTCGCTGGCGCCATTGCCAGGTTCGAGGCGATGCTCTAGCGCGGCCGGCATTCGTTTTCGTGCTGCGGCAAAATGGACTGTCTCATCCACACGCCTTTGATTTTTCAGGATTATTCCAAATCGCATGCATCAGGCGCATGGCTTGTATGTCACCTGCCCAATTGTTGGGCAGAAACTGGCGCCCTATATGGCCCCATACACAGCGGGTGCTTCTCCTCCCTCCCTTGCGCCCTGCTGCGTTCCCTCCTTGCGGGAACTCGTTTCCGCAACTTTGTGGCTCCGCTCTCCCCTCGAGCGGGGCCACATTCTTTTTCAGCCCTGTGCAACGACTGCATGGCTGACATGTCAGACATTGTATTGTCGACCGGGCTGATAGAGTTCATATTGTGACTGTCGCTGAGGCGTGCTCCGAATCCTCCTCCCTCGGACCCCGTATCGCGACACCGAACCTGGATCGTATCCTCCTCCCTCGGTCCCGGTTCACTGGCAGAGCGCATATCCTCCTCCCTTGCTCTCTGCCCCACTTTGGATTTGGCTTCGGCCCAGTCATCAGCCCTGTCTTCGGACAGGGCTTTTTTTTGCCCTTCTGAACGGCCCGGAGAGAAGAGGGCAGGCTGCGTCGCAACGAACGGCCCATGGGCGCGTTACCTATCGCGCGATCAATGCGCGTTGGAGAGTTACGTGGGCACTTCCGTTCTTGTCGGTATCCTGATTACCTTTCTGGTAATCGTCCTCATCCTCTGGCTGGTCCAGCGCCTGCCCATCGAAGCGCGTATGCGCCAGATCGTGCAGATCGTGGTCATCGTGATCGGCATCATCTCGCTGCTGAAATATCTCGCCGTCTTTTGAGCGACCCGAAGGGGGAAATCGCTCCAGCTCCGAACGTCACGCAGTGCAAATCGCTCCGGTGGAGCGATTTGAGTGACGGAGGCCCGAGACCTGCGGTCGAGTGGAAGCGGCATTCGAGGCGAGAAGGCCTTGAGGCCTATGGCCGAATGGCCACGGCCCCAACCACCGCCCGCCTAACCTTGACAAATTGTCGCTGTGCAAAATGCATGGCAGTCATGTTGACCTATGCATTGCTGACCAAACGGTCAAAACCTATATTGGCTTTGTCGCTGGTGAAGCCGCTCCGTATCCTCCTCCCTCGGACCCGCTTCTTGCGACACCGGATCTTGGTCGTATCCTCCTCCCTCGGCCTGGGTCCAACCGGTTCGGCGCATATCCTCCTCCCTTGCGCAGGGCCATACTTACGATTTGGCTTCGGCCCTATCATTAGGCTCCAACTTCGGTTGGAGCCTCTTTTTTTGGCCGTTCGCGAATCTGCATGGCAGCACTTCCGATTGCGCGTTTGTGCGTTTTCGTGCGGCGTCGGATAGTGGGTCCGACCAGTTCAGCGGCGATCGTGGCGCCGCTCCTCCAAGGTCAGACGCTTCGGCTGATGACCCCTGGGCCCTGCCCATCCCCTCGGGCGGGGCCTTTCTATTTTCCGGCAACCCTTTCCTCCCAACCTCGGCAAATTCTGCCGCGGCGCGGCAGGTCACTGGCGCTGCGCCATTGATTTTTCAGCGCTTTTTGTCGGCACGCAGCTTGCATGATGGTCTGTGACCGATCCGCAGGAGCGTCCGATGGTTGCCATCAACTCCGCCTACTCCACCACAACCTACTACCAGGCTGCAGCGTCGATCCTGGCAGCCGGCACGACCAGCACCACCTCGGACGCCGATGCCACGACCACCGGCGGCACCGAACAGGCCGCGACCTCGGTCACCCTGTCGGACGCAGCCCTGGCCGCGCTGGCGACCAAGGATTTTGCCACCGTGGTGGCCGACACCCGCGCCAAGCTGACCGCGCTGCTGCAGGCGGCGGACCGCACCTCGCCGCTGGAAGGCGACAGGCTAGCGATCGATCTTTCGAGTCTCGATGCGCGCGAACTTTTCGCCATGGCGAGCGACGACAGCTTCACCGAAGGCGAGCAGGAGGCCGCCGGCCTCGAAATGCAGCGCCGCTTCGAAGCGGCCTTGGCCGGCCCCGCGGCTCTCGCCGATGTCACCGGCAATTTCACCGGGCTCTACAAGGCCGCCGCCGACTATCTCGATAGCCTCGGCCCCGAGGAAAAGGCCGGCGCCGACTGGATAGCTGGCCGCGCCGCCATCACCGATGCGCAGAAGCAATTGCAGGCCGATCCCAAGACCATGCCCGATGCGGGCGAGGACGATCCGGTCGCGCTCTACCTCGCTTTGGTCGAGGCCGGCCAGACCGCTCAGCCCACCACCATCGCCGATGTCGCCACCACCGCCCGCAAGACCCTCGACAGCCTCTATGCCGACGCGATCAAGGCCGGCAAGGCGCCGACCTTCAACAAGGCGACGACCGTCGGCACTTATATCGACCTGTCAAAGTTCGACAGCCGCTCGCTCTCGGCCATTGCGCTCAACACCGGCGACAAATTCACCGCCGAAGAAGTCCGCCAGGCCGAAACCGCCCTGCGCGCCAAGAGCGGCGCCGCCCTGCTGGCCGGCTTCCAGAACGCCGCCAAATCCAGCGATCCCACCGCCTTCAGCCAGAACATCATCTCGATCTATTCCTCGATGAGCGCCGAGGAACGCCAGGCCGCCGGCTGGAGCGACCAATTCTACCAGGCCGCCCTGGCGAGCTACGAATCGACTAGCAAACTGACCCAGATGTTCGCCGACGCCGGCGGCGACAGCACCGGTTTCCTGAGCTGGATGGGAAAGTAGCTCTTCTTCACCTCCCTCTGGGGGAGAGGTCGACCCTCTTGGGTCGGGTGAGGGGCCTTCCCCAAACACCGCGTCAAGAAAAGGCCCCCTCACCCGGCGCTACGCGCCGACCTCTCCCCCGAAGGGAGAGGTGAAGAGCCCCTTAGCCAATCCCCGCACAAAACCCCTGGATCCGCCTTACCGCCTCTTCCAGTTCCGCATTGCTCGCCGCATAGCTCAGCCGGAAATGCCCCGGCAGGCCGAAGGCTGTGCCATGCACCAGCGCCACGCCGGTCTCTTCCAGCAGCGCCATGACGAAATCCTCATCCGTCGCCAGCAGCTTGCCCCCGGCGCTGGTCTTGCCCAGCAGCCGCTTGCAGGATGGGAAGACATAGAAGGCCCCCTCCGGCGTCAGGCAGTCGAGGCCGGTATTGGCATTGAGCCCCTTGACCACCAGGTCCCGGCGCCCCTGGAACACCTGCCGCCATTCGGCGAGGAAATCCTGTGGCCCGTTCAGCGCCTCGACCGCCGCCCATTGCGAGATCGAGCTCGGATTGGTCGTCGACTGGCTCTGCAGCTTCAGCATGGCCGCCAGCAGCGGCCTTGGTCCGGTGCAATAGCCGATGCGCCAGCCGGTCATGGCATGGGACTTGGAGACGCCGTTCATCGTCAGCGTGCGCGGCCGCAGCTTCGGTTCCACTTGGGCAATGGTGGCGAAGGTGCCGCCGTCATAGACCAGCACTTCATAGATATCGTCGGTGAGAATATGCACATGCGGATGCCGCAGCAGCACCTCGGCCAGGCCCTTGAGCTCCTCGGCCGTATAGGCCGCGCCGGTCGGGTTGGACGGCGTATTGAGGATCAGCCACTTGGTCTTGGGGCTGATCGCCGCTTCCAGCACCTCCGGCTTGAGCTTGAAGCCGGTCGAAGCGTCGGCCACCGCGAAAACCGGCTCGGCCCCGCAGAGCCGCACGATCTCGGGATAGCTCACCCAATAGGGCACCGGCACTACGACTTCATCGCCGGGATTGAGCGTCGCCATCAGCGCGTTGAAGATGATCTGCTTGCCGCCCGAGCTGACGAAACAGTCCGCCGCCGTCACGTCGAGCCCGTTGTCGCGACGGAACTTGGCCGCAACGGCCTCCTTGAGTTCGGGAATGCCGTCGACATTGGTATAGCGCGTCTTGCCCGCGTCCATCGCCCTTTTGGCGGCGTCGCGCACATGCAATGGCGTATCGAAATCAGGCTCGCCGGCCGAAAGCGCGATGATATCTCGGCCTTCCTGCGCCATGGTGCGCGCCTTCTGGCTGATTGCCACCGTCGCCGACGGCGCCACGCGCTCCAATGCCTCGGACAAGAACCCCATATCGACCTCCCAGCTTTGCCGGGCAGACAGATACGGGCTCGCCGAACGCCCGGCAATAGTTCATTCGCATGGCGGGGCCGTGCTTTCGCGCACCGCCAGGCGTGCCTGCAATACCTGCCGACCCTCCACCTGCGCGCCGCCCAGCGCTGCCTCCACCGCGCGGCGCGCAATCTCGGCCATGGGCTGCTCCATCGTGGTCAGCTTGGGCGTGGCTACGGCAGCTTCCGGCACGCCGTCGAACCCCACCACCGACACGTCGCCGGGCACTGTGCGACCATGGCCGAACAGCCAGTCCACCGCATGCATGGCTATCTTGTCTGACATGGCGAGGATGGCGGTCGGCGGCTCGGCCGCGGCAAACATTTGGGCCATCATCGCATGCGTGCTGGCTTCGTCCTCTGCCGTTTCGAAGATCGGCACGCTGCTGCGGTCGATGCCGGCTTCCGCCATGGCCTGCCAATATCCCAGCGCCCGGTCGCGTGATGTCGAATATATTCCGGCGCGCACGTAGGCCTCGTCGACCTTGCCGGAATGCCCGTCACTCAACGATGTCGCCAGGATGGCCAGTCGTCGGTGCCCCAGCCCGATCAGATGCTCGGCGGCCATGCGCGCTCCGCCGACATTGTCCACCCCGATGGCGGGAATGGTCGAGTCGGCGGCCCCGATGGCCAGCGCCACATAGGGCAACTGCCGCTGCTGCGTGATCTCCACCAGCCGCTCGCCTCCCTCCACGCAAAGCAGGATGAACCCGTCCACCAGCGCAGACTGGATATTCCAGTCCAGCCGCTCGTCGCTGCGCGCCGACACCAAGGCAACCCCTGCCCCCCTGGCGTCGCAGATTTCCGAGATATGCGCCATGAGCTGGCGCGCCCACAGATCTTCAAAAAAATAGCTCAGCGGTTCGATGGCAGCGACGCCCACCGCATTGACCTTTCCCGCACGCAGCAGTCGCCCGGTCAGGCTCGGCCCGCCATAGCCGAGCTGCTTGGCCACCGCGTGAACCCGCTCACGTACTTCCTCGCGTACCAGTTCGGGCCGGCTGAACACGTTGGAGGCCGTGCCCTGCGACACGCCGGCCGCCTTGGCCACGTCCTTGAGCTTGATGCTGACCTCGCCCCGTTTGCCCATATTCAGTCCTGTTGGCTCAAGTGCCCTCGGCCTAGCACGTTTTTTGTATCGGTTCAATTTGGGCTTGACTTCAGGTTCGGCGAGGATCATTTTGAACCGATTCAACAGGCACCCGCCATCACAGTTTGAATCGATTCAACAAAGGAGACTGAAAGTGATCCCGGCCAGCTATCTGTTCAAGGATATCTATCGGCAGCATTGGGAAGAGGCCGATACGGCCCCTGCAGCCATCGAGAAAAGCCACCGCTTCGTCGATGGCCTGGTGACGCCGATTGCAGCCATCGCCGCAATATTCTCTCGCCGTAAGCCGCTGACCCGGCTTTTGCGTCGCCATGCCTATGAATAACGAATGGTGTTAGCCGGCTTGCGGCTCAAATGCCGAGGCCGGCTTCCTTGCGTAGCGCCACGCCCTGTACTCGCCAGCCCTCGCCCGGCTCATCGACGAGCTGATACAGCGCCTCATAGAGCCCCTGGTCCCGCCCCACGAAATTGACCACCTGCAAGACGGTGGTGTCGCTGACCCGATTGAATTCGCCGAAGCTGTGCGACCGTGAATCGGCGATCGCCCCATAGCCCGACGCTACGATGGCGGCATAGAACGCCTGCGGCTGCCCTTCGAATTGCGTCCGGAATCCCTGCCCGGCAAAGGCCAGCGCCGCTTCGCCATCGCCGGCGCGAAACGCTTCGACCTGCTCGGTAATGCTGGCCTGCCAAGGCGCCTCGTTGGTCTGCGCCTGGGCGGGAGCGGCCAACCCCAGCAGCAGCAACATCACTGCAAAAATCATGCGCATGTTCGCCTCCTTGCCGGCGCTATCGCAGCCGGCCGCCACAGTTTCGCCCTCAAATGGTACCCGCACGACCAAATTCGACGCAAACTCGAACCGCATTCACATGGCTTACTGCAGTCATCGTGACGACAAGGACGACGTCGATCCCATGCACAAATCTACGTCCCCCAGGCGGAAAAGTTTCAGGCGCGTTGCCATCGTCTCCACAGCTCTGCTGTCGGTAGGCGCGGCGGCGGCACTGATGGCCGGCGTAACGCCGGCAACCGCCGCCAACCTTGCTACCCAGCCGGACACCCAGATTGCGGTGTTCATGGTCCCCCTGACCATACTGGTTGTCGCGGTCATGTATGAAGTCGCGCGCATTGCCTTGCGCGGCAATCTGCCGGAAGAGGCTGCCCCGCCTCGCCGGCGTCCCCTCCGCCACTGGTCCCCCGTCCAGCGCGAGGGCTGATCTCCAGTCTCCCTGACCAACGTCACTTCTGGGCCGGCCTTGCGCCGGCCCTTTTCTCTGCCGCTACTTCAGACCATCAGCCTATTGCCGCCCGCCCGCGACAGGTCCACACTTGTGCCCAAGGAGGACTTCAGCATGCTTGTCGATACCATCCTGCAAACCAAGGGCGCCGCTGTCCACACCCTGCCTGATACCGCCACGCTCGGCGAGGCCGTTGGAGCGCTCAATGCCCACAATATTGGCGCCTTGGTGATCATCGGCGCTGGCGGTACCATCGCCGGCATCCTCTCCGAACGCGACATCGTCCGCCGCATCGGCAAGGACGCGGCCAGCGCCCTCGACCTGCCGGTTGCCAGTTGCATGACGCGTGGCGTCATCACCTGCACCCGCGACACCGACATTGCCGAAGTCATGGAACGCATGACCCGCCTGCGCATCCGCCACATGCCGGTCACCGACAGTGGCAAGCTCGCCGGCATCGTGTCGATCGGTGACGTGGTCAAGCGCAAGATCGAGGAAGCAGAGCACGAGGCCGAGGTGCTCAAGGAATATATCGCCAGCTAGCGTGTCAGCCGCATCAGGCCCGCTTTGGTCGGCCCGAAGCCGGCCTTGCGGTAAAGCTCCTCCAGGTGCGGCTCGAAATCGACATGCAGCCACTGCGCGCCGCGCTGGCGTGAAACCTCGATTGCCCGCGCGATCAGCCGCTGCGCAATGCCCTGCCGCCCATAGACGGGGTCGACGCAGGTATCGAGGATGAAGGCGTGAATGCCGCCATCCCAGGCCACATTGACGAAGCCGACCAGCAGTGCCCCATCATAAGCGCCGACATGCACCAGGCTCCGTTTCAGGATCGACTCAAAGCTCGCCGGACCAGCACTGCCCCATGCCGCCAGCCAAAGCCGCCGCATGGCGTCATCGCTTGGCAAGGGATCGATGACGATGTCGATCATTTTGGCCTCCACCTTACCAACCTCTCCAAGTCTTCATCCGCCCGCAAGGTCGTGAAGAGGTGACGCCCGCTAGGGTCCTCATACCGGATCACCCGGTTCCCATGCAAAGGACCTACCATGAAGACGCTTCCCATGACCGCCATTGTGGCCCTGATGACAGCCACCATCGGCCTCACTGCTATCGCCCCCACTTATGCCCAGGAGACGGCCGCGCCCGTCCAGGCCGAACATCAGGGCCATTTCCGCCACCACAATCAGGGGCCCCGCCAGGGTGGCCACATGGGCGGCGGTGATTTCCTCGGCTTCGAGCGTGGTGCCGAAGCCATCGAGATCGCCTTCGTGCGCCTCAGCCACGCCATCGAGCTGACCACCGAGCAGCAGGGCCTGTTCGACGCCTTCAAGACGGCAGCCCTCGGCGCCGCCGCAGACTTCGCCACAGCCACCGAATCCCTGCGCCCCGCAGCGCCGGCAGCCGGTGAAACCGCTATGCGTCCCGACATGTCCGAGCGCCTGGAGAACCGCATTGCCTTCGAGACTGCCAAGCTGGCCGCCCTCGAAGCCGTGCAGCCGGCCGCAACCGCCTTCTTCGACAGCCTCACCGACGAGCAGAAGGCCGAACTGACGCCGCAGCGTCCCGACCGCGACGGCATGCCCGGCTTTGGCAAGGGTGGCATGCGCCATCAGGGCATGCACAATGGCCCCATGGGTGCCGCTCCCGCGCCGGAAGCCCCGACCAACGGCTAACCGCTTCGGGTCCGCCGCTGCTTGCCGACCTCCTTCTCGGCTGTGGACCCGCCCTGCGACGCCTGCCCCCTCGACTGGCGTCGTGCAAGCCCCGGCTCTCAACGGCCGGGGTTTGCTTTTGCCCGTTCATCCTCTACCAATCGGCGACCCACCGACTGGATATATCATGACCGCCCTGCCCCTCGATCCGGCCCGCATCCGCGCGCAATTCCCTGCCTTTGCCGAGCCGTCCCTCCAGGGCCAGGCCTTCTTTGAAAACGCCGGTGGCTCTTATACGTCTCAGGCTGTGCTCACCAAGCTCGACCACTATTATCGCGCCACCAAAGTGCAGCCCTATGGTGTCTATCCGGCCTCCCGGGACGCTGGCGCGGCGATGGACCTCAGCTACCAGCGCCTCGCCCAGGCCCTCAACGTCACCGCCGACTGGATCCATTTCGGCCCGTCCTCCTCAGCCAATACCTACGTGCTGGGCAGTGCCTTTGCCGGCTGGCTCAAGCCGGGCGATGCGATCATCGTCACCAATCAGGATCACGAGGCCAATACCGGCGCCTGGCGCAAGCTCGCCAAGGTTGGCGTCGAAATCCGTGAATGGCAGGTCGATCCGCAAACCGGCCGCCTCTCGCTTTCCGCGCTGGATGCCCTGCTCGACCGCAAGGTCAAACTGATCGCAGCGCCGCATTGCTCCAATGTCGCCGCCGAGATCAACCCCATCGCCGAAATCGCCGCCCGCGCCAGATCCGTCGGTGCCGTCACCGCCATCGACGGCGTCAGCTACGCTCCGCATGGCCTGCCCGATTTGGCTGAGCTCGGCGCCGACATCTATTTCTTCTCCGCCTACAAGGTCTATGGCCCGCATCAGGGCATCATGGCCATTCGCCCCGAACTGGCGCTGGCTTTGCCCAATCAGGGCCACTATTTCAACGACACCAAGCTCCGCTATCGCCTGACCCCGGCTGGCCCCGACCACGCCCAGATTGCCGCCTGCTCGGGCATTGTCGACTATCTCGAAGCCGTCGCCACCATTGCCGGCGACAATGTCGAAGGTGCCGACCCCTTCCGTCGCGCCCATGCCGCCATGCGCGCGCAGGAAGTCGCCCTGGCGACTCCCCTGCTCGACTATTTGCGCCAGAAAAACGCCATCCGCATCATCGGTCCCGACGACCCCGCCAGCCGCGCGCCCACCATCGCCCTCGGCCTCGCCGAACCCGGCGCCGCCGTCGCCGCGCGCTTGGCCCGGCACGGCGTCATGGCAGCCGGCGGCCATTTCTACGCCTACCGCCTGCTCGAAGCCCTCGGCATCGCGCCCGATCACGGCGTGCTCCGCCTGTCCTTCGTGCACTACACCAGCCCCGAGGAAGTCCAGCAGCTCATTGCAGCACTGGATGCCGAACTGAAGTAGACCCCTCTTCACCTCTCCCTTTGGGGGAGAGGTCGGCCGAAGGCCGGGTGAGGGGGCCTTCCCATCACACCGCAGCAAGGCCCCCTCACCCGACCCGAAGACGGGTCGACCTCTCCCCCAAAGGGAGAGGTGAAGTGCCCGACCCTTTCAGACAAGGCGAACCCCATGTCCCGCCCACTCGCCGCCCTCATGCTCCTCATCTGCACCATGCTGTGGGGCTTTGCCTTCGTGGCGCAAAAATCCGCCATGGAAAGCATGGGGCCGCTCACCTTTGCCGGCGTCCGCTATCTCTTGGGCGGCCTGCTGGTGCTGCCCCTGGCCTTCTGGGAACGCCGCCGCCGCCCCGCACCACTGAGCCCCACCCACTGGGCCCTGATCATCGCCATGAGTCTGATGTTCTTCATCGGCTCCTGGCTGCAGCAATCGGGCCTTGCCACCACAACGGCCACCAATGCCGGGTTCCTCACCGGGCTCTACGTATTCTTCGTGCCCCTGCTCGGCTTTGCAATCTTCCGCAACCGCCCGCACCCGATCATCTTCGCCGGCGTACCGCTGGCGCTGATCGGCATCTACTATCTCAATGGCGGCGGGCTTGAGAGCTTCAATGGCGGCGACGGTCTCATCGTCATCAGCGCCGTATTCTGGGCCATGCATGTAATCCTGCTCGGCTACATCGCCCGCGCCACCGGCCTGCCCATCTTCGTCTCTGCCATCAGCTTCCTGTTTGCCGGCGCAGTGGCGCTGGGCCTCGCCTTCGTCATCGAGACACCCACGCTGCACGGCATCGGTGTCGGCTGGCTGGAGATTGCCTATGCCGGCATCCTCTCCACCGCGGTGGCCTTCACCTTCCAGGCCATCGGCCAGCAATATGTCCCGCCCGCCAATGCCGCGATCATCCTCTCGGCCGAGAGCCTCTTCGCCGCCATCGGCGGCGCGCTGCTACTGGGTGACCGCCTGCCGCCCATCGGCTATGCCGGCGCCGCGCTGATCTTCGCCGCCGTCGTGACCGTCGAAGCCATCCCGCCCCTATGGGCGAAACGGCAGGCGCATGTGGCGCGGACGACGAACTGACCTTTCTCACCTCTCCCTACCGGGGGCTTCGAACCGGCCCAAGGGCAGGATCGCTCCGGTGGAGCGATCTTGGGTGAGAAGGCCATGAGGGCTGCGCCCGAATGGCTTGGACGCCCCTAATCCTGGTACCGATACATCTGGTACGTCTTGCAGATCACGAACGCCACGCAGCCCTTGAGCGTGATCTGGTCTGCGCTCACCTGGGTAATGGTGCCGCCCGCCGTCTGCCCATAGATGTGGAGGTCCCCCTTCCACTGGTTGGGCTTCACCTGCCGCGCATGGTCGATCATCAGCGTATTGAGATAAGGCAGGTTCTCGGCATTGTCGGCGCCATTGCCCAGCCAGATCAGCGTGCCGCACAGCGCCGAGCCGTCGCCGCACAGTTCCACGCTATAGCGGGAATCGCGCATTTCGATTTCCCAGGTTCCCTCGGGCGAGGCCGTCGCCGGCTGGGCCAGCAGCGCCAGCGCACCAACAACAAGAACCGCTTTCCGCATCGCAACAACTCCATACTGGGGATACCAGGCTGCCATCGCCAAGCTGAACTGCACCTGAACGACAGTCGGCAAACAGCGTCACGTCCGCGTCATACAAGCCCGCTAGCGTCATCGTGTTCCCGGCCTCCCCCACTTGGCCCGGACCCCGCCGCGCCCCACGTCCCCAACGTCGCGCCCGGCTTTTTGGAGAGCTCGGCCGCCAACCCCGGCTCTCCGCCGATCAGATCGGCATCTTGGCCGCCCTGTTGGGCGGCCTCTTTTTTGTGGAGCGCCGGTCTTTCCCCTCGCGCACTGACACTGGCTCCGGCACAACGAGGCCATGGCCAAGCTCTATTTCTCCTACGCGGCGATGAATGCCGGCAAGTCCACCTTGCTGCTGCAGGCCGCCTATAACTACCGTGAGCGCGGCATGCGGCCGCTGCTCTACACCTCCTCGCTCTATGTCGAGAATGGCATCGGCCTCATTTCCTCGCGAATCGGCATTTCCGAGCCTGCTGCGCTCTATGCCCAGGACGATGATCTCTTTCAGGCCATCCGCGAAGAGACCGAGGCGGGCAAAGTGGATTGCGTCTTCGTCGACGAAGCCCAGTTCCTCACCGCCGATCAGGTCTGGCAGCTGGCCCGCGTCAGCGACCGGCTCAAGATTCCCGTCATGTGCTTCGGCCTGCGCACCGATTTCCAGGGCAAGCTGTTTCCCGGCTCCACGCAACTGCTTGCCATCGCCGACGAGCTGCGGGAAATTCGCACCATCTGCGAATGCGGTGCCAAGGCCACCATGGTGGTGCGCCAGAATACCGAGGGGCGTGTCTTGACCGACGGCGAGCAGGTGTCGATCGAAAAGTCGGTCTATGTTTCCCTCTGCCGCAAGCATTGGGAAGAAGCGGTCGGCCGCTGGCCGGTGAAGGGACCTTGATCATGCAGCCTACGACGACAGAGCCGACCGGCGCCCTCACCATCCGCACCCTGGCCATGCCCGCCGATACCAATCCGGCCGGCGACATCTTCGGCGGCTGGGTGATGAGCCAGATGGATATCGCCGGCGCCATCGCCGCCGTCGAGCGCACCCAGGGCCGCGTCGTCACCGTGGCCGTCGAAGCCATGACCTTCATCGCCCCGGTCAAGGTCGGCGACATCCTCTGCGTTTACACCACCGTCGAGCGCGTCGGCACTACCTCCATCACCATCAGCATGGAAGCCTGGGCCCGCCGCAACCGCATCGCCGATCGCGTCAAGGTCACCGACGGCCGCTTCGTCTATGTCGCGCTCGCCGAAGACGGCTCCAAGCGCCGGATCGATCCGGGCACCTGACAAGTCCGTTCAGACAGCGTTCAGCTAGCGTGTGGTCAAAGCACGTAAGGTCGAATTTGGCCCGCTTAGTTTCGGAGTCCTGTCCGTGAAACCGGTTCGCATTGGTCTTTTTTCCGCCCTCTTGGTGCTCGCCGGCACAGCTGTCGCCATGGCGCAGCAAACGGTGACGATCACCGCGAACATCGACGCCTATAAAGGCCCGGGTCTCGAATTCGGCTATGCCGGCACGGTTCGCGCGAATACGCCCGTCACGCTCGATCACTGCGAGAGCAATTTCTGCATGGTCTATTATGGGACGCAGACAATCTGGGTCGAGCAGCAATATGTTGCCCAGGCGCCCCAGCCACAACCGCAACCCCAGCCGCAGCCCAATCCCGGCTGGCCCTGGCCGCAGCCCCTCCCGCAGCCGCCACGGCCTGCCCCTCCGCCGGTCTTCGATGACGTTCCCGGTGCCTGCTTCTACAGTGAGCGCAATTTCCGCGGCTCGAGCTTCTGCGTCGACGAAGGCGAATCCTTCGCCCGCCTTCGCAACTGGAACAATGCAATCCGTTCGGTCGAAGTGTTCGGCGGCGTCCGCGTCGATCTCTGCTCGGACTCCAACTATCGCGGCAACTGCGTAACCTTGCGCCGCGACACGTCGCGCCTGCCGAGCGAGCTCGATCGCAAAGCATCGTCCATCGACGTCTATTAACCTCGCCAGATCAATTTCCCGGGAGCCGGAACTCTTTTATCCGACTCCCCGTTTCGTTAACAAACAAGGCTGGATTCGGTCACCAAGCGTCGTCCCACCCGGGACTGGCCGGTCCAGCACAGAGGAGCGTCTGAAAATGAACCGCCATACCCGCAGGATGTTGTTGAACATCGCCACCGGTGTCGCCGTCGCGGCCACCGCCGTCGTGGTCTTTCTGCCGGCCGCCTATGCGGCGCCGGGCACCGTCACCGGCAATGTCAATGTGCGCTCCGGCCCGGGCACCAACTATGCCGTCGTCGACGTCGCGCGTCGCGGCACCGCCGTTGATGTGCAGCAGTGCCAGGGCTCCTGGTGCTATATTGCCAAGCCGGGCCCTGACGGCTGGATTTCTGCCAGCTATCTCAGTGCCGGCGGCGGTTCGCCCGTCAATCCGGCGCAGCCCGGCCTGTCCTTCGGCTTCTCGACCGGCCCTGGCGGCCCGACCTTCAGCTTCGGCATCGGCCAGCAGCCGCAACCGCCGGTCATTCGCCCGCCCGTCGTCCAGCCGGTCTTCGGCGAAGCCTGCTTCTATGATCGCACCCGCTTCCGCGGCGCCAGCTTCTGCCTCGAAGAGGGCGAGAGCATCCGCAACCTTGGTGATTGGGCTGACCGGATTTCCTCGATCGACAACCAGGATGGCCTGCAGGTTCAGGTCTGCTCGGAGAGCAGCTTCCGCAATTGCCGCACCTACACCACCAGCGCTTCGTCCCTGGGTGATTTCGACGACTACGTCGTCTCCATCCGCGTGCGCTAAGCTCCGCACTCCAGACCACAAGGGCGCAGCCTCGGCTGCGCCCTTTTTTGTCCCCTATGAGGCCAACCCTTCCCGCGATACTGTAAGCACCATCAAGGCACAGGAATTTTGCGATGCATCACTTCGGCCGCCTGCTGACCGCCCTCACCAGTTTCCTGCTCATCCTCGCGCTCGGCCAGGCGCCCGCCATGGCCGCATCCCTATCGGGCACCCACGCCTGGAGCACGGACCCGCTGTCCCTGCGCAACGGTCCGGGCACCGCCTATGATCTGACTGGCGAGATCGCCGCCAAGATGGAAATCAAGGTGCTGCGCTGCCAGAAACTGTGGTGCCTCGTCGATGGCCATGGCGGTCGCGGCTGGACCTATAAGCGGCACATTTCCTTCGGCAAGTCGCCCACCCGCTGGCCCGGCGGCGTCAACCCCGACTACCCCGCCGGCGGCCCCGGCAGCGTATGTTTCTATCAGGGCACCAACTATACCGGCTCCGCGCTTTGCGTCAGTTCGGGCCGCGTCATTCCGGATCTGGCCCTGCTCGGCCTTGATAACAGCTTCTCCTCGGTCCGCATCGATGGCAACGTCTCCGCCGCCGCCTGCCGCGACCGCTTCTTCCAGAGCTATTGCGAGCGCATCATCGCCTCCCAGCCGGTCCTGGACCAGTACCTGCATCGCAACCTGACCTCCGTCCGCGTTTACTAGTACGTGCAAGAGTACAGAAGGCGCCGCCCATGAGGGCGACGCCTTCTGCCTGGGCCGGGCGATGCGGGAATGTCAGAACACCGCCTTCAGCCCCAGCGAACCGGAAACACTGGCATCCTGCCCCTGCGTCGCCGCATGCAGCGATCCAGAAAAGCGCACTGTATCGGTTAGCTGGTGATCGAGGTCCAGACCCGCACGAGCCCAGGTCGACCCAAGGCCGCCGCCGCCCAACCCGAAATCGAACAGGCCAGCCACCTGTCCATTGGCCGCAGGCGCCGTACCGCTGCGATGCGCCACTTCCAGCGTCCCGCTGAGGCGCGTCTCCGGTGTCAGTTCGGCAACCGCCGTCACGCCCAGCCGCACCTCGCTTTGCACGATCTGCTGGCCATTGAACTGCGCAGGGAAAGCCCCACCCTGTTCGGTGTAGCCGCCGATATCCGTCCGGCCCACCGACACCGAAGCCCATGGATTGATGCTGACACTGCTGAACACCAGCGCTTCCTGCCAATCGAGCCGCGCCCGCACCATGCCGGCGCCAACCGCTGTCGAACCAGTGGAAATGTCGGTAGCCGCCCCGTTGGAATAGGCCCGGGCCACATTGGCCTCCCAACCGCCCAGCATGCCGGTCAGCGATAGCAGCAAGGGCGTGCCATCGGGCTGCCAGTCCACCTCGCCCATCACGTAGGCGCCGCTCATCCGCGCACTGCCACCCAGCGCCAGGCCCTGCCAGGCCGTACTGGCACCAACGCCCAGGCCGGCCGTCACGCTGCCATCACCGAGCGCGCCGCACGCACCCACCTCGGTCAGCCCCATGCCCCCGTCATTGCGTTGGGCAAGATCGCTCACACTCCACAGGCAGCTGTCATCCGCGACCCGGCCCTGCGCCATCAACGGCCGGTGATGCGCCCCGTTCATCGGGAGCCAGGTCAAGTCCACCCCCATCTGCGCCATGCGCGCATTGGCGAACAGCGAGTTGGTATATTCGGCAACGTCCATGAGCCCGGACTGCGCGCCGACCCGCCCGAGATAGGCG
>NZ_JAKFDJ010000044.1:0-38972 GCF_036676215.1 Devosia sp. | reverse complement strand
CGGATCGACGGCTGCGGGCCGATCGCCACCTTCTGGTTCGTGGTGCTGCCCAATAGCCTGTCGGCGATTTTCGCGGTGGGCATCCTGCAATTTCTCTGGTGCTGGAACTCGTTGCTGCTGCCGATGCTTTACCTGCGCACCACCATTCCGCTGCCGGTGCTGCTGACGCGTGTGTCGGGCACCTATGACCTCAACTGGGACCTGCGAAGCGTGGCGGCCATCGTCACCACCATCGTTCCCCTCGTCGTCTTCCTCGTTTTCCAACGCCAATTTGCCGCCGGCTCACAAACCCGCGCCGGCACCAAGGACTGACTATGCAACGCACCAACAAGCCACTCCGCTACCGCCAGATCCACCTCGACTTCCATACGTCGGAGCACATTCCGGACATCGGGGCGGCCTTTGATCCGGATGATTTCGTCAAAACGCTCAAGGCAGCGCATGTGGACTCGATCACCATCTTTGCCAAGTGCCACCACGGCTGGTCCTACTACCCGACCAAGGCCGGCGCTCCGCATCCGCAACTGGCGCGGCCGGATCTGCTGGGCGATATGGTCACGGCGCTGACGGCGGCCGATATCGAATGCCCCATCTATATCTCGGTGCAGTGGGACGAGCGCAATGCGCGGCTGCATCCCGAGTGGCGGGTACGCTCGGCCACCGAGAACCGCTTTGACCCCGGTCAGATGCAGGCGGCCTGGCACACGCTGTGTCTCAACCACAAAGCTTATCGCGACGAGCTGCTGGCACAGGCACGTGAAGTCGCCGGCGCGTACGATACGCCGGGCATCTTCTTCGACATCGTCCTGTCACCCGATTGCGTCTGCCAGGAATGCCTCGACACCATGGCCGCACAGGGCCTGGATCCGGCCAAGCCCAAGGATCGGCTGCAAAATGATGAGTGGGTCAACGAGGTGTTCCGCAGTGAAATGAGCGCGGTGCTCAATGAGGAATTCCCCGGTCTGCGCGTCTTCTACAATAGCGGCCACATTCACAAGATGGGCCCGAAGCGCTTCACGACTTACAGCCATCTTGAACTGGAAAGTCTGCCGACTGGCGGCTGGGGTTATGACCACTTCCCGTCAAGCGCCCGCTACGCGGCGACACTGGGGCTCGATTTCGTCGCCCATACCGGCAAATTCCACACCTCATGGGGTGAGTTCGGCGGCTTCAAGCACCCCGACGCGCTCGAATACGAGGCGGCGCAGATGGTGGCGCTCGGCTCCAAATGCCTGGTGGGTGACCAGCTTCACCCCAATGGCGCGATCAACCTCGACACCTATGCCTCGATCGGCCCCGCCTATGCGCGGGTCGAAAAGCTCGAGCCCTACCTCGAGAATGCCAGGCAGGTGTCGGAGATCGCAATCCTGTCCGCCGAGTACTTCCATCCTGTCGGCGCGCGCAACAATCATGCCGACGATGGCGCGGCGCAGATGCTGCAGGAGTTGAAGCGCCCGTTCGACGTGATCGACCCCAGCGTCGATTTCGCCGCCTACCGCGTGATCATCCTGCCCGACGAAATTCCGGTGGAAGGGGAGATCGCCCAACGCTTCACTGCCTTCGTTGCCGGTGGCGGCAAGCTGCTGCTGAGCGGAACGTCGGCCCTGGGTGCGGATGGCAAGTTCGCTGTGCCGGCCGGCATTTCCAGCAAAGGGGCTGTTGCCTTCACCCCATCCTACCTCAAGGCCGGCAAAGATCTCGACCCATCCATGACCAGTTCGCCCTTCGTGGTCTATGGCACGGCACAGGCCATAGTGGCCGAGGACGCAACGGTGCTGGCGGAAGTGGTGCCGCCCTATTTCAACCGCAGCTACCAGCACTTCTCGTCGCACGCCCATACGCCGGACGATCCGAACGCGGCGCCGCTGGGCGCCGGCGTCACCATCAATGACGGGGTGGCCTA
Source organism: Devosia sp. (assembly GCF_036676215.1). GTDB lineage: Bacteria > Pseudomonadota > Alphaproteobacteria > Rhizobiales > Devosiaceae > Devosia. Next base: position 37,069 of record NZ_JAKFDJ010000044.1, on the reverse strand, counting down.
CATCGCCTACCCGATCTTCACGATCTACCATGCCTTGGGTCAGCCGCTCTACAAGTACCTACTGCGCGGATTGCTGGAAAGGTTGCTGCCCAAGCCGGCATTGGTCACCGACCTGCCCTCGGCCGGACGCGCCACCCTTACTCATCAGTCCGAACAGGGACGGCATGTGCTGCACCTGCTCTACGGCCCGCCACAGGTGCGCGGCAAGGCCGTGCCCAATGGCGATGGTGTGCGGGTGATGGAGATGATCGAAGACATTCCCCCGATCGGTCCGGTGAGCGCCAAGGTGCGCCTGCCGAGCCGCCCGGCCCGCGCCTATGAGGCAGTATCGGGTGCGCCGGTGGCGATCGAGGATCTGGGGGACGGGCAATATGGCGTTACGCTCGATCGGCTGCGCATCCACGCCGCCGTGGTGTTCGAGCAGAACGCCTGAACTGAACCGCGCACAAGGGCCGCGTGCAGTGGCATGCGGCCGTCGGGCCGGATATCTATGCGAAAGGCGCCCGGCCAGTACCGGACGGGCGCACTTCAGCGGGACCACCTCATCGATGTCGGAACAGATCAGCAAATCGGAGCAACAGACTCGGCGCCAAGCGACAATTGTCGACGTGGCGCAAGCGGCAGGCGTCGCCATCGGCACCGTCTCGCGCTACCTCAACGGACTCCCGGTGCGCAGCGGCAATCGCGAGCCGATCGAACGCGCAATCGCCGAACTCCATTACCGCCGCAACTCCATTGCCGTGTCGATGAAGACCAACACCACCCATATCGTAGGGCTGATGGTGCCGTCTCTGGGTGAATTTCACGCCGCCCTGCTCGACCAGCTGAGCCGCAAGATGCGGCAGGCCGGACGGGCAGTGGTCACCTACTGCCACGACACAGAACCGCGCTCCTTCATGGAGGGGCTCGAATTCTTTGCGAGCCATCGCGTCGACGCAGTGGTGATGGATGGCAACGAAGACCTGCGCTCAGGCATGACACCCTATATCGACCAGGGCCTGATCGTGGTGCTCTACGACAATGACCTGCCTGGCCTGGCGGCCGACCGCGTCTTTGTCGAAAACCGCAAGGCCAGCAAACGGCTGGTCGATCACGTGCTCGATCTGGGCCATTCGCGGGTCGCCACCATACACGGGAATCTCAAGACCTCGGTGGCACGGGAGCGCCTGGCCGGATATCGCGACGCGCTCAGGGACCACGGCGTTGAGGAAGTCCCGGAGCTCGTCGTCGACGGCGGCTGGAGCGAGGCCGGCGGCTACGCCGGCATGCGCGACCTGCTGGCACTGCCCGAACCGCCGACGGCCCTGTTTGGCGCCAACTATAACATGACCATCGGCGCCCTGCGCTGGCTGCGCGAGCACGAGCTGTCCATCCCCCGCGACCTGTCGCTGGTGAGCTTTGACGACGTGCCAGCTTTTTCCGTGCACCAGCCGGGCATAACCGCGGTGGGCCAGCCAGTGGAAAAGCTCGTCGAGGCGATTACCAGCGTGCTGGCGGAGCGCCTCGAGGATCCGGGCGCTCTGGGTCGCCGGACGCTGCGCATCGACAACGACATCATATTGCGAGGCTCGGCCCGCAGGCTGCGGTAACCGGGCATAAAGGAGGATTAATGTCCAAGGTTGAACTAGAAAATGTCAGCAAGTCCTATGGGCCCGTCGCGGTCATCGAGGGGCTGAACCTGACCATCGAGGATGGGTCTTTCACGGTCTTTGTCGGCCCCTCTGGCTGCGGCAAGTCCACGCTGTTGCGCATGATCGCCGGGCTCGAGCCGATCACAAGCGGCGCGTTGCAGATCGACGGTGCCCGCATGAACGATGCCGACCCTATCGAGCGCGGCGTGGCCATGGTGTTCCAGAACTACGCGCTCTATCCGCATATGACGGTGGAGCAGAATATCGGCTTCTCGCTGCGCATGGCCGGGCTGGACAAGGCGGCGATCGCCGCGCGGGTGGCGGTGGCGGCGCAGACGCTGCAGATCGAACCGCTGCTGGCCCGCAAGCCGGGGCAACTCTCGGGCGGCCAGCGCCAGCGCGTTGCGATCGGCCGCGCCATCGTGCGCGATCCCGAAGTTTTCTTGTTCGACGAGCCACTCAGCAATCTGGACGCGGAACTGCGCGTCTCAATGCGCGTCGAGATCGCCAAGTTGCACAACAAGCTCGGCTCGACCATGATCTATGTGACGCACGACCAGACCGAGGCGATGACCCTGGCCGACAAGATCATCGTCATGCGGGCAGGAAAGGTCGAGCAGGCTGGTACGCCCGACGAGCTCTACGAGAACCCGGACAACCTGTTCGTTGCCGGCTTCATCGGCTCGCCGCGCATGAACTTCCTGCGCGGCCGGTTCGAAGGCCAGGCGCTCAAGCTCGATGCTGGGGGGCAATTGGCCAACGCACATCCGGGCACTGGCGAGGTCGTCGTCGGCATCAGACCGGAGCATTTTGCGGTTTCCGAACCCGGCGACGAGCAATTGTCGGTGTTGGTTGACGTCGTCGAGAATCTGGGCGGCACGCGCTACCTCTATGGCAGTGTCGCTTCGGGGGAACCGGTGGTGATCGAAGTGCGCGACCGCCCCGGCATCAAGGCCGGAGACACCGTCAGCATTGGCATACGGGCCGAACGGGCCATGCTGTTCCACCCCGCCGGCGAGCGGCTACGCCTGGCGCACTGACTGGATTTTCCGATGCACAATAGTGAACTCTGGTACCGGGCCCCAGCCCGGGAATGGACTGACGCCCTGCCGCTCGGCAACGGGCGGCTTGGTGCCATGGTCTTCGGCGGGGTGGGTCGCGAGGAATTCCAGCTCAACGAATCCACGCTCTGGTCAGGCGGGCCCTACCAGCCCACCAACCCTGAAGCGCGGCCCAACCTGGCGGCGGTGCGCGAACTGATTCTTGCCGGGCGCTATGCCGAGGCGGAGGCACTGGCCAACCAACATTCGATGGCCGTGCCGCACTTGCAGATGAGCTACCAGCCTGCGGGCAACCTGTTCCTCGATTTCGGCCACGAGGCTGTCGCCGGCAGCTATCGCCGCACACTCGATCTCGACACGGCCATTGCCCATTCGCGCTACATCCTGCTCGGCACGGGAATTGGTGGTGATGGGCTGTCCTTCAAGCGCGAGGCTTTCGCATCGGCCGCCGATGATGTGCTCGTCACCCGCATCGGTGGATCACGGCCAGGGACGCTGACCTTTGAGATCTGGCTCGATAGTCCGCAACTGGGCGCCATTGTGCCGGGCGAAGCCACCACCCGCCTCGACTTTTCCGGGCAGAATTTCGGCAAGCATGGCATCGCGGGGCAATTACGCTTCGGCATCGGCGTTGACCTGCGCCTTGAGGGCGGCAGTTGCGAGCGCCGCGGCAATCGGCTGCTGGTGCGCGACGCCGACGCTGCGGTGATCATCGTCGATATCGCTACCAGCTTCCGGCGCTTCGATGATGTTTCAGGGGATCCGGCGGGGCTGCTGGCCGCACGTCGCTCAGCCGTCGCTGGCAAATCCTACGAGGATCTTCGCGCCGCGCACGTTGCGGAGCACCAACGGCTGTTCCAGCGGCTGTCCATCAATCTGGGACGAACGCCTGCCGCCGACCTGCCGACCGACGAGCGCATTGCCAACTTCGCCAACGGCGACGATCAGGCGCTGGCGGCGCTCTATGTGCAATATGGGCGCTATCTGATGATTGCTTCGAGCCGCCCCGGCACCCAGCCGGCCAACCTGCAGGGCATCTGGAACAAGGAAACCCGGCCGCCTTGGGGTAGCAAGTACACCACCAACATCAACCTGCAGATGAACTACTGGCTGCCCGATGCCGCCAATCTGGCCGAGTGCTTCGAGCCGCTGCTGGCGCTGGCCGAAGACCTGACTGTGACTGGCGCCGAAATGGCCCGCGTCCACTATGGCGCACGCGGCTGGGTGCTGCACCACAATACCGATCTGTGGCGGGCCACCGGGCCGGTCGATGGCGCACAATGGGGGCTGTGGCCGACAGGCGGCGCCTGGCTCTGCGCGCAGCTCTGGGACCATGCGGAATTTGCTGGGCGCGCCGTGGCGCTGGTGCGGCGACTGCTACCAGTTCTGACTGGTGCGACACGCTTCATCCTCGACATCCTGCAGCCATTGTCCGGCACCAATCACCTCGTGACTGTGCCATCGTTGTCGCCGGAGAACGTCCATCCCCATGGTGCCGCGATCTGTGCCGGGCCGACCATGGATAATCAGCTGATCCGCGACCTGTTCGATGCCTATCTCGCGGCGACGTCCCAACTGGGCGAGACCGACCCGATGCGCGATGAGGTGGCAGCGGCCCGAGAACGGCTCGTGCCGCACCGGATCGGCGCGGCCGGCCAGTTACAGGAATGGCTGGAAGACTGGGACATGGACGTCCCCGAAATCCACCACCGGCATGTCTCGCACCTCTATGGCCTTTATCCGAGCCAACAGATCGAGCCCGGCACAACGCTCGCGAAGGCGGCACAGCGGTCGCTCGAAATTCGTGGCGACAACGCCACCGGTTGGGGCATTGGCTGGCGCATCAACCTCTGGGCACGGCTGGGCGATGGCAATCATGCCCATGACGTGCTGGCGCTGCTGCTGAGCCCCGATCGCAGCTACACTAACCTGTTCGACGCCCATCCGCCGTTTCAGATTGACGGCAATTTTGGCGGGGCGGCGGGCATTCTCGAAATGCTGGTGCAGTCCCGCAATGCCGAAATCATCTTGCTGCCAGCCCTGCCGGACCAATGGACGGAAGGATCGATCCGCGGCGTGCGTGTGCGCGGCGGTATTGAGGTAGACTTGCAATGGTCCGGTGGACGCTGCACCCTTGTCGGCTTGCGGTCCGGTACGATGCAGCAAGTCATCGTAAGTGAAGCCGGCCGTCGGGTGGAGATAACTCTTCAGGCAGGAGTCGCGACCGAGATTGCACTGCGATAGGTGGCCCCAAGCGTGCCGCTCTGGCAAGTTCCAAGCCGGGTGCTTGAACGCACACCCTCCTCGGCCTTGACGACGCTGGGTCACGGTAGAGGAATGCCGCACGGGCGGCCGGCTCTTCCCAAGTACACCGACCATTCCCCCTTCTCGACGTAGACTCTGTGCGCAAAGCCACGCCGCGCCGGCCACGAATTGCCGTGGGTGGAGGACCCGATTCTCCGACACGATTTCGAAGGCCTGCGCATGCTGTGGGAAAGCCTGCCCTGGACGCTGATCAATTCGGGGGATATCTCGATGCTGCAGGAAAGCGCCAGCTGATGCTGGCGGGGGGACGGACATTCTCAATGTGAATGGGCGCTGCCAACAACAACGGCACCGACCAGCCCGACGATGCAACCCAACAAAAGAGCATGGCGGCGTGGGGGCAATGGGCGACGGCGCACCAAACTTCTATCGTGGAGAACGGTGCGCCATTAGGAAACACTCTGAAGGCCGATCAGAACGGTGTCTCAAGCACAACTAACCTGATCACGGGCTATCTGGTGGTCGAGGCCGAGAGCCATGAACAAGCTGCCGCGATATTCAAGAACCACCCACACTTCGCCGTTTTCTCTGGCTCAAACTCAGTCGAGATCATTGAGATCCTGGAAATGCCTGCAAACCTAAGCAGTGCTGACGCTGGCAGCTAGCGACCCCATTTCAGAAGTTTGAGGACACCTGCGTATTCCTAAAAGCCGACATTGGTTGCGTCGAGCGCGTTCGGCTTTGCACCCGACGCTGAGCTGCAGGTATCAGTTAGTCGGTGTTTACGGCGTCAGAGGTATGACGTACTGCATTGAATACAGTCTTGGGAACAGCAAGACCCGGCTGGACCTCGTAGGCGTTCGCCAACTCGAAAAAACTCTGATCAGGCGAGCGGGTCATTCGGGCCAGATCATCGAATCGCTCCAGATAATCTGGCGTGAGGAGGGCGTCGCTGTCGACCAGCCCACCCCAATCATCCCAGGGCAGCATTTCGCGCCTGCGCAGCGCCGCTATATCGCGCGCCAGGTTCATGGCGATGAACCACAGTCCGCCTTCGTGGGCGATTCCAAAATCCTCTGGCCGAGCGCCGCCGGATCGGCAAAGCGTCCACGCCTCACCTGCTGTAAGAAACTTGCCGGGCCTCTGGTCAAGCGGATCGAATTGAAGCCGCAACACGCGACGCTGCAACGCATCGATCTGAAAGTCGGCGCGGACCCATCGACCAGCTTCGAACACCTCGGCTATCCAGTGGTCAACGCCCTTGCCACGTTTGAAATACATGCCAAAGCCACACCGCGCCCTTGCCGGAATACCCTTGGCGCGAAACGCAGCCACGGCCAGGACGGAAAAGTGCCGGCAGCAGCAAAGAGCTCGAAATGCAGGTTCACGGCTAACATCGAGGGACGCGGGCGATAGCCGCAATATCTCGTCGACCATCGCTGCTACTGGTCGCAGATGCGGGCCATGCAGTTGGCTGGAGTCTGGCACGACACCGTACCGGCTGGCCCAGCTTTCGTGAATAAGCAGTTGGTGGATGACTTTGGCGAGGGCGTCCCGTTCGCCCGGCAAGCCTGCGAGTACATCATGATGGAGACCGCCCTTCGTATATCCGAACGGTTCGGCATAGTATTCGACAGCATCGAAGATTTTGGTCATTTGTACACCAAACCGGCCGTAACACAGAAGAACAAGACGGGAACATTCGCTCGCTGTCGGTTGGAAAGCAAGCACGACGAACTGACCTAAGCCCAAGGCGGAGGCTAGGGTACTTAGCACCGTTTTGGGGCGCGTGGCGGACTGAGAGGTGTCGCCAACTGGTTGCAGGCAAAGCCGACAGCGGCCGTTCGGTAGGTCGCGGTCGTGCGAAGCAAGCTCGGTTCGGGCCTTGGACTGGACGCCAGCGGCTTTCTGTGGCCGTCGGACATCTCGGTCTGACCTTTCCAGAGTGCACCGCCGCAACGGTACGCCCTGGTCTGCCAGCGCTGGGGGGAGAGGCCTTACTTAGTGAGATATCGTTCCAGCTTGCCCAGAGCCTCCAGCCATCCATTTTCGTGGTTTGTGCGGTCCACATTTGGCGGAAACGGCGACTGGCGGAACGTCATCCTGGTGTGCCCTTCCGCAGCGGCTTCGAACGTTATGCCAATGCGGGTATGGGGGGGAGCCCGGAGCAACGTGGTCTCTCCAGGCCAGCCGTAGGTCTCCACACTGAAGCTCAGTCGCTCCGGCTCGACAATTTCGAGGTACCTGCCGCCCCACCAATAGTCCCGTCTGTCCGGCGAACGGATACAAATTTGGTAAGCGCCTCCTACGCGAAAGTCGCTTTCGATGACCGGGGACGTAAATCCAGCCGGACCCATCCACTTTGCCATCTGCCTGGCATCGCTCCAGGCGCCGAAGACAGCGTCCGGCCTCGCCGCAAAAATCCGAGTGATGACGAGGTCATCGTCAATGGTCGCTACCGTCATCGCTTATGTTTCCTTGGTGTTGGATAGGTGTTCGGCCAGGCGATCGAAGCTACCCTCCCAGATCGACTGATACTGACTAATCCAAGCGCCGGCTAACCGCAGTCCCGCGGCGTCCAGGTGGCATGGTCTGCTCTGAGCCTCCCGAGAGCGCCGGATCAGCCCCGCCTCCTCGAGCACAGTCAAATGGTGGGAGATCGCTTGGGGCGTGATGGTTTTGCCAATGGCCAGCTCTTGAGGAGTAGCGGGGCCATGCATCAGTCGCTCGACTATTGAGCGGCGCGTAGGATCCGATAGGGCGGACAGTACGGTGCCGAGTTGATCACGCATGTTCGCCTCCATAAAGGTACTGACTTATAAAGCATTTGTTTTAGAACAAGCAAGCCCTGGCGCACTGCCCGCCACCTAAGGTGGCGAGGGCAGGGGACCGCGGGCGCGGCCCCGTGGATGTCTCGCTGCTTCTAGCCTTTCGGAGCCGGTGGAACGTCGGCCACCATGAGCAGATTGCCGTCCGGATCCTGGAAATTGAAGAAAATGCCGTCCGTGATCTCGCCCACCATGGTGACGCCCTTCGCCCGCATATAGGCAAAGGCCGAGGACAGATCGTCGGAGTTGAAGTGGAACGCCGGCGTACCGCTGCGCTGCGCCACAAAGCCCTTGCTGTCGAGCACGAACCCGCTGCCATCGGTCATCGGAATGACGCAGATGTGGCCGAACTCGATATCCGGGAGCCCCTCAAGTCCCAGGAGATCGCAATACCAGGCACGTGCTGCCTCGATATCCCGCACTGGGAGAAACACAGCGCCAATCTCGCGCTTAATTGGATTGACCATTGTCTCCCGCCCTCCAGTCTGAGCCGCCGATCCCTGTATGGCTGAGCCACGCGTCCAGCGCTCAGTCTGACTTGCAAGCGGAAAATACACCTTGGTCCTGAGATGTTCTGGTGCCACCGAGCTGCCGGCGTCGAGATATTCGTCGTAGCTCAAATCGCCGATCAGCGCCTCGTTCGAAGCCGGTAGCCAAGTGTCCATGAACCAGCGCCCGGCTTTGTGCATCTCGCTATAGGGGCCGACATGGTGGAGGACCGCGTAGCGCCCGCCAAAGATTGTCTCTACGCCGATCTCGCCCTCCGGGACCACCGACTCCTCGATGGTGAAACCGGCTTTTGACACCTTGTCGACATCGGGCTGGGTTTTGTCGTGGCTATAGAATAGCGCCATCCATCGGGTCCGCGGGGTCAGGTGGCCCGCCCTCGAACCCCAATTGTGCAACTGGTCGAATGGCAGATCGCCATAGTCGCCATGATGGAGCAGCGTTGCCACCTTCACCGCCGGGATGTCCTCAATCTCAACTTCGTACATGTTCCGTCCCTCTAACGCGGCTTCCGCGACTGTCCTTCAGATCAGCCAAAACGGCCAGCCGTTGATTTGTCTTTTCCGCTCGAAACCGTCGCCCGCGTCGTTTTCGGCCCCTCCTGCGAAGGACAATGCTTCGCCCCCCTAGAGCGGCATCACGTCGTTGATGAACGTGACGATCCGTGCCTTAGCCTCTGCGCCATGAGCCGCCGCGAACATCGACATGGCATGCTCCCCGCCCGGATAGATTTCCAGCGTCTTGGGCTCTGAGGCGACCTCGAACATGTGCCTGGTAGCGGCGACATAGGCATCGGCCTCGGTGTTGATGAAAAGCTTGGCGGCGGTGGATGTCGACAAGGATGCATCGTCGGCTGCAAGGCCGGCGAAACTCAAAGGCGCCGACAGCGTGACATAGCCCAAAGGCTGCGCCGCAATGGCGGCCGGCACGGTGACAATGCCGCCCATGCTGGCGCCGACCAACACCAGATTGGCGGCACCCTCGGCCCTGGCGAAGGCGATCGCCGCATCCAGATCGTGCCCGATAGCCCCGATATCCTGTGCACCTTCCGATGGCTTGTAGCCCTGGAAATTATAGGTCAGCACGCCATAGCCCTGGTCCGCAAGGCTATTGGCCATATCTGCCCAGGCCGACTGGTCCAGATCGTATTGATGCGAGAGGATCACGACATTGTCGCCCTCCCCATACCAGAGCCCCGACAGGGCAATGCCATCGTTGCTGGTGAAGGCTACGATCTTGGCCTCGGCGGCCAGCGCTGGTGCGCTCATCGCAACGGTAACGGCGAGCGTCGTGAGCAACGAAAGTATGGCGGGTCGAAAGCCCATGCTGTCCTCCTCCGCGGCACGCTTGCCGCCCGGGGTACAGTCGAGCCAAGCGCCCTTCGCTTCTATGCCGGGATGGACTAGATATCGTGCGGAATGGAAACCGCTTCATCATGATGCCAGTGCCGGCCCAATCGATCTTTGTCGGCCGGCAGTTCTTTGCCGGCTATCGTCTGCCGATCGAACTGGCACCTTACGATCCAGCGCAGCTGTTTCCCGGCCATTACGGCCTGATCCATGTCGCACAGGGCACCGGGCTGATCGAGGGCCCCAACGGCCCGGTAATGATCGCAGCCCCCGCTGTGATCCTGCTCGACGAAACCAGCCGGCCGGCAGTCATCCGCCGCAATAGCTTGGTGCTCGACGCCCTGTTTTTCGAGCCCGGCGTCATCAACAGCCTGTTCACGCCCCATCTACTGCGCACGACGCCGGCGCTTGCAGGCACCGCCGAGCAGGACGCCTATCTGCTGCGGCGCTTCCTCGAGCCCGAGATCACCGGACGGCCGCTCATGCTGTCGGCCACGCTGCATCAGCGCATCGGCGAGGCGCTGGGCCGGATTGGGGCCGAGGGTAGCGCGCAGACCGACGAACACTGGCCATGCCGCACCCGCTCCTGGCTGATCGAAATGCTGTTCCAGCTGCGGGTCGCCAATCCTCAGCTCCAGCAATTGGCGGCGCCGGTTTCGGGCGACCGGCTGGACCAGACTCTGCTGTTCGTGCATGAGCGATTCAACACCGAGTTTACGCTGGACGACGTCGCGCGCTGGTGCGGCAGCAACCGCACGCAAGTCAATCTGCGCTTCCGGGCCCTGACCGGCCAGAGCCTGCGCCAGTATGTTATCGGCCTGCGCCTGCGCGTTGCCTCGTCGCTTCTGCGCGATACCGGGCTGCCGATTGCCGAAATCATGGTACGCGTCGGTTACGAAAACGCATCCAACTTCACCCGCACCTTCCGCGCTGCCTTCGGGCAAACGCCACGCGAGCATCGGCTCACGACCCGCCCGCCGGATTAAGCAAGAAGCTCATCTTAGCGGCCGAATTTTTGGCGCATTGCAGCTCGGCAGATTACGACCCCATTGCCGCCTTTGGGCCTTGCCGTTCGGAGACTGCGAAGCAGTCACCATGCAGAGAAGAGCTTCGTCAACTCGTCAACCGACGATACTTCGTAGTCTGGCATCTCAAGCCACGAGCGTGGGCGCTGGCCCCGGTGGTGACCCGTTTTAAAGAGCACCGTGGTCATGCCTAGTTGCGACGCTGGGGCGATGTCTATGTCAATACGATCGCCGATCATGACGCATGCATCTGGCGCGACACCTAGGCCATCACACGCGGCCAAAAAAAGACGATGGTCAGGCTTGCGGTATCCCAATGTGCCGCTTACTCCGCGCCATGCGAAAAACTGGCCCAGTTGTGCTGCGTCTAGCGCTTCAAGAGCCGATGGGGGTTGATTGGCCGCCAGCCCCAACAGAACCCCTCGCGATTGCAAGCTCTCCAGGAGTTCCCTCATGCCCTCCCTTGGGGTGAACAGGGCGGCTCGGCGTTCCGACTGAAGATGCCCAGACACTTCGCTCCAAATTTCAACGCTGACGGGAGCGTCACCGCCAGTCATGTGCCAGACGATGGCTGGAAAATCCTCGGGTGCATAGGTGGTCACCGCATATTCAACTGCCCTTGCGTATCGTGCCGGATCGGCTTCGATACCTCGGCGTTGAAGGGCGCCGATAATGGAGTGTGCCACTGTCTCGACCAGCCGCACCTCTGTGTCCAAAGGACCGCCTACATCGAATAAGACTGCAGAATTCTTTGAAAGCATGGTGCCGCCAGTGTGCTTCGGGAGGCCATCATCTTGGCCGGTCTTTCCGAACGACGCCAGCGCGATGGGTGTCTGCTTTCGACCATCCTGTGCCTAATAGCTGCTAGTCTCCTTCCCACCCCGTTTCAGACATCAGCCTATAGGCAGTCAACCTCTCGCTTTTCGATTTCGATTGACGGGGTTAGACCGGCCAGACGGGACCCCAACAGGCCGCTTCCGAGCTCTGGCGCGCCTTCTTGACGGTTGGCCACCAGCATGGTCCATTGACGATGTTGGCCGCCCGTGAAATCAAGGTTTCCGGCGACTTTCGGGCGACATTTAGTTTTGCTGCGAATCCAGGTTCCCCAGCCAAATTCTCCCTTCCAGTTCGATGGCTTAAGTTGATCGCGGCGGTTGGCGCTATGTTGCGCTCCTCTTAAGCAGGTCCGGGGTTCTCGACAGCCTCCCTCCATTCGGCGTTGATGCACATGGGTTATTTCGCACGTTTATTCGTCGCTCGACTGGTGACTATCATTGCCGACGGAATGTGGGTTGGACTGAGTGTAAGTTCAGCGGGGATCGTGCGAGAACAATCAGCTAGATCTTTATGGCGCGCGAGCTTGTTAACGGCGCCCGGTTGTCGTTGGTGACTTCTTTGAGCAGCAAAGCTACTGTAACCGGCATGCTGAATGAGATCGTCGCCCTCATCGAGAAGCCCTATTTGTTTGTTGCTGTCCTAGCGGTTGGCGCCTTCTTCGGCATAACCATAGAGCGCTTTAGGAGCCAGATGCGGCGGCAGGCCTGGCGAAAGAAAAATCGCAGCCGCTGGGAGAAAGCGCGCCGCGGCGACATCGCCGCCGGGCCGTGGCTCGCGAAAGCCGAAACCGTCAAGAAGTTCGATGCCGCTGACCAACTTCGAACCGTGATGAGTGCGGTCTTCACGGTCCAGCCGCTCCTCAACAAGAGCGAAGCTCGGGTGTTTAGAGAGCTTGATCGGATGGTGATCAGTCGCAATCCCGGCTGGCAGGTCATGGCGCAGGTTTCTTTGGGCGAAATACTCCGCAGCAAGGACGCCGAAGCATACCGCTGCATCAACTCAAAGCGGGTCGATTTGCTTCTAGTTGACGAGGAGTGCCAGCCGAGGCACGCCATCGAGTATCAAGGCGGGGCACATCATCAAGGCGCGGCCGCCGCTCGCGACGCAGTGAAGAAGGAAGCCCTTCGACGTGCGGGCATCGGTTACCATGAAGTGGTCTCAGGGCACACCACCCCTTCCGAGCTGCGGCGGCTGATCGAGAGACTTGTGGTCAAACCGCCTGCGGCCAGTGAGGGCTAGGCGGGTCAGTTAGTTGGCCTCAGGCGTGCGTGCCTAGCCCCCTAAGGCGCCAGTGCCTCGCGCAGAGCCAAACCCGTCGTCGTCCGCAGGTCGAGGTCGGCTTCGATGTGGTCGATATGGGTCAGCAGGAGGCTGCTGGCGCGGTCGCCGTCGTGGGCTTCGAGCGCCGTGAGGATGTCGGCGTGGTCGTTGTGGCCGCAGCTGGAGGCGCCGGAACGGCCGTAGAGGGCGATGACCAGGGAGGAGCGGGCCACCAGCTCTTCCATGAAGCGCAGCAGGATGGCGTTGCCGGCGACGCTGGCGAGCAGCAGGTGAAAATCGCCCGAGGCATGGATTTCGGCGCGGCGCGCGGTGGGGCCGCGCTCGCCCATCAGCCGGCTCTCGTCATGCAGGCGCGCACGGAAATTGGCAATTTCGGTGGTGGTGATGCGTTCGGCGGCGGCACGGGCAATGCCCGGCTCGATCAGGCGGCGGGAGTCGAAGACCTGCCTTGCCTCCTCCGGGGTGGGATTGGCGACGAAGGCACCCCGATTGCGCTCGGTCTTGACCAGGCCCTCGAAGGCCAGCGCCTGCAAGGCGGCACGGACCACGGTGCGGCTGACATCGAACAGCGTGCCGACTTCGGCCTCATTGAGCTTGGTGCCCGGCGCCAGGCGACGGTCGACGATGGCATCGCGCAAATGATCGCGGATCATCGCCGCGCGGTCTTCGGCGACGAACGGTCCGCTGAAATTCTGGTCAGAAAGAGTCATGGATCACCCGGTCGACCATTCATAAGAAGAATCCCGGCGCAACGGAAGCGACAAGTCGCATACAGGCACAGCTAAGATTGCATACAATTTTGGCGTATAATGAGAACACGTGCCCATGAATCGGGCACATTGGATTTGTGCATAGGAATCGCACATTCATGGCGAAGGTGGATTATGCCGTTATAACAGCAGGTTAACAAGGCAGCCGGAGTCTGGCACGGCGAATGCATAGAGTCTCCCGACAATCGGGGAGCGCTGGATGTCAAAAGCTGCCGAGATCGATATCGCGTCGGTTTCCAAAATCTACGGCAAGACCACCGCGGTGGACGCCATCAACCTGAAGATCCCTGCCGGCAGCTATTGCTGCCTGCTCGGCCCTTCCGGCTGCGGCAAGACCTCGACGCTGCGGATGATTGCCGGACACGAGAGCGTGTCGATCGGCGATATCGTACTGGGCAAGGCGGTGGTGACCCACCTGCCCCCAGCCAAGCGCGGCACGGCGATGATGTTCCAGTCCTATGCGCTGTTTCCCCATCTAGACCTCGTCGACAACGTCGCCTTCAGCCTCAAGATGGCTGGCGTCGACAAGGAGACGCGCCGCGCCAAGGCGCTCGACATGCTCAAGCTGATGCAGATGGAAGCCTATGCCGACCGCAAGCCGGCGCAGCTATCGGGCGGCCAGCAGCAGCGGGTGGCGCTGGCGCGGGCGCTGATCACTGACCCCGAAGCGCTGCTGCTCGACGAGCCGCTGTCGGCGCTCGACCCGTTCCTCAAGATCCGCATGCGGGCTGAGCTGAAGAAGCTGCAGAAGCAGCTGGGCATCACCTTCGTGCATGTGACGCATAGCCAGGAAGAGGCCATGGCGCTGGCCGACCTCATCGTGGTGATGAGCGATGGGCGCATCGAGCAGGCAGCGAGCCCGCGCGAGGTGTTCGAGCGGCCAGCCACGGCGTTCGTGGCGCGCTTCATGGGCGATCACAATGTGATTTCGGGCAAGGTCGTGGGCGCGTCGAACGGGCTTGTCAGCTTCGAGGTCGTGGGCGGCGGGACGTTTTCCGCCTCGGGCGCGCCCAGACCGGCCGGCGCGGATGTCGACGCCGCCATACGCACCGATCACGTGCGGATCGGGGAGAGCCCGGTCAAGGGGCTGGGTTTCACCGGCATTGTCTCCAACCTCGAATATCGCGGCGCCACGGTAAAGCTCACCATCGAAGGCGCAGGCATTGCCGAATTCACCGCCATCATCACCGACACCGCCTTCTATGCGACGCCCGTCGCGGTGGGCGATGCGGTGCCCCTCCATTGGGATGCCCAGGACGCCATCATCCTGGGCACGCTCAATTCCTAACTCAAAGCCAGCAACAGGACATCAGGCTATGACAGAGACCACCAAGACGACCGGCATTTCCCGCCGCAACCTGCTCAAGACCGGCGCGGCCGCCGTGGCCGGCACGGCGCTCGGCTCGGGCGTCATCACCGGCTTCCCCACGATCTGGGCGCAGAACCCGATCACGCTGCGCCAGTTCGGCACGGGCGTCAGCAACCTCAATGCCATTGCCGAGAAGTGCAAGGAAGACCTGGGCATTACGCTGGAAATGACGGCAACCGATTCCGATGCCGCCGCGCAGCGCGCGGTGACGCAGCCGGACAGCTACGACATCGCCGATATCGAATACTGGATCCTTAAGAAGGTATTCCCCACCGGCGTGATCCAGCCGATGGATACCAGCAAACTGACCTATTACGACAAGATCGTGCCGCTGTTCAAAACCGGCAAGTTGCTGCCCGACAGCGTCATCGCGCAGGGCACCGCCCCGCATACGGTGGGCTTCGTCGATGGCCCGGACAGCAAGGAATTCGCCAAGGGCGAGACCGGCTGGTTCACCATGGTGCCGACCATCTACAATGCCGACACGCTGGGCATCCGCCCCGACTTGGTCGGTCGCGAGATTTCGACCTGGGCCGATATCATGGACCCGGCCTTCAAGGGCAAGACGGCCATCATCAACGTGCCATCGATCGGCATCATGGATGCGGCAATGATCATGGAAGCCATGGGCAACATCACCTATGGCGACAAGGGCAACATGACCACGGCCGAGATCGATGCGACCATCGATTTCCTGATCAAGGCCAAGCAGGACGGCCAGTTCCGCGCCTTCTGGAAGAGCTTCGACGAGAGTGTCAACCTGATGAGCTCGGGCGAAGTGGTGATCCAGTCGATGTGGTCACCGGCCGTGGCCGCCGTGCGCTCCAAGGGCATTGCCTGCACCTACCAGCCGCTCAAGGAAGGCTATCGCTCGTGGGGTGGCGGTCTCGGCCTCGCCGCCCATCTATCGGGCGCGCAGCTCGACGCGGCGTACGAATATATCAACTGGTACACGTCCGGCTGGGTCGGTGGCTATCTCAACCGCCAAGGCTACTACTCGGCGGCCATGGAAACGGCCAAGGAACATATGTCGGCCGACGAATGGGGCTTCTGGATCGAGGGCAAGGCGGCGCAGGGCGATATCCTGGCGCCGGATGGCACGGTGATGGAAAAGGCCGGCGCTGTGCGCGATGGCGGCTCGTTTGAGGAACGCATGGGCAAGGTCGCCTGCTGGAACTCGGTGATGGACGAAGACCGCTACATGGTCCGCCGCTGGAACGAGTTCATCGCGGCTTAGGCTCGCAGGGTGTGGCGGGATTTTGTCACACCCACCAGACGGCACCTCCCCCTCGACGGGGGAGGTTGGGAGGGGGTGTGGAGAGCCACGATATCCGGGCTCTCGCCCCCCACCCTTGATCCCTCCCCGCAAGGGGGAGGGTGTCGACTGCGAATGCAGGAGAAAGACAGAATGAACAACCTACTCGCACGCGCCACGCCGTACATTCAGGCGACGCCGCTGCTGCTCATTCTTGGCTTTTTCCTCGCCATCCCGATCCTGCTGCTGCTGGTTGTCAGTTTCTGGGACTATGACTTTGCCGGCATGTATCCCGATTTCATGACGCTGAACTATGCCGAGACGCTGGGTTCCTGGGTCACCTGGCGCACCTATCTCAATACGTTGAAATTCGCTGCCCTGGTCTGGGGCATCGCCGCCTTTGTCGGCTTTTGGGTGGCCTATTTCCTGGCATTTCACGTGCGGACAGCGACCATGCAAATGGTCTTGTTCCTGATTTGCACCGTGCCGTTCCTGACCTCCAACATCATCCGCATGATCTCCTGGATCCCGGTGCTGGGCCGCAACGGGCTGATCAATTCGGGGCTGGTGGGCGCCGGCATCATCGAGCAGCCGATCGAGTGGCTGCTCTATTCCGATTTCGCGGTCGTGCTGGCCATGGTGCATCTCTATACGCTGTTCATGGTCACGCCGATCTTCAACACCATGATGCGCATCGACAAGTCCCTGGTCGAGGCCGCCAGGGACGCCGGCGCGAGAGACTGGCAGATCATCTGGAATGTCATCCTGCCGCTGGCCAAGCCGGGCATCGCCATCGGCTCGATCTTCGTGGTCACACTGGTGATGGCGGATTTTTCCACTGTGCAGGTGATGAGCGGCGGGCAGAGCGCGTCGGTGGCGCTGATGATGCGCAACCAGATGAGCCTGCTGCAATATCCGGCGGCGGCGGCCAATGCGATCGTGCTGCTGGTGGTGGTGCTGTTCATGGTCGCGGGGATTCTCCGCATTGTCGACATTCGCAAGGAGCTCTGAGATGGGCAGCGAAAAGCGGTCTGCCGGCTTCTACGTCCTCGCCGCGTTCTTCGTGCTGTTCGTGCTGTTTCTCTACGGCCCGCTCTCGGCGGTGTTCATCCTCAGCTTCCAGGGGCCGCAGGGCGGGCTGACCTTTCCGCTCAATGGTGTGTCGCTGCGCTGGTTCCAGAACCTGTTCGAGACGCAGGCCGTGGGCAATTTCGGCGCCAGCTTCGGGCGGTCGCTGATGCTGGGGCTGATGGTGATGAGCGCGACGGTGCTGGTGTCGCTACTGGCGGGGCTGGCCTTCCGGCGCAAGTTTGTCGGGGCGACGCCGCTGTTTTACCTGACGGTGGCAAGCCTGGTGGTGCCGTCGATCATCGTGTCGTTGGGCATTGGCGTGCTGTTCCAGCAGGTGGGATTCCGGCCGGCCTGGTTCAGCTCGGGCTTTGGGGCGCATCTGACCTGGACCCTGCCCTTTGGCGTCTTGATCATGTTCGCGGTGTTCAATCGCTTTTCGCCCTCCTATGAGGAAGCGGCGCGCGATCTGGGAGCGAGTTCTTGGCAGACCTTCCGCCATGTGGTGCTGCCGATGATTGCGCCGAGCCTGATCGGCGTCGGCCTGTTTGGCTTTTCGCTGAGCTATGACGAGTTCGCGCGGACGCTGATGACCTCGGGCAGCTCCAATACGCTGCCGCTCGAAATCTATGGCATGACCACCAATGTGACGACGCCTGTGCTCTATGCGCTGGGGACGGTGACGACGCTGTTCTCGTTCCTGGTTATTCTGGCTACGCTGGGCACTATCCTGTTGCTAAACCGTCGCCGGGCGCGCGCATGACCCGTGTTGTCGTCGTCAATCCCAACACCACCGCCAGCATGACGGCCACCATCGGCCATGCTGCCCGCATCGTGGCGGCACCGACGACCGAGATCGTGGCGGTGACTTCGAGCATGGGGCCGGTGTCGATCGAGGGCTATTATGACGAGGCCTTCGCCCTGCCCGGCTTGCTGCTGGAAATCGGCAAGGCCGAGCGCGAGGGCGCGCAGGCGGCGGTGATCGCCTGCTTCGACGATACGGGGCTCGATGCGGCGCGCGCCATGGTGCGCATGCCGGTGATCGGCATTTGCGAGGCGGCGCTGGTGACCGCGGCATTCATTGCCAAGCGATTTACCGTGGTGACGACGATGGAACGGTCACGGGTACCGATCGAGGAACTGGTGCAACGCTATGGCATGGCCGGGCGGGCGCGTGTCCGGGCGGCCAATATCGCCGTATTGGCGCTGGAGGACCCCAATTCGGGGGCGCGGGACCGGCTGCGCAACGAGATCGTGCGGGCCATTGCCGAAGACAATGCCGAGGCCATCGTGCTGGGCTGCGCCGGCATGGCGGACCTAGCACTTACGCTGAGCCGGGAGTTCGGCATGCCGGTGATCGATGGGGTGGGCGCAGCGGTGAAACAGGCTGAGGCGCTGGTGGCGCTGGGTCTTGGCACCAGCAAGCGCGGTGCCTATGCGGCGCCGGTGGCCAAGCCCTATGCGGGCGCGCTGGCCGAGTTTGCGCCGGCATGACGCGGCTGATCCGAACGCTTGAGCTGGATGAAATCCGGACCTTGCTGGACTGGGCGGCGGCAGAAGGCTGGAATCCCGGGCTGAGCGACGCCCTGCCCTTCCAGGCCGCGGACCCGAGCGGGTTCATTGGCGCCTTTATCGATGGGGTCATGGTGGCCGCCATTTCGGCGGTGGCCTATGACGAGCACTTCGGCTTCATCGGGCTCTATATCTGCCACAAGGACTGGCGCGGCCAGGGTCATGGCAAGGCGGTGTGGGATGCGGGAATGGCGCATCTGGGCAGCCGAACCATCGGGCTCGATGGGGTGCCGGAGCAGCAGGCAAACTATGGGCGCATGGGGTTCGTGCGCGCCTATGAGACGGTGCGGATGAGCGGGACGCTGGCTGGCCAAACGTCCGCGGCATTGCCTGCAAGGGTGGACGATGTAGCGGGTTACGATCGCGCCTGCTTTCCGGCGGAAAGGCGAAATTTTCTAGAGGCTTGGCTGATGTCGCCCAACCAGTACCTTGCCGTCTCGACGAACGGGGACTTGCGGGGCTATGCGGTGGTGCGATCATGCGTGGAGGGCTTCAAGATTGGCCCGCTGTTCGCCGACACTGTGGACTTAGCCCTCGACCTGTTGGGGCCAATAGCAGGACCGGTGCAGATCGATGTGCCGGTGCAACAGGAGGCGTTCATCGATGCGTTGCAGAGCCGCCGGTTTGTACCCGGATTCATGACGGCGCGGATGTATCGCGGCAGGCCGCCGGAGTTGGAGCAGCATCGGGTGTTCGGAATCACCAGTCTGGAGCTGGGTTAGGAACGCGTGGTTGATTGCATCAGAAATCCTGATATGCCTTGGCAATCCCAGGTTTCCGGAACAACCAGCGTCATGAGCCGTAATTTTCTAGTCGTCGATCCAGAAGAAGGCATCGAGGTGCTCAAGGGGTTGGCCTCGCCAATACGGGTCAAGATTCTCAAACTGCTGCATGTGCAGGGGGCGATGAACGGCAATGACATTGCCGAAAAGCTCGACCTGCCACAGTCGACCGTCTCGACCAATATCCAGATCCTGGAAGGCGCGGGGCTGATCCGGACCGAGACGCAAAAGGCGCGCAAGGGCAATCAGAAGATTTGCCACTCAATGTTCGACGAAGTGCTGGTGATGTTCAAGGAAGACATCAACCCACTGAGTTCTAACACGATCGAAGTGGCCATGCCGCTGGGTCTCTATACCAGTTGCGAAGTGTCGGCACCCTGCGGGCTGTGTTCGGTGGACGGCATTATTGGCCTGCTGGACGTGCCCGACACGTTCCTCGATCCGGACCGGATGAAGACGGGACTGATCTGGTTCACGCGGGGCTACGTGGAATACCAGTTCCCCAACAATGCCAAGCTGAGCCAGAACAAGATCGAGGCCATGGAGTTCTCGATGGAGCTCAGCTCCGAGGTTCCCGGCACCTCTGCCGACTGGCCGAGCGACATCACCCTGTCGGTCAATGGCACGGAAATCGGCACCTGGATGAGCCCCGGCGATTTCGGCGACAAGCGCGGCGTCTATACGCCGGATTGGTGGAAGCTGAAGGGCAGCCAGTACGGCAAGCTCAAGAGCTGGCGGGTGACCCTGGACGGGACTTATGTGGACGGCGTCAAGATTTCCCCGATCTCGCTGGTGGACCTGGACCTGGCCAACCACCATTCGATCCGGCTGCGTATTGCCGTCAAGGACAACGCTAAACATCCGGGCGGCATCAATATTTTCGGTCGTGGCTTCGGCAATTACGACCAGGAAATCATCATGCGGCTGCAGACAGCCCGCTGAGAACAAATAATCATATTTTTGCCTTCCCCACCCTTGCGCGATCCTCAAAGCGTCGTTTACAACGGGGTAACTGATACAAATCAGAAAAACGGGATTATAGGGAGGATGTCGTGAAAGCGTCCGTTGTTGCGCATAAGGACTACACGATCAGCAAAATCGACGATCGTGTCTATGGGGCATTTCTCGAGCATCTCGGGCGGGCCGTTTATGAGGGCATCTACGAGCCCGACCATCCGACCGCCGACAAGGATGGCATGCGCGGGGATGTGGCAAGACTGGTCAAGGACCTCAATGTACCGGTCGTGCGCTACCCGGGCGGCAACTTCGTTTCGGCCTATAACTGGGAAGATGGCATCGGGCCGCGCGAGCAGCGCCCGACACGGCTGGACCTGGCCTGGCATACGTCCGAGAGCAATGCGGTGGGCGTGCATGAATTTGCCGACTGGTGCGACACCGTCGGCACGGAGATGATGCTGGCGGTCAACCTGGGCTCGCGCGGCGTCGACGAGGCCCGCAGCTTCCTCGAATATGTGAACCATCCCGGCGGCAGCTATTGGAGCGACCTGCGCATCAAGAACGGCCGCAAGGAGCCGTGGAACGTCAAGATGTGGTGCCTCGGCAACGAGATGGACGGCCCCTGGCAGGTCGGCCACAAGGATGCCGACGAGTATGGCAAGCTGGCCGCCAACACGGCGCGCGCCATGCGCATGTTCGACAAATCGCTGGAGCTGATCGTCTGCGGGTCATCGCATATGGACATGCCGAGCTTCCCCGATTGGGAACGCATCGTGCTGGAGCACACATATGATCACGTCGATCATATCAGCCTGCACATGTATTTCGCCAATCGCGACGACAATACACCCAACTATCTGGGGCTAAGCCACAAGCTGGAGCGCTATATCGACACCGTTGCGTCGACGATAAAGCAGGTGAAGGCCAAGAAGAAGTCCACGAAGGACATCTATATTTCCTTCGACGAGTGGAACGTCTGGTACCATTCCAACAAGAAGGATCGCGAGATCCTGGATGGCAATGGTGGTTGGCCGCATGCGCCAGGGCTGCTGGAAGACATCTACAATTTCGAAGACGTGCTGATGGTCGGACTGATCCTCAACACCTTCATCCGCCGCTCGGATGTGGTGAAGATCGCCTGTATCGCCCAGCTGGTGAACGTGATCGCCCCGATCATGACGGAAAAGGGCGGCCCGGCCTGGGCGCAGACCATCTACTATCCGTATTTCTTTGCGTCGGTCTTTGGCCGCGGCACGGCACTGCAGCTGGTGACCAATTCGCCCGGCTACGAAACCACCCATGCCAAGGACACCCCATTCGTGGACGTGTCCGGCGTGCATAATGAAGAAGACGGCACGCTGACCTTCTTCCTGGTCAATCGGCATACGAGCGAAAGTATCAAAACCGAAGTCAGCCTGCAGGGCTTCGGCGATGGCAAGATCATCGACCACCAGGTGATGACGCATCCGAACCTCAAGGCGGTGAATACCGCCAAGAAGCAGGATGAAGTTGCACCGCGGAAGGGCGAAGGCGCCAAGATCGACGGCAATAAGCTGAGCGTGAAGCTGCCGCCCTATTCGTACCAGATGGTGCGGGTGAAGGTGTAGGCGCTCATTGGCGGGGATAAGTGGAGACACCGATCTCCGCCACATCGCGGTGGCCACAAAATGGCCGCGAGCATGAACGCACAATGACTGGAATTTGAGAGCGAAAATCCAAGCACGACCTGTGGGGCGTACCGGCACCGGTGCGCCCCACTCTATTGTATATCATGTTATCCGATTTACATCACAAAGCACGTTGACAGCCCCAAGCGACTGGTTAAGTATGACTTATGACGGCGCTGGAGGGCGCTGCGACCGGGAATGCGAAAAGCATCCCAAAGGGAGGATCTAATGGACAGACGTATTTTCATGCTCGGCACCGCCGCCGGTGCACTCATGGTTTCGGCCAAGGGCCTGGCCTTTGCGCAGGAGGCCGAAGGCTCGGCGCCCGACCTCAACCAGTTCCCGCGCAACGAGACGGTGATCGTTCACAATCCCGAAGGCGTGATCCGCAACCCGGCATGGTTCAATCCGTGGGCCGTGGGCGCCGGCGCCGGCACGTCCAACGGCACGCATAACCTGACGACCGATACGCTGTGGTTCATCGACCCCGATGCGGGCATCGAGGGCGCCAGCGAGAATGCCGTCTACAACTCGCTTGCCGATGGCCCGTGGGAATATAATGCGGACTTCACCGAGATGACGGTGAAGCTCAAACAGGGCATCGTGTGGAGCGACGGCGTGGATTTCACCGCCGACGACGTGGTCTATACGGTCGAAAAGCAGAAGGCGACGCCGGGCACGCCCTACAATGGCGCCTTCACCGCCCAGGTCGCGTCAGTGGAAGCGACCGACCCCTACACCGTTCACTTCAAGCTCAATGCGCCGAATTCGCGCTTCCACGCACTGTTCTCGGTGCGCTGGACCGCGGCCTGGATCATGCCCAAGCATGTCTTCGAGGCCCAGGACGACATCCTGACCTTCGCCAACAATCCGCCGGTGAGCCTGGGGCCGTATACGCTGCATTCGTTCGATCCGAACGGCACCTGGTATATCTGGGAAAAGCGCGCCGACTGGGAAAAGACCGCGCTGGGCATGGTGGGCGAACCCAAACCGCGCTTCATCATCTACCGGAACAATATTTCCACCGACAACCGCCTGATCGAGATGCGCAACGGCAATCTCGACATGGTGCATGACCTGACACCGGAAGGCACATTCTCGATCGTGGAGCAGGACCCGCAGGTCCAGGGCTGGTTCCCGGGCTTCCCCTATGCCCATCCCGATCCGACCCTGGTCATGGCCATCTTCAACCACCAGAACCCCAAGTTCCAGGACAAGCGCGTGCGCTGGGCGCTGGCGCTGATGCTCGATGCGCGCTCCATGTCCATGGCCAGCTATCGCGGCGCGGCGACACTTTCGGCCATCTCGGTGCCGCCGACCGGCACGCATCCGCGCGACTATCACGGACCGCTGCAGGAATTCCTGACCAATTACGAGATCGACACCGGCACCAGCAAGGTGAAGCCCTACGATCCGACCATCGGCCTGCAGATCGCCGACATGGTGCGGCCGCAGTTCGGCGACGCCGTGCCGACCGACGAAGCCGCGGTCCGCAATGCCTTTGGCTATGGCTGGTGGAAGCAGAACATTCCGGCTGCCGAGGAACTGCTGACGGCCGCTGGCCTCACCAAGAACGGCAATCAGTGGATGGGCGCCGACGGCCAGCCATTCGGCTTTACGGTGATGGTGCCGCAGGAGGGCGTGGTCAACCGACTGGGCGTCATGATCGCCCAGACCTGGGCGCAGAACGGCATCGCGGCGACCGCGGAAGTGGCCTCGGACACCTGGGACCGCCAGCGCGTCGGCAATTACGAGTGCAACATTGCCTGGGCAGTGGAAACCTGGGGCGGGCATCCCGACCTCAGCTTCTTCCTCGACAGCTACCACTCCGCCTATGTGGCCGAGCCCGGCGCGTCGCAGCCCGACCGCAACTGGATGCGCTGGAAAGACCCGCGTCTCGACGAGATCATCGAGAAGATCCGCGGCATCGACTTCAACGATCCCAAGGGCATCGAATATGGAACGGACTTCGTCAAGCTCCACCTCGAGGAGATGCCGAATATCCCGATCATGGCCTATAACGTGTTCTCCATCCAGTCGAACCGGTACTGGACCGGCTGGCCGAATGCAGACAACAACTATGCCAACCCGGTGACGAACTGGTCGAACGGCCGGTACATCTTCACCCAGATCACCCCCGTCGAAGGGGCTGTGTAGGCGTCCCTCCCGGGCGGCCCGGCGCAAGCCGGGCTGCTTCGAGGGGGCGCGATGGTTTTCGTGCCCCCTCGCATTGGGTAGTTTGATCGATCGTCGCCATCGGCTGGTCGAGCAAGGCTGGTGCCGTCGACAATGAGCGAACCCTCCTTCTCCCCTTGAGGGAGAAGGTGCCCGAAGGGCGGATGAGGGGTAGCTTCCACATGCATCCAAGCATGGGCGAGCGCGGCACCCCTCACCCTGGCCTTCCGCTGAACGCGTCAGGCCGTCCCTCTCCCTCAAGGGGAGAGGGGAAGAGCGCGAGTGGACAGTCTGGGCCACTCGGCCATAGGCCTCGTGGCCTTCTCACCTCAAATCGCTCCACCGGAGCGATTTGCCCAAGGGACGGTTCGAAGTATGCATAGTTACTTGTGGTTTATCGGGAAGCGCGCGCTGCAAATGTTGGCGGTGATCTTCTGCGGCATTTCGGCGACGTTCCTGGTCACGCATCTGTCGCCGATAGATCCGGTCGAGCAGGTGCTCGGGCGCCTGTCGGCCCGCTCGAACCTGTCGCCGGAAGCCATTGCCGCGACACGGGCGGCGCTGACGGAGATGTATGGTACGGGCCAGCCCATCCTGACGCAGTATTTCAACTTCTGGACGCGGCTGCTGCGAGGCGATCTCGGCCCGTCGCTGATGGCCTTCCCTACCCCGGCCATGACGCTGGTGACACGAGCCATGCCCTGGACGCTGGGGCTATTGATATCGGCAACGCTGATCACCTTCGTGATCGGCAACCTGCTGGGCGCGCTGGCCGGCTACAACCAGAACAACCGCTTCTTCAAGGCCTTCGGCATCCTGGCCATGGGCATTCAGCCAATCCCCTATTATGTGGTGGCGTTCATCCTGCTCATCATCTTCGGCTTCCTGTGGCCGGTGCTGCCCATTTCGGGGGGCTTTGCCATGGATGTGACGCCGGGGATGAACTGGCCCTTCATCAGCTCGGTGCTGCAGCACGCCATCCTGCCGGCCACATCGGTGATCTTGGTGGGCTTCGGCGGCTGGTTTATCGGCATGCGGGCGCTGGTCTCCAATATCGTCAATGATGACTATGTCACCTATGCCGAGCTAGCCGGGGTGGACAAGAAAACCATCGTGGGCGGCTATGTGATCCGCAATGCCGTGGTGCCGCAGTTGACGGCGCTGGCCATGGCGCTGGGCGGGGTGTTTTCCGGCACGGTCATCACCGAGCAGGTGTTCAACTATCCGGGCCTCGGATCGCTGTTGATCGATGCGGTGAACTGGGGCGATTATTCGCTGGTGCTGGCGGTTTCGACCGTCTCGATCACGGCAGTTGCGGTGGCGATCTTCATCGTCGACCTGCTGCATCCCCTGCTCGATCCACGCGTACGGGCGGAGTAAGACGCCATGTTTACCGTTTTCCGCGACCTCGTCCGCTACAATGCCGAATTCGCCATCGGGCTGGTTCTCTTTGGCATCGTGGCCATCTTCTCCAGCCTGAGCTTCTTCGCGCCAGTCGATCCGTCGCTGATCTACATGACCATTCCCGACCAGCCGCCATCGGGGCAATTCTGGTTTGGCACCAATTCGCGCGGCCAGGACATGTTCTGGCAGCTTTCGGCGGCGTTCAAGAACAGTTTGATCTTCGGCATTACCGTGGCCGTGCTGAGCCGCATCATCTCGATCACGGTGGGACTGACGGCAGGCTATGTCGGTGGCTGGGTCGACCGGGTGCTGATGTTCATCAACGACATCTTCGTCTCGGTGCCGATCTTTCCAATCCTGGTGCTGTTCTATTTCGTGCTGCGCAGCAATATGGACAGCTTCACGCTGGCGCTGATCATGGCGGCCTTCGGCTGGCCATTCGACGCGCGACTGATCCGCTCGGTCGCCATCGGGCTCAAGCATCGCGAATTCACCCGGCATGCGGTGTTTGCCGGCATGAGCACGCGCAAGGTGCTGCTGGAAGAGCACCTGCCCTATGTGATGCCCATCGTGTTCGCGACCTTCATGAACAACATGCTGTGGTCGATCGGGCTGGAGGTGACGCTGGCGGTGCTTGGCTTCACCAATATCAACCAGCCTACCATCGGCACGGTGCTCTACTGGGCCAACAGCCATTCGGCCATGGTGGTGGGCGTGTGGTGGTGGATCGTCATCCCGGTCATCCTGATCGTCATGGCCTTTCTGGGACTGTTCCTGCTGGCGGTGAGCATGAATGAATATATCGACCCGCGCAGCCGGCTGCAGAGGATGGGCGCATGAGGGGTCTGGAGCATGATGGCATGACAAGCGCCGGGCGGCACCTCCCCCTTGACGGGGGAGGCTGGGAGGGGGTGCGGGAGCCCGGATACCGGGGCCAAACCACCCCCACCCTTGATCCCTCCCCACAAGGGGGAGGGTGTCGACTGAAACATCACCGCCCGACAAGCTCGGTGCACAGTGCTTGCGGGGAGTCTAGCCAATGACCCAGGATCTTCTGACTGTCGACGGCCTCAAGGCCTATTATCAGATGAGCCATTTCGGCGTGAACCGCGAGGTGCGGGCGGTCGACGACATCACCATGACCATCCGCAAGAACGAGGTCTATGGCATTGCCGGGGAGAGCTCGTCGGGCAAGACGAGCTTTATCAAGGTGCTGGCAGCCGCGATAAGGCCGCCGATGCGGATCGTCGCCGGGTCGGTGAAGTATGACTTCAAGAGCGGCCCGATCGACGTGACCACGGCAACGGAAGCCGAGATCGAGGCGGTGCGCTGGCGGCGGCTGAGCTACATCATGCAGGGCTCGATGAGCGTGCTCAACCCGGTGCGGCGGATCGGCAGGACCTTCGAGGACTTCGCCAAGCGCCCGCTGGGGCTGAGCGGGGACGCCTATCGGCAGCGCATATTGGGGCACCTGGAACGGCTGAAGCTGCCGGCGGATGTGCTGCGCGCCTATCCACATGAGCTGAGCGGGGGCATGCGGCAGCGGGTGACCATCGGGCTAGCGACGGTGTGCCACCCCGAATTCGTCATCGCCGACGAGCCGACGACGGCGCTCGACGTGGTGGTGCAGAAGGAAGTGCTGGGGCTGATCCGCGAAATCCAGCAGGACATGGGGTCGTCGGTGGTCTTCGTCACCCACGACATGAGCGTACATGCCAACATGGCTGACCGCGTGGGCATCATCTATGCCGGGCGGCTGGTTGAGGAAGGGCCGACGCGCCAGATATTCTTCGCGCCCAAGCATCCCTATACGGCGCATCTGGTGGCGAGCCTGCCGCGCATCGGCGACACGACGCAGCGCCCGGCGCTGGAAGGGCGGCCGCCGAGCCTGGCCAATCCGCCCAATGGCTGCCGGTTTCACCCGCGCTGCCCGCTGGCCATCGACAAATGCAAGACCGACGTGCCGCCGCTCGAAACAGTGGGCACCGACCATCGGACGGCCTGCTGGCGGTGGCGCGACGTGGCACCGCTGGTGGCACCGACGCGCATGGTGGAGGCCATGGCATGAGCGACCTTCTCGACGTCACAAACGTCTCCAAACGTTTTTCCATGGGCGGGGTGCTGTCGCGCAAGACCGTGGAGGCCGTGCAGGATGCCAGCCTGTCGCTGAGCGCGGAAACGCCGGAGATCTTCACCATTATCGGGGAGAGCGGCTCGGGCAAGACGACGCTGGCGCGCATGATCCTGGGGCTGGAGCTGCCGAGCAGCGGCGAGATCAGCTTTCGCGGCAAGACGGTGAGCCATCGGGTCGGGCGGCAGGAGCGGCTGGAATTCATGGCCAATGTGCAGCCGGTGTTCCAGAACCCGTTCGAGGCATTCAATCCGCTGAAGCGCATCGACCGTTATCTCGAGTCGACGGCGAAGCGGTTTTTGAAGCTCAGTCATCGGGACGAGCTCGATGGCGCGATGGATGTGGCGCTGCAGAAGGTGGGGCTGAGCCTGGCCGAGGTGAAGGGCCGCTATCCGCACGAGATGAGCGGCGGGCAATTGCAGCGCGCGGCGATCGCGCGGGCGCTGATCCCCAATCCGCCGCTGCTGGTGGCGGACGAGCCGGTGAGCATGGTGGATGCGAGCCTGCGGATGAGCATCGTCAACCTGCTGAAGAGCCTGCGCGACGATCTGGGCGTTTCGGTCATCTACATCACGCATGACCTGGCGACGGCCTATTACATTTCCAACCGGCTGATCATCATGCAGCGCGGGCGGATCGTGGAAATGGGCGATGCACGCACGGTGCTGGACAATCCCGAGCACCCCTATTCGCGGCTGCTCAAGGCGAGCGTGCTGAGTACCGAGGACGCGGGGGCCGGGAAGCTGGCGACCGATCCGGGGATGGTGGCGCTGGCGGGGGAGCTGGTGGGTCGGGCAGGCAGGCTGGTGGATCGCCCGGATGGACGGATGGTGCGGGTTTACGGCTGATGAGCGCACCGATCTATCGCGATCCGATTGCCGACGGGGCGGCGGACCCGACTGTCATCCGCAAGCAGGGCACTGACGAGTGGTGGATGTTCTACACGAACCGGCAACCTGCGGCTGAGGGGCCCAATTTTACCTGGATCCATGGGTCGCCAATTGGAGTCGCGGTGAGCACGGATGACGGGGCGAGCTGGCAGTATCGCGGGACGGTGGCGGGGCTGGATGACCCGAAGGATGCGGGACAGCGCAATACGCACTGGGCGCCGGAAGTGATCTGGGCCGAGGGGCAGTATCACATGTGGCTGAGCTATATTCCGGGCGTGCCGGACAATTGGCCGGGCGTGCCGCGGACGATTACGCATTTCACCAGTCCCGATCTCGAGACCTGGACGCGGGTGGGGCCGCTGAGC
The DNA here is from genome assembly GCF_036676215.1 of Devosia sp. Lineage (GTDB taxonomy): Bacteria > Pseudomonadota > Alphaproteobacteria > Rhizobiales > Devosiaceae > Devosia. The sequence goes on along the minus strand of NZ_JAKFDJ010000044.1, from coordinate 7,880 downwards.
CTCAACGGGCCACGGGTGATCGATGCCTGCGTGCTCAAGTGCCCCGATGGGCTGTGGCGCATGTGGTACAAGGACGAGGATGCCGGCTCGAGCACGTGGAGCGCGGTGAGTACGGACCTGTTCGACTGGCGGCAGGAGGGGCTGGTGCTGCCCGGCTCCCCCGATGCGCCGCCGCATGAAGGACCCAATGTGTTCGTGCTGGGCGGCTGGCACTGGCTGATCGTCGATGAATGGCGCGGACAGGGCGTTTATCGATCGGACGATGCGGTGAACTGGGTCCGGCAGGGGCTGATCGCCGATCAGCCGGGGGCGGACCCGATGGACCGGCGGTTTGCGCGGCATGCCGATGTGGTGGTCGTGGGCGGACATGCGGCCATGTATTATTTCACCCATCCGGAATGGGACGAAACACGGGACAAGGCGGGGCCGCCGGATGTGGCGGCGCGCAAGACCGCGGTGCATCATGGGCGGTTGACCGTGGTGGATGGGGTGCTGGTGTTCGAGCGGGATGTGGCGGCTGGGGTGCCGCTGCTAAGGGCCTGAGATTTAGCGGAAGGCCCCGTCACCCGGCGCTGCGCGCCGATCTCTCGCCCAGGGGGAGAGGCGAAGGTCAGCCACCTGATATGGCGGCGCGGGGCATGTCGGAGAGGATTTCGGCTACCCCGTTTCGGATGATGACGATCTCCTCGAGCCGCAGGCCGAAGCGGCCCTGCAGGTAGATGCCGGGCTCGATGGAGAAGACCATGCCCTCTTCCAGCACGGTGTTGCTGGTGGCGGTGATGTAGGGCGTTTCGTGCACATCGATGCCCAGGCCATGACCGGTGCGGTGGAGGAAATTGGGGCCGTAGCCGGCCTCGGTGATGACGTCGCGGGCGGCCTTGTCGACGGCGCTGGCCGGAACCCCCGGTTTGGCGGCGGCGATGGCGGCGGTGACGGCGCGGTCGAGGATGGCGTGGATCTCGTCAAAGCCTTGCGGCTTGCTGCCGAAATAGCCAACGCGGGTCATATCGGAGGGATAGCCGTGAATGCGGCCGCCGGTGTCGATCAGCACGGCATCGCGATCCATGAGGCGGGTGTCGCCGGTGTGGTGATGCGGGAAGGCGCCGTTGGGGCCGAAGCAGACCGAGCAGAATTCGGTGGTGGCGCCATTGGCCTTGTAGAAATCGCGGATGACCGTGGCGACTTCGAATTCGGTGATGCCGGGGCGAAGCGCGGCGAAGCCCGCGGCCATGGCGGCATCGTTGAGCACGGCACTCTGCTTGAGCGCATCGTATTCCGCGTCGTCCTTACGGGAGCGCAGATAGCCGACCGTGTCCTGGGTGAAGCGGCGGCGGGCGGCGGGCAGCGCGTCGAGCACCAGCAGGGCAAAATCGGTGCGCATGGTCTCGTCGAGGACGATGGAGGGCCCGGTACGCGTGACGCCGGTGGCGGCAAGCAGGTCCTTGAGGGCCGCGTCGGGCCCGTCGGCATCGGCCCAGGGGAAGAAGGGCAGATCGGTGTGCTGGCGGGCGCTGTCGACATTGAGCGCGGGCATGAGGAAGCCGGCGAAGGTCGGCGACACCATCAGCAGGACGGGACGCTCATCGCCGTGGGGCGAGAGGTCGGCCATGTAGAGCATGTGGCTGGAGGGGCCGAGGACCACGAGATCGGTATTGGTTTGGGCCATGCGGGCGCGAAGGTTGGCCAGGCGGGTGGTGAGGGTGGGGTTCATGGTGGGCTCGGGTGGTTGAAGGAAAGAAAGATACCCCCACCTAGCCTCCCCCTGAAAAAGGGGGAGGGACAGGCTGGTGGGTGGGCGAGATGTCGCCGCGACCACAAGGCGGTTCCTCCCCCTATTAGGGGGAGGCTAGGAGGGGGTATTCGAAGGTCAGGGCGGACGAGGAAACCCCCTCATCCGCCCTTCGGGCACCTTCTCCCACGAGGGGAGAAGGGAGAGGCGTGGTGTGACTGACTGCCATTCGGGCATAGCCCTCATGGCCTTCTCGCCTAAAATCGCTCCACTGGAGCGATTTTGCCTATGGCCGGCTCAAAGCTTGGTGACCAGGCGGTAGTAGACGAAGTCGGACGTCGCGCCGTTGACGTAGCCTTCGACATTGTTGGCCATGGCGATGGTCAAAGCGGCCTGGAACATGATGACGATTGGGGAGGAAGCCTGGGCTTCCTTCTGGATCTCGACATAGAGTTCGTTGCGCTTGGCCTGATCGCCTTCGGCCAGGGCCGCGGTGACCTTGGCGTTCAGCTCTTCGGGGACAGCCCAGGCGTTCCGCCAGGTGGTGGTTGCCGTGTAGTTGTCGTCGGAATTGTCCGAATTGTAGGCGAAGGCCTTGGCGTTGGAGTGCGGGTCCATGAAGTCCGGGCCCCAATAGAGCAGCATGGCCTGATGCGTGCGCTCACGATACTTGGTGATGACCTGGGCGCCGGTGCCGGGCAGGATTTCGAAGTTGATGCCGGCCTCGGCGAAGGTGGCCTGCAGCGACTGGGCCATGTCGGTGAACGGGGTCGAGTTGATCACGTCCAGGGTCACATCGATCGGCGTGGTGATGCCGGCGTCGGCCAGGATCTGCTTGGCCTTCTCGACGTCATAGGTGAACGGGGTCTCGTCATAGGAGCCCGGGAAGCCCTTGGGCCAGAAGGCCTGGTGCTTTTCCATCTGGCCGGCGAGGAAGGACTGGGTCATCCCGTCATAATCGACGAGGTAACGGGCAGCTTCCCAGACGGCCGGAGGGGTCAGCGATTCCGTCTTCTGGTTGAAGGACAGGAAGTGGACGGCGGCCTGCGGATAGGTCTCGACCTTGACGGTGTCAGCCGGCAGGCCGGCGATCTGGTCGGGGGTCAGGTTCTTGGCGATATCGACGTCGCCCGAAGTCAGCAGCAGCTGCTGGGTGGCGGCTTCGGCAACGTGGCGGATGATGACCGACTTCATGGCGGGGGCGCCGCGGAAGTAGTTTTCGTTGGCGGTGAGGCGAACGATTTCGGCCGGGCGGTAGTCTTCCATCACGAAGGGGCCGGAGCCGGCCGAATGCGTGTTGAGCCAGGCATTGCCCCAATCGCCAGCGGTCTCATTGGCCATGACGGTGACTTCGTCGACGATGGAGGCCGGGCGGGCCGCCAGCACGTTGAGCACGAAGGCGGAGGCGAAATCGCCATCCCACTGCACCACGACCTTGCCATCGACGATGGTGACCATGGAGTCGATGTTTTCCGGGGTCCAGCCAAGCTGGGTCAGGATGAAGGCCGGGGTCAGGTTGAGGGTGACGACGCGCTTGAAGGAAAAGAGCACGTCTTCGGGGCGGACCGGGTTGCCCGAGGCAAAGGTCGCGCCGTCACGCAGGGTGAAAGTGATGGTCTTGGCGGCTTCGTCGGCCACCCATTCGGAAGCGAGACCGCCGACAAGTGCGGTGGTGTCCTCGGCTTCGTACTGGACCAGACGATCATAGACGTTGGTGTTGATCTCGCCGGAGGTGAATTCATAGGCCTGAGCGGGATCGAGCGCGACGATGTCGTCGATGTTCTGGGCAATGACCAGGGCATCGGCAGGCGTGGCGGCATAGACGGCGCCGGCCGCCAGTGGCAGCGAAAGCGCAGTCGCCAGCAAGGCGGCGCGAAGCATCTTCATGAGCGTTTCTCCGTAGGTTTGACGATCTTCTTGTTCTTCACCGGCTTGGGGCCGGGTTTTGCAACCGCCGCGACCTGCCGCGAGGGCTTGGCCGAGGAGCGGAATAGAGTGAGCGTGCCGGTCCAGAGCAGGCGCGCGGGCTGGTCGGTGTGGTTGGACCAGGAATGGGGGCGATTGCCGCGGAAATGCAGGCTATCGCCGGCGCTCATCACCATCTCGTCGCCGTCGAGGCGCTGGGTGATGGAGCCTTCGAGCACGTAAAGGATTTCCTCGCCCTCATGCGCCACCGTTTCGGAGCTGTAGCCGGGCGGCACGGTCATCACGAAGCTGGAGAGCATGTTGCCGGGAAAATCGGTGCCGAGGCGCTCATAGATGATGGACGAGCCATCAAGGGAAAAGCGATTGCGCTGGCCGGCGCGGGTGAGCGCGGCCTGGGCTGTGGGGGCGGAGACGAAGTAGTCGATGCCGACGCCTAAAGCGCGGGCAATGCTGGCCAGTGTGCCCAGCGAAGGGGTGGCGTGGTCGCGCTCGACCTGGCTGAGATAGCCGACCGAGACCTCGGCCGATTTGCCAAGCGCCTCGAGCGTCATGTGCTGCTGGCGGCGGCGCGCACGGATCAGCGCACCCACCTTGGGATGCCCCTCCTGTTCCGACTTTGTCAGTACGGCGCCTGCCATCGGGTCCACCATAATTTTTTTGATATAAGCAAAGTTTTCTGTATGATGAAAGCGAAATGTGAAGCCCTTCACGGTCTGCGAGAGAGTCATTTCGCAGGCGTAGCTCTTTGTTTTGTAAAGAGGATTTTGCGTGACCCTGGAGCCGCAAATTGTTGTCGCCCCTGCCCCGCCTTCGCGCACGGGGCGCCGATGGGGACGTGGCGTTTCAGCGGTCCTTGGCTTCGCAGCGACGGTTTTCCTCACCTTTCTGGGTCTATTGGCGATCACCTTTTTCATCGGCAGGGTGATCCCGATCGACCCGGTGCTGGCGGTGGTGGGCGACCGGGCCAGCAATGCCGTCTATGAAGCGGCGCGGGTGCAGATGGGGCTGGACCAGCCGCTGCCGGTGCAGTTCTTCCACTATGTGGTCAATGTGTTTTCGGGCGATCTCGGGCGGTCGGTGAGCACCGGCCGCGCGGTGGTCGATGATCTCAGCCGGTTCTTTCCGGCAACGCTGGAAATGGCGACCATCGGCATCATTATCGGCGTGGCCATCGGCGTGCCGCTCGGGGTGATCGCGGCGAGCCGGCAGGGCTCGGTGATCGACCAGGTGATCCGCGTGGTGGGTCTGCTGGGCTATTCGATGCCGGCCTTCTGGCTGGGGCTGGTGGGGCTGGCGCTGTTCTATGCGCGGCTGCGCTGGGTGGGCGGTCCGGGGCGGCTGGATATTTTCTACGATGGGCTGGTGAGCCCGGTGACCGGACTGTTGCTGGTGGACAGCCTGCTGGCGGGCGAAGTCGACATCTTCTGGAATGCGGTGACCCATCTGGTCCTGCCGGCCTCGGTGCTGGGGTTTTTCAGCCTGGCCTATATTGCGCGAATGACGCGCAGCTTCATGCTCGACCAGCTGAGCCAGGAATTCGTGACCACGGCACGCGTCAAGGGCGTGCCTGAGCGGGTGGTGATCTGGCGGCATGCGTTCAATCCTATCCGCGTTCCCCTCATTACGGTGATCGGGCTGAGCTATGCGGGGCTGCTGGAGGGATCGGTGATGATCGAGACGGTATTTTCGTGGCCGGGGATCGGCAATTACCTGACCACGGCTTTGCTCAATGCCGACATGAACGCGGTGCTCGGCTCGACGCTGGTGATCGGGGCGGTGTTCATTTTCATCAACAAGATAAGCGACGTGCTGTATCGCGTGCTGGATCCGAGGGCGCGGTGATGGACTTTGTGATGGTTGAAGGCCCCCTCACCCGGCGCTGCGCGCCGACCTCTCCCCCAAGGGAGAGGTGAAGAAATGACCACACGCGACTGGCTGCTTGAAGACTCCCCGACCTCGCGCTGGCAGGCCAATGCCGGGCGGGCTTATCGGGTGTTCACGGCGCTGCTGCGCAATCCATTATCGGTGGTGGGCGGGGTAATCATTCTCGTGCTGATCCTGACGGCGATCTTTGCGCCGTGGCTGGCCCCCTACTCCGCCACCGGACAGGATCTGGCGAACCGGCTGGCGCCGCCGTCGGGCACGCACTGGATGGGCACCGACGAGCTGGGGCGGGATATCTTTTCGCGGGTGATCTGGGGATCGCAGATCACGCTGACCATTGTGGGCCTCGTGGCGCTGATCTCGGCACCGCTGGGATTGTTGGTCGGTGCCATTTCCGGCTATTTCGGCGGCTGGACCGACCGGGTGCTGATGGGCTTTACCGACATCTTCCTGTCCATGCCCAAGCTGATCCTGGCGCTGGCTTTCGTCGCGGCTTTGGGGCCGGGCATCAACAATGCGATCATCGCCATCGCCATCACCTCGTGGCCGGCCTATGCGCGTATCGCGCGGGCGGAGACGCTGACCATCCGCCATGCGGAATTCATTCAGGCGGTGCAGTTGCAGGGGGCGAGGCCGATCCGGGTGATCGTGCAGCATGTGCTGCCGCTCTGTACCTCCTCGATGATCATCCGCGTAACGCTGGATATGGCCGGGGTGATCCTGACCGCGGCCGGCTTGGGCTTTATCGGGCTGGGCGCGCAGCCGCCACTGCCGGAATGGGGCGCGATGATTTCGCGGGGGCGGACGTTCATTCTCGACCAGTGGTGGGTGGCGACAATGCCGGGCTTTGCCATCATCGTGGTCAGCCTGGGGTTCTGTTTCCTCGGCGATGGTTTGCGGGACGTGCTTGATCCCAAGAGCGAGGGCAAGTGATGGCGCCTATGCTGGAGGTAAAGAATCTGCGCGTGAGCTTTCCCACCCATCGCGGACGGGTGGAGGTGGTGAAGGGGATTTCGTTCGATCTCGGGCGGGAACGCTTGGGGATCGTGGGCGAGAGCGGGTCGGGCAAGTCGATGACGGGCCGGGCGATATTGAAGCTCATCCGCAAGCCGGGATTGGTGACGGCTGACAAGCTGGCGTTTGAGGGGGTGGATATCCTCGACCAGAGCGAAAAGCAGATGCGGGCCATTCGTGGCGCGCGCATTTCCATGGTGATGCAGGACCCCAAGTTTTCGCTCAATCCGGTGATGACGGTGGGCGAGCAGATCGCCGAAGCGCTGGTGACGCATGAAAAGCTGCCGCGGCGCGCGGTGAATGAGCGGATTCTGAGCATGCTCGAGGCGGTGCGGATTGATGATCCGAAGCGTGTGGCGGGGCTTTATCCGCATGAGGTTTCGGGCGGCATGGGGCAGCGGGTGATGATCGCCATGATGCTGATCCCCGAGCCGGAACTGCTGATCGCGGACGAACCGACTTCGGCGCTGGATGTGAGCGTGCAGGCGCAGGTGCTCGACATCATCGATGATCTGGTGACGACCAAGGGGATGGGGCTGATCCTGATCAGCCACGACCTCAATCTGGTCAGCCGCTATTGCGACCGCATCCTGGTGATGAATTCGGGCGTTGTGGTGGAGGAATGCGCGGCGGGGCAGCTCGACCGGGCGCGGCATCCCTATACGCGGGGGCTGCTGGCGGCGATGCCGACCATCGATGAGAGCCGGGACGAATTGCCGGTGCTCGACCGTAGCCAATGGGCGGGCACATGAGCGCGATCGAACTCAAGGACCTCGATATTTCCTACGGCGACACCAAGGTGGTGCATGGGGTCAATCTCGACATTGCCGAGGGCGAGAGCTTTGCGCTGGTGGGCGAGAGCGGCTCGGGGAAATCCACTATATTGCGGGCCATTGCCGGACTGGCGCCGGACTGGACGGGTGAGATTGCCGTGCTGGGCCAGGCGCGCAGCCATGGGGTGGACCGGGCAGTGGCGCGGCAGGTGCAGATGGTGTTTCAGGACCCCTATGGGTCGCTGCATCCGCGCAAGACGATCGACGCGACGCTGAGCGAACCGCTGACCATTCATGGCGTCGGCAATCAGGGTGAGCGGGTCGAGGCGATGCTCAAGGCGGTGGGGCTGGACCAGAGGTTCCGGTTCCGGTTTCCGCACCAGCTGTCGGGCGGGCAGCGGCAGCGCGTGGCGATTGCGCGGGCGCTGATGCTGGAGCCCAAGGTGCTGCTGCTGGATGAACCGACTTCGGCGCTGGACGTATCAGTGCAGGCGGAAATCCTCAACCTGCTCAAGCGTTTGCGGCGGGAACAGGGGCTGACGTATCTGCTGGTG
>NZ_JAKFDJ010000043.1:0-19330 GCF_036676215.1 Devosia sp. | reverse complement strand
TAGAACGGCAGGATCGCGTCCATGGCCTGCTGGCCGTAGCGGGGCTGCTGCACATCGGTGATCTGGCCGCGTCCGCCGTAGGAGATGCGCGCCTCGGCGATCTTGGAGGACTGGATGGTGTTGTTGGCCTGGATATCGGAGGGACGGACGATGCCGGCCAGGATCATGTCGCGGACCTCGAAATTGACCCGCACTTCCTGGCGGCCCTCGATCACCAGATTGCCGTTAGGCAGCACCTGCATGACCACCGCGGCGACCGAGGTCTCGAGGCTTTCCGAACGGTTGACCGAGCCATTACCGCGATTGGTCATGCCGGAGTCGAATTCGATGGCGGCCGAGGGGTCGATGGAACCATCGCTGATATTGTCGAGAGCGACGCCGAAGATGCCGCCCATGCCGGCCGTGTTGGTGGAGTTGCGGCCGGACTGAGTGGTGTTGGCGATCTTGGCGCTGTCGTCGATGGTCACCATCACGGTCAGGATGTCGCCGATGCGGTGGGCGCGCTCATCCTTGAAGAAGCCGCGCGCCGAGGTGCGATAGAGCGAATTGGCCTGGTAGGTATCGGCGATGGCCTCGGGCATGGGCATGCGCACGGGCTGGTAGCCGGCAGTGGTGGTGGGGTCGGCGATGGCGGTCAGCGGCGGGGCGGAGCCCACGCTGGCGAGACGATCCATGGTGCTGCAACCGGCAAGGGTGGCGGTAAGCGTCAGGAGGGCGGCGAGTTTGAAGACGTGCATTGGTCTGATCTCCTGAAGCCTAGAGGCCGGCGAGGGCGAGCGGGTCAGAACCCACTTCGACCGCGCCGGGGGCAATTGCGGTGGCGCTGATGACGCGCTTGGACATGAGGTTGAGCACCTGCAGCGGGGCGCCCGTGGTGGCACTGGTGATGGCCTGGCCCTTGACCGTGAGGGTCATCGGGCCCTTGCGGAAATAGATGGTCACGGTGTCGTTCTTGGAGATGAGCTGCGGGAGTGCGACGTCGGCGGGTTTGAGCATCATGCCCTCGCGGCTCTGGCGCAGCAGGGTTTTGCCGACGACATCGTCGAGCCGGGGGAAACCGGTGCTCTCGACATATCTGAGGGGCACCGGGCGCATCTCGATATTGTCGGCCGACAGCAGCGTGCCGGCGGGCAGGTTGGCGGTGATATGGGGCGCCTCGATCATGAGTTCGATGGTCCCCGATACATCGAGCGGCTGCTCGACGCCGGCGATGGTGAAGCGGGCCGTGAAGGCCCCGCTGCCGGGCAGGTAGCGCAGGCTGATGACGCTGGCCGGCTCGGCGACTGCCTCGGCGTTGATGGGGGGCACGGGGTTGGCGAACAGCGTATTGAGGCTCATGCCGGAGCCAAGGATGCCGCGCTGGGACAGATCGGCGGCGATCAGTCCGGTGAGCAAGGTCTCGTCGACTATGGCAGCGGCGCGGGTGACGCGGATGCTGTCCAGCCCACCGGCTTCGAAGTCGACAATGCCGATGCGGGCGAGGGCGGCGGTGATGTCATTCAGGCCGACCACGCCGCTGGTGCCCGGCAGGGGCGCGCGGAACAGGGCCTGCTCGGCATCGGCGCCGGCATCTTCGAACATATCGCCGAGCGTGACGAGGGCGGCGTTGACCACGATATCGGAGCGCAGCACGGGCGCGGCCCAGGCTGCATTGGCGAGCAGGATTGTGGTCAGGGTGGCGAAGGCGGAACGCAGGATCATCATCGTCGCTCCTATCAGCGCAGCTGGCTGGTTGCCTGCATCATCTCGTCAGCGCCGGAGATGACGCGAGCGTTCATCTCGTAGGCGCGCTGGGCGGCGATGAGGTCGGCGATTTCGGTAACGGAATTGACGTTGGCCATTTCGAGGTAGCCCTGCAGCAGATTGCCCACGCCATTGGCATTGGGCACGCCGACCTGGGCCGGCCCGCTGGCGGCGGTTTCGACGAACAGATTGTCGCCCAGCGATTCCAGGCCCGACTTGTTGACGAAGCGGGCGAGCTGAAGCTGGCCGAGCTGGGTCGGGACCGTCTCATTGTCGAGATAGGCGCTGACCATGCCGTCGGGCGAGATGGCGATCGAGGTCGCCAGGCCCGGGATGTTGATGCCTGGATCGATGCGATAGCCGGTCGAGGTGACGATCTCGCCCTCGGCGGAGCGTTCCAGCGAGCCGTCGCGGGTATAGGCGGTGCGCCCGTCAGGCAGTTGCACCATGAAGAAGCCCTCGCCGCGCACGGCGACGTCGAGTTCGCGGTCGGTCATGTTGACGCCGCCCTGGCTCATCACGCGCGGGGTGGAGACGGTACGCACGCCCGAGCCGATCTCGAGCCCGGCGGGAAGCATGGTGCCCTGGTCGGAGGTCTGCGAGCCGGCGCGGGTGATCTGCTGGTAGAGCAGGTCCTCGAACTCGGCGCGCTGGCGCTTGTAGCCCGTGGTCCGCATGTTGGCGATATTGTTGGAGATGACTTCGACGTTGCGTTCCTGAGCGCTCATGCCGGTCGATGCGATGTAAAGAGCTTTCATGGCAAATCCTCAGGGTTACGCGTTCGCGTCGCCGAGACGCTGAATGGCGGAGCGGCGCAGGTCATCCTGCTTGGTCGCCAGCGAGGCCGCGGTTTCATAGGCGCGGGTGACGCGGATCATTTCGGCCATTTCGCTGACGCCCGAGACGTTGGACTTCTCGATGAAGCCCTGCATGGCACGCGTCTTGGTCGCGGCGACCGGCGTGCCGCCGGAGAACAGATTGTTGCCCTCGCGGACCAGTTCCTGGGCATTGGCGAATTCGACGAGGCGCAGGCGGCCCTTGGGGCCGGCGCTGGAGCTGATGGAGCCGTCGGCGGCGATCAATATGCCGGTTTCCTCGGGGCCGAACTGGATGGGGCCGCCGGTGCCGAGCACCGGATTGCCATTGGCGTCGACAAGGGTGCCGTTGGCGCTGAGCTGGAAGGTGCCGGCGCGGGTCCAGCGCTCGCCGCCCGGGGTCTGCACGGCAAAGAAGCCGTCGCCATTGAGGCCGACATCGAGTTCGCTGCCGGTCTGCACCATGGCGCCACCGGCGAGATCATGCATGGTGGCCCAGTCCTGCACATAGGAGAGCGGCTGGTCCAGGCTCGGGAAGTCCTGGTCGCGGGCGACCGGCATCACATATTCCTCGAACAGGATCTGCTCGCCCTTGAAGCCGGTGGTGTTGATGTTGGCCATGTTGTTGGCCACCACATCCATCTGCCGCTGCAGCGCGATCTGCCGGCTGAGGCTGATCAGTTGCGCATTCTCGATCATTGGCTGATCCCCGGAAAGTTAACGTCCCCGAGACTGCCTGCTTCCCCAAGCCTGCGGTCTCGGCGTTAACATTGCAGAAACCATGCCAGGTGCGAAAATTTAATAAAATCAGATAGATACGAGGTGAGGAGGGTTAGCGGTGCCGAGGCAATCTTTCCAGGTGCGGCAAAAGCTGCCCGGCAAATATTGCCGCTTTGGCTCGCTTTGTAACCAATCGTTAACCATCGGACGCTTAGCTGGACATAGAGCCGGAATCGTCCGGAAAGTCCCGAGTTTGGCAGGTTGGCATGGCCGCTGAAGCAGAAGTCGACGACGGCGCCCCGGCCAAGAAGGGGATACCCAAGCTCTTCATCATCATCGGTGCGGCAGCGATCGTGGTGCTGCTCGCTGGCGCGGGGCTCTATGTGTTCCTGTCGTCCTCGTCTGCCCCATCGGACGCAGAGGCCGGTCAAGCTGCCGAGGCCTCGGCTGCCGCGACGGCTGGTCACACCTTCATCTTCAACCTGCCGCCGATGATCGTGAACCTCAACAATGAAGCGGACAGCGGCGCCTTCATGAAGCTCACGGTGGCCCTTGAGGTCGCCAATGAGGAAATGATGGTGGAGATCCAGCCGCGCATGGCCAAGGTGGTCGATGCGTTCCAGGTGTATCTGCGCGAGCTGCGCCGCTCAGATCTCGAAGGCTCGGCCGGCGTCTATCGCCTGAAGGAAGAGTTGCTGCGCCGCGTCAACGTCGCGATCTATCCCAGCCGCGTCGAGTCGATCCTGTTCAAGGAAATCCTGGTGCAGTAATGGCTGGCCCGACCGAACAGGACAAGCTCGCGGAAGAATGGGGTCTGGATGACGCCGGATCGTCCACGGACAACATGACCGACGAGCAGCGGGCCGCTGCTGCGGCCGCCGAATGGGCCGCCATGATCGAGGGCGAGGCCGGTGAAGCCGAGGGTGGCCCCGACCGCGTTCTCAACCAGGATGAAATCGACAGCCTGCTCGGCTTTGATGCGAGCATCGGCAGCAATGTCGAGCTTACCGGCGTCCAGGCGCTGATCAATTCGGCACTGGTCAGCTACGAACGCCTGCCGATGCTCGAAATCGTCTTCGACCGGCTGGTGCGGCTGGCGACGACATCCTTGCGCAATTTCACCAGCGACAATGTCGAAGTCACCATGGACTCGATCTCCTCGGTCCGCTTCGGCGATTATCTCAATTCCATCCCGCTGCCCGCCATTCTCTCGGTGATCAAGGCTGAGGAATGGGAGAATTACGGGCTGCTCACCGTCGATTCCAGCCTGATCTATTCGATGATCGACGTGCTGCTGGGCGGCCGCCGCGTCGGGGGCAATATCCGCGTCGAAGGCCGGCCCTATACCACGATCGAGATGGCGCTGGCGCGGCGGATGATCGAAGTCATCCTCGAGGATACCCATCGCGCCTTCGAGCCAGTGACCCAGGTCAATTTCAAGCTCGAGCGCATGGAAACCAATCCGCGCTTCGCCGCCATTTCGCGGCCGGGCAATGCGGCCATCCTGATTGAGCTGCGTATCGAGATGGACGATCGTGGCGGCAAGATCGAAATCCTGTTGCCCTACGCCACCATCGAACCCATCCGCGAACAGCTGCTGCAGATGTTCATGGGTGAAAAATTCGGCCGTGACCCGATCTGGGAAGGCCATCTGGCGACCGAAATCTATTCGGCCGATGTCGAGATCGAGGCGGTGCTGCACGAACAGGATCTGCCGCTTTCGCGCGTGCTGAGCATGAAGCCGGGCGACACAGTGATGTTCGAACGTGCACCCACCGACCCGGTGCGGCTGCGCTGCGGCGATGTCGAACTGACCGAGGCCATCATGGGCCATATCGGCAACCACGTATCGGTGCGGGTCACCCGCCCCCTCAACCCGCCCCGGGTCACCATGGCGGCCTTTGAAGCAATCGACGAGAAAATGGAAGGACGATGATGTTCGGCTTGCCTCTGGGTATGTTCGTGGAGGGCGCTGTCGCCATTCTGCTGGCACTGACAATCGGATACTGCATCGTGCTCAACCAGCGCCTGAAGCGGCTGCACGCCGACAAGGATGTGTTGCGCCAGATGGTGGCCGACCTGGTGGGGGCGACCAATCTCGCCAACCAGGCCATCAAGGAGCTCAAGCAGACGGCCGTGGAAGCCGACCTGTCGCTCAATTCCCGGCTCGAAGAGGCCGAGCGCTTCGGCATCGAGCTGGCCAATCATGTCAATGCCGGCACGGTGCTGATGGAGCGCATCGCCAAGATCACCAGCGTTGCCCGCCACAGCCAGGCCATCGAGCCGGTGGAACAGCCCAACAAGGTGCAATCGGCGCTTGAACAGCTGTCGGCGCGCGTTCGCACCCGCGGAGTCGCTGCGTGACCAATATCCGCCTGCTGCCGGTCGTCGTCCTGGCCATTGCTGCGCTGCTGGTGCTCAAAACCGTGGGTCTGGTGACCAATGGCGGTTATGTGCTGACGGGCGTCGGTACCGTCTGGGCGGCCGGTGCAAGCGCGGCGAGCGAGGGCGGTGGCACTGCCGAGGCCGACCAGACGGTAACTCCGGCGGCTGAACCGACCCTGGAGGATGCCAGCCCGACGCTGACCGACTCTGCGCCGACCTTGGGCGAGCAGCCGGCAGAGGCGGGCGCGGGCGCGCCCGCTGCCGAGACCGCAACGCCACCCGGCGCCGAGACGCCGGTCATGACCCCCGCCAATGCGCTGGCCCAGGACGTCACTGCGGCGCCGGGCGTCTATTGCGTCGAGTCTGATGCCACGATCACGGAAAGTGGCGAAGCCATCGTCCGGCCGCCAAGAACTGCCGAGATCGAAGCGGCGACCGAGGCCGTCAATGTGGTTGAGCGGACGGTGCCCGCGGGCAGCTTTGCGCCGCCTGTGATCGATTGCCTGCCGTCCGGGGACGCGATTCCCATGGAAATTGATGCCGATGGCGTTGCCGTCCCGCTGGTCGGCACCGAGGCGGTGTCCGGGACAGAGCAGCAATTGCTGGAGCGCCTCGTCGCCCGCCGTGAAGAGTTGCAGCAATTTGAACAGGACCTGGCGCTGCGCGCCTCTATCGTCGACGCCGCCGAGAAGCGCATCGAGGAGCGGGCCGCAACCCTGCAGGCGCTGGAAACCCAGATTTCCACCCTGGTCGATCAACGGCAGGAGATGGAGACGGGGCAGTTCGCTGGTATCGTGGCGATGTATGAGGCGATGCGGCCCAAGGATGCTGCCAGCATCTTCAACAATCTCGACATTGACGTGCTGCTGCGCGTGGCCAAGACGATGAGCCCGCGCAAGATGGCGCCGATCCTGGCCGAGATGGATGCGCCGCGGGCGCAGGAGCTGACGGTGAAGATGGCCGATCTCGCGGACCGGCCGGCCGCCGAGATGACGCCGGACGATCTGGCGGCCTTGCCTCAGATCGTTGGTCAATAAGGCTTTTCCTTTTGGGGTAAGGCGACGTTAAGTAGGGGGCGCTAGGGTCGGCACGAGAGTATCGTGTAACCCATGCGTTTCGTGATCCCGGAGCCGAAAGCTTCGCCACGCTAACGCGATAAAGTGCGTCGGGCGGGCAGAAGCCGGTGAAGACGATCATGGCAGGTTTGCGGCGCGCCGGAAGGGCCGCGATGATCGGCGTCGCCTTGGCTATGCTGGGTCTGGCCATGCCGGCGGCGGCCCAAGAACAAGGCCAGCTGTTTGCCACCCAGGAAGACGGCTACGCCCGGATGATCCTGAGCTTTCCGGGCCGCGACGACCTGCCAAAATACGAAATGCGCATCGAAAACGGCGTGCTCTCGATCGAATTCGAGGAGCAGGTTTCGATCATCCTGCCCGATGTTGGGGTCACCATGGCGCCCTATCTGTCCGTCGCCCGGGTAGATCCGGACGGAAGGGGCCTGCGCATGGGCCTGCGCACGGCGTATAATTTCAATCGCATCGAAGCAGGCGAGAAGCTCTTTATCGACCTGTTGCCGACCGACTGGCAGGGCATGCCCCCCGCGCTGCCGCAGGAGATCATCGACGAGTTGGCGGAGCGGGCGCGGCTCGCCGCCATTCGCGCCGAACGCGAGCGCAAGGCCGCCGAGGTGGAGGCCCTCAATCCGCAGGCGATCGTCCGCGTTGGTCGCAATGCCACTTTCATGCGCCTGCAGTTCGACTGGACCGTGCCAACCACGGCCGAGTTCGTGCAGGAGGGGGAGACGGCCCATATTGCTTTCGAATGGCCGGTTGGCGTCGATATGCGCGATCTGTCGGTCGATCTGCCGCCCGAGGTCGCCTCGGTCGAAACGTCAGTGAGCCCGGATGGCTCGCTAGTCACATTGCAACTGGCCGCGGGGGTGACGCCACGCTTCTACGAGATTTCGCCGCGTCAGTACGTGCTCGACGTCGATATCGCTGGCATCGGCCTGCCCAGCTTCACCGCCGCGAGCCTTGCCGATGGCATTGCCCAGGAGCCCGAGGAAGAGTCCGCCGGACCTGACACTGCCAAGGTCGGCATGCTGTATCCCGAGGGCGTGGCCAAGAGCGTGACGCCCTTTGTCAGCGTTCTGGGCTCCACCGTCCGGGTGGTGTTTCCGTTTGAGCAGGATACGCCGGCGGCGGTATTCCGGCGCGGCGACACGGTCTGGATGATCTTCGACACGGTGTCCGGCATTCGGCCGCCTGTCCATTCAGAGGAGCTCGATGCCCTGGCCAGCGAGTTCGCGGTGGTGACGTCCGGCGATACCCAGGTGGTGCGGGTCGAGCTGTCGCAGGACCGGCTGGCGACCCTGGGGTCGGAGGGCATGGCCTGGGTGCTGTCGCTGGGCGACATCATGCTGACGCCAACCGAGCCGATCAATCTCAGCCGCCGCCGCGACCTCGATGGCGTGTTCGAAGTGGTGGCGGATGTGGTTCGTCCCGGGCGTATCCACGATTTCCGCGACCCGCTGGTCGGCGACTTGCTCAAGGTGGTGACGGCCTATCCACCGGCACGGGGCGTTACCCGCACGCTCGACTATGTCGAATTCTCCGCCCTGCGCAGCGTGCACGGCCTGGTCATCAAGCCGAAAAGTCCCGAACTCGCCCTGGCAATCGAGAGCGAGCTGGCCGTGCTCTCGACGTCAGGCGGATTGACCGTTTCGGCCCATGATGCGCCGCGCAATATCGGCAATGGCATCACCGAGACGCTGCGCGGTAGCTATGTCGATCTGGCGGTGCTGGAGGAGAAGGACTTCGGCGCGCTCAACGATCACGTCGATGCGCTGCTCGCCGATGCCGCGGACGGGGAAGGCCGGGCCCGCGACGTCGCCCGCCTCGACCTGGCGCAATACTACACGGCCAACCGGTTTGCCCATGAGGCGCTGGGTGTGCTGGACGTGATGGAGTCCGACCTCGAGGCGGAGGACCTGACGCGCAAGATGCGGATGACGCGCGCCATCGCATCGACGCTGGCAGTTCGCCCGGCCGAGGCATTGAGCATTCTCAACGCCAATTCGATGGGGCAGGAGGTCGATGCCCTGTTGTGGCGGACCATCGCGCGCGTGGATGCCTACGACTTCAAGGGTGCGCGTGCCGATGCGGTCGAGGCCAATGGCATTGCCGAGAATTACCCGCTGTGGGTACGCAACAAGTTCTACTTCGCTGCCGTGCGTGCCGCGGTGGAGACTGACGATATGCCCGTGGCGGAACGCTTCCTCGACCAGATCGAGTTCGCCAGCCTCGATCCCGAACAGGCCAGCCTGTTCCACCTGCTTTCCGGGCGAGTGGACGAGGCGCGCGGCCGGGTCGCCGAGGCCATCGACACCTATGGCCAGGTCATCGCCGCCGATATCCGCCCCACAAGGGCCGAGGCGATCTACCGCACGCTGCGCCTGCTCAACGAGCAGGGGACGCTCGATCTGGCCAAGGCCACGCAGACCCTGTCGGCGGAGGCGCTGCTGTGGCGCGGCAATCCGCTGGAGGCCGACATGCAGGCCATGCTGGCAAACTTCTATTTCCGCGATGGCGACTATCGCCTGGGCTTCGAGACGGTGCAGCAGGCCGTCGCCAACTACCCGGAAAGCCGGCCGATCACTGAGCTGCGCGATGAAGCCCAGCGCAGGTTCGGCGAACTGTTTCTCGATGGCGTGGCCGACTCGCTGGGTCCGATCGATGCGCTGGGGCTCTACTACGACTTCCGCCAACTGACGCCGCCGGGGGCGCGCGGCGACGAGATGATCCGCAACCTGGCGCGGCGCCTGGTGCGGGTCGACCTGCTGGCGCAGGCCGCCGAACTGCTCGAATATCAGCTGGAGAACCGCCTGCGCGGCGTTGCCCGGACGCAGATCGCGGCCGATCTGGCCATCATCTACCTGGCCGATCGCAGGCCGCAGGACGCCATACGAGTGCTCAACGCCACGCGGCTGCCCGACCTGCCGGAATCGCTGCAGCGCCAGCGGCGGATCCTCGAGGCCCGGGCCATGATCGATGGCGGCCGGGATCAGCTGGCGCTCGACCTGCTACGCGACCTGGACGGGCGGGATGCCAATCTGCTGCGCATCGATGCGCACTGGAAGGCCAAGCGCTACGACCAGGCCAGCGAAATGCTTGAGGCGCTTTACGCCGACCAGCCCGAAGGGGTGCCGCTGAGCCAGACGGTGCGCATGGGCCTGATCAAGGCCGGCGTCGGCTTCGTGCTGGCGGGCGACCAGTTCGGGCTGTCGCGCCTGCGTTCCAAGTTCGGCGACGCCATGGTCACGACGCCGGAATGGCCGATGTTCGACCTGGTTACCGGGCAGATCCAGGTCACCAGCCTCGAATTCAAGGCGGTTGCCAGCCAGGTCTCGGGCGTTGACGGGATCAACGCGTTCCTCGCGTCCTATCGCGACACCTATGCGGGGGAGGGAGCCCTGGCCCCTCTCTCTGCATCGGAGCCCAGCGCAGGCGTCGCTTTGGCGTCCTAGGCTAGCCGCCGCCGCTGACGAAGCTGCGCACCAGTGAGCCGGCGACGAGATACCAGCCGTCGACCAGCACGAAGAAGATCAGCTTGAACGGCAGCGAGATCACCACCGGCGGCAGCATCATCATGCCCATACTCATCAGCACCGAGGCCACGACCATGTCGATGACCACGAAGGGCAGGAACAGCAGGAAGCCGATTTCGAAGGCGCGGCGCAGCTCGGAGATCATGAACGCCGGAATCAGCAGTTGCAGCGGGATGGCCTCGGGGTCATCGGGGATGGGTGCCTCGGTGAGGTCGTAGAACAGGGTCAGATCCTGCTCGCGCACATTGGCCCGCATGAATTCGTGCAGCGGCGCGCTGCCCAGCTCGAAGGCCTCTGCAATTTCGATATCGCCCGCCAGCAGGGGGGCGATGCCCTGGTCGTAGGATTGCTGCAGGGTCGGCTGCATCACGAAGACGGTCAGGAACAGCGCCAGCGAGACCATCACCGAATTGGGCGGTGCGGTTTGCAGGCCGATGGCGGTTCGCAGCAGCGACAGCACCACCACGATGCGGGTGAAGCTGGTGACCATCACCAGGATGGACGGGGCCAGCGAGAGCAGCGTGATCAGCCCGATGATCTGGACAGCACGCTCGGTCAGCGTGGTGTCGTCACCGAAATCGATCGAAACGTCCTGCCCGAAGGCGAGGCTCGGCGTCAGCGCCAGCAGCAGCACCGCCAGCCCGGCATAGGGTGCGAGCCGTCGCAGCCGCGACGGCGCAGCCTTACTTCCGGGTCGCCTCGCTGTTGTCCTCGACAAAGTCGGTGCCTTCTACGTCATGCTGCGCCGTGTCCTCTTTAGCTGAGTCGGCGGCCGGCAAGACCGGATCGGCGGAGTTTTCAGGGGAAACCGGCATTTCCGCCTCGCTGACGGGCCGCAGCAGGCCGGTATGGCGCAGCGACAGGTGGGCGCGCTTGTTGGTCGGCTGCCCCAGTTCGCGCAGCCGCTCGATGGCGGTAACGGGCACGGCCGGACCCTGCGGCTCGACGGCTGGTGCCGCTGGTGCAGCGGCCCTGGCGGCCGGTGCGGGCTTGCGGGAGGCCACCATGGGAATGGGCCGCCGGGACGGCTGGGCCGCCGGCGCCTCATCCACCGCTATACCGGTTTCGATCACCAGGTCCTGCGCGCCGCCAGTGAGGATCAGGTGTTCGACATTGTCGCGCCGCACGATGAGCAATTGCCGCTTGGGATCGAGGGCGAGGGTATCGACCACTGCCAGCCGCCGGTTGCGCCCCCGCGCGACATTGCCCGAGGCGCGGGCCAGGAGCTTGAGCAGCCACAGCACCAGCACGATCGCCACAACGACCGCAGCGAGGGCGAAGATCGCGGTCAGGACGCTATTGCCCGAACCACCGAAGAGGCTGGTGATGAACTGCATGTCGGCTCCCAAACAGGCACCGCCCGAATCCGGCGGCATATATTGCCTACCACATCCCGATAAATGTGCAGAATGCGAGGCAGGTATTGCCCTAACCCGGCGCGGTTAACGCTTGATTAACCATAGACCGGCAAGAATTGCCCAGCGCGTAGCATTTTGAGACTCGCGGGGGATTTCGGCCAATGGGCCTCATGAATATGCCGGTGTTCACGGCACTCACGGACAAGATGCGCTGGCACCAGACCCGTCAAGGCCTTTTGGCCGAGAACGTGGCCAATGCGGAGACCCCGGGCTTCCGGGGGCGGGACCTGGCGCAGTATGATTTTGCCGACCGCTCAAGCGGCTTTTCCACGGCGTCCGTCACCACCTCGGCGACCCAGCCGATGCATTTTTCGGTGTCCAGCAGCGAGGGATCGGCTTTTGGCGCCCAGCGCATGGCCAATTTCGAGGTAACGCCCGAAGGCAACGGGGTCACGCTGGAAGACGAGATGATGAAGGTCACGACCAACATGATGGACTACCAGGCCGCGACCACGCTCTACCAGAAGTCGATCAAGATCCTCAAAACCGCAATGGGCCGGCAGGCCTAGGCGTTCAAGCACAAGCGACCGCCGGTTCTGCGGCCGAAAACGCGACGAAAACAGAGAGCTAGCGTCACATGGATTTCAACTCTTCGCTTCGCATCGCCGCCACCGGGCTGCACGCTCAGACTGCGCGCATGCGGGTGATCGCCGAGAACCTTGCCAATGCGGACTCTGCCGGCACGGCGCCGGGGGAGGAGCCCTATCGCCGGCGCATTCCAACCTTTGAGGTCTCGTATGACGCCGATGTCGGGGGCAAGGTCGTCGAGGTGGGAAACCTGGCCTATGACATGAGCGACTTTACCAGCCGCTTCGAGCCGGGCCACCCCGCGGCCGACGCGACCGGCTATGTGCAGTATCCCAACGTCAATCCGCTGATCGAGGCGATGGACATGCGCGAGGCCCAGCGCACCTATGAGGCCAATCTCAATGTCGTCACCGTGACGCGGCAGATGCTCGGGCGCACGCTCGACATCCTGCGCGGCTGACGGTTTTCCGGTCCGAAAGCGCGGCAGCAAACACTGGCAGGAGCCGATAGATGGCCATCAATACCCCTTTCAACGCCGCCACAGCCGCCTATGGCAATGCCAGCCGGCTGATCAACCAGGCGGCCAAGCCCAATACAGATCTGACGGCGCTTGCCGCGCCTTCGGGCGGCGGCAGCTTTGCCGACCTGCTGGCCCAGCAGGTGCAGGGCGTCGTCGATGCCGGCAAGGCGAGCGATGCCATGGCCGTCGACATGGTCAACGGCAAGGCCAACGTGGTCGACATGGTGACCGCGCTCAGCGAAACCGAAATCGCCATCGAGAGCATGGTGACCATTCGCGACCGGGTGATCTCGGCCTACGAAGAAATCATGCGGATGCCGATCTAGCACTGGCCTTTCGCCACGGCGTCACCTTGCGAAAGTGGGGATGCCTCTTAGCGGTGGAAGGGCGATTCCTGCTTTCGCGGGAATGACGCGGTGGGCGTACAATGAATGCGGGCGACGATTCGTCCGGCAGGAACCACCATGACCGGCGCCGAAGTACTCGACATTGCCAGCGACGGCATCTGGACGCTGATCATCGTGTCGGCGCCGATGATGATTGTCGGGCTGGTGGTCGGCGTGGTCATCGCGCTGTTCCAGGCGCTGACCCAGATCCAGGAACAGACCCTGGTCTTCGTGCCCAAGATCATCGCCATTTTCCTCACCATGCTCCTGACCCTGCCGTTTCTCGGCGCCACCATGGGCGGCTATATGAGCCGCGTGGTCGACATGATCATCGTGGGCGGCTGACGGTGACGGTCGGTCTCGATTGGCTGCCCAATACGGCCTTTCTCTATCTGCTGCTGTTCTCGCGCATCGGCGCGATCCTGATGCTGATGCCGGCGCTGGGCGAAGACCTGATCCCGGTGCGGATGCGGCTGAGCTTTGCGCTCGCCTTTACCCTGGTGGTCTATCCGCTGCTGTCGCCGAACCTGCCCACGATGCCGGCCGATATCATGGGCATTATCGGCCTCATCTTCCACGAACTGGCTATCGGCCTCATCCTGGGCGCTATTGCGCGCATCACGGTGATGGCCGCGCAGGTCGCCGGCGCGATCATCGCGTTCCAGGCCGGCCTTTCGACCGCCATGGCGGCGGACCCCACCCAGGTCGGGGTCCAGGGCGCCGTGTTCGGCAGCTTCCTCAGCTTCCTGGGCATGGTGCTGATCTTTGCCACCGACCTGCATCACATGGCCCTGGCCGCGACCTATGACAGCTACATGGTGTTT
This sequence comes from Devosia sp., assembly GCF_036676215.1. Taxonomy (GTDB): domain Bacteria; phylum Pseudomonadota; class Alphaproteobacteria; order Rhizobiales; family Devosiaceae; genus Devosia. The sequence goes on along the minus strand of NZ_JAKFDJ010000043.1, from coordinate 5,385 downwards.
CCCCTCGATACGCCGCTGATGTTCGACGATGCGGCCCAACTGGCCATCCGCACCGTTGCCGGGGCGTTCAGCGTGGGCGTGCAGATGTCGGCGCCGTTCATCGTCTTTGGCCTGGTGTTCAACCTGGGAGCGGGCATTCTGGCCCGGCTGATGCCTGCCATGCAGGTGTTTTTCGTACTGATGCCGGCCAATATCATCATCGGGCTGGTGCTGTTCGCGCTGCTGCTGACTATGATGATGGGCTGGTATCTCAGTGCGTTCGAAAACCATCTCGCGATGTGGAGGGGCTGAGGGTGTCCCGAAATCCACGTCAGGGCGAGTCGAGAGCGCGTTTGGCGAGAACCGGCGCGCAGCGTACTTTTGGGTACGTGAGCGCCGGAAGCGCAGGCAGGCGCCGCTCGCAGGCCGCCATCACGTGGATAGCGGGGCACCCTGATGTCTGACGAAGCCCCCGAACAAGACGCCAAAACAGAAGACCCTTCCCAAAAGAAGCTCGAGGACGCCCACAAGAAGGGCGATGTCGCCAAGAGCCAGGAAGTCGTCACCTGGTTCATGCTGCTGGGGTCGGCGGCCATTTTTACGATGATGGCGCCGGCTACGGCGGCGAACCTGATGGGGTCGCTCAAGATACTGGTGATGAATGCCGATCAGTTCGAGCTGGGCGGCGCGGGGTTCGGCGCCTTCTTCAACAATCTGGCGCTGGCCCTGCTGGGCACCGTCCTGGTGCCTCTAGTGGTGCTTTCGAGCTGCGCCGTGCTGGCCAATCTGATCCAGCACCGGCCGCTGATGTCGGCCGAGCCCATCATCCCGAAATTCTCCAAGATTTCGCCGCTGGCCGGCGCCAAGCGATTGTTTTCCAGCGAGTCGCTGGTCAATTTCGGCAAGGGCCTGTTCAAGATTTCCATCGTGGGCACGGTGGTCGTGCTTGTCGTGTGGCCCGAGCGCGACCGGCTGGACACCATGATGACGGCCGATCCCCTGATGATCCTGGCCGATTTCCAGGAGATCGGCATCAAGATCTTCGCCGCCGTGCTGTCCATCGTCACCGTCATCGCCCTGGCCGACTATCTCTATGTGCGCCAGAAATGGTGGAAGAAGCAGATGATGACGCTTCAGGAAACGCGTGACGAATACAAGCAGATGGAGGGCGATCCTCACATCAAGGGCAAGCTCCGCCAATTGCGGCAGGAGAGAGCGCGCAGGCGCATGATGTCTGCGGTGCCCGACGCCACGGTGGTCATCACCAACCCGACGCACTTTGCGGTGGCGCTCAAATACGACAAGGGCATGAAAGCGCCGCTCTGCGTTGCCAAAGGCGCCGACGCCATCGCCCTGCGCATTCGCGAAGTGGCCAAGGAAAACGACGTGCCGATCGTCGAGAACCCGCCGCTGGCCCGAGCGCTGTTTGCCAGCGTCGAGGTGGATGGGGTCATTCCCAATGAGCATTTCAAGGCCGTCGCCGAAGTCATCGGATTCGTGATGCGGCTCAAGAGAGGTGCGGGCTGGAAGGCAAACTAGGGTAGTGTTGAAAACCCTGTTCGGCCTCCCGCAGGGTCTGGCCATTTGCTAGACCATTACGAAGGGCCTGATTCGGGCCGAATAACCGGTTGCGGAGCATTCTGGACCCATGGCAGCAAGGCCGCTTGGCGAGGACAATTATCCCGATCCGCTCGTGGCTGGGGGACGCGGCAGCGCCGGGCTGTGGCGCGTGCTGGTGCTCGGGCTGGCATTGGTGGCTGTCGCCGTGGTGTTCTCGCTGTTCGGGGAGCGCATCCCGCCCGATGCGATCATGACCTTTGTCGGCATCCTGGCGGTGGTGGGCGTCTTCTGCCTGTTTGGCCTGGCGGCCGGGCTGTTCCGGTTTGCCAATGGCGAAGAGCGCCGCACCATTTCCAATGCCGTGGTCGACAGCCTGCCCTTTGGTGCCGTGGTGTCGGATCGTGATGGCAAGATTTCCTACGTCAACGCCCATTACGGCAGCTTCACCGGCGCGGTGACCAATGGCGTGCCAGTGGGCGTGCCGCGGCTGTTTGCCGGCCAGTCCGATGCCAGCGAGGCCATCTACCGGCTGTCGCGCGCCGCCAAGGACGGGCGCGCAGCGGTGGAAGACATCCGCATTATCGGCGGGCTGGGCGGTTCGGTGGCCGATAGCGCCAAGCCATACTGGTATCGCGTCGCCGTGCGGCCCTTGCCGGAATCGGACGAAACCAGCAAGCCGCTGGTCATCTGGTCGGTGGAAGACATTACCCGCGACCGCGACAACAATGAGAGCGCCTTCCGCGATCTGCAGCGCGCCATCGATTATCTCGATCATTCGCCCGCCGGTTTCTTCTCGGCCGATGCGCATGGCCGCATCCAGTATCTCAACTCCACGCTGACCGACTGGCTGGGCTATGACCTGGCCGAGTTCAATGCCGGGCATCTGAGCCTGTCGGACCTGGTGCGCGGCGATGGCGCGAGCCTGTTGATGCGCGGCCGGGGCGACGGGGAAATCCGCACCGAGATCATCGATATCGATCTGGTGCGCCGCAATGGTACGAGCTTTCCGGTGCGCCTGCTGCATCGCGCCGCCCGGCTTGCCGATGGCGAACTGGGCGAGACGCGCACACTGGTGCTCGACAAGTCCAACGCGCCCGATACCGAGGAAGAACTGCGTGCCGCCGAAGTGCGGTTCTCGCGCTTCTTCAACGACACGCCCTTCGCCATTGCCACGCTGGACGGGGAAGGGCGCATCATCCGCACCAATGCCCCGTTCGGGCGCATCTTCAAATGGTCGGGCGAGGAAAAGAGCCTGGAACTGCAGCCGCTGAGCGAACTGATCGGGGAAGGCAGCCGCGACAAGTTTGCCCGCGCTATCGCCGACGCCGCCGCGCACCGTTCCGAGGTCGAGCCTGTCGATGCCCTGCTGAGTGCCGAGGGCGACTATGCCGTGCGGCTTTATCTCTCCGCATCGGAGATGAGCGCGGGATCGCCCGAGCAGGTCAATGTCTATGCCCTCGACATGACCGACCAGCGCAAGCTGGAAGCCCAGTTTGCCCAGAGCCAGAAAATGCAGGCAGTCGGCCAGCTTGCTGGCGGCGTGGCGCATGATTTCAACAATCTGCTCACCGCCATTATCGGCTTTTCGGATCTCTTGCTGCTCAAGCACAAGCCGGGCGACCCCTCGTTCAGCGAGCTGATGCAGATCAAGCAGAATGCCAACCGCGCCGCGGGCCTCACCCGGCAGCTGCTGGCCTTCTCGCGGCGGCAGACGCTGCGGCCGCAAGTGCTCGAGCTGCCGCTGATCGTCGATGACCTCACGGTTCTGCTCAAGCGCATGATCGGCGAGAAGAACACGCTGACGGTGGAACACGGCCGCAATATCTGGCCAGTGCGCGCCGACGTGGTGCAACTGGAACAGGTCATCATCAACCTCGTGGTCAATGCGCGTGACGCCATGCCCAATGGCGGCGCTATCACCCTCCGCACCAGCAATGTCGAGCGCTCCGAGGCCGAACGCATGACCTTCGAGGGCATGGTGCCGGCCGACTATGTGCTGATCGACGTGCAGGATACCGGCACCGGCATGAGCCAGGACGTGCTGGCGAAGATATTCGAGCCGTTCTTCACCACCAAGGAACTGGGCAAGGGCACTGGGCTGGGCCTGTCGACGGTCTATGGCATCGTCAAACAGACCGAGGGCTATATCTATCCCGTCTCGGTGCTGGGTGTGGGCACGACGTTCAAGATCTTCCTGCCGCGCCATGTGCAGGCGGCCAATGAGGTGGCCGCCAAGATCGCCGCGGCGGCGCCGGTGCGTGACCTGACCGGGCATGAACGCATCCTGCTGGTCGAGGATGAGGAGAGCGTGCGCGCCTTCTCGGCCCAGGCGCTGCGCGCCACCGGCTATGAAGTGTTCGAGGCGGACGGCGGCGACGAAGCGCTGGAAGTACTCGAAGACCTCGATTTCAAGATCGACCTGATGATCTCCGACGTGGTCATGCCCGAGATGGACGGGCCGACATTGCTCAAGCATGTGCGCGAGCAGATGCCCAATCTCAAGGTCATCTTCGTCTCCGGCTATGCCGAGGAAAGCGTGCGACGCGATATCGAGGACGACCAGAGCGTCGAATTCCTGCCCAAGCCCTATTCGCTCGACCAGATCAATACCAAGGTCAAGGAAGTGCTGCAGATGCTGGACAAGAGCGATATCAATTGAACGTGCAGGGGCGCTTCGAGGGCCCGGCCGAACTCAATGTGCTGGGCGAGCCGCTGCAGGCCTGTTCCAGCGATCCGCTCACCGGCTTCTTCCGCACCGGCTATTGCGCGGCCGGGCCGGAGGGCGCCGCTTTCCATCTGGTCTGCATCGAGGCGACCGAGGATTTTCTCGAATATTCCAAAGCGGCCGGCAATGACCTGACGACCCCTATGCCGCAATTTGCCTTTCCGGGGCTGGTGGCGGGCAATCGCTGGTGCCTCGTCGCCCAGCGCTGGTCGCAGGCGCACCAGGCCGGCAAGGCGCCGCGGGTGTTCCTGCGCTCCACCAATCAGGCCGTGCTCGGGCTGATTCCGCTGGGCGTATTGAAGGCCTATGCGCTGGATTTGAACTGAGGGTTCTTCACCTCTCCCTTGGGGAGAGGTCGGCGCGCAGCGCCGGGTGAGGGGGCCTTTCCCTTCGGACTTCTGTGCGATTCCCCGCCCCCCCTTTCCGGGACAATCAGACCGGGCGTTGAACTATTGCCGCCCGCGCATCGGCCGCGCCATGGCAGCGCCCAGACCGGCAAGGGCGACGACGAAAAAGGTCCACTGCAGAACGGCCAGGAATGTGCTGGGCGATTCAGAGGAAAAGAAAACGGTGTAGCCGAGCCAGAGGGCAACCAGCGCACAAATGATGGCTGAAACGCGAGGGTCGTTCATGGCGATGTCCTTCTCCAGCGGGCTTGGGCTAGCCTACTTCTGGCTCACCAGCTCCGCCAGTACAGTATCGAGCTTGCTGTACCCATACTCCATGCCCTCGGCCATCGGCGTCTTCAGCGCGCCATCACGGGCGTCCTTGGATGAATAGGTGATGGTATTGACCAGCGTTGTTCGGGCATTGGCTTCGTCGAGTTGCAGCGCGGAAACCGTCTCTCCCCCGGTCCAGTCGTCGTCGAACAGTTCGGCAGTGACCACCCGTTCGACCGGCTCGAACGCCCTGACCACGCCGCCCATGCCCATGACGTAGCCGCTGGGCGCCTTCCACTCGTAGCGATACCTGCCGCCGACCTTGGCATCGAATTCGCAGACCGTCATGATCCAGCCTTCGGCGCCATTGAGCCAGCGTTTGATCAGCGCCGGCTGGGTGTAGCAGGCGAAGACCAGATGGCGCGGCGCATCGAATTGCCTTGTGATGACGATCTGTGTGTC
>NZ_JAKFDJ010000042.1:0-8034 GCF_036676215.1 Devosia sp. | reverse complement strand
GCCCTTTGCACGGCCACCCAAAGCGCCTATATCTCAATTGCTGCCCGGCGCGTGATGGATACCTATATCCCCGGGGCCTTAACGATCCTAAGGGAGCTGTCCCTGACTGGGCTCCTGGGCTCAGACATACGGCGCCCACCTACGTAAAGTAGGTTCCCGGGATCGTGTATCACACGGCCAGGGCGGCACCTTATTGTTGAAGCAGGTTTGCAGTACGCCCCATGGTTGACGAGACGATCGAGCAAGCCAAGGCGGCGTTGCGCATACGGGCTCATGTGGCCCGAGCTTCGATGGATCATCAGGAGCGCGCCGAGGCAGCGCGCGCGGCAGCCAACCATTTCTTCGAGGGCATTGTCCTCCGCCCGGCCGACGTGGTCGCCGCATATTGGCGCATCCGCGACGAACTGGACTGCCAGCCCATTCTGGTGCGACTGATGGACAGCAACCAGACGGTGGTGTTGCCGGTCGTGCTCGGGCCCGAGGCGCCGCTGGACCTGCGGGTCTGGGAGCAGGGTGCCTCGCTCTACGAGGCCGGTTTCGGCACGCTGGCGCCGGCAGAGCTGGCGCCCAAGGCCGAGCCCGACATCGTCATCATGCCGCTGCTCGGCTTTGACAGCCAGGGCACGCGCCTTGGCTATGGTGGCGGCTATTATGACCGGACGCTGGCAACGATGAAGAAGCGGCCCAAGCTGGTGGGATTGGCCTTTGCCGCCCAGGAACTGGAGCATATTCCGCGCGAGGCTCATGACGTGCCGCTCGATGCGGTCGTCACCGAAGCCGGTGTGCGCCATTTTGGCGCCATGGCATGAGGTTTCTGTTTCTGGGCGATGTGGTGGGCCGTTCCGGCCGGGATGCGGTTGCCGAGCGCCTGCCGGGCATCATTGATCGCTACAAGTTCGATTTCGTCGTCATCAATGGCGAGAATGCCAGCCATGGCCGGGGTCTCACCGAGCCGCACTTCAAGGGCCTGCGCGACGCCGGCGCCGATATTGTGACGCTAGGCGACCACGCCTTCGATCAGCGCGATACGCTCTCCTTCATCGAGCGGGAAACCTCGCTCCTGCGCCCCCTCAACATGGCGCCCGGCACGCCCGGGCGCGGCGCCATGTTTGTTGAAGGGCGCAATGGGCACCGCGTCCTCGTCGTCAATGCGCTTGGCCGCGTCTTCATGGGGCCGGCCGATGACCCGTTCCGCGCCGTCGAGGCGGCGGTGGCGGCGTGTCCGCTGGGAGAGCAGGCCGACGCAATCATCGTCGATTTCCACACCGAGGCGACGTCGGAAATCCAGGGCATGGGATTTTTCATGGATGGGCGGGTAAGCCTGGTCGTAGGCACCCATACCCATATTCCGACCTCGGATCAGCGCATCCTCAAGGGTGGCACGGCGTTGATGGCCGATGCCGGCATGTGCGGGGATTTCGATTCCATCATCGGCGTCGATGCCGAAGAGCCGCTCAACAGGTTCCTGACCGGCATTGCCAATGGCCGGTTCACCCCCGCCGAGGGCGAGGCGACGCTATGCGGCGTGGCGGTCGAGACCGATCCGCGCAGTGGGCTCGCCGTCAAGGTTTTGCCGGTCCGCCTCGGCGGGACGCTGGCGCAAGCCGAGCCGGTGTTCTAGCCCGCTTCACTTTTTTGCCGCGCTTGCCTATAACGCGCCACCAATCCAGAATTCCAGTTACGAGGGGAGTGACCGATGGCCGGCCATTCACACGCCAAAAACATCATGCACCGCAAAGGCAAGTCCGACGCGGTGCGCTCGAAGATTTTCTCCAAGCTGGCGCGCGAAATTACCGTCGCCGCCAAGATGGGCATGCCGGACCCGGCATTCAATTCGCGCCTGCGTCTGGCGGTGGTCAACGCCCGCGCGCTGTCCATGCCCAAGGACAATATCGACCGCGCCATCAAGAAGGCGATCGGCTCGGACGGCGATAACTATGACGAGATCCGCTATGAGGGCTATGGCCCGGGCGGCGTGGCGCTGATCGTCGAGACGCTGACCGACAACCGCAATCGCACGGCCTCCAATGTCCGCTCCTACTTTTCCAAGCATGGCGGCGCAATGGGCGAAACCAACTCGGTTGGCTTCATGTTCGACAAGGTGGGCGAGATCACCTATCCGCTTTCCGCCGGTTCGGAAGACAAGGTGATGGAAGCCGCCATCGAGGCGGGCGCCGACGACGTCGAAAGCGACGAGGAAGGCCACTATATCACCACCTCTTTCGAGGCGATGGTGGACGTTGCCGCGGCGCTGGAAAAGGTGTTGGGCGAAGCCGAATCGGTCAAGGCGGTGTGGAAGCCGCAGACCAATACGCCGATCGATGCCGAAAAGGGCGCGACGCTGATGAAGCTGATCGCCACCCTCGAGGAAGATGATGACGTGCAGAACGTCTATTCGAATTTCGAGATGAGCGACGAAGACGCGGCCAAGCTCGAAGCCTGAGCGCATTCAGGTTGCAGTGATCAGGGCGGTGCCGCGGCGCCGCCCTTTTTCATGCGCTGCGTTTGAAGTCGATTTCCGGATGGTCGGCCACATGCACCACGGTCACGCGATTGCGGCCGGTCTGCTTGGCGCCATAAAGCCGCTGATCGGCGATACGGAACAGCGCGGAGAAGCTCGCCGGCCCATCGAAGACCACGCCGCCAATGCTGACCGAGAGCGGTCGCTGCTGACCGTCGGGCGCGAACACCGCCAGGTTCACTGAGCGGCGGATACGTTCGGCGACAGCCTCGGCACTTTTCTGGTCGACATCGGGCAGGTACACGCCAAACTCCTCCCCGCCCATGCGTCCCACCAGATCGCCAGCGCGCAGGATGGTGCGGATGGAGCGTGCGATGATGGTCAGCGCTTCGTCGCCGGCATTGTGCCCGAACAGGTCATTGATGGCCTTGAAGTTATCGGCGTCGATCATCAGCAGCGCGCCGCTTGCTTTGCCCAGGCGCTGTGCCATCAGGGTGCCGACCTTGCTGGTAAAGGCTCCCCGGTTGAGGCAGGCGGTCAGGCTGTCGGTCCGCGCGACCAGGCCCAGCCGCAGATTGGTGATCGCCAGGCCACGCACCCGCAGGCTCATATAGAGAAACAGCGGCGCCCCCAGCAGGATCGGCAGCACGGTGGCGCTGACAATGGACCGCCGGAGCGCCGCTTCGCCCATATCGCCAAACATGGTCGCGTTGAACGCCACCGAGATCACCACGCAGGCCAGGGTGCCAAAGAGCGTCCAGCGACCGACGCTGGACCAGCTTTGCAAGGCAGTCAAAGTCTTGGAGGGCAACATTGAGCGGTTCTCGCGGCTGGAATGGCGGATCGTTTCCCTAGCCGGAGCAGGGGAGGCGGGTGGCTGGCTTGTGGAAGGCGATGTTGTAGCGGGGTGCTTGGTCACTCCGTGGTCAGGCGGCTTGCATCATGGCCACGCGATCACGGCCGGTATTCTTTGCTTCGTAGAGATGCCGATCGGCCAGGCGATAGAGATGGCCGAATTCGGCGCGCATCGCATAGGTGGCGCCGCCAATGCTGACGGACAGGGCACAGGTCTGGCCTTCCGGCAGGAAGGCGATGGCGGCGACGGCTCCGCGAATCCGCTCGGCGACATGGTCGGCTGTGGCGGCATCGGCATCGGCCAGGAAGACGCCGAATTCCTCGCCGCCCAGTCGGCTCACCAGATCGCTGCTGCGCACCGCGTGCCGAATCGCGGCGGCGATCAGCTTGAGGGCTTCGTCGCCGTGATGGTGGCCGAAGCGGTCGTTGACGCTCTTGAAGTCGTCGGCATCAACAATCAGCAGCGCGCCGCTCTCAGTTGCCGATTTTCGCCGGCCGAGATGGTCGGTCACCGCGCGGGTGAAGGCGCCCCGGTTGAGACAGGCCGTCAGCCAATCGGTAGTCGCCAGGTGCTCGAGCCGGTTGTTGGCGTGGCGCAGCTGCTCGTGCTTGAGCACAAGGACAAACGTCATCGGTCCGCCCAGGGCGATTGGCATGACGATCGAGACGACCAGCCCCTGAACGTTAATGCCAGCCGAGAACATCTCCATAATCAAATTGGTAAAAATCACCGACAGCGCGACCGAAATGGCCGTTACCGCTCCGGTGACGCGGCCAATGCGCCGCCATGCTCGCCTGGGTAACTCCCTGCGAAGTTCCGTCATTGTTTGCCCCTGTATTCCCACGGGCGAAGCTAAGCAGACGGCATGAAGACGATCTTTGCGCGCCGGCCACAATTTTATCGATCGGCGGCTTTTCCACCGCCCTTGTTGCCTTTTTGTTCACATCGGGCTTGGTAGGCTGGGGCGGCTTCATTAAGGATGGGCGCATGAGTGCTGCTACCCGAATCATCGGAATCGATCCCGGCCTGCGCCGCTGCGGCTGGGGGGTGATCGAAAGCCTGGGCAACCGGTTGACCTTTGTGGCCGCCGGCACGGTGACGCCGCCGGTCGACCTCTCGCTGGCCGAACGGCTGGCGATATTGTTTGCCGGGTTGGGCGAGGTGCTCGATCGTTTCGCGCCGCAAGAGGCGGCAGTGGAGGAAACCTTCATCAATGCCGGCGCGCGCTCGGCGCTGATTCTGGGCCAGGCGCGCGGCGTGGCGCTGCTGACGCCGGCTGCGCGTGGCCTGCCGGTGGCCGAATATGCCGCCAATCTGGTCAAGAAATCGGTGGTGGGCACTGGTCATGCCGAAAAAGGACAGGTGGCGCTGATGGTCAAGACCTTGATGCCGGCGGCCGATTTCAAGGGCGCCGATGCCGCCGATGCCCTGGCCATCGCCATCTGCCACGCCCATCACCGCGTCGCCAATCAACGGCTGAGGGCGCTCGCATGATCGGCAAGCTCAAGGGGCTGGTGGACAGTTTCGGCGACGACTTCGTGCTGATCGATTGCGGGGGCGTCTGCTACGAAGCCTTCTGCTCCAGCCGCACTTTGCAGACCCTGCCGCAGGTGGGTCATGCCGCCGTGGTGTTCATCGAAACCATCGTGCGCGAGGACATGATCCGGCTCTACGGCTTTGCCAGCGAGAGCGAGAAAGCCTGGTTCAACCTGCTGATGACCGTGCAGGGCGTCGGCGCCCGCGTCGCGCTGGGCCTGCTCTCGGCGCTGTCGCCCTCCGAATTGGCCAGTGCCATTGCGCTGCAGGACAAGGCCATGGTCGGCCGTGCCAATGGCGTGGGCCCGAAACTGGCCCTGCGCCTGGTCACCGAGCTCAAGGGCAAGGTGCCCACCGGGGTCGGCATCGATGCCGGCACACTCGGGCTGCAGGCGGCCCTGGGCGAAGGCGTGGCCCCGAGTGCCATCACCGACGCCGTCTCGGCCCTCACCAATCTCGGCTATTCCAGCGCCCAGGCTTCGGCCGCGCTGGCGCGAATCGTGGCGCGTGAGGGTGATGGCGTGAAAACCGAAACGCTGATCCGAATGGGGCTGCGGGAGTTGAGCAGTTGATGAGCGGGGCAAGACTGACGATGCGAGCGTGCAAACCACTCGGGCGTCTATGGCTGGTACTGGTGCTTATGGCCGCTGTCATGACGCCGCCGGCCTCGGCCGACCAGAACGAAGTTGTGGGGGTCGCCATCTATTTCCTTGAGGCGGACGGCTCGACCAAGCCCTATCTGTTCCACGACCTCAATGCTCCGCTGCTGCGCTGGTCCTGCGAGGCGCGGCTCGATTACCTCACCAAGATGTTTTACCGCATGTCGCGGTCAAACCCTGATCTGAAGGGCAAGAAGGCGGTGCGCTCGGCCTGCGTTCGGGTCGAAGGCTTCGATTTCGGAAGTAATTAAGCATGAGCATGCACCGTCCGGGAATGGACCTTTCAGCGTGATCGACTTTACCTCACCCGCCGCTGGTCGTGACGATCCGCTCGACGTCTCTCTGCGCCCCTCCGGCTTCTCCGAATTTGTCGGGCAGGCCGATGCGCGCGCCAATCTTGAAGTCTTCATCAAGGCGGCCAAGCAGCGCGGCGCGGCGCTCGACCATGTGCTGTTCGTCGGTCCGCCCGGACTGGGCAAGACCACTCTGGCGCAGATCATCTCGCGCGAGCTGGGCGTCGGTTTCCGCGCCACGTCGGGTCCGGTGATTTCCAAGGCCGGTGACCTGGCGGCGCTGCTCACCAATCTGGAAGAACGCGATGTGCTGTTCATCGATGAAATCCACCGGCTCAATCCGGCGATCGAGGAAATCCTTTATCCCGCGATGGAGGATTTCCAGCTCGATCTGATCATCGGCGAAGGCCCGGCGGCGCGCTCGGTGCGGATCGATCTGGCCAGGTTCACCCTGGTGGGGGCGACGACGCGGGCGGGGCTGCTGACCACGCCACTGCGCGATCGCTTCGGCATTCCGGTACGGCTCAATTTCTATACGCCCGAGGAGCTGGTGCAGATCGTGCAGCGCGGCGCCCGGCTGCTTGGCATGCCGATGGCGCCCGACGGCGCCATGGAAATCGCGCGTCGTTCCCGCGGTACCCCCCGAATTGCCGGACGCCTGCTGCGACGGGTCACCGATTTCGCGCTGGTGGATGGGTCGGGCGAGATCACGAGATCCATTGCCGACAAGGCGCTGCTGCGGCTCGATGTCGATGCGCGCGGGCTCGATCAGCTCGACCGGCGCTACCTCACCACCATTGCCGACTTCTACAATGGTGGCCCGGTGGGCATCGAGACCATCGCTGCGGCCCTCAGCGAACCGCGCGACGCCATCGAGGAAATCGTCGAGCCCTATCTGCTGCAACAGGGCTTCATCCAGCGCACCTCGCGCGGCCGCATGCTGACCGGCGCCGCCTTCCAGCACCTCGGCAGAACCGTGCCGCAGGGGTTTGTCGGCATGCAGCAGAGCCTGTTCGAGGAGCCGGAGGAATGAGCCAGACCATGCGCAGACAGGCGTTTGACGGGCGATGACGACGCACCACTTTCCTGTCCGCATCTATTACGAAGACACCGATTTTTCGGGCAATGTCTATCACGCCGGTTATCTGAAGTTCTTCGAGCGCGGGCGGACCGAGTTGCTGCGTGCGGAGGGCATCCACCATTTCGAACTGGCGGCGCAGGGCATCGCCTTTGCGGTGCGCTCCATGCAGATCGAGTTCGAGGCCGCCGCCCATATCGACGATCTGCTGACAGTGACCACCGAGGTGGCTGCCATCAGCGGCGCACGGCTGACTCTCCGCCAGGTGGTTTTACGGGGTGAAACGGTGCTGACGCGGGCCACGGTGGTGGTCGTGGCGATCAAGACGTCCGGTGGCCCGGCGCGAATGCCTGCGGTCATTCGGGAGCTGGCGGAGAGGAAGGGAACCGCTTAGCGGTTCCCTTGGCAGCTACATTGCGGCCATCACCTGGCCGCGGATTTCGCCGTCAGGATATTCGGCGGTGTGGACGTTGAAATACCACATGCCGTCCTGGAGCTGCGTCGCCTGCTCTTCGGTCAGCGTAGCCGAACCCTCGATCGGGCTGGCGAGGTCGCCTTCGATCGGAACCACCGGCCCGGCGGTGGCGTCGGCGGCGGCAGGGCCGTGGAAGTGCGCGGCGGTGGCGTCGCCGGTCAAGCCGTCATAGGTCACCGTCCAGGTGAACATCATGGTTTCGGTATCGTAGGTTGCCTCGAGTGTGCCGGTGGCCGCGGATTCATTGGCGGGAACCTCGGCGGCGGCGGTGAGTTCGGCCGTCATGTTGAGCATTTCCGCATAGGCTGGTGCAGCGAAAAGCAACCCGGCGGCCGTTATGGCAGCCAGGGACGCGATACGGATAGTCATGGCTTATCCTCCTCTTGAGCGCGCGACAAACGGCGCGCTATGAGTAACGTGCGTCGGTTGGGGCCGTTCCTTCACAACTTGCCGGCGAGGGGCGCCCTGACTCGCTTTGTTAACCAGTCCTTGACCATAATTGCGGCAAAGCGAACACGTGTCCGGCACCGTCCTGCCAAAAGGCCGGCTTACTGGGCATTTCTCTTAATTTTGACAGATTTCGACCCCATCGCCTGATGCTTGAGGGTCGGGTGCGTGAACCGGGCCGAAAAGGATCACTACATGGAAGCCATGGATGCTGTAGGGGCGGCCGCCC
>NZ_JAKFDJ010000041.1:0-14854 GCF_036676215.1 Devosia sp. | reverse complement strand
AACAGACTTCAGATACGCCCCATACGCGCTCTTCTTCAGCTTCTCCGCCAGCGTCTCGAGCTGCCGTTCGCTGATATAGCCCATGTGGAAAGCCACTTCTTCCGGGCAGGCGATCTTGAAGCCCTGGCGCTTTTCCAGCGTGGCGACGAACTGTGCCGCTTCGAGCAGACTGTCCGGCGTACCGGTGTCCAGCCACGCAAAGCCGCGCCCCATCAGCTCCACCGACAGCTGTCCGCGCTCGAGATAGATCCGGTTGACGTCGGTAATCTCCAGCTCGCCGCGCGGGGACGGCTTGAGATTGGCGGCAATGTCGACCACCTGGCTGTCGTAGAAATAGAGACCCGTCACCGCCCAGTTGGAGCGCGGCCTGGCAGGCTTTTCCTCGATGCTGACGGCCCGCATCTGGCTGTCAAAATCGACGACACCATACCGCTCGGGATCGGTGACGTGATAGGCAAACACGCTGGCGCCGCTGCGACGCGACGTGGCGGTCCGCATCAGGTTGGGCAGGCCGTGCCCGTAGAAGATATTGTCGCCAAGCACCAGTGCCGATGGCCCCCCGGCCACGAAATCGGCGCCGATGACAAACGCCTCCGCCAGCCCGTTCGGCGCCGGCTGCTGCGCATAGGTGATGGAGATGCCCCATTGGTTTCCGTCGCCCAGCAGGCGCTTGAAACCCTCGGCATCGTGGGGCGTGGTGATGATCAGAATGTCGTTGATCCCTGCCAGCATCAGCGTCGTGAGCGGGTAGTAGATCATTGGCTTGTCATAGACAGGCATCAGCTGCTTGGAGATCGCGGCCGTGATCGGATGCAATCGCGTACCGCTGCCGCCCGCCAGAATTATGCCCTTCATGACCTCAGTTCTCCAACGCGATGCAATGGCTTTGACCCGTCATGATCCGGCCACCAGCCGCTTGACGGTATCGGCGGTCGACCTCTTCCAGTCCGGCATGACAATGCCGTGAACCTTGGCCAACAGCGCCGAGGACATCCGCGAATTGGCCGGGCGCCGCGCCGGTGTCGGGTAGTCCGCCGTCGCGATGCGCGTCACCCTGGGCGAGGGGCCGCCCAGCTCGGCCGAGCGCGCGAATATCTCGCAGGCGAAATCAGCCCAGCTCCCCTCCCCGCTTCCGGTCATGTGGAAAATTCCGCGCAGGCTGGCCTCGTCGGGACGAGCCATCAGGTTTCGTGCCACCCCGATCACGGCATCGGCAATATCGAGCGCCGATGTGGGATTGCCCACCTGGTCATCGACGACGCGCAGCTCCGGCCGGTCGGCACCGAGCCGCAGCATGGTCTTGAGGAAATTGTTGCCAAACGGGGAATAGACCCAGGCCGTCCGCAGGATCGCGTAGTCGTCGGTAGCCCTCGCCACGGCCTGCTCGCCGCCCAGCTTGCTGGCCCCATAGACACCCAGCGGCCCGGTCGTATCAGTTTCGACATAGGGCGTGGGCTTGCTGCCCTCGAAGACGTAGTCGGTCGACAAATGGACGATCGGCACGCCGAGCCTGGCCGCCGCGGCGGCCAAATGGCCCGGCGCCGTGGCATTGATCGCCCATGCGGCGTCAGCGTCAGTTTCGGCCCTGTCCACCGCCGTATAAGCGGCGGCCGAAACCACGACATCCGGTTTCGCCTGGCTCAGGACCGTTTCGGCATCCTCGGCCTGGCTGAGGTCAAACTCCGGCCGCCCGACGGCAATGACCGCAATGCCGGCCGCGCGGCCACGCTCCGCCAGGGCGGTCGCCACCTGCCCCGACTTGCCGGTCACCACCAGCCGCATCAGCCGACAGCCCGTTTGGCTTCGGGAAGCACACCGAGCCGGTCACCGGCATAGCTTTCCCGCAGCGGCTGCCACCACCATTCGTTATCCAGATACCAGTCGACCGTCTTCTCGATCCCGCTATCGAAGGTCTCCTGTGCCCGCCAACCCAGCTCCGTCTCGAGCTTGGTCGCATCGATGGCATAGCGCGCATCATGGCCCGGCCGGTCGGTGACGAAGCGGATCAGGCTCTCGCGCGGTTCGGCCAGCGGCCGCCGGCTATCGAGCACGCCGCAGATGCGGCGGACCACGTCGATATTGCGCCGCTCGTTGCGGCCGCCGACATTGTAGGTCTCCCCGATCCGCCCGCGCTCTATGATGGTATCAAGCGCCCGCGCATGGTCGTTGACATAGAGCCAGTCCCGCACATTCTCGCCACGGCCATAGACCGGCAGTGTCTTGCCTTCGAGCGCATTGAGCGTGGTCAGCGGGATCAGCTTTTCCGGGAAGTGATAGGGGCCATAATTGTTCGAGCAGTTGGACACCACCACCGGCAGTCCGTAGGTCCGCTCCCAGGATTTGGCCAGATGGTCGGACGCCGCCTTGGAGGCCGAATAGGGCGAACTCGGATCGTAGGGAGTCGTTTCCTCAAACAGCCCTTCGCTGCCCAACGAACCATAGACCTCGTCCGTCGAAACATGGAGCAGGCGGAACGCCGCGCGGGCGCTCGCATCGAGGCTGCCATAGTAGCCGCGAGCAACCTCCAGCAGCGTGAACGTGCCCAGCACATTGGTGCGGATGAAGTCTTCCGCCCCGGTGATCGAGCGGTCGACATGACTTTCGGCGGCCAGATGCATGACGCGGTTCGGGCGGAAGCTGCTGAATGCTTCCGTCATGGCCTGGCGGTCGCAGATATCGGCCTTGAGGAAACGGTGGTTCGCCCTGCCCTCGAGCAGCTTCAGCGAAGCCAGGTTGCCGGCATAGGTCAGCTTGTCGACCGTCAGCACCTCATAGCCCTTGTCGAGCACCAGGTGCCTGACCAGTTCCGAGCCGATAAATCCAGCGCCGCCGGTAACCAGAACCCTCACGAAACGGCCCCCATAAATTCGAAATAGTGTGGCAGATCGCGCAGCAGCGGCTGCTTCTGATCCTTGCCGGACAGCAGTGAGGGATCCACGAAGTCCGGCCAATCAACGCCGATATCGGGATCGTTCCACGCCACGCCGCGATCGGCGGCCGGATCGTAATAGGCCGTCACCTTGTAGGAAACCTGCGTATCCGGAACCAGGGTGCAGAACCCATGCAGGAAGCCGACAGGCACAAAGAGCTGATTGCCCTCATCCGAGGTCAGTGTGGCACTGACGAATTGTCCGAAGCTCGGCGAACCATGGCGAATATCGACGGCAACGTCGAAAATGGCGCCGGCAATACAGCGTACCAGCTTGCCCTGGGCGCTCGGTGCCGATTGAAAATGCAGCCCACGCAACACGCCGCGGCCACGGCTCAACGACTGGTTTTCCTGCACGAAGGCGACATCGGCAACATTCTGCACGAACCAGTCGCTGCGAAAGGTCTCGGAGAAATATCCGCGCTCGTCGCCATATCGCGAAGGGGTGATTTCCACCACGTCTTCGATGGCCAGCCTGCGTAACTTCATTGTTCAATCCGCCAAACTAATTGACTGCGGCGGTCAACACGCCAGACCTTGAGGCTGCTAGTGGCCCGACCCCACCACGAATTCCTTGCGGATGGTCAGCAGGATGATCTTGATATCCAGCCAGACCGAGAAATTGCAGACATAGGCGATATCGTGGTCGACCCGCGCCTTGGCCCGGCCGGCATTGTCTGTCGGCCCGCGAAAGCCATTGGCCTGCGCCCACCCGGTTACGCCGGGCAATACGCGCAGCCGCAGATCATAATAGGGCACCAGCTCGCGATAGCTGACGCCCGCCGCGTTCATGCCAGGCACATGCGGACGCGGGCCCACCAGAGACATGTCCCCGCGCAGCACATTGATCAATTGCGGCAGTTCATCGATGCTGGTTTTGCGCAGGAAGCGCCCCAGCGGAAAGACGCGCGGATCGTTTTCCACGGTCTGGGCCACGCCGCTGGCATCGCCGGCCGCTACATGCATGGAGCGGAACTTCAGAACTTCGAACAGGCGTCCGTCCAGGCCCTCGCGCTGTTGCCGAAAGAACACCGGACCAGGGCTGGTGATCTTGATCATCAGCGCACAGAGCACGAGCAGCGGCATCAGGACGAAAAGCGCCAGAAGCGACGCGGCAACGTCGATGACGCGCTTGATCTGCAACTCGGTAATCCGCTCCGGACCGAAATCCGGCACGGCCGGAACAGAATTCAACATGATCAGCGGTAAGCCGCTCTGGCGCGTGGTCGTCTGGCGACTGTCACGATCGACGCCATCCCATTCCCAGCGCCGCTCTACTGGCGGGGGCGCGCGGAAGATATCCACGCCAGCAGCGTCAAGGGGAAACCCCTGCACCCTGTCCATATCCGTCATGAGACCCACCTTTGCGCGCCTGCTGCATCAATTACCGCAAATACAACATACCAAAACACTAACGTTCCGCAAGTCCGCCACCCATGCATTCGATTTGCGAGGGTTAATCACCGCGAAGAAACGATGACAATGAAGTCACTATTTCAGCAGCAATACCCGGATTTTTGGCTATTTTGTTGCGATTTGTTAAGTATAGGCAATTTGCCATGCGCGAAATGCATGGGCTGCATCTAAAAATGGAGGCAACGAAAATCGCGCTAAAGAAACAGTAAGACAAAAAAAGAGGCCCACAAGGACCTCTCAATTTCTAGACAGCAACCCGAGAATATTACGGAGTGGTCGGGCTGGCAGGGTTTTCGTTGCCGCCTGCGGTATTCACGCCCGTCGCACTGGTCAACGCCGGGGCGATGGCCTGGGCAAAGAGTGGGTCTGCGGCATTGGCAGTCGCAATCTCACCACCCAGCGCAGTCTGCGTGGTGGCAAAGGAGGTTTCGTAAGCCGGCGACGTCACAGCGGCGACAACCACCTCTTCCAGCGCCGGATTGGCAGTAACCAGTGCGGTATAGCCAGGAAGCGCAGCAAAGCCCGCTGGCGTTACCAGACCTGCAAAGACCTGAAGCAGCGCCGCGCAACTAGTCGCGTCTTTGCTCGCACCGGTGCAGCTCTCTAGGATGTCAGCTTCAAGCGCTGCAATCAGCTCGTCGACTTCCGCGACTCCGGTTTCGAGCGCGAAGGCATTGGCCGAGCCAAACGAGAACACTGTGGCAAGCGCCAAGGTAGAAAAAATCCTGCGCATTTAACTAACCTTTACATCATTGCCGCACACCAAACTAATATGACCGGGGCGAATTGGTGTCAATCTGCAGTTCACATTGTTTAACCAACATACTTGTCTCTACAATGACAGTAGTGGCGCTAAAATGTGCAACAAGCAGCACCATTGGCGAGAATAGCGGCCTAAATGGTCAATTCTCCGCCCCAGCCATGCACTTCCGTCAAGGCTGCCACAGCAAAAATGCCTGCCACTGCGCCGGAGCGGCAGCGACAGGCGGAGCGCGCTTTTGCAGTGCCTAGCCGGCAACCCAACGCAGCGGGTTGGCAGAGGACATCATTTGAACCCTGTAGCCGGAGGCGCGCAGTTCCTTCACGGCGTTGGAGCGGTTGTCGAGTACGACGTCTCCACCGCTTGTCTTCACGACAAGGATCGCATGCGGCACGCCGCGTGGCGTGGCGGTGACCGCGATACGCAGCGAGCCTGCCGGCACGCCCATCTGAATAAGGGCGCTGCGCTTGCTCAACGCATAATCTTCGCAATCTCCGCTGCGCGGGTTCAAGGTCCAGATATCGGCACTTTCTCCCCGGTAGGAGATGGCGCGGTTGACCCGTTTGTTGACCTGGTCGAGGACCTTCATCAGGTCAGCCGTCAATCGAACCGACGACGCGCCGCGGGTGGCGCATTCGCCTTCGTACTTGCGGCAGAAGAAGGTCATGGCGGTCGGCGTGGCCGGCGCCATGCGGCGGACCTGATCGTTGTGCTGGGTGTTGGCAGACACGCCGGCGGTGAGGGCCATAAGAACCGCCATGCCGGCTGCAATCGACGTGAGTTTGATGTTCATTTGAGCCATCCCTGATGAGGTGATGGCTGCAGGATGCACGCGCCAAATTGCTGCCGAATTCGAAAATTCGATACAATTTTATTCAATTGCCGAGATTCCGGTCCCGACTGCGGCCTTCTGATATCCGCCCCCGGCGACGAGACGATTGAAACGGGCGGCGCAATTTCTCTCAAGCTGTCTGCGAACTTGATTCAATTGCCACCGGTCGGCCTGCCCGCACCGGCTGGCCCCTGCCCGCTCTGCGTGCTAGGCAGACGCGACTTTCCAGCGGAGACCTATACGTGTCCAGCCAGCCCGCAGACCGCATCAGCTTCGTCACGAATGGAACGCCGGAAGCCGATGCCGCCGCCGCGCGGCTCAAGGCCCGCTATGGGGATTACGCCATGGACGTGGCTGATGTCGTCGTCGCCCTGGGCGGCGATGGCCTCATGCTGCAGACCTTGCACCGCGTCATGCGCATGAGCGTTCCGGTCTATGGCATGAATTTCGGCTCGGTCGGTTTCATGATGAATACCTTCTCCGAGGACGACCTCGATCAGCGGCTTGCCTCTGTCCAGCGCACCCGCATCTTTCCACTCTCCATGCAGGTCCTCGATGCCTCGGGCCGGACCCAGTCCGCCCTTGCCCTCAACGAGGTGTCGCTGTTTCGCTCGACCTATCAGGCGGCCAAGATCCAGATCATCGTGGATGGCGAAACCCGGCTCGACGAACTGATCTGCGACGGCGTGCTGCTGTCGACCCCGGCTGGATCCACCGCCTACAATCTGTCGGCGCACGGTCCCATCCTGCCGATCGAGGCCGAGCTCCTGGCGCTGACGCCGATCTCGCCCTTCCGTCCGCGCCGCTGGCGTGGCGCCATCCTCTCCAACCGCGCCGAAGTCCGCTTCATCACGCGTGAAGCCGGCAAGCGGCCGGTCAGCGCCGTGGCCGACAATGTCGAGTTTCAGAATGTCCTGGAAGTCACGGTGCGGGAAGATCGCACCCATGGCGTGACCCTCCTGTTCGATCCGGGCACGAGCCTCGAAGAACGCGTCCTGAGCGAACAGTTCCGCTATTAGGCGGCGGGCAGCGCCAGCTGCTGGTCGGCCATCCCGGCCGGTAGGGCCATGGGCGTCACCGCATCCTGCGCAAAGGCCGCCATCACGCCGCGCGCCGCCTTGCGCGCCAGCAATATGTTCTGCTCGCTGAGATAGGCAAACGCTTCTTCCAGCTCTTCGGGGATAACGCCGCCATGCTCGGCGATCAGTTCCTCGGTCAGCGCCGTCACCACATAGTGGCGTGCCCCCGCGTCGTCCGCCAGGTCGGTGGCGCGCGCATGCAGCACCAGCCGGGCCAGCAGATTGCGCACCCCTTCCCCCAGTCCGCATCGCGAAAACAGGGCATTGAGCGCGACCCGGCTGCCATTCTCCAAAAGGGTGAAGACCTTGGCCCGCGGCGTCTGTGCCAGTTCGGCCAGGCAATCGGCGAAGAACATGACATGCCCGGTGACCACCGCATGCAGCAGCACCCTTGTATTGACCCTGTCGGTCCCGATCAGGGCCGCGACATAGCCGCCACCGGCCCGGCCCGCCTCGCGCTCGCCAATAGCTGTGAGCGCTGTGTCGCAACTGTCGCGCAGGACGCGCGCCAGCCGATCCTCGGGCAATGCGCCCTTGACGATCCGGGCGCCGCGCAGAGCCTCGGTCACCTTCTGCACCAGCAGCAGTCTTGCGGCGGCCGGCAGGTCCTTGCGCGCCAGCAGCGCGCCTCGCATCTCGGCCTGCTCGGCCAGTGACGTCGCCAGTTCCGATAGCAACGCATCGCCCAGCGCGATATCCATGCGGCGCAACAGCCGCAGCGTCACACTATTGTGCCCGCGCGCCACAATGGCCGCCGCCAGCCTGGGGCTGAGCCTGGCCCGCTGGCTCACCGCCACAAGCATCGAAAGGTCGAGGGCCTTGATCAGCCCGATGAGATCGGCGTCGATCAACACGGGAGAATACTGCATCACCGCGCGCGCAATAATGGCGCTGTCATGCAGCAGGGCCAGCATGATCGGGCGCGGCGCCTCGCTGGAATGCAGCAGTCCATAGGCAAGCGCGGCGCGCACCTTTACCGACGGATCATCGAGAAACCCGATCAGCGCCGCATAGAGGGCAGCCTGCTCGTCAGCCGGTCCGACATGATTGAGATAGGCGAGTGCCGAGAGATGCGCTGCGCTGCCGCGTTCCTCGCTGTCGAGCGAGCGAGACAGCGACACGAACTCTTGATACGCAACCATTCCACTCTCCGCACATCGGCAGAGTCACCCTAGGCGGGAAGATTTAAGGAACGGTTCACCATAGTGCGCGTGCGCTTGGTACGATGTGAGATGGAGCTAGATCGCCGTCGCGACAAAGGCGAACAACTGGCTGCCGCCCGTCCACAGGCCGGCCATGAACACCCAGCTTGCAAGCATGGCAGCCAGCACCAGCCATCCCCGGGAGAGGTGCAGGGCAGATCCAGCATGTGCAACACTTATCCGGCGCATATCGGTCTCCTGGCGATCGCAGGCACAGGCCCGCTCAACGTCCCCAATTACACGATGTCTCTCTTAACGCTCTATCTACGTCGCCATTTGCTATTTGAATAAAATCGTTCCGGAGGCGGGTAGTTCCGCCCATGGATACTATTGCGTAAACGGGCCGAATACCGACCGGTTCGCTATCGTGCATAAAGCTGCGTGAAAAACCCGCCGCCGTCCTCCGTGCCGGTTGCCGGGAGGCCCTCGGCCTCGTTCTTGAACAGGCCGGTAAACGACATGTTGGCCGGCGAAAAGCGCGAGGGAATGACCGGCACCTCTGGCGCGGCAGGCTGGCCGGCCATCTGCTGGGCAGCGAATGGCGCGCTGGTGCCGCCGGCGGCTTCATGCTTGGAGACCAGCACGCGATAGACGTCGCGGATGGTTCGCGGCTGTCCCTCGGAATAGAAGATCGTCCGGTTCGCGGCAGCCTGCTTCGGAAAGAGGTTGGCGGCAATCTGGTCGGGGTCCTGCAACCCCGCGGTGAACATCCGCTCGGCACCCTGCGCGCCCAGGAAGTGCGCAATGTAGAGCTCACCCGCACTGGGCATCCGCCCAAACCGGCCCTGGAGATAGTCGCCATTGGATTTGGTGAAGGCCGCAGCCAGGTCCGCCGCGACCCGCGGGTCCTCCCGCAATTTGAGGATCTCCGCCTTGAGCGCAGGATCGCTCACCGTGTAGTCCCCGCTGCTCGTGCGCGTGATATTGCTGGCAGTCTGGCCGTAGCCCAGGCGCGGGCCCTCTTCCTTCATCACCTGCAGCCATGTGCCTTCGAGGAATTGAAACAACCCGACGGCCGAAGAAGTCTGCGCCTTGGCTTGCGGATTGAGGCTGCTTTCGCGCATGGCGGTCTGCAGCAGATAGTCGAAATCCACGCCATTCCGGTCGCCGGCGGCCGTCAGCACATAGGCCAGGCTTTGTGGCACGGAAATTGGCTGTACGCCCATCGCAAGGCTCGTCCCGCAGAATCGCTAACGGCCCCATAAGGGCATGCCAAAGGTTAACTCCCTGTTAACCAATTCGACCCTGGTGCTACTGCTGATCGAGACCCCAGTGGCTGACGATTTCGGACAGGGCCGGACGCGGCCGGTCTTCCAGGGTCGTGGTCGGCGTGCCGATATGCACAAAGCCCACGAAGCGCTCCCCCGCCCCGACCCCCAGCATTGCCGCGGCCTCCGCGTCGAACGTGTACCACCGCGTCACCCAGGAAGCGCCGAACCCCAGGGCAAAGGCGGCGTGCAGCAGGTTGAACGCCACATTGCCCGCCGACAGCAATTGCTCGAATTCCGGTACCTTGGGATGCGGCTTGGGCGACGAAATAACGCCGATGGTCAGCGGCGCCGGCAGAAAACGCTGCCGCTCGATCTCGATGCTGGCCTCATCGATGCCCGGATTGTTGCGCGCAAAAATCCCGGCCAGCCTCTCGCCCGCCTGCACCCGGGCCTCCCCCTCGATCACGATCAGCCGCCAGGGCGTAATCTTGCCATGGTCAGGCACCCGCGTCCCGATGGTCAGGATCTGCTCAAGCTCGCTGGCATTCGGCCCCGGCTCCTTGAGAAAGGCAATGCCCACCGAACGGCGGGTCAGCAGATAGTCACGCAGGGCAGGATTGGCAGGCATCGTCTGGCTCCGTTCTGCGCGAGCAATAGCTGCAACCATGCCCGGACGCCAGAAGCTGGGGCAAATTCTGCTCCCGACAGCATTGCGGTGTTTTCATCCTGCGAGGTCTGTGACACAGCTTTTCCCCAATCGCCGCCTAAGACGGCACGACTGATTCAGTCAGCTCGGCCATGGAGACCAGATGCGCTTGCGACCAATACTAGCCCTCCTGCTCGTGCTGGCTATCGCGGCGCCCGCCCTCCCCTCGATCGCCACCGTTGCGAGCGCGCAGGAGAGCACCGCGGAAATGCCGCCAATGCCGCGCCCGCGGCCGGACCCCGAGAGCCTGTCCGCGCGCCCCGCCAGCGGAGCTGGGCAGCCCGCCACGCCGGCCACCGAAGCCATCGCCGCCCTCACGTCCGCGCCGCAGCCGGTCACGTTGAGCGCCCGCATCACCCAGGACGGCGCGCCAATCCCTGACGGCCTGGTCTGGCGCATCTTCGATACGCAACCCGATGCCAGCGGTGAACTTGCGCTTGTCGCCAAGTCCGATCTAGGCGCGCCGACGGTGGAACTCCCCCCCGGCGAATACGTCGTCCACGTGGCCTATGGCCGGGCGCAGACCAGCGAACCCCTGTCGGTTGCGCCAGGCACCAACGAAAAGGCCTTCATCCTTGAGGCTGGCGCGCTTCGGCTCAATTCGGCCGTCACCGGCGATATCGCCATCCCCACCGACCAGCTGAAGTTCGATATCTTCACTGCAGGCGATGCCGGCGATCGCACCCTCGTCGCCGAAGGCCTGCTGCCCAACGATATCGTCACCCTCAATGCCGGCACGTATCACATCGTCTCCTACTTCGGCACGGTGAACGCCGTGGTTCGCGCCGACCTCCGGGTGGAGCCGGGCCAGTTGACCGACGCAACGCTCTATCACCATGCCAGCGAGGTCTCGTTCAAGCTGGTGTCCGAGGAAGGCGGCGAAGCCATTGCGGATGTGGAATGGACGATCAAGACCGCCGACGGCGCCACGGTTTTCTCCGAACTGGGCGCCTTCCCTTCGACCGTGCTGGCCGAGGGCGACTACCTCGTTCTCGCCAAGCAGGGTGAACAGGTCTTCAATCGCGAGTTTCAGGTCCAGGCCGGATCGGTCCGCGAGATCGAAGTGCTGACCACGGTCTATTGACCTTCGGCGCAACGCGGTTTGCCTATTGAAGCGGCGCGGCCGATGGCCCAAATTGCCGCCAACCAAAGCGGGAGAGAATTATCATGCTGTTCAGCACCACGGTCCGGCAGCGCCTGGGCATTCTTGCCACTGCCAGCCTCTTGAGCGTTGCCCTGCCGGCGGGAGCGGCATTGGCGCAAAAGACCAAGGCCAAGCCCGCTCCGGCGGCGGAAACCACCGCCGCGGCATCCAGCTTCAACGTCGAAATTCCCACCATCGACGCCATCAATTCCAATGTCGATGACGATACGCTCCGCGCCATCTTCAGCGGCGCCCTTGCTGAAAACGCTGACGCGCTGGCAGGGCTGACCGCCAGCAGCATCACCATTCCCGAGATTGTGCTGGCGACCACCACCACGATTGATGGCGAGACCAGCCAAGCCACGATCGTCTTCTCCGATCTTGAGCTGTCCGACATCACCGACGGCACTGCCGCATCGGTAACCCTGTCCGGCATGACGGTGGACGCCGGCGCCGACGGCTCTGCCGATTTTGGCGTGCTTTCGGCCGCCGACTTCAATATCGGCGGCGTATTGGGGCTTTACGGCCTGGTCGACGGCGATGGGCAGAGCGAACTCGAGACCATCTACACCGATTTCAGCTTCGAAGGCGGCACCTTCGAGGCGCCCGATGTGAGCTGCACCATGGGCGCCATGACCGTCGCCGAATTCAAGGCCCGCCCACTCAACTACTCCTTCACCGATATTATGGCGCTGGCCGAATCCCTCGAAGCGCAGGACGAGGACCCATCTCCCGAGACGGTCGGGGCCGCGCTGCGCATGTATGTGGACCTGTTCACCGCCTTCGAAACCTCGCCGGCCGAGTTCGAGGGCTTCGACTGCTCCGGCGTCGATGACGAAGACCGGCCGGTGAGCTTCACCGTCGCCGGCATGTCGATGGGCGGCATGAGCCCTGGCATCTATCCATCCATCGCCATGGACGGCCTGGACATCACCGTGGAGGATGATGGCACGGTTCAGGTCGGCAACATCACCATCAAGGAAATGGACTTCAGCGGTCCGATCGCGGCCATCCAGGCGGCACCTGACGCCATTGATGAAGACTGGTTCATGGCCAATGCCCGCGCGCTGGTCCCGGCTTTCGGCGGCTTTTCCTTCAGCGACGTGGTCGTTGACGTTCCCGATCCGGACAGCGATGGCGAGCGGATTTCTGCCAGTATCGGCGCTTTCGACCTGACGCTCGGCGGCTACTTCAACGGCATTCCCACCGACCTGCTGACCACTGCCAGCAATGTCGTGATCGACCTGCCGAAAAATACCGAGGACGAGCAGATCAAGCAATTGATCGATCTGGGTGTCACCAATATCGACGCGGGCTTTGCCATCGACGCCTCATGGAATGAAGCCGAGAACACAATCGCGGTCGATGAAGTCTCGATAACGGGCGCGAACCTGGCGACCATCGCCCTCGCCGGCACCATCACCAATGCCAGCGATGCACTGTTCAGCGTGAACGAGGACGAAGCTCTTGCCGCGGCCATGGCCGTGGCCATCGGCCACCTCAAGCTCGACATCACCGATTCCGGTCTCGCCGATATCATTCTGGCGCGCGTGGCCGCCGATCAGGGTTCCGACCCGGCCACCATGCGGCCGGTCTTCGCCGGGCTAGCCGAAGGCACTGTCGTTGGCCTGCTGGCCGGCGCCGCCGAAGCCCAGAAGGTCGGCGCGGCCCTCAATACCTTTGTGAGCGGCACGGCCAAATACCTCACGATCGAGATGACGGCCAAGGAGGCCCCCGGCCTGGGCCTGCTGGACTTCATTGCTGCCGAGAGTGACCCCACGGTGCTCATTGGCAAAGTGACCATCGACGCCACCGCAAAATAACATGAGCAAAGGGCCGCTTCGCAGCGGCCCTTCTTCTTCAGGCGACCTCCCGGGCCGCAATACTCATGCCCCAGGCCAACAGCGCCTGCGCGACCTCGGGCGTACTGCCCTCGACATAACAGCGCAGTTCGGGCGCATTGCCCGAAGCCCGAAAATGCACCATGTCCCCTGCCGCGGTGCGAAACTGCAGCCCATCGATCATAGACAGGCCGGCAATGCCATGCGGCGCGAACAGCTGCTGGGCATAGACTGAGTCCTCGGCCAGCCGGGACAGGAATGCCCCGCTACGCTCGCCGGGAACCTCCTGCAGTCGGTCGGCCAGCGCATGCTGGAGCGGCAAGGCACCAACCAGTTCGTCAACCGTCCTGCGCTGTGCCGCAGCCAATCCCAGCGCGCACAGGATCGGCAGCACCGCATCCCGCGTCGCCAGCGGCGCCAGCGGACGGCCTTCCACAGTCACCCCCTCGCCAACAAACGTTCCGCCATTCGCCTCGAACCCGACCACGGCACCGCCCGCATGGCCCATGGCTTCCACGACATAGGGCGATCCAACCCGCGTGCGCACGACGCTACCGAAAAACCCGGTGCGCTCGATGGCCGAATTGGACGTCACCGGCGTGACCACCGTATCGGCGCCCAGATATTGCGCTGCCAGCAGGCCAAGCACGTCGCCACGCACGAATTGCCCCCTGCCATCCATCAGCAGCGGCCGGTCGCCATCGCCATCCGCCGAGACAATCGCGTCCAGCCCATGCTGCGCAACCCAGCCGGGCAGTGGCGCAAATACCGCGTCGCCGAAGGCCTCGGTATCCACAGCCACGAAGCTCTCCGTCCGCCCCAGGCTGACGATCTCGGCGCCGAAATGCCGGAGTATCCCCGCCAGCACGTCGCGCGCCACGCTGGAATGTTCAAACACCCCGATCCGCCAGTCCGCCAGCGCCCCAGCAGGCAGCAACCCGGCAAATCGCTCGAAATAGCGCGCCTCCGCCGCCACGGCCTCGTCGGCAACGGCAACACCCAGCTCTCCGACCGCCTCATCCCGCAGCGCAGCAAGAATGCCCGCCTCGTCCGCCTTGCTGATTTCCCCGCTCGGCAGGTAGAATTTCAGCCCGTTGCGGTCGGCTGGAATATGGCTGCCCGTGACCATGATGGCCGCGCAGCCCGCCGCCATCGCGTGGCAGGCCAGCGCCGGCGTCGGGATGGTTCCGCAATCGACTGGCTCGAGGCCCGCCGCGTCTATCGCCGCCGCGCAATCGGCAGCAATAGTGGGGCTCGACTGGCGGAAATCGCGTCCGAGGAAAACCCTGCCGCCCCCGCTCTGGCCCAGCCCCGCCACATGCCGCAGAAACGCCGCCGTATAGCGCCGGGCCGCCTGCCCCTCCAGGTCCGACGACAGGCCGCGCAGACCGCTGGTGCCAAATTTGAGGCTGCTCGCTGCCAATCGCGTCTCTCCTGCTCTCACATATAGCCGTGATAGGTCTTGAACCATGCTACGAAGCGCGCCACCCCGACGTCTATCGGGGTTTGCGGCATTGCACCTATGAGCGCCTGCAGCAATCTCGTGTCGGATTCGGTCGCCACCACATCGCCCGGCTGCATCGGCAGCAGGTTGAGCCGCGCCTTTACGCCTAACGCCCGCTCCAGCGCACCGATGAAGTCCATCAGTTCCGTTGGCTGCCCACCCCCGATATTGACGATCCGAAACGGCGCCACCGCCGAGAGGCTGTCATGCGCCACGGCCTTGCCCAGCTC
>NZ_JAKFDJ010000040.1:0-55869 GCF_036676215.1 Devosia sp. | reverse complement strand
GGTCCTCGCGGAACAGGCCCTGGCGGATCATCTGGCTGAGATCGCGGTGGGTGGCGGCGACGATACGGACATTGGTCTTGATCGAACTGCGCCCGCCGACCATGGTGTATTCGCCCTCCTGCAACACGCGCAGTAGGCGGGTCTGGGCATCCATCGGCATGTCGCCGATCTCGTCGAGGAACAGCGTGCCGCCCTCCGCCTGCTCGAAGCGGCCGGATGAGCGGGTGTTGGCGCCGGTGAAGGCGCCCTTCTCATGGCCGAACAGTTCAGCCTCGATCAGGTCACGCGGAATGGCGGCCATATTGATGGCGACGAAGGGCCCGTTGCGGCGCTTGCCGAAGTCGTGCAGCGCGCGGGCGACCAGTTCCTTGCCAGTGCCGCTCTCGCCGGTAATCATAACCGTCAGGTCGGTCTGCATCAGCCGCGCCAGGGCGCGATAGATGTCCTGCATGGCGGTGGAGCGACCCACCAGCGGCATGGTTTCGCCCGGCTCATCGGCCTTGCGCTCCGCATTGGTCGGCTTCTTGGCGTCGGCCAAGGCACGGGCCACAACGGAAAGCACCTCGGTAATATCGAACGGCTTGGGCAGGTATTCATAGGCGCCGACCTCGGACGCCCGGATCGCAGTCATGAAGGTGTTCTGTGCGCTCATCACGATCATGGGCAGGTCGGGACGAAGCTTCTTGATTTTGGGCATCACCTCGAAGGCGTTGCCGTCCGGCATGGCGACGTCGGTGATGAGGATGTCCCCTTCCCCGCGGCTGACCCAGTTCCACATGGTCGAGATGTTGCCGGTTGGGCGCACCTCATAGCCCGCGCGCGTCAGTGCCTGGTTGAGCACCATGCGGATGGCGGCGTCGTCGTCGGCGAGCAGGACAACATGGCTCATTTTGCCACTTCCTCATCAATTGGTGTCTGGAATGCCCCGCTCGCAACGGGAAGGAGAATTCGGAACTTGGTGCGGCCCGGCCGGCTGTCGCAATCGATCACGCCGCCATGGTCGCCGACGATCTTGGCCACCAGCGCCAGCCCGAGGCCGGAACCGTTCTGCTTGGTCGTGACGAAAGGGTCGAACAGGAAGGGCAGGATATCTGGCGGCACGCCGGGGCCGTTGTCTTCGATGACGATTTCGAGCGGCAAGGAGATGCGCTCGGACACGCCCGTCACGCTGATGCGGATGCCGGGGCGGAAGGCCGTGGAAAACTTGATTTCGGGTTTCTGAGTCCGCTCAAGGGCTTCCGAGGCGTTCTTCACCAGGTTCAGGAAGACCTGAATGAGCTGGTCGCGATTGCCGAAGACTGGTGGCAGCGAGGGATCGTATTCTTCCGAGAAGGCGATGCCGCGCGCTACACCATTGCGGGCCAGCAGCTTAACCCGATCCAGCACGACGTGGATATTGATCGGTTCGCGCTCCATGGGGCGTTCATCGCCGAACACTTCCACCCGGTCGATCAGCCCGACGATACGGTCTGTCTCCTCGCGGATGAGCCGGGCCAGCGGGATTTCATCGCTGGTGACGGTCTGCTCCAGCAGCTGCGCCGCGCCGCGAATGCCCGAGAGGGGGTTCTTGATTTCATGAGCCAGCATGGACGCCAGGCCCGTCACCGAGCGCGCTGCTCCGCGCGAGACCATCTGGCGGTCGATCTTGTCGGCCATGGTGCGCTCCTGGATCAGCAGGGCGACGCGCCCGTCGCTGTCCGAGAGCGGACTGGCAAAAACGTCGGCAACCCGCTCGTCGCCGAAGCGCGAGGAACCGACGCGAACGCGATATTCGGTCATCGGCGCGCGGCGGAGCATCACGGTTTCCACGAGCCCGATAATGGGCGAGCCGAAGGCGATGAGGTCATCCAGCCGCTGCCGCGTCAGCACACTCAGCGAACCGCCGAAAAAGGCCTCGGCGGCATAGTTCACGAAGATGATCTGCCGGTTTTCGCCACAGACAATGATTGGCTGCGGCAGGGCCTGCAGAACCGCCATGGCCGGGATGGTGCTGGCCGCAGTCGGCGCAGTGGCCTCAATTGCACTCATGCCGCCGCCCTTTGTTCGCTGGAAAAGATGGAATCGATCTGGCGCAGTACGTCCGCCGGCGTTTCGCTGTTGAGGAAGCGGTTGCGCGTCGACTTGTCGAGCGTCAGGCCCGCGGCCTGCATATACCAGTCGAGATGCTTGCGCGCGGCGCGCAGGCCGACGGCAGTGCCATATTCGACCAGCATGTCCTCATAGTGCTCGGCCACCAGAGCCGTAAGCTCATGGCCCTGCGGCGCTGCCTGACTGGGCTGGCCGGAGAGCCCCGCCCCAATCTGTCCGACCGCCCAGGGGCGCCCCTGCGCCCCGCGCCCCAGCATCACCGCGGCAGCGCCGGATTGCTCGAGCGCTTCGCGCGCCGTTGCCAGATCCAGAATATCGCCATTGACCACGACCGGCACGTCGACGGCCTCGACGACGGCTCGCACCAGTTCCCAGCGCGCGATGCCCTTGTAGAACTGCTGCCGGGTGCGGCCGTGCACGGTGATCATCTTGGCACCGGCGTTGACAGCGCGCCGGGCCATTTCGGGGGCGTTGAGGCTGTCATCGTCCCAGCCCAACCGCATCTTCACGGTCACCGGAAGTGGCGTCGCGCTGACCACCGCGTCGATCAGGGTCATGGCATGGTCGGGCACGCGCATCAGCGCCGAGCCCGAATAACCATTTGTAACGCGTTTGGCAGGGCAGCCGAAATTGATGTCGATGATATCAGCGCCAGCGTCCTGGGCGATGCGGGCGCCGCGATCCATCCATTCGGCTTCGCAGCCGGCCAGTTGTACCATATGCGGGAGCGTGCTGGGACGGCCAAGTTTGCGCGCCATCTCGTGATTGCCGACGGCCAGGGCATTGCTGGCAATCATCTCGGACACGACCATGCCAGCACCGAAACGCTCGGCCAGCTTACGGAATGGGCGATCGGTGATTCCGGCCATCGGTGCCAGAAAAGCATTATTGCGAACCACGTGGTTCCCGATGCTCAACTTGCAGGCACCCTTAGACACTAACTGCCCCAGAAATGGTCATTTTCGGCATAATGCCTGCACAATAGTCAAAACCACCAACTGCGCAACACCTTATGTGGCGGTTACCGGGGTGCGGCTGCCCTGCACTTGCCGCATGTCATGGCGGGCGCTAGACCACGACGATGTGACGGTTTCAAGTCCCGAGTATCCCTTGTCCATGCGTCAAAAATCCATTGCCGTCATCATTGTTGCTGCGGGACGAGGCGAGCGCGCCAGTGCCGATGGCTCCAACGAGCCCAAGCAGTACCGGCCGATTACCGGGGTGGCGATGCTGGCCCGCACGATGCGTGCGTTTCTTGCCCTGCCGGAGGTGACGCGTCTGGTCACCGTGATCCATGCCGAGCACGCGGAGCGCTACGCAGCGCTCGGTCTCGCCGATGACAGGCTGCTGGACCCGGTTATTGGCGGCGCGTCGCGACAGGCTTCGGTGTTGGCGGGGCTCAAGGCGCTGGCGCCACTGCGGCCTGACCTGGTGCTGATCCAGGATGCTGCTCGTCCCTTTGTCACGCCCATGGTCATCGGCGATGTGATTGCTGCGCTCGACGAAAATGAAGGCGCCCTGCCCGTTCTGCCGGTCACGGACACGATCAAGCGCTCGCTCGATGGCCAGCAGGTGGCAATGACCGAAGACCGCAATCAGCTCTTTGCTGCGCAGACGCCACAGGGCTTCCGGTTCGGCCAGATATTCTCTGCCCATATGCGGGCGTCCACCATCCGTCGACAGTTTACCGACGACGCCGAGATCGCCGAGTGGGCCGGGCTGCGGGTCGCGCTGGTCCAAGGGGACCGCGACAATATCAAGCTGACCCATCCCGAGGACTTTGCCCGGGCCGAGCGTATCATCTCTGGAGATCAGGCAATGGAAACCCGTGTGGGCACCGGCTTCGACGTGCATCCCTTCGAGCCCGGCGATGCCGTGTGGCTGGGCGGTGTCCGTATTCCGCACAAGGCCAAGCTCAAGGGACATTCGGACGCCGATGTGGCGCTGCATGCCCTGACCGACGCCATTCTCGGGGCCATCGGCGAGGGCGATATCGGCGTGCATTTCCCGCCGTCGGACATGCAGTGGCGCGGCGCTGCGTCGACAATATTCCTTAAGCATGCCGGCGGTCTTGTTGCCAAGGCCGGGGGGCGCATTGTCAATCTCGACGTGACAATCGTCTGCGAAGCGCCGAGGGTTGCGGCTCACGTGCCGGCGATGCAGGCTGTCATCGGCGAAACCCTTGGAATCGCGACGACAAGGATCGCGATCAAGGCGACGACAAGCGAGCAACTCGGGTTTACCGGGCGAGAGGAAGGTATCGTGGCAATGGCCAGCGCAAGCGTAGAAATGCCAAGGGGGGAATGATGGCAGCCAAGGGTGCGCCCGATCCGGGCAAGAAGATCATCAAGATACTGACCGAGAAACAGCAGACCATCGTCACCGCCGAGAGCTGCACCGGCGGTATGATCGCCGCGGCGCTGACGGATATTCCGGGCGCTTCGGCGGCAGTCTATGGCGGTTATGTCACCTATGCCAACGCCGCCAAGTCACGCATGATCCATGTGCAGGCCCGGCTCATCCGCGACTATGGCGCGGTCTCCAACCAGGTGGCGCGAGCCATGGCCGATGGCGCGCGCAACACGGCGCGGGCCGACTTTGCGGTGGCGGTCACCGGCATTGCTGGCCCGGACGGCGGCAGCGAGAAGAAGCCCGTAGGGCTGGTCTATGTCGCGGTGTCCTCAGAACTGGCGACGGTGGTCATCGAGCACAGGTTTGGCGATCTGGGTCGCGACGAAGTCCGCAAGGCCAGCGTCAGGGCCTCGCTCGATCTCGTGCTGCAGGTACTGACCAGCGACCAGGCTTAGTCTTGGGCTGACCAATTGTGCCTAGGGCGCGGAGGTGCCCAGCCGGACATACCCTACCAAAGCTACGTCATCGAAGCGTCGATCTACCAGTCGAAGTCCCTCGTTTGTATTTCCGGTAATTATGACCATGCCGTCAGAACCGACTTCCTTCACGACGCCGGCAATACCCAGCCACACGCCGTCGTCTCGGGCGTTCTCGCCAGTAGTTCCCCGTGCGAAAAAGGCCAGATCGCCTGGAAGAGGTTTGGCTGGCGGCAAGATCGTCATCTTCTTGTCCAGGGCACTTTGCCACATGCGATAGTGCGCTGGAGATAACTCCAGACCATCAGGATTGCCCGCGCCGACGATGGCCCACGACAGGAATGCCGCACTCCACAACAGCCGGCTCTGTTCGTCGAGACTGCCTGCATCCGGAACAACCGACCAATATTTATCTATAGCTTCCCGTTGGTTGAATTCGTCCACATCGTTGTTGAGCTCCTCAACGGCAATTCTGAGAAGTATATTGGCCGCCTCGGTTTGCCCCTCGATGTTCGTAGGGATTGGTTCGTCATACGAAGGCGGCGAAAACTGGCCAATCGTCGATGGAATTGTCACGCTGGCCGTTTCGGCAGTGTTTTGTGCAATTGAGGCCAGCGCCTCCAGGTCAAGCCCCTGCAGGATGCCCACCTTCGTCAGGAAGAGCAAAACGTTGGCCCGCTCCGTCTGGTCGTCGGTCTTACTCAGTTCTGATGTTATGGTTTCGTACGAGAATTGTCGCTGGGCCTGAAGCGCACTCGCATCGGCGGTCTGATCGGACTGCACCCAGCTCACTGCACCATTTGCAGCAATGGTGATTACGCCTACCAGTGCAACGACCAGAGGAGTGTTGTGCCAGAACTCCAGGCGCTTTTGCCGCTGCTCCTCGCGTCGCTGCTCGCTAGTTTCAATGCGCTCCCGGCGGGCCGTTTGCGTGGCAAGATGGTCTTGCAGCAACATCGTTTTTAGTTCTATCGGGATGCCTTCATCCTTGATGAAAGCCAATGCCGTTTCATCAGTCAAGGCGCCCCCACAGCAACAGCATATTCCTACTATGCTACTATAGAGCTTCAGGGAACATCCATACTATTGGTAGTTTACCCATGGCGTGGAGATCTGGGCCGCGATGACATCCGCAAGGCCAGCGTCCGGGCCGCGCTCGACCTGGTGCTACAGGTGCTGACCAGCGACAAGGAATAGCTCAGGCGCCGACGAGCACGAAGACGTTGCCGTCCGGCGCCTCCATCACGGCGACGTGCCCTGATTCCGTAGCGAAGGGTTCGCGAATCCAGGTCACAGCCGGATTGCTGCGTATTTCGGCGTAGCTGACCCGCACGTCATCGACTGCAAGCTCGATTTCCGTGAAGTCGATTTCGGGATTGTCACTCAGCACCAGTTCCGAACTGGCAGCATCGGGGAATTTCAGCCCGATCAGTGTCCAGGTCGTGCCATCGGCCTGCGGCCGCTCAATGATCCATGCGCGGCGCAGGCCCAGCGACAGGTAGAAAGCTTCGGAGGCGGCAATATCCTTCGTCGGAACGCAGACACATTCGATTTTGCGGATCATGATCACTCGGTGAGTTTGCCCTGAACAAATCAGGAACCGTTACGCACCATAGCGACGATCGGCCTCGTCCGCAAATGCCTGCATGATCTCGTCCTGCTTGGCGGCGAAGGCCGGCTCGGCTACCGCCGCGATGAAGGGATTGGAGATCTTGAAGTCGATTTCGAACCGCACTCGTGTTCCCATGCCCTCGGGCTCGAAGCTCCAGACGCTGTCGAGATAGGCGAAGGGACCATCGACGGCCTTGGCCTTGATTGTCAGCGCCTCCGCATCGACCGTGACGCGGCTGGTATAGGCCTGCGTCACCGGGCCGAAATACAGCGTCATCCGGGCCAGGCGCACATCGGCATCGCCGGCGGCGGGGTCCCTGCGGACCACCATCGCCTTGCAGTTGGGAACGAAGCGCGGATAGTCATTCAGATCGGCGACAATCTCGAACATGCGCCGTGGCAGATGCGGCACGTGCCGCTCGAAAAAACGCTTCATCAGTGACCGAGCTTTGCCATCCGGGCGGCTTTGAGACGGGCGAAGTCCTCGCCGGCGTGGTGGGACGAGCGGGTGAGCGGGCTGGATGAAACCAGACCGAAGCCCTTGGCCGTCGCCACGGTGGCAAAGGACTTGAACTCATCCGGCGTCACGAAGCGGATCAGCGGCGTGTGTTTCTTGGTCGGCTGGAGATACTGGCCGATAGTGAGGAAATCGACGTCGGCCGAGCGCAGGTCGTCCATGAGCTGGAGCACTTCATTGCGCTCCTCGCCGAGGCCCACCATGATGCCCGACTTGGTGAACATGGTCGGGTCGAGTTCCTTGACCTTCTGCAGCAGCCGGATGGAGTGGAAGTAGCGGGCGCCGGGGCGTACCTTGAGGTACTTGGACGGCACCGTC
Organism: Devosia sp.; assembly: GCF_036676215.1. Lineage (GTDB taxonomy): Bacteria > Pseudomonadota > Alphaproteobacteria > Rhizobiales > Devosiaceae > Devosia. The sequence goes on along the minus strand of NZ_JAKFDJ010000040.1, from coordinate 48,507 downwards.
TCCAGATTGTGGTTGAAGACGTCGGGCTTGGCCGCCACGACGATCTCCAGCGCGCCATCCTTGCGCAGGAAGTCTGGCGTGAGGATTTCGATGGTCGTGCGCGGATTGCCGGCGCGGATGGCCAAGATGACATCGGCGAAATGCTGGGCGCCGCCATCGGCAAGATCGTCGCGATCCACCGAGGTGATCACCACATGCTCGAGACCGAGCTTCTGCACGGCCTGGGCGACGCGCTCGGGCTCGTTGGCGTCGAGCGGTCCCGGCATGCCGGTCCGCACATTGCAGAAGGCGCAGGCGCGGGTGCAGATCTCGCCCATGATCATAAAGGTCGCGTGCTTCTTGCTCCAGCACTCGCCAATATTGGGGCAGCCAGCTTCCTCGCAGACGGTGACGAGGTTGTTCTCGCGCACGATCTGCTGGGTTTCCTTGTAGACTGGCGACCCCGGGGCCTTGACGCGTATCCAATCCGGCTTGCGCAGCACCACGCTGTCAGGCCGGTTGGCCTTTTCCGGGTGACGGGGCTTGAGCGCTGAAGTGTCGATCAGAGTGACCAAGGGATGTCCTGACTTCTAGGGTGTGATCGCTAGGCGATCAGCCGTGCAAGCAGCACGACGACGATGGCGCCGACCGTCGAGGTCACGATCTGGCGGACCAAATCGTTGCGGATGCCAAGCTCGATCCGCAGCGCCGTGAACAGATACCCTCCCACGAACGAACCGATCACCCCGCTGATGAGGTAAGTGATCAGCCCGCCGCCTCCGACGATCAGGCTGGCGAGAAACCCCGCCACAATGCCGATGCCCAGGAATACCAGGATCGCCCGGTTATTGTTGCCGCCCATGGTGAATCCGCCGCCCGCAGTTTGCCGTTCCGGTAATGCCATTCTTTGTGCCCTCTCAAACTCTCCGCGAGATATTGCGTCTCGTCGAGCGTCCTTCAAGCCCCTGCTCTTATCGCGCAACCACCCGGGCCACGACAATCACGACGATAGCACCAATCGTCGCGGTAATGACCTGGCTGACCAGTGCATTGCCGATCGGCAGCGAGATTCCCGCCGCCGATAGCAGCCATCCGCCTACGAAGGCGCCGATCACGCCGACGATCAGGTTGCGCAGCAATCCGCCGCCGCCCAGCACGAGGCCGGCCAGCCAGCCGGCGACCAGGCCGATGGCCAGGAAAATCAACAGTTCCGTCATGCCAACGCTCATTGCAGCAGTTCCTCTATTTCAACCCATTCGCCGTTTCGCGACGCCGATAGAATGGCGGCCTGGACCAGTGCCAGGGAATGTAGATTATCCTCACCCGAGCTGAAGCGCGCCGGGATCGAGCCGGTCTCGATGACCTTGGCGATAGCTGCCAGCGTGCCGGTGCGGTCGGGGAATTCGACGGCCTCGAGTGGAAAGCTCACCGCCTCGCCGTCGCGCTCGCGCAAGCTGAGCTTGTCGGGTCCGGCCTTGCCCATGAAATGATCGCGCGAGCTCCAGATGATCTCTCCTTCGGAGCAATCCATGGTCCATTCGCCTGCCCATGGCGTCACCGGGCCGCTGCTCATCCAGCTACCGCTATAGGACACGATGGTGCCCTTTTCGAATTCGAGCGTCGCCACGCCGATCGGGTGGTGGCCGAAGGGGCTTGCGGGCGGGTTCCAGGTGCGGCAGGAGACGCGCTTGGGGTTGTCGTTAAGCACCATGCGCATCAGGTCGAAATGGTGGATCGACATGTCGGCCAGCAGCGGATCGGGCATGTCCCAATAGCGGTAACCCTGGCTGGGTGCGTGCCGGCGGAAGTCGATCGAGACCAGGTTAACCGGCCCGAATTTCTGCGCGCCAATCAGCTCGGCCGCGGCGATCGGGGCCGGCTGATGACGATAATTCTGACTCACCATCAGCACCCGACCGTTTTCCTTGGCGAGGGTCACCAGTTCCTTGGCCTGGGCGATGGTGGAGGCAAAAGGCTTCTCAACGATGACGCTGAGCCCAAGCTCGAGGCAGCGCTTGACCACAGGGTAATGGGCCTCGGTGCGCAGGGTGCAGATTGCCAGCTGGGCGCTCGACGCGTTGACCGCGTCTTCCAGGCTCAGGAAGCACAAGCTCTCTGCGATGCCGAGTTCCGTTTGAACCCGCTGGGTGGCCTCAGGATTGGAATCCACATAGCCCACCATCTCGATATTGGGAACTTTGGGGATAACTTCCTTGGTCCAGCTGGAACCCCAGTGACCGAGGCCGACCTGTATCGCCTTGACCATGTGGATAACTCCTTGAAAAGCAGTGATCTGGCTGTGGAAAAGCCGCGCGCTACATGTTCAGCGCGCGGCCATACGCGTCCAGAACGCTTTCCTTCATGGTTTCGCTCAGGGTCGGATGCGGGAAGATGGTGTGGATCAGCTCTTCCTCGGTGGTTTCGAGGTTCATGGCGATCACGAAGCCCTGGATCAGCTCGGTCACTTCCGCCCCTACCATGTGGGCGCCGAGCAATTCGCCGGTCTTGGCATCGAAGATGGTTTTGACCAGCCCGTCGGGCTCGCCCAGAGCGATGGCCTTGCCATTGCCGATGAAGGGGAAACGGCCGACCTTGATCTCGCGCCCGGATTCCTTGGCTTTTGCCTCGGTCAGGCCAACGCTGGCGACCTGCGGCTCGCAATAGGTGCAGCCGGGGACCTTGGTCTTGTCGAGGCCATGCACCTTGAGGCCGGCGATCTTTTCGACCGTGATGACCGCTTCATGCTCGGCCTTGTGCGCCAGCATGGGCGGGCCGGCGACGTCGCCAATGGCCCAGATTCCCTCGACATTTGTCTTGCCGTAGCCGTCGATGACGATAGCGCCGCGCTCGGTCTTGACGCCGACCGTCTCGAGGCCAAGGCCTTCGATATTGCACTGCACACCGACAGCCGAGATCAGCTTCTCGCCGGAAACTTGCAGCTTGCTGCCGTCTTTCTGCAAGACATCTGCCGTTATGCCTGCACTTGTCTTGCTGACTTTCTCGACCTTGGCGTCGGTCAGGATCTTGATGCCGCGCTTTTCGAGACGCTTGCGGGCAAGGCCCGCGATCTCGGCATCCTCCACCGGCATGATCTGCGGCAGCAGCTCGATGATGGTCACTTCGGCGCCCATGGAGCGATAGAAGGAGGCGAACTCGACGCCGATGGCGCCCGAGCCCATCACCACCAGTGACTTGGGCATGGTGGCCGGCTTCATGGCCTCGAAATAGGTCCAGATCTTGTCGCCATCGGGCTCGATACCCGGCAGCACGCGCGGACGGGCGCCGGTGGCGATGATGATGTGCTTGGCCTTGTAGGTGCCTTCACCCAGCGCATTCTTGGGCACCGGGCCCTGCGGCTGGACAATGGCCTTCTTGGTCGGCGCGACCTTGACCTCGCCCGGCTTGGCGATGACCGCCTCGCCCCAGATGATGTCGACCTTGTTCTTCTTCATCAGGAACTGGACGCCATTGTTCATCTGCGCCGCGATGGCGCGCGAGCGCTTCACCACGCCGTCGATGTCGACGCCGAATTTCTCGACCGTCAGGCCATAGTCCTTGGCGTGGCTCATATGGCCGTAGATTTCGGCCGAGCGCAGCAGCGCCTTGGTCGGGATGCAGCCCCAATTGGAGCAGATGCCGGCCATGTGCTCGCGCTCGATAATGCCCACCTTCATGCCGAGCTGCGCGCCGCGGATGGCGGCAACATAGCCGCCGGGGCCGGCGCCGATGACGAGAAGATCGTATTGGTCAGCCATTTGGGCCTCCGAAAAGTCGATTGGTGCAGGTCAAAGACCCAGCATGGATTTGACGACCGGCACGAGCCCCTCGCCGATCGCCCTGGTGTTCTTGGCATCGAGATGCACGCCATCGAGCGGATCGGCCACGGCCACCGTCGAGGCGTCGAAAAAGCCGGTATCCCATTCTTCTGCCCGGCGGGCATAGTGGGCGGCAAACTGGCTGGATTGCTCCAGACCGTGCGCGAGGCCACCGAAATGGCCAAGCATGTCGGCATTCTCGGTGTCGCAAATCAGGGGCGGGGCCACGAGGACGATTCTGGGTGCGGTCTCGCCCTTGCCGGCATAGTGGCCGCGGATGATCTGCACCAGCCGGCGCATGCCGAACGAAGCCTCCAGCGCCGAGCCACAGATGGCGGGCTTGAGATCATTGGTGCCGAGCATGATGATGACCATGTCGAGCGGCGAATGGCTTTCCAGCAGCGTCGGCAGGATGCGGGCGCCATTGCGATCTGCATTGGCGTACCAGTCATCGGACACGGTGGTGCGGCCGCCCAGCCCTTCGGCGATGACCCTTGCCTTGCCGGCAAGGCCCGATTCGAGCACGGCCGGCCAGCGATCCTCATAGGCGTGCCGCAGCCCGTCGGGCTGCGGATTGGCGCCGAATGTCAGGCTGTCGCCATAGGCGAGAATGGTCTTCATGCGCCCTGCCCCTAGGCCAGCATCATCACGGGATTTTCGACCAGGCCCTTGAACACGCCGAGCAGTTCGGCGCCCAGGGCGCCATCGACAGCGCGGTGATCGCAGCTCAGGGTCACCGTCATGAAATTGGCAATTTTGACCTGGCCGGCATCGGCATAAACGCGTTCTTCACCCACGCCGACGGCGAGGATCGTGCCGTGCGGCGGGTTGATGACGGCGGCGAATTCCTTGATGCCAAACATGCCCAGGTTGGAGACCGAGGTGGCCCCACCCTGGTATTCATGCGGCGCCAGCTTCTTGTTGCGGGCGCGGGTCGCCAGGTCCTTGACCTCTTCGGAGATTTCCCGAAGCGTCTTGGTATCGCAGCTCTTGACCACAGGGGTGAACAGGCCGCCGGGGACCGCGACCGCCACGGCGACGTCGCTGCGCTTGTGGTAGAGGATCGAGTCGCCAGCCCAGGTGGCATTGGCCATCGGCACACGCTGTAGCGCCACGGCCCAGGCCTTCATGACGAAGTCATTGACCGAGAGCTTGTAGGCCGGCTTGCCGTCCTTGGACTTGGGCGCAGACGCATTGATCTGCTCGCGGGCGGCCAGCAGCGCGTCGATCCTGCAATCGAGCGTCAGGTAGAAATGCGGCACGGTCTGCTTGGATTCGGTCAGACGTGCGGCCACGACCTTGCGCATGCCGTCGTTGGGAACCAGCTCGTAGCTGCCTTCTTCGTAAAGGGCCAGAACCTGGGCTTTGGTCATGCCGGTTGCAGCTACACCAGCGGCGGCAGGTGCGCCGGCCGGTGCCGCAGCAGCAGCCTTGAGCGGCGTCTTGCCGGACTTGGCGGCCTCGACGTCGGACTTTACGACGCGGCCCTTGGGGCCCGAACCGGAAATAGCAGACACATCGATGCCGGCCTCCTTGGCGAGGCGGCGGGCGAGCGGCGACGCAAAGGTCTTGCCGCCTTCGGTCTTCGCGGGCGCAGGCGCAATGGAGGCTGTGCTGCTGGTGGCAGTCGGCGCCGGAGCGGCGGCAGGCTTGGGAGCTTCGGCCTTGGGCGCCTCTACGGCCGGAGGCGCCTTGGGAGCTTCGGCCTTGGGCGCGGCAGCCGCATCGGCGCTTTCGCCTTCCTGCAGCAGCACGGCGATCACCGCGTTGACCTTCACGCCCTCGGTGCCTTCGGCGACCAGGATCTTGCCGATCTTGCCTTCGTCGACGGCCTCGACTTCCATCGTGGCCTTGTCGGTTTCGATTTCGGCGATTACGTCACCGGAAGAGACGCTGTCGCCCTCCTTGACGTGCCACTTGGCGAGCTTGCCCTCTTCCATCGTCGGAGAGAGCGCCGGCATGGTGATATCAATTGGCATCCCGGTTCTCCTTACGAGCGGTAGGTCACGGCGTTGACCGCCGCGATCACTTCATCGACGTTCGGCAGCGCCAGCTTTTCGAGGTTGGCAGCGTAGGGCATGGGCACGTCCTTGCCGGTGACACGCATCACCGGGGCGTCGAGATAATCGAAGGCCTGTTCCATGACGCGGGCCGAGAGTTCAGCGCCAATGCCGCCCTGCGGCCAGCCTTCTTCCACGGTCACCAGGCGCCCGGTCTTCTTGACTGAGGCGATGACGGTGTCGCTGTCCATCGGGCGCAGGGTGCGCAGGTCGATCAGTTCGACATCGACGCCGGCAGCGACCAGCTTCTCGGTGGCCTGGGTGGCATAGCGCATGCCCATGGAGAAGGAGACGATGGTGACATCGGCGCCCTTGCGGGCAATGCGGGCCTTGCCGATCGGCAGCAGGAAGTCATCGACCTTGGGCACGAGGCCGGTCGAGCCGTAGAGGATTTCGTTTTCGAGGAAGACGACTGGATTTGGCGACCGAATGGCGGCCTTGAGCAGGCCCTTGGCATCGGCGGCACTATAGGGCGCGATGACGGTGAGGCCGGGAACGTGGCTGTACCAGGCCGAATAGTCCTGGCTGTGCTGGGCGCCGACGCGCGACGCGACGCCGTTGGGGCCGCGGAACACCATCGGCGCCTTGACCTGGCCACCCGACATATAGAGCTGCTTGGCGGCCGAGTTGATGATCTGGTCGATCGCCTGCATGGCGAAGTTCCAAGTCATGAATTCGACGATGGGCTTGAGGCCGGCAAAGGCGGCGCCAACTGCGAGACCGGCAAAGCCGTGCTCGGTGATGGGGGTGTCGATGATGCGCTGGGGGCCGAACTCCTGCAGCAGGTTCTGGGTGATCTTGTAGGCGCCCTGATATTCTGCGACCTCCTCACCCATCACGAAGACGTCCTTGTCGCGGCGCAGTTCCTCGGCCATGGCCTCGTTCAGCGCCTGGCGCACGGTCATTTCGACCATCTCGACGCCTTCCGGCAGGTCGGGATCGTCCTGCGCTTCGAACTTGGGCGCGGCGGGCACGGCGGCCAGCGATGGCGCCGCTTCGGCGGCCTTCTCGGCCGCGACGACCGGAGCCTCGGACGGCTCGGGCGCGGTCTTGGCGACCGGCGTTGGCGCAGCGGTCTCGCCTTCTTCCAGCACCAGCGCGATGGGGGTGTTTACCTTCACGCCCTCGGTGCCTTCGGCAACGAGGATTTCCTTGACCACGCCGCTATCGACCGACTCGACTTCCATCGTCGCCTTGTCGGTCTCGATTTCGGCCAGCACGTCGCCGGACTTGACGGTATCGCCGACCTTGACCAGCCATTTGGAGAGCTTGCCCTCTTCCATGGTGGGCGACAGCGCGGGCATCAGGATTTGGGGCATATCAGCTCTCCAGCAGAAGGGCGCCGGGCATGGTGGCCACGCGGCGATTGTCGGTATTGAAGGCAAACTCGGCAGGGATGACGCGCGGATCGTTGATCAGCCGCGGTTCGGCGGATGCGCTTTGCGGCGCCGGCGTCTGGTTGATGGTCCAGCTACTGAGGAACAGCCCCAGCAGCAGGAAGACGATGAAGGCAATCACGGCGCGCTTGTAGATGGTCAGCGGTTGCGCGGCGGCCGGACCGGCCTTGGCTTCGATCTGGCGGAACTTCCACCAGCCGAGCGGCAGGAAGGAGCCCAGCTTCTCGCCGGCCGGCGCTACCCGCACGATCGCGACGGCCTGCATGACCGCGACAACCAGGGTGAAAACCGCAAAGAGCGTGATGACGCCGAGCAGAACGCTCATCTATCGCCTCAGGCGCTGATGGTGATGTCGGTCCAGAGCTCGGAAGCATCCGGCTCGGGATCGTTGGTGGCGAAGTCCGCAGCGGCGGTGACGACGGCGCGGATGTCGTTCTCGATAGTCTTGAGCGATTCCTCGGTCTCGGCACCGGATTCGAGCAAGCGCGCCTTGACCTGCTCGATCGGGTCGCGCTCCTGACGGTACTTGGTCACTTCGTCCTTGGAGCGATACTTCGCCGGGTCGGACATCGAATGACCACGATAGCGGTAGGTCAGCATTTCAAGGATGAAGGGACCCTTGCCCGAACGGGCATGCTCGATGGCGCGCTTGGCCGCATCATAGACCATGCGGACGTCCATGCCGTCGACCTGCTCGCCCGGGATATTGAACGAGGCGCCGCGCATGGAGAAATCGGTGGTCGCCGCGGCGCGCTCGATCGAGGTGCCCATGGCGTATTTGTTGTTTTCGATGACGAACACGACCGGCAGGTTCCAGAGCTTGGCCATGTTGAAGCTCTCATAGACCTGGCCCTGGTTGGCCGCGCCATCGCCGAAATAGGCCAGCGATACGGAGCCGTCGCCCTTGTATTTGGCCGCGAAGGCCAGGCCGGTGCCAAGCGACACCTGGGCACCGACAATGCCGTTGCCGCCGTAGAATTTGTGTTCGTTGCTGAACATGTGCATCGAGCCGCCCTTGCCGCGGCTGAGGCCGCCCTGGCGGCCGGTCAGCTCGGCCATGACGCCCTTGGGGTCGAGCCCCATGACCAGCATGTGGCCGTGGTCGCGATAGCCGGTGATCTGGGCGTCCTTGCCCTTTTCCGAGGCCATGGTGATGCCGGTGACGACAGCTTCCTGACCAATATAGAGGTGACAGAACCCGCCGATCAGGCCCATGCCATACATCTGGCCGGCCTTTTCCTCAAAACGCCGGATCAGCAGCATTTCGCGATAGGCTTCGAGGTCCTGTTCCTTGTTGAATTCAGGTATGTTGGATTGCGTCTTGGCCTTGGTGGCCACAGCCTTACGCGCCATAGAGAACGCTCCGCATCGAAATGGATTTGCCGCTTGGCCCGAGTTGGCCACAGTTGCGCATCATAGTGCAAGCGATGCAGGGAAAGCAATGCTCCCTCGACCCGATTGGTCGCCGCTAGAGAGTTGAATCTGCTTGGATAAGTTGAATTAACTCATCTGTGGCTAATTCCTCGAATTTACCGGAAAGTGGTTTACCGGAATTCGGGTCCACCATGACGATAATATCGTCTGCATGGGCCATGTTCAGCAGCGCGCGGGCGCGTTCGGTGACGATATCGGGATCGAGCCGTCTTGTGTCCATCAGCGTGGCGCGGTGGCGGTAGGAGTCGATCTCAGCCTGCAGCGCCGACGACCTCGCCTTGAGCTGGTCGATGTCGAGCATGATCTGCGTCCGGTTTTCGATGCCGAACTGCCCGCCAATGGCAGAGAAGCCGAGATAACCCTGAAACCCCAGCAGTGCCACGGTCAGCGCCAGCGGGCGCCAGAATGCAGGACGTTTAAGGCGGGTGGGCATGGGCAAACCATAAGTGAACCCGCCCAGTATGGCTCACAAGGGCTTAACGTCCGGTTTCGGACCCGCGCATCTCAAGAGGACAGATTGCCGACCGAGGTCTGATAGAGCCAGACACCGCCCCAGATCAAGGCAAGCAAAAGTGCCCAGCAAACAAATGCCAAGACCAGGATGACAGGTAGCCTGTGTCGCTTCAGCCAGTCGATTCCGGCCCTGGGGTAGCCGAAAGTCAGCAGGCGTTCGTAGAGCTGGTCCAACCCGGCGCGCATCGTTTGTCCGATCTCTTCGCCACGGACCATAGGCGCACACTTCCTGGGCATTGCATATGCAATTAAAGTGCGATTTGAATTACTTCAAAATGATGCTGAATCGCAGGCTTGAAGCGATTTTCTAACGTGCTCTGGTGCCTGGAGATTTATTCGACAGGGACGTAGTCGATTTCCAGAAACTCCGCCACCTCGGGCACCCAGCGGTCCCGCACGAATGCCACGTGGTTGGGGTGGTCATTATATCCCACATAGGCCGCCTGGTCGGCGAACTCCATGGAGAAGCCGAAGGCATAGCCGTTCTTGGGGCTGATCTGCCGCAGCTGTTCAAACTTTTGCACGCCCGGAATGGCTTCCAGCACCTTGGCGTCCCGCAGGAATGCGCCCTCCTCCGCCGAGCCGGCTGCGTGCTTGAGGGTGAAGACCACCGTATGGCGGATCACGCTTCGGCCCCGATGGCTTCGGTCGCCGCGATGGCGGCCATGTTGACGATGCCGCGGCTGGTCACCGATGGTGCGAGGATATGGGCGGGCGAACGGGGGCCCATCAGGATAGGACCGACCGACAGGGCATTGTTCATTTCCTTGAGCAGCGTCATGGAGAGGTTAGCGGCGTCAAGATTGGGGAAGATCAGCAGGTTGGCTTCGCCGCCGAGCACGCTGTCGGGAATGTAGCGGTCACGCAGTTCCTGATTCAGCGCCAGATCCCCCTGCATTTCGCCCTCCACGATCATGGTTGGGGCCATGGCCTTGAGCTTCTGATAGGCCTCCCGCATCTTGAAGGCGCTGTCGCCATCACGCGAGCCGAAATTGGAGTAGCTCAGCAGCGCCACCTTGGCTTCGATGTTGAAGCGCTTGAGGTGATCGCGGGCCTGCAGGGCGATACCGACGATCTCGTCGGCGGTCGGGTCCTGGTTCACATAAGTGTCGGCCAGGAAGAAGGCGCCGCGCGGCATGATCAGCATGGAGAGCGCCGAAACATCGGCTACGCCGTCCTGCAGCCCGATGATGGAGCGGATGTCGCGCACATGCTTGATGAAGCGCCCCTGCAGCCCGCAGATCAAAGCATCGGCTTCGCCGCGCTTCACCGCCAGTGCGCCGATGACCGTGGTATTGGTGCGCACGACCTGGCGTGCCGTATCCGGCGTCACGCCGTCGCGGCCCACCAGTGAGTGGAAGAGGCTTACATAGTCGCGGTAGCGCGGATCGTCCTCGGGGTTGATGATCTCGAAGTCGGTGCCCGGGCGCAGATTGAGGCCAAAGCGCTCAATGCGCGATTCGATGACTGCCGGACGACCGATCAGGATGGGCCGGGCAATGCGTTCTTCCAGCAGGACCTGGGTGGCGCGCAGGACGCGCTCATCCTCGCCATCGGCAAAGGCGATGCGCTTGTTCTGTCCCTGTGCCCGATCGATGATGGGCTTCATCACCAGACCGGAGCGGAAGACAAAGCGATTGAGACTGTCCAGATAGGCGTCCCAATCGGCGATCGGCTTCTTGGCTACCCCCGATTCCATGGCCGCGCGGGCCACGGCCGGGGCGATGCGCAGAATCAGCCGCTGGTCGAAGGGATTGGGAATGATGTGGTCGGGTCCGAACACGGCCGGCGCGCCTGACGGCGATACTTCCAATCCTGGTTCATGCGCCAGCTTGGCGATGGCGCGCACGGCGGCGAGCTTCATTTCCTCATTAATGGTGGTGGCGCTCACATCGAGCGCGCCACGGAAGATGAATGGGAAGCAGAGAACGTTGTTGACCTGGTTGGGATAGTCCGAACGTCCGGTGCAGACCATGGCGTCCGGCCGCGTTGCCTTGGCCAGCTCGGGGCTGATTTCAGGATTTGGGTTGGCCAGTGCGAGGATCAGCGGCCGGGGCGCCATCTTGAGCAGCATTTCAGGCGTAAGCGCGCCGGGACCCGACAGGCCGACGAACACGTCGGCTCCGTCGATCACCTCGGCAAGCGTGGTGGCCTCGCTGGTGCGGCGGAACTGGCCGCGCCACTTGTCATTCACGTCGTTGCGCTTGTGGGTAACGAGACCATCCTTGTCGGCAACCCAGATGTTCTCATGCTTGGCGCCGAGTGCGACGAGTACATTGAGGCAGGCGATGGCCGCGGCCCCTGCCCCCGAGGCGCAGATCTTGACGTCGTCGATCTTCTTGCCCTTGAGCTCCAACCCGTTGAGCACGGCAGCGCCGACGATAATCGCCGTGCCGTGCTGGTCATCGTGGAATACCGGAATCGGCATGCGCGCCCGCAGCGCTTCCTCGATCTCGAAACAATCCGGGGCACGGATATCTTCGAGATTGATGCCGCCAAAGGTTGGCCATAGTGGCGCCACGGCATCAATGAACTTCGTCGGGTCGATTTCGTCGATCTCGAGATCGAACACATCGATGCCGGCGAATTTCTTGAACAGGACGGCCTTGCCCTCCATCACCGGCTTGGATGCCAGCGCGCCGATATTGCCCAGGCCCAGCACGGCCGTGCCATTGGAAATGACGGCGACAAGGTTCTGCCGCGAGGTATAGCGGGATACCGCTTCGGGATTCTCGGCGATTTCCTCGCAGGGCGCGGCGACGCCGGGCGAATAGGCCAGCGCCAGGTCGCGCTGGTTGCCCAATGGCTTGGTCGCCTGGATCTCCAGCTTGCCGGGTTTGGGAAACTCGTGGAAATGCAGGGCCGCTTCGCGCAGGGCTTTCCGCTGTTCGTTGACGTCGGTCGTCACGCAATCCTCCTCGCCCGCGTCCAGTTTGCGACGGGCATAGCTTCAGGCAGCGTTGGTGCCATCAATTGCCGGCGATGGAAAGTGGCTATGTCCGGTGCGGGATGCAACTAAAGTCGCAACAGGGTCAGGCGGCGCTGGCGACGATGTTCTCGATCCGGCTGCGCGGTTCCTTGGTGACGTGAAGAGCCGTCGCCAGCTCGCGGAAGGCGCCGATCTTGAGGGCCGGCGCAAAGATGAAGCCCTGGGCCTGTATCACGCCGCGGGCCCGCAGGTAGAGTGCCTGCTCTTCGGTTTCGACGCCCTCGGCGACGATTTCGCAATCGAGGTCCTTGGCCATGGCAATCAGGCCATCCAGTACCGGGACCTGAGTGGTGCCGGGCTTGACCATATCGACGAAGATGCGGTCGATCTTGATGACGTCGACGCCCAGCGTGCCAAGATAGGCCAGGTTGGAATGGCCGGTGCCGGCGTCGTCCATGGCAAGCCGCGATCCCAGGGCATGCAGGCCCGCTATCACGCTGCTGGCGATGGCGGAGTTGGCCAACGGGTGCCGCTCGGTTATCTCGAACACCAGTTGGCGGAAGCTGATGGGAGAATTGCCGAAAATGGCCTGCACGTCCTCGACGATGCTGTCGTCGCGGAAATGGCCCTCGAACAGATTGATGGAAATCTTGAGGTCCGGCATCATCTGGCTGAGGTCGCTGAGGTCGAACTTGACCTGCTGCATCAGGGAGAGGGTCATAGGCATGGCGAGGCCGGTGACCTCGGCATAGTCGATGAATGCGCCCGGCGGTATGACCTGGCCGTTCTTCTTCTCCCAGCGGCACAGCACCTCGCAACCCATCAGTTCGCCGGTGCGCAGATTGATGACTGGCTGGTAGTATGGCTTGATCTCGCCACGGGCGATGGCGCGCTCCAGGTCAAAGGCGGGCACGCGCGAGCGCCGGACATAATTCAGCGCCATGATCAGGAAGCCTGCGCTCAATATGCAGGCGATGAGGGTCAGACCGACATCCAGGTCGGCATACCCGGTCCGAGCCATGGCAAAGGGAATGGCGTATTCCACCTTCAGCGGCATTTCCCCGGCAAAGCTCTGCGCGAAGATGAAGTCCGAGTTCGAGTTTCGTCGGTCGAAGTCGGTCGTGCCGCCCACGTTCAGTATGGGCGTGCCGTTGGTCAGCAATATGCGCATCATCGCGGCGTTCGACAGCCCTTGCGCCAACCCGGCCTGAGTTTGTCCTACCAGCGGCACGAAGGCGGAGACGCGCCTGCTGTCGCCGAATGCCTGGGTGATCTTGAGCGCCGGCATGTCCATCCCGCCAAGCTGGACGATGGTGATGGTCTCGGTGTGCCCGGGGATGGGCAGGCTTTCGGAAAGGGGCGAATAAGCCACCGTGCGCCCCACCGCGTCGCAATATTGCACACCGTCGGCGTTCTCGACGAGCACCTGCTTCATATTGAGGCTAGATTCGATCTCGCGTTGCACATTGGCAATGAAGGTCGGTGTGCATAGGGAAGGGCTTTCGGCGAGAATGCGTCGCAGGGAAGAGATGGCGTCGTTGACGCCAATTTCGATCTGTGAAGTTACTGCTGTAACGTATTGCTGCGTCGTTATTTTCTCTCTTGCGCGGACGTAGCCGTCCAGCAGGTAATCCACCGCAATAATGGGGACGAACGCCAGCAGCGCACCCATCAGCGTGAGGATATGAGAGTATTTCGACTTCAAGAATCGAATCCGAATGAGCCGTTCAATAGCTCATCGGTAGCAAGCAGCCTTTAACGGATCATTAACGCTGATTAACCGATCGGAAACATACAAAATGAGCAGGCGGTCTCCGTTGCCGGAGGCCGCCTGTCAATTACATGCCAATGCTACGACTGAACGCTGAGTCGGATGCTCAGCTCGCGCAACTGCTTGGGTGCCGCGGGGCTTGGCGCGCCCATCAGCAGGTCTTCGGCCTGCTGGTTCATCGGGAATGCCGTGATTTCGCGCAGGTTCTGCACGCCGCACAGCAGCATGACGATGCGATCCACGCCGAAGGCCGCGCCGCCATGGGGTGGAGCGCCATACTGGAAGGCGCGGTAGAGGCCGCCGAACTGCTCCTCGACCTCGCTGCGCGACTTGCCGGTCAGCTCGAACGCCTTGACCATGGTTTCTGGCAACTGGTTACGGATCGAGCCGGAGGCGATTTCATAGCCGTTGCAGACCGCGTCATACTGATAGGCCTTGATGGTTAGCGGATCCTGGCCATTGAGTGCGTCGATCCCGCCCTGCGGCATCGAGAAGGGGTTATGCGCGAAGTCCACGCGCTTTTCTTCCTCACTCCACTCGTAGAACGGGAAGTCGACGATCCAGCACAAAGCGAACTGCTCGGTATCGATCACGTCAAGGTCGGTGCCGACCTTGGTGCGGGCTTCGCCGGCGAACTTGTAGAACTTTTCGGGGCGGCCGCAGACGAAGAATACGGCATCGCCGTCATCGAGGCCAAGCTGGGCCTTGAGCGCCGCGGTACGCTCCTCGCCAATGTTCTTGGCGATAGGGCCACTGCCCTGCCCGTCCTTGAAGAAGATATAGCCCAAGCCCGGCTGGCCCTCGCCCTGCGCCCAGGCGTTCATGCGGTCGCAGAAGGCCCGGCCGATCGGCTCGGCGCCGGCCTTGTTCTTGGCCGGGATGGCCCAGACTTCGACCTTGGCGTCGGCTTCGATCTGATTGGCGAACACTTTGAAGCCCGAACCGGCGAAATGCTCGGTCACGCCCTCGATCTCTATCGGATTGCGCAGGTCGGGCTTGTCCGAGCCATATTTGCGGATCGCCGTGTCATAGGGAATGCGCGGCCAGTCCTTGGTGACGCGCTTGCCATCGGCAAACTGCTCGAAGATCGAGGTGATCACCGGGGTCATGGTATTCCACACGTCTTCCTGGGTGACGAAGCTCATCTCCAGGTCGAGCTGGTAGAACTCGCCCGGCAGACGGTCGGCGCGCGGGTCTTCATCACGGAAGCATGGCGCAATCTGGAAATAGCGGTCAAACCCAGCCACCATCAGCAACTGCTTGTACTGCTGGGGCGCCTGCGGCAGCGCGAAGAACTTGCCCGGATGGATGCGGCTGGGCACCAGAAAGTCGCGCGCGCCTTCCGGCGACGATGCCGTCAGGATCGGCGTCGAATATTCGGCAAAGCCCTGCTCGGTCATGCCCTGGCGCATCGCCGCGATCACCTTGGTGCGCTTGACGATATTGGCGTGCAGCTTCTCGCGGCGCAGATCGAGGAAGCGATAGCGCAGGCGCACGTCCTCGGGATAATCCTGATCGCCGAAGACCGGCAGCGGCAGCTCCTTGGCGACGGACAGCACTTCGAGCTCCTGGATGAACACTTCCACCGTGCCAGTGGGCAGGTTCGGGTTCACCGCAGCGGCGTCGCGCAGCTTCACTTCGCCATCGATGCGGATGACCCATTCCGAACGTACCTTCTCGGCCGCGGCGAAGGCAGGCGAATCAGGGTCGATGACGGCCTGAGTCAGCCCGTAGTGATCGCGCAAATCCATGAACAGCAGGCCGCCATGGTCGCGGATGCGATGCACCCAGCCGCTGAGGCGCACGGTCTGGCCGGCATCCTTGGCAGTAAGGGCCCCGCAGGTGTGCGAGCGGTAGGGGTGTGAGGTCATGGTCGGAACTCTGAAAAAAGGCCGGAATCTTGGCGGGAAAAGCGCATGGGAGTCCCTGCTTGTCAAGCTGGACGGGCTGTCCGCCCGTGATCGACGCGGCGCTCGCGATAACCCGTGGCCAATACTCGACAAATGCGGTCTGGAGTGGACCTGCCTCACCTGCTAGGAAGAATATTGACGAATTTGAGACGGAAGCCGGTATGGACCTGATTGTTTCCACAGATGTGCTCGCCGCATTCTGCGAGCGCGCTGCGAAGTTCGATTTTGTGACGGTGGATACCGAGTTTCTGCGCGAAACGACTTATTGGCCGAAACTCTGTCTCATCCAGGCTGCGACCAATGACGAGGCGGTGCTGATCGATCCACTGGCACCGGACTTCGATCTGGCGCCGTTTTTCGCGCTGCTCGCCAATCCGAACATCACCAAGGTGTTCCACGCAGCGCGCCAGGACATCGAAATCTTCGTCAAACTGACGGGCAAGGTGCCGGTCAATATCTTCGATACCCAGATCGCGGCCAGCGTCTGCGGCTTCGGCGACAGTGTCTCCTACGACAATCTCGTGCGTTCGATCACTCAGGTGGAACTGGACAAGTCGAGCCGTTTCACCGACTGGGCCGCGCGCCCGCTGTCGGAAAAGCAGCGTCTTTACGCGGTGGCTGACGTGACCCATCTGCGCGACATCTATCGCGAGCTGCGCAAGCAGGTCGACGCGACCAAGCGTTGGGACTGGGTGGAGGACGAGCTGGGCGTGCTGCGCAGCATCGACACCTATGTGGTCCAGCCCGAACAGGCGTGGGAACGCCTCAAGATGAAGATCAACCGCCCACGCGACCTGGCAGCCCTGAAAAAACTCGCTGCCTGGCGCGAGAAGCGGGCGCAGGATGGCGACCAGCCGCGCAGCCGCGTGCTCAAGGACGACGTGCTGTTCGAGCTGGCCATGCAGCGGCCGCTGACGGCGGAGGCCTTCGAAAAGCTCCGGGCCGTGCCGCGCGGCTTCGGCCGCAGCTCGGCCGCGGCCGAGATCATGGTGTTGCTCAGGGACGTCGAGGCCCTCGGGAAGGCCGACCTGCCCGATATGCCGGAACGCTATCGCGGTCCTTCGCCCAAGGGCGCGGTCGGCGATCTGGTTCGCGTACTGCTGAAATCGGTAGCTGAACAGCACGGCGTGGCCGCGCGCATCATCGCCACCTCCGACGAGATCGACGCGCTGGTGCTGGACGACGAGGCCGATGTGCCGGCCCTCAAGGGCTGGCGCCGCAAGCTGTTTGGCGACAAGGCGCTGGATATCAAGCACGGCCGCATCGGGCTCGTCGCCACGCGCAAGGGCGTGGTGGAGATCGCGGTCAAGGACACCGTGCCGGCCGAATAGGCCGCGCGGGGCTACGCGACCCGCACTGCCGAGCTCTTGAATCCGGCCACGCCGGCGAATTGATCCAGCCGGCCCTGCAGGTGCTCGCCATCGAGAAACGCCAGGTCGGCGGGCAGCACCAGCGACAAGGCGTCGTCGGCGACCTCGAAGCGGATGCGCGGCAGGATGCCAGGCATGGCGGCGGTCATCGGATAGGCCACGCGAAACAGCGTACCGATCAGGCGGGCGCGTGCTGTGTGTTCCGCGGAACCAAGGCTGGCGAGCTTGCCTGCAGTCTTGCTCTTGAGACCGTCATAGCGCACGGCGATCACCTGGGCGAGAAAGGCCCGGCCGGGATGGTCCACGCCACTTAAGGATCCATAGGCCACCGAATCGACACTTTGTGGACCGCGATAATCGGGGTGAGCGCGCCAGCCGATGTCGGCGAGCAGACAGGCAACGGTCCGCAACCGCGCCTGTTCGCCCGTTTCGGCCGTGCCGGAAGCCGCGAGAAACTGTCCGGCAAACTCGACAAGGTCGCTGGCATGCGAGGGCGAGCGAGACCGCAGCACCGAAAGTTCCTCGGCGCCCTGGATCAGCGGGTCGATCGCCTGCTCGCGCCGGTCCAGCATGCCATAGAGGTAGCCTTCGCGGACGCCGAGGGCGGAAAACACCACCTCGGCAAACCCTCCGGCCTTGAGCACTTCGGCAAGCACAGCTGCGCCGAATGGCACCAGTTCGCGGCGTGACGAGCTTACGTGCTCGGCGCCCTCGTAGGACTTGAGCGAGTTGGCCCCGACAATCGCCGTACAGAACTGGACCATCTCCTCGGCCGGCACGACATAGTGCTGTACCATGCGGAGCGGATAGCCGCGCACGATCTGATGCAGCTTGGCCAGCGAACGCCAGGTGCCACCGATGGCGGCGAAGGCCGTGCCCGGTTGTGCCTTGGACAAAGAGGACTGGCGCAGGCGGTCGCGAATGATGCTCGTGGCGTCGACCGGCGCACCATTGCTGTCGTCCTGCAGCCGGATAACCCCGATTTCGAAGGATTCGCCGTCGGTGTCGCTGCCATTGGTGATGCTCGACAGCTCAAGGCTGCCGCCGCCCAGATCGCCCACCACACCCGAGAAGCCGGGAATGCCGGCCACGGCGCCAAGCGCGGCGTAGTGAGCCTCCTGCTCGCCACTCAGCACCTGCACCTTGGTCTCCATCAGCGCCTCGACGGCATCGACGAATTCCTGGCGGTTGGCGGCGTCGCGCACGGCCGACGTGGCCAGCACATAGACCTTGCCTACTCGCATCATCCGCGCCACCAGGGCGAAGCGCTTGATTGCATTGAGGGCCTGGGCCACGTTGGCGTCAGCCAGCCGACCGGTCTGGCCCACACCGCGTCCGAGGGCGCAGGCCGATTTTTCGTTATAAAGCGGGGTCAGTGCGCGGGCATGGCGCTCATAGACCACCAGACGCACGGAGTTGGAGCCGATATCGAGCACGGCGACGGGCTTGGCACCCTTGATACGGCCCTGCGCCGTCGGATCGGCGTCGACGCCCCAGAACTGGTTCAAGCCTAGCCCTCGTCACCCTCGACCCCGCCGGCGCTGCCACGACCGGACAGCGACGGATTGGTCATGAAGTAGTCGTGCGCGTTGAAGGGCTCTTCGCCCTCGGCCACACGCATTCGATGCGAGCTGCCGTCAGGCAGCACTTCCCAGCTCTGCTGGTTGTCGCGCAGATAGGCAACCAGAATCCGGTCGAGGATCTGCTTATGCACGGTCCTGTTGAGGATCGGTACCATCACTTCGACGCGCCCGTCGAGGTTGCGGCCCATCAAGTCGGCGGAGGATATATAAACCTTGGCGCGCGGGTTGGGCATGGCCTCGCCATTGCCGAAACAGTAGATGCGGCTGTGTTCAAGGAACCGGCCGACGATCGATTTCACCCGAATATTGTCCGAGAAACCGGGGATGCCCGGCCGCAGGCAGCAGATGCCGCGCACGATCAGGTCCACCTTCACCCCGGCCTGGCTTGCATCGTAAAGCGCGTCGATGATTTGTGGGTCGACCAGCGAGTTCATCTTCAGCAGGATGCTGGCCGGCTGGCCATTGCGGGCAAATTCGATCTCGCGGGCAATGTCGTTCAACAGCGTCTGCCGCAGGTTGACTGGCGACACGGCGATGGTCTCGAGCTCGGTCGGCCTTGCATAGCCGGTGATGAAGTTGAACACCCGTGCCACGTCCCGGGTAATCGCCGGGTCGATGGTGAAATAGCTGAGGTCAGTATAGATCTTGGCGGTGATCGGGTGATAGTTGCCGGTGCCAATGTGGCAATAGCTGACCAGCTTGCCCTTTTCGCGCCGCACCACCTGGCTGAGCTTGGCATGGGTCTTGAGCTCGATAAAGCCGAACACCACCTGCGCCCCTGCCCGCTCCAGATCGCGCGCCCAGCGGATATTGGCTTCCTCGTCGAAGCGCGCCTTGAGTTCGACCAGGCACGTCACGGACTTGCCGGCCTCGGCGGCCAGTACCAGCGCCTTGATGATCGGGCTGTTGGCCGAGGTGCGATAGAGCGTCTGCTTGATCGCCACCACTTCGGGGTCGCGCGCCGCCTGCATCAGGAACTGCGCCACCACGTCAAAGCTCTCGAACGGGTGGTGTACCAGAATGTCCTTGGCACCGATGGCGGCGAAACTGTCGCCGTTGAAGTCACGGATGCGCTCGGGGAAGCGCGCATGATATGGCGTGAACTTGAGGTCCGGCCGGTCGACGTCGCAGACCTTGCTGGCATCGGCGAGGCCCAGGAATCCCTGCACCTCGAACACCTCGCCTTCCTTGACGCTGAGCTGTTCGCCGATCTGGCGCTTGAGCGCGCGGGGCATGGAGCTTTCGATTTCCAGCCGGATCACCTGCCCGCGCCGGCGCTGGCGCAGGGCCGATTCGAATTCCACCACCAGGTCGGCGGCTTCGT
Source organism: Devosia sp. (assembly GCF_036676215.1). Lineage (GTDB taxonomy): Bacteria > Pseudomonadota > Alphaproteobacteria > Rhizobiales > Devosiaceae > Devosia. Next base: position 28,422 of record NZ_JAKFDJ010000040.1, on the reverse strand, counting down.
CGTCGATTTCGATTTCGCTGTCACGGATAACCCGGAAGGCGCCCGAGCCGACCACTTCGTGGCCGGGGAACATCTTATGGAAGAAGAGCTTGACCAGCGTGTCGATGGTAACGACCTCGCTGCGCCCTTCGGAGACCAGTCCGCTCGGCAGGTTGATGAAGCGGTCGAGATTGCCCGGGATGCGCACCAGTGCAGTCAGTGGCAGATCGTTGTCGGGGCGCTTGAGTTCAAAGGCAAGCGCTAGGCCCAGATTAGGAATGAAGGGAAACGGGTGCGCCGGATCGACCGCGATCGGGGTCAGCACCGGGAATATTTCCTCGCGGAACAGCTTCTGGAGATAATTGACCTGATCGGTCGTCAGGTCGTCTGCCTCGTGGATCACCACGTTCTGTGCGAACAGTTCCTCGCGCAGGCTTTGCCAGTGGTCCTGCTGCTCGAGCTGCAGATGCTGGGCGAGCGTGGCGATTTCTTCCATCTGTTCGGCCGGGGTCAGCCCGTCGGCGCTCTGCTTGGTGAGACCGGCGCGCATCTGCCCTTTGAGGCCGGCGACACGGACCATGTAGAATTCGTCGAGATTGTTGGCCGAGATGGAGACGAAGCGTAGTCGCTCCAGCAGAGGGTGGTTGATATTGCCGGCCTCTTCGAGCACCCGCATGTTGAATTGCAGCCAGCTAACCTCGCGATTGACGAAACGCGCCGGGCTCTTGCGCAGCGCCTCGGTATCGGGAACCGAGACATCGGCTTCGGCGAAATCGCTCAGGTCATTCATCGTCTTGGGTATCCCAGTCCTGTTCGTGGCTCGCCTGGCCGCGCGCGGCCCGCCGGCGGTCGAGTGCATCGGCGGCGATGCTGCGGGTGATGGCCGTGCCTTTGGTGAGGGCCAGCCGGTCCATGAGGTCAGCAAGAATCACCACTTCCTCGGTGGAGCGCTCCATGCGCGCTACCAAGTAAGCGATGGTTTTTGGATCGACCATGATCTGGCGATCGCCGAAGAGTTTCACGAACATCTGTGACAATTGAATGTCGTCCGTCAGTTCCAGCGTGAATGCGGTGGCCCGGCGGGCCCGCGAGCGCACATCATCGGTCGTCAGCGGCCAGTTCGCAACGTCTTCCCGTGCGGTCAGCAGAATTGGCCGCAACTCGCGCATGGATTGGTTGAGCAGGTGGAACAGGCCCGCCTCGTCGTAGCCGAGCCGATCCACATCTTCGACGATCAATGGCGCGGTACCACCTTCGGTGGCCAGCTTCTCCAGGTCGTCGACTGCGGCAAAGCGGGCGCCGGAGCGGTCTGCAAAGATGCGCGCCAGGTGCGACTTGCCCGATTTGGCCGGGCCGGTCAGCAGCGTTATCGGGTCAGGCCAGTGCGGAAAGGCCATGACGCGACCGTGGGCCAGCGCATTGCCCTCCCCGACTAGGAAGTCGGCCTCCCCATGCGCCGGCGTATGGCCCAGCTCCAGTGTCAGCTGGCCCTTGGGCTCACCGCTTTCAGGGGTTGCTGGCAGGGCCATGGGGGCCACCGTTCTGCCCGAGATAAAGGGTGCTTGCCTTGTACTTGGCCACGCCGTAGCGCACCAGAACCGAGGCAATGGCCGCCATGGGCACCGCCAGCAACAGGCCGACAAAGCCGAACACGGCGCCAAGGGCCAGCAGGGCAAACATCATCCAGACCGGGTTGATGTTGATCGAGGAGCCCACCAGCTTGGGATAGAGGATGTTGCCCTCGATGAACTGCCAGAACAGGAAGATGGCGGCAACGGCACCCACCATCCACGGGTCCCCCGAATACTGCACGATGGCGATGCCCACCGACAGGCCGAAGCCGAAGATGAAGCCAACAAAGGGCACGAAGCTGAGCAGGCCGGCTATGAGCCCGACGACCAGACCGAAATTCAGCCCGAGCAGGCTAAGCGCCGTAGCGTAGAACGCCGCGTCGATCAGCAGCACGCCGCCCTGCCCGCGGATGACGCCGGCCATGGCCTTGTCGATGTCGCCGAGGATGGTGTTGATTTCGCCCTTGTGATCCTTGGGCAGCAAGCTTTCGATGCCGTGCACCATGCCTTCCCAGTCCAGCAGCAGATAAAAGGCCACCACGGGAGTCAGCACAGTAAAGCCGATGACTGCCGCGCCGGTCAGGCCGATACTGACCAGTTCTCCGGGCAGCGTGGTGATGAAGCCGAGCAATTGCCGCGTCACGTCGTTGATGCTGGTCTGCAGTTGAGCGGCCCGTTCAGGGCCGAGCCATTCATTGATGTCCGGCGACCAGCGGGCAAACAGCGCCTGCAGATCGGCTACATATCCGGGCGCGCGCTGCAGCAGTTCGATGATCTGCTGGCCGATCAGCGGCAGGAACATCAGGAACAGGCTGAGTACGATCGTGATGACGCAGAGCAGCACGACGGTGGTGGCCCAGGCCCGGTTGAAACGCCATTTTTGCAACTGGTTGACGAGCGGATTGAGCAGGTAGGCCAGCGCCGCGCCGACGACGAATGGCAGCAGGATGCCCCGGAAGATCCAGAGCAGCAGGATGAGGACCACCAGGAATGTGACCCAGATCAGCACTTGATTTCGCAGTACCATGGTGCTGGGCGGCCCTTGCGTCGGTGTGGTGGAGAAGCTATCAGGCCGTCTAGCTTCCGGCTCCGGCGTTGGCAACCGCCTTGCTCTTCCGGTAACGGCTTTACGCACGCTTTCCCCACACGGTATTGAGGCCAATGTCCGATCCACAAAACCTGACATCAAACGGTCTGTCATACAAGCAGGCTGGCGTCGATATAGATGCCGGCAATGCGCTGGTCGAGGCCATCAAGCCGGCGGTTCGTTCCACGCGCCGCCCTGGCGCGGATGGCGAGATCGGTGGCTTCGGCGGCCTCTTCGATCTCAAGGCAGCCGGGTTCACGGATCCTGTGCTGGTCGCCGCCAATGACGGTGTCGGCACCAAGCTCAAGATCGCCATCGATACCGGCAATCACACCACCATCGGGCAGGACCTGGTGGCCATGTGCGTCAACGACATTATCGTGCAGGGCGCTGAGCCGCTGTTCTTCCTCGACTACTTCGCCACCGGCAAGCTCGATGTGGAACAGGGCACCGCCATCGTCAACGGCATTGCCGAAGGGTGCCGCATCGCCGGCTGCGCGCTGATTGGCGGCGAGACTGCCGAAATGCCCGGCATGTATCACGGCAAGGATTATGACCTGGCAGGCTTTGCCGTCGGCGCCGCCGAGCGCGGCACCCTGCTGCCCCGCGCTGATATTGCCGAAGGCGATACGCTAGTCGCCATCGCATCGTCGGGTGTGCATTCCAACGGCTATTCGCTGGTGCGCAAGATTGTCGAGCTCTCGGGCGTCGACTGGTTCATGGATGCGCCTTTCGCGCCGGGCCAGTCGCTTTCCGAAGCGCTGCTGACGCCCACCCGCATCTATGTGAAGCCGCTCCTTTCCGCCCTCAAGGCGGGCATCGCCATCAAGGCGCTGGCCCATATCACCGGCGGCGGCTTCATCGACAATATCCCGCGCGTGCTGCCCGATCACCTGGCGGCCCATGTCGATCTCAATGCCGTCACCGTGCCCAAGGTCTTCGGCTGGCTCAGCCATGTCGGCGGCATGAACGAGCGCGAAATGCTGCGCACCTTCAATTGCGGCGTCGGCATGCTGGTGGCGGTGGCTCCGGAGGACGCCGCAAGGCTGGTGGAACACCTCAACGCCGCCGGCGAAATTGCTTCCGTGGTCGGCGAGCTTACCGCCCGCACTGGCGAGCCAGTGACCTTCGAAGGCAAGCTGGCGCTGTGAGCCGCAAGCGCGTCGGCATTCTCATCTCGGGCCGCGGCTCGAACATGCAGGCACTGATCGAGGCCGCCAAGGCGCCTGACTATCCCGCCGAGATCGTCGGCGTGTTCTCCAATCGCGCCGCCGCGCCCGGGCTGGCGATAGCCGCCAGTCATGGCATCGCTACGGCGTCTCTTGCGCAAAGCAAGTTCCCCAGCCGCGACATGTTCGAGGATGTCATGACCCAGACGCTGGAAAGCTGGGACGTTGACATCGTGTGCTTCGCCGGCTTCATGCGCATCCTGGGCAACGACTTCATCGATCACTGGCTGGGCAGGATGATCAATATCCACCCCTCGCTGCTGCCCCTCTACAAGGGCCTCCACCCCCATCAGCAAGCGCTCGACGCTGGCGCCGTCGAACACGGGTGTTCGGTGCATTTCGTCACCCACGGCATGGACGAAGGCCCGGTGATTCTACAGGCAAAGGTGCCGATCCTGCCCGGTGACGACGCCGAAACGCTCGCTGCCCGTACGCTGATCGCGGAACATCGCCTCTACCCCGAGGCGCTGCGGATGCTGGCTTCAGGTGAAATTACCGCTCCCTGACGGCCCCTCGGTCATCACCAGATTTGATCGAACCCATCGTCAAAATCGGTTCGACCTTTGTTCTCATCAGGCGTAGCTTCCCGGCTCAACCCGGGAGGCCCCCATGGCGCAACGCGACTGGTTCTGGATCATCTTTCTCGGCGCCATCTGGGGCTGCTCGTTCATCTTCAATGCCGTGCTGATCCGCGAGATCGGTCCGCTCTGGGTTACCTCGTTCCGCGTCGGCATCGGTGCGCTGGGGTGCTGGGCGGTGATGATCGCGCTGCGCAAACCCATCCCGCGTGACCCGGTCCTCTGGTTGAAGCTCGGCGCGCTGGGCGTGCTGGCCTATGCCATCCCCTTCGCCTTGTTCCCCCTGGCGCAGGCCAATCTTGCCAGCGGTGTGGCGGCCATCATCAATGCCCTCACTCCGATCATGACGGTGATCGTCAGCCATTTCTGGATCGGCGGCGAGCGCGCCGGTCGGGTCAAGAGCGCCGGCGTGGTCGTCGGCTTTGTCGGCGCCGCGATCCTGGCTTCACCGGCCCTGCTCTCCGGCGGTCAGTCGCAGCTCTGGGCCGTCGGCGCCTGCCTGCTGGCCACGTTCTGCTACGCGCTCACGCTCAACATTACCCGCAGTTTCAAGGCGATCGAGCCCACGGCCCTGGCGGCTATTGCGCTCACCGGTGCGGCCATCGTCGCCATTCCGGTCGCCTACATCACCGAAGGCACGCCGGTCATGGTGCGCACCGAAACCTGGCTGGCGGCCGCCGCCATCGGGCTGATCTCGACGGCCTTCACCTTCCAGATCATGTACCGCATCCTGCCGCGCGTGGGCGCCACCAACTTTGCGACCACGACCTTCATCGCCCCGATCTCGGCGGTCATCCTCGGCGTCACGATCCTGCGGGAAACGGTGTTGCCGATCCAGATCCTGGGCATGCTGGTCATCTTTACCGGCCTGCTGTTGATCGACGGTCGCATCGGCAAGCTCTGGCGGCAAAGAGCGGCCTGAGGCGGAACAGACCGGGCCGCCGGGACGTTCCTGTCACCACAGGAGCGTCAATCATGAACCAGCCCAGACCCGATATCGATCCACGTCCGATTCCAGAAATCGTGCCGCAGCCCGAGCCAACCCAGCCTCAGCCGGTCGAACCCTATCCGCCGCATCCGCAGGAACTGCCCGACACGCCCCAGCCGGTGGAAGACCCGACGCCCGGGCAACCTATGCCCGAGCCTGGCCCTGGAGAAGATCAGCCGCCGACGCGCGCCTGACCCCTGCAGAGGGGCTATTCGATGCCCAGCTTCTTCTTCATCAGATCGTTGAGCGCCTGCGGGTTGGCCTTGCCGCCCGAGGCCTTCATGGCCTGGCCGACAAACCAGCCGATCATGGTCGGCTTGGCCAGGACCTTGGCCACCTGATCGGGATTGGCGGCGATGATCTCATCGACGATGGCCTCGATGGCGCCCATGTCGGTCACCTGCTTCATGCCGCGGCGTTCGACAATTTCGGCCGGCTCGCCCTCGGGCTCCTCAGCGATGATGACCTGCAGCAAGTCCTTGGCGCCCTTGGACGAAATTGTCCCGGCGGAGACGAGATCGACGATTCCGGCGATCTGCCTTGGCTTGAGATGTGTCTCCCAAACCGCGAGCCCCTGGCTGTTGGCAAAGGCAGCTACGTCGGCATTGAGCATGTTGGCCACGGCCTTGCCGTCGCGCTTGGTGCCGTCGAACGCCACGCAGGCTTCATAGAAGTCCGCGGTCTCGCGGTCGAGTGTCAGCACCATGGCATCATAGGTGGTGACGCCATAATCAGCGACGAAGCGTGCCTTCTTTTCGTCTGGCAGTTCTGGCAGTCCTTCTGCCAGCATGCTGACGAATTTCTCGTCGAATTCGAGCGGCAGCAGGTCCGGGTCGGGGAAGTAGCGATAGTCATGCGCTTCTTCCTTGGACCGCATCGACCGCGTCTCGCCGGTCTTGGGATCGTAGAGGCGCGTCTCCTGGTCGATCTTGCCGCCATTTTCCAGGATATCGATCTGCCGCCGCGCCTCATATTCGATGGCCTGGCCGGCAAAGCGGATGGAGTTGACGTTCTTGATCTCGCAGCGCGTGCCGAATTCGCCACCCGGCTTGCGCACCGAGACATTGACGTCGGCGCGCATGGAGCCCTGCTCCATATTGCCGTCGCAGGTCCCCAGATAGCGCAGGATGGTGCGCAGCTTGCCGAGATATTCCTTGGCCTCTTCCGAGGAGCGCAGGTCTGGCTTCGACACGATTTCCATCAGCGCCACGCCCGAGCGGTTGAGATCGACGAAGCTCATGTTGGGGTGCTGATCGTGGATGGACTTGCCGGCGTCCTGTTCGAGATGCAGGCGCTCGATACCGATCTCGATCTGGCCGTCGGGCATGTCGAGATAGACCACGCCTTCCCCGACGATGGGGTCCTTGAACTGGGAGATCTGGTAGCCCTGCGGCAGGTCGGGATAAAAGTAGTTCTTGCGGTCGAAGACGCTGCGCTTGTTGATCTGCGCCTTGAGGCCGAGCCCCGTCCGCACGGCCTGGCGCACGCATTCCTCGTTGATGGTCGGCAGCATGCCGGGCATGGCCGCATCCACGAAGGAGACGTTGGAATTGGGCGGATTGCCGAATTCGGTCGAGGACCCGGAGAACAGCTTGCTCTCGCTGGTCACCTGGGCATGGACTTCCATGCCGATGATGACTTCCCAATCACCGGTGGAGCCGGCAATGAAGCTCTTGGGGTTCGGCGTACGGGTATCGATGAGGGTCAATTGGACGTCCTGAGGCGAAGGCAAAGGTAGTATGTGATTACTTAGGACGAGCCAGCGATGCAACGGCTCTTTCTCCCCTCGTCCCTTGAGGGAGAGGGTGATTTTCCGCGTTCAGCGGGAAATCGGGTGAGGGGTACTGCGCTGGCCCCCTCGCGAAAAGTAGGTGGTTTCGGAGCGTGCGGAGCGTCCGCAGCCGTTCGAGCGTAGCTCTCATGGCCTTCTTCACTCAAATCGCTCCACCGGAGCGATTTGCCCTACGGGACGCTTATAAGTCCTCGTCGTCGATATCGCCCTCGAAGGGGCGCAGGCGCTTTTCGAGGTGCACGCTCATGAAGGGCTCGTGCGCTGCCCTTCCGTCCGGTCGCAGCGCCAGGATGCGGTAGCCTTGGCGCTCGTAGAAGCGGACCGCGCGTACATTGTCGGCTGGCGTCTCCAGATGCACCCGCTCGGCGCCCTCGAGCTCCAGCATGGATTCCATGCGTCGCAGCAGCATCGAGCCGATGCCGTGACCCTGCAGCTCCGGCATGACGAAGAGATAGGGAATGTAGGCGCGTCGTGACGAGCGCGAACACCAGGCGACCGCAATGCCATCGACTTCGGCCACGATGATGCGCGACAGCGTCTCGGCCACGGCCTGCGTCAGCCGGCGCTGCTCGGCCTCCTTGAGGCCCGCTTGTTCCGACAGCAAGGGGAAGATGCCGCTCTCCCAGGCACGATAGGCGATATCGGCTAATCGGCGGGCGTCGGCGGTCTCGGCCTTGCGAATGGAAATGCCTGCCATGGTGACCTCCTGCCTAGCTGCGGCGGCGCGCCGCGATGATACCCTTCTCGTAGTTGATGTTCCAGTCGATCAGGGTCCGCCACACAAGTTCGGCCTGATCCTCGTCAAGATCAAGGGCCAAACTGCGGTCGCGAACCTTGGCGATCACCGCCTCGATGCGGGCGGGGTCGCGCGCCTCGTGCGGATCGGTCTTGATCTGCGCCATTCGCGTCACATAGCGGTGCCGCTCGGCAAACAGCGCCAGCAGCGCGTGGTCGACGCGGTCGATCTCGGCGCGGACATCGTCCTTGGTCTCACACTGGTCGGGCGATTTGGCTTCGGTCACGGCGGGTTCCAGTCAGGTTTGCTGTTGCTGGTTTGCACCGCCCGGCCGGCGATTTCAACCGCCTGTCTTGCGCAATTGGTCGTGTCGGCGCTATCAAACCCGAATGTCTAGTCAGTCTGAAACCGCCTGAAGCCCCGTCCATCTGCGACGGGGCATGAATGAACCGATCGACCGCCGCGCGCGACGCCGGCGGCCGGTTTTGTTTGTTCGCGGGTTCTGCCCGCTTGTTCAGGCAGCCGACTTCCCATGGATATTTCACGAGACGAACAGCGGGTGCTGCATGCCCTCGCGCAGGGCGGCCGCATTGCGCTGCTCAAAAACGATGCCGGCAAAGTGACAGGCCTCGAATTCTTCAACCGCGATGGCTGGCTGATTAGCAATTGCAGTCTGCTGGTGTTCAAGAAGCTCAAGGCAAAGAAAGCCATCCGCTCGCAGGACGGCAGGCCCTATTGTATCACAAAACGGGGCCTCGAACTGGTGCGGAGCGAGTACGACAACCGCTAGGCAGTGGAGCGTGGATGGTCGGCCAGGTGGCCGGCCATCCGGGTTTCTCGGTCAGCGCGCTACGGCACGTCCAATGGCAATGATGATGCAGGCGCCGATGAAGCCTGCAATGAGGTAGCCGATCCAGCCACCGAACGAAATGCCAAGGAACCCGAGTATCAGGCTGGCGAGAATGGCGCCCACAATGCCCAGCACGATGTTCATGAGCAGCCCGGTATTGGTGTTCATGAACTGCTTCGCAAGCCATCCGGCGATACCGCCGATGATGATGGCCGCGAGCCAACCTACACCGTCAAATCCCATTTATTCCTCCTCAGGTGGAATCCCCACCGGGAGAGCCTGCCACAGTAGGCGAGGAACGCAAGAGTTCTCGACGGGAAGGAATTGTCAGTGCCGGGTGACCTCGCTCAGCGCCGCGGCGATGTGTTCCCACTCGCTGGCCACACTGGCGGTGGCCCGGCGCTTGCCGGCGCGTCGATACCAGTAGTCGGCATTGCCCATGTCGGCCTCAATCCAGTGCATCAGTGCATGCACCCAGTCGAAGGCCTGCACGCCTTCCATCGCCTGGACGATGACATGCGCCTGCTCCCATTCCGGGCCAACGCGGAGCTCGCCCTTCTTGAGCCACCACAGCGCCTGCAGCGGTTTGCTCATGTCCTTGGGTGGCTCGGACCAGTCGAGCGAGGTGAAGATATCAGAGGCCATCGGTGAAACCCTTGTCGGCCCGGACGCCATACGCGGCGACGTCACAACCAATTTCAATTTGTGCATTGGGGCCAAATAAGGCGGATCGGCGCCCCGATCAAGAGGCGCCTGCCAAAGCGGTTACCACCAGAGCTTGGGCGAAAAGTCCATATCGGCGCTGCGTTCGATGACTCTCGCCGCCGCAAACAGCGTTTCCTCGTCGAACGGCTTGCCGATCAACTGCAGGCCGAGTGGCAGTCCCTTGCCGTCCTTGCCGGCCGGCACGGCGATACCCGGCAGGCCCGCCATGTTGACGGTCACCGTGAACACGTCCTGCATATACATGGCCACCGGATCGGCCGCCAATGTCTCATCGCCGATGCCGAAAGCGGCTGACGGCGTCGCTGGGGTCAGGATGGCGTCGACGCCAGCATGGAAGGCGGCCTCAAAATCCTGCTTGATCAGCGTCCGCACTTTCTGCGCCTTGACATAATAGGCGTCAAAGTAACCAGCAGACAGCACGTATGTGCCGATCATGATGCGGCGCTTGACCTCGCGGCCGAAGCCGGCGGCGCGGGTCAGCTCATACATGTCGGTGATATCTTTGCCGGATACACGCAGCCCGTATTTAACGCCGTCATAGCGGGCGAGGTTCGACGACGCCTCGGCCGGCGCCACGATGTAATAGGCCGGCAGCGCATATTTGGTGTGCGGCAGCGAGATGTCCTTGACCGTGGCGCCCTCGGCCTTGAGCCATTCCAGCCCCTGGCTCCACAGTTTCTCGATCTCCTCGGGCATGCCGTCCATGCGATACTCGCGCGGCACCCCGATGGTGAGGCCCTTCACCCCGCGCTCGACGGCGGCAGCGAAATCGGGCACCGCCAGATCGACGCTGGTCGAATCCTTGACATCGAACCCCGCCATTGAGGTCAGCAGCAGCGCCGCGTCTTCCACCGTGCGCGCGATCGGCCCTGCCTGGTCGAGCGAGGAGGCGAAGGCCACAATACCCCAGCGCGAGCAGCGGCCATAGGTCGGCTTGATGCCGACGGTGCCAGTGAGGGCCGCCGGCTGGCGAATCGAGCCGCCGGTATCGGTTGCCGTGGCCCCGGCGCAGAGCCAGGCTGCCACCGCCGCGGCCGAGCCGCCCGACGAGCCGCCCGGCACCAGATTTGCATTGCTGCCCGCGGCGCGGAACGGGTTGATTACCGGGCCGTAATAGCTGGTCTCGTTGGACGAGCCCATGGCGAATTCGTCCATATTGAGCTTGCCCAGCATCACCGCGCCATCGCGCCACAGATTGCCGGTGACCGTCGATTCATATTCCGGCTTGAAGCCATCGAGGATGTGGCTGGCCGCCTGGGTGTGGATGCCCTTGGTGCCGAACAGGTCCTTGATGCCCAGCGGAATGCCCTCGAGCGTACCGCCCTGCCCCTTGGCCAGCTTCTCGTCGCTGTTCCTGGCCATGTCGAGCGCCTGCTCGGGCGTCACCGCCACATAGGCGTTGAGGCTCGGATTGGCCGCCTCGATTGCCTTGAGATAGGCGCCGGTCAGCTCGGTGGCGGTGAAGCTCTTGGCCTTGAGGCCCTTGCGGGCGTCGGCCAGGCTGAGTTTGGTCAGGTCAGTCAAGGGGGATCTCGCTCAGGTTGTCGCAGCGGTGATAGATTGTCGTCCCTGCGGGATAGGGGCTTTCCGGGTCCGGCTCGATACCACCCAGCAGCGCCAGCGTGCTATCTGCGCTGGAAACCAGACGGATCGAGGCGGCGTCATTGGGCGCAATGGCGATGGTATCGGCATAAAGTTCGCCGGGCAGCTCGCAGACGGCATCCACGAACAGCAGCGGCGTATTGGGGCGGCTCTTGATGTCGTAGAAGTTGCAGTGGAACTCCATCGACTGGATGCCACCGGTAAAGGTCAGGCTCAGGAAGTCCATGTCCGTCCAGGCATTGAGGCCCTGCTTTTCCAATGCCTGGCAGGCCGCCGGATCGCTGACATAGAGCTTGGTCTGGTCGATGACCAGGTCTTCCTGCGCGAGGGCGGCGCCCGCGAGCAAGGCCAGGCCAATGGTGATCAGCACCGCCTTCACGCGCTGGCCTCCACCTTGAGGGGCATTTCGTAGAAGGCGGACCATTCGCTGTCGGGATAATCGAGAAATGGCCCGCGCGGGGTGAAGCCGCTGCGGCTGTAGAGCCGATGTGCTTCGGCCATGCCATCGCCGGTGCCGGTTTCGAGCATCAGCATGGGCAGGCCCCTGTCGCGCGCCAGCCCCACGATGGCGTCAAGCAGCGCCGAGCCGATGCGCTTGCCGCGCACTTCGGGGTCGGTGAACATGCGCTTGACCTCGCCCAGCTCAGCCGAATGCACCTTGAGCGCACCCATGCCGACGGCCTTGCCGGTCTCGTCGCGGGCGACGAACAGCGTCGTGTCCGCGCCGGCCATCTGTTCCACGGTCATCTTGAACTGGAATTCCAGCGGCGACAGCGGCAACAGATGCGCGTTGAGTCGGGCGACGAGATCGCGCACGTCGTCCTGCAGCGGGGTCTCGATGGCGATGCTGATCGCCATTCTATTCGACCACCTTAGGCACCATGAAGAAATTGTCTTCGCTCAGCGGCGCATTGCTGACGATTCTGTCGGCATAGCCGCCATCGGTGATCGCATCGTCGCGGCGGCGCAACGCCATGGGTGTTACCGAGGTCATCGGCTCCACGCCCTCGACGTTCACTTCGGACAGATGTTCGACAAAGCCCAGTATGGCATTGAGCTCGCTCTGGTAGCTCGCCACTTCGCTCTCTTCGATGCGGATACGCGCCAGGCGCGCGATGCGCTTTACGGTTGCGGCGTCGACAGACATGGGAAAACTCCAACAAACAGCGGCTCGTTCGCGGCGTTATTAGCAACGGGGCGGCACAAAAGACAATGAAAATGGCTGATGCGCCGGATCAGATTTCCAAGGCCAGTCTGGCTTCGAGGGCGACCAGCCCCGTTCCGTCCAGCCTGTCGCGCAATAGCGGGATAGCCGCATCGACGGCGGCATCGTCCCCGGCCAGGGCCAGCAGCCGTGGCGGCGTAGCGTCCAGCACGGCCTGGCCCAGGGCCGAAAGCTGCTCGATATCGCCGAACACGGCCACTACCGCGCCATCGGCCCAGCGCCCCAGCGCCGGAACATCTGCGGCGACCAGCAGCAGAGGTGGCTCGCCCACTGCGTCGATCAATACGGCCCCTGCCCCCACCGAGAACGCCTCGACCGCCGGCAATTGCTCCGCTTCATCGAGCAGGCGTGTCGGCTTGCGCTGCTTCCAGCGCGCGGCGTCCACGGAGGGCAGATGCGCGCCGAAGTCGGCAATCACGCGGTCGGCGCCCGATACCAGCTCGGCCGCATCGATTCCCGCCGGGGCAGCCGCCGCGTCGACCACCAGAATCGCGCCGCCGATATGGATGCGGATCGTCGTACCGCCGAACCAGGTGAGTTTCATCCGTGCTTTCCTGTCGCCAAACCGTGCCGCAGCCTATAGGACGGGCCGACACTGGCAAGCGAGCCTGCAATGACCGACGAATTTGCCAATCCGCTCGAAAAGATCCCTGCCACGGGCCGGATCATGGGGCTTGATCTGGGCACCAAGACCATTGGCGTCGCCATTTCCGACGGTATGCGCTATTCGGCCACCCCGCTCGAAACCATCAAGCGCACCAAGTTCACCCAGGACGCCATTCGCCTCGACGAGCTGATCGCGCAGAACGCCATTGTTGCCATCATCCTGGGCCTGCCGCTCAATATGGACGGCTCCGAGGGGCCGCGCGTGCAGTCCACCCGGGCTTTCGCGCGGAGCCTGGCGCAGCGGGTCGCGCTGCCCATCGCCTTCTGGGACGAGCGACTCTCCACCAGCGCCGTCACCCGCATGATGATCGAAGCGGACCTGCGCCGCGACCGCCGCGCCGAGGTCGTCGACAAGCTGGCCGCCAGCTATATCCTGCAGGGCGCGCTCGATCGCCTACGCCACAGCTAAACGGCGTACGCCGCCTGGTGGCACTCCGAAAAACTGCTTGAACGCCCGTCCGAATGCCGCTTCGGACTCGTAGCCGGCCCGGCGGGCCACAGTTCCCACGGGTTCGCGCGTCTCCAGCAATTGCGCTCGTGCAAGATGCAGGCGCCACTGCGCCAGGTATTGCATGGCTGGCTGCCCGACGAGGTCGGTAAAGCGCGCGGAAAAGGCCGACCGGGACATCCCCGCCTCGCTGGCCAGTTCCGCCACGCTCCATGACCGGTCGGGCCTGCGGTGCATCAAGGCCAGCGCATGGCCGAGCTGGGGATCGCGCAGTGCCGCCAGCCAGCCCAGATTGGCCTCGGGCGCGGTGTCGAGCCAGGCGCGGATCGCCTGGATGACCAGGATATCGGCCAGCCGGGTCATCACCGTCTCGCCGCCCGGCCGCAGCGCGCTGGCTTCGCGGGCGATGAGGCCCAGCGTGCTTTGCAGCCAGCTTCCTGCATCGTCGCCCCAGGCGTCGATATGCAGCACCGGTGGTAGCAGGCTCACCAGCCGTCTGGCCGCCACATGGTCGAACTGCACCACGCCTGCAGTGGCCCGCGTCACCTCGCCGCCGCCGCCATGGCGCATGATTTCGTAGCGCTCGCTGACCTTCTCGACCGGAATGTCGAACAGCGGCATGGCCCCGGCATCGGGAGCGCTCAGCAGGCGGTAGCTATGGCCATGCGGCAGCAGCACCATGCTGCCCTGCCCGACCAGCAGCGGCTCATGCCCGTCCATCACCAGCCAGCCGTGCCCCGCCGTGACGATCACGAACATCATCGAGTCGATCAGCTGCGGCATGACAATGCCCCAGGGCGCGGTCATTTCGGCCCGGCAATAGAGCGTGCCGGTCAGGTGCAGCATATGCAGCACCTCGCCCAGCGGGTCGGACAATGGCGCTGGTTTGAAGTGACTATCGGTCATGGGGCCTTCTACCACCATTTGCCCAATAGTCCACATGTCTGGACGATCTGCACAAAAACTCGGCCCAACCGTTATTGATGATCCGGGCGGCGCCCCGCATCTTCAGCGCATCGCAACCCAAACACGGATCACACCATGTCTTCAACCACGCCCATCCTCGTCATCGGCGCCACCGGCAAGGTCGGCAGCCGCATCGTTTCCCGCCTGCAGGCTTCCGGTACGCCGGTGCGTGCCGCCTCCCGCCGCAGCAGCCCGGCCTTCGACTGGGAAGATCAGTCCAGCTGGGCACCCGCCCTGGCCGGCGCCGAAGTGGCGTTCGTCGCCTTCGTGCCTGATCTGGCTGCCAAGGGCGCGCCCGAGACCATCCGGGCCTTTGCAGCCACGGCCCTTGCCTCCGGCGTCAGACGCGTCGTGCTGCTGTCGGGTCGCGGCGAGGCCAATGCCCAGCTCAGCGAGCAGATCATGATGGCCTCGGGCCTCGGCTGCACCGTCGTCCGCGCCAGCTGGTTCGCACAGAATTTCAGCGAGGGCATCATGCTGCCGTCGGTACTCTCCGGCGTCATCGCCCTGCCAGCCGGCCAGCGCCGCGAGCCGTTCATCGATGTCGACGACATTGCCGACGTCGCCGTCGCGGCGTTGACCGATGCGCGTCATGTCGGTGAAATCTACGAAGTCACTGGTCCGCGCCTGCTGACCTTCGCCGATGCCGCTGCCGCCATCAGCGCTGCCTCCGGCAGCCATGTGGACTACGTTCCAATCAGCCTCGACGACTTTCATGCAGCCCTCCTGCCCGAAGTCGGCCCCGATCACGCCGAGTTTCTGACCCGGCTCTGCGAGGAGGTCTTCGACGGCCGCAACGAATCGCTCAGCGACGGGGTGCAGCGCGCCCTTGGCCGTCCGGCCCGCGATTTTGCCGACTATTGTGTCGCAATGGCCGCCACCGGCATCTGGAGACGGGCGGCATGACCCGCATCTATCTCATCATTACCGGCATCATCGGCGCCGCGCTCGGGACGATGATCCTCTTCGCCCCAGTCGCCTTCTATGCCGGCTACGGCATAGAGCCTGCGGGTCAAGTGAACCTGCTCAACGAGCTGCGTTCGCATGGCCTCTCGCTTCTGGGCGCCGGCCTGTTCATCGCCTCCGGGGCCTTCCTGCCACGGTTCGGCGCGCTCGCCACCGTGGTCGCAGCTGGTCTCTATCTTAGCTACGGCCTTTCCCGCCTCGTCGCCGTGGCATTGGACGGCATGCCGTCATCCAGTCTGCTACTGGCTGCGGGTGTCGAGATCGCCATAGGCCTCGTCGGCGTGGCGCTGATGCTGCGCTCGCCCCGGGCCGCCACCGCCTGAAAAGACGCTATCTGATATTACGAAGATCACGTGGAGGTGTGACTGAGGTCACATCTTCATGTGATTTGCGTCACATAAATTCACAAGACTTCTTGCCCCTCCCGCCTGCCTCCGCTAGACCGCAGCAAATATCAGGGATGGGAGCGCATGGCCCAAGCACGTGCCAGCACAGCCTCGACGTCGTCTGCCGGCTCCACCGGCGATTTCCCCCCATTCAACCAGCGCCATCTGCTGTCGATCGCCGACCTGCAGCAGCACGAGATCATCGATCTGCTCGATCGCGCTGAGCGCATGGTTCCGGTCTCCCGGCAGGAGCGGAAGAGTCATCCGACGCTCACCGGCAAGACGCAGATCAACCTGTTCTTCGAGCCATCGACCCGCACCCAAGGGTCGTTCGAGATCGCCGGCAAGCGCCTTGGCGCGCTGGTGATGAACATGTCGGTCAAGACCAGCTCGGTCTCCAAGGGCGAAACCCTGATCGATACCGCCGCGACGCTCAACGCCATGCGCCCGGACGTTATCGTGGTCCGTCATTCGGCAGCTGGTGCGGTCGAACTGCTCAGCCAGAAGGTCGGCTGCTCGGTTATCAACGCCGGCGACGGCGCGCATGAGCATCCGACCCAGGCCCTGCTCGATGCGCTGACCATCCGCCGCCACAAGGGGCGCATTTCCGGCCTCACCGTCGCCATCTGCGGGGATATCGCCAACTCCCGCGTCGTCCGCTCCAACCTGCTGCTGCTCGGCGCGCTCAATGTTCGTACTCGCGTCGTCGCCCCGCGCAACCTGCTGCCGGCCGGCATCGAACATCTCGCTACCGAGGTCTTCACCGACATGCGCGAGGGTCTCAAGGATGTCGATGTGGTGATGATGCTGCGCCTGCAGCATGAGCGGGCCAATGGCCGCATGATCCCTTCGGTGCGCGAATACTACCGCTTCTATGGCCTCGACGCCGAGAAGCTGGCCTTTGCCAAACCCGACGCCATCGTCATGCATCCCGGTCCGATGAACCGCGGTGTGGAGATCGACCCCGCCATCGCCGATGGCGTCCAGTCGGTGATCAACGAACAGGTCGAAATGGGTGTTGCTGTCCGTATGGCTGTACTCGATGCGCTGCTGCCGGCGAGGAACGACGCATGACCCGGCCCCTGCTTATCGAAAATGCCCGCCTCGTCGATCCGGCTTCCGGCACTGATCAGCCGGGCGCCGTGCTGATCCAGGACGGTCTGATCGCCGAGGTTGCGCTGGGCGCTCCCGTCGGCGTGCCCGAAGGCGCCGAAGTCATCGATGCCCGTGGCCTGATCCTCGCCCCCGGCCTCATCGACATGCGCGTTTTTACCGGCGAGCCGGGCAAGGAATACCGCGAGACCCTGCAGTCGGCCGGCGAGGCCGCCGCTGCCGGTGGCGTCACCAGTTTCGTGATGATGCCTGACACCGCTCCGGTGGTCGACGACGGGGCGCTGGTGGATTTTCTCATCCGCCGCGCCAAGGCGACGGCCAAGGTCAACGTCCTGCCGGCCGGGGCCATCACCAAGGGTCTCAACGGCCAGGAGATGACCGAATTCGGCCTGTTGCAGGAGGCTGGCGCCGTCTGTCTCACCGATGGGCGCCATTCCATCCAGTCGACCTCGCTGCTCCGCACCGTCATGAGCTATGCCGCCAATTACGGCATGACCATCGTGCACCATGTGTCCGATGCGAGCCTGACCGGCGACGGCGTGATGAACGAAGGTCTCTTCGCCACCATTTTGGGGCTAAAGGGCATCCCCCGCGAAGCCGAGACCATCCCCCTCGCGCGTGACTTGCAACTCGCCGCCCTCACCGGCGTCAAATACCACGCGGCCCAGATCTCCTGTGCCGCCTCGATCGAGCTCGTTGCAGCGGCCAAGAAGCGCAACCCGTCGGTTACGGCAGGCGTGTCGATCAACAATGTCGCGCTCAACGAGAACGACATCGGCCGCTACCGCACCTTCTTCAAGCTTTCCACGCCGCTGCGCTCCGAGGATGATCGGCAGGCGGTGATCGAGGGTCTGCGCAACGGCACCATCGACACCATCCATTCCGATCACGACCCGCAGGACACCGAGGTCAAGCGCCAGCCGTTCGCCGAAGCCTCCGATGGTGCCATCGGGCTGGAGACCCTGCTGGCGGCGGCGCTCCGACTCGTCCATTCCGGCGATGTGGATCTGCTGACTGTGTTGCGCGCCATGACCAGCCGGCCAGCCGAAATTCTTGGCCTGCCATCGGGTCGCATCGCCGGCGGGGCGCCGGCCGACCTCATCCTCTTTGATCTCGACTACCCCTGGCAGGTCAGCGAGCGCGAAATCCGGTCAAGATCGCGCAATACCAGCTTTGAGGGCGCGCGGCTTGCTGGCAAGGTGATGCGCACAATCGTGGGCGGACAAACCGTCCATACACATACGGAGGAAAGCTGAGCCATGGACATATACCTGCTCTACGCAGCAGTTCTCGGCTATCTCTGCGGCTCGGTGCCCTTTGGCCTGCTGCTGACGCGCGCCGCCGGACTGGGCGATATCCGCTCCATCGGCTCTGGCAATATCGGCGCGACCAATGTGCTGCGCACCGGCAATCGCTGGTTGGCTGCAGCGACGCTGGTGCTCGACGCCGCCAAGGCCGCCCTGCCCGTGCTCTTCGCGCGCTACTATTGGGGTGAGGACGCCGCCATGGTCGCGGCCATCTTCGCCTTCCTTGGCCACTGTTTTCCCGCCTGGCTCGGCTTCAAGGGCGGCAAGGGCGTGGCGGTGATGATCGGCTCGCTGCTGGCGCTGAGCTGGCCCCTCGGGCTCATTTTCTGCGCCGTCTGGCTGTTCATCGCCTTTGCCCAGAAGCTGTCCTCGCTGGCGGCGCTGACCGCCGCCGCCACGGCGCCGATTTTCGCATTCGTCATCGTCAACGAATGGCTGGCCGGCGCTGTCGCCGCCATGGCGCTGCTGCTGTTCTTTCAGCACCGCGAAAATATCGGGCGGCTGATGGCCGGCAACGAGCCCAAGATCGGCTCAGAGAAGAAAGCGCCCTAAGCCTTGGCGCCGCTGCCGGGTGCCGCTCTCACCGACGCGCAACGCATCGCCTGGCTGCGCCTGGTCCGGTCCGACAATGTCGGCCCCGCGACATTCCGCCAATTGCTCAATCGCTTCGCCTCGGCCGAGGCGGCGCTCGAGGCCCTGCCCGGCCTGCTCAAGCGCACCGGCAAGCCGCTGCGCATCACCAGCCAGGCCGCTGCCGAGGATGAGATTGCCGGCCTGTCGCGCTATGGTGCGCGGCTGGTCGCCGGCGGCGAACCGGACTATCCCGAACTGCTCAATTACATTCCCGCCGCGCCGCCTTTGATCACCATGGCCGGCGGGGCCAACCTCGACTGGCAGCGCGCGGTGGGTATTGTCGGCGCCCGCAACGCTTCGGCCGCCGGCATCAAGATGACCCGCATGCTGGCCGGCGACCTGGGCGAGCGCGGCTATACCGTGGTCTCGGGCCTCGCCCGCGGCATCGACACCGCTGCCCACAAGGCGACGCTCAATACCGGTACCATCGCCGTGCTGGCGGGCGGTTTCGACAAGATCTACCCCGACGAGAATATCCCACTCGCCCACGACATTCTCGACCACGGTGGCGTCCTGCTCACCGAAATGCCGCTTGGCTGGGAACCGCGGGCCCGCGACTTCCCGAGGCGTAACCGATTGGTTTCCGGTTTGTCGCTCGGCATTGTCGTTGTGGAAGCAGCAAAGCGCAGCGGGTCGCTGATCACGGCGCGCCTCGCCCTCGAACAGAACCGCGACGTCTTCGCCGTTCCCGGCTCGCCGCTCGATCCGCGTGCCGAGGGCGGCAATGCGCTGATCCAGCAAGGAGCCAAGCTCGTCACCTGCGCCGAAGACATTATCGAAACCCTGGGCAGCGCCGACCCCGCGCGGAGCGCATTGTTTGACCGTGATTGGGAGCCCGATCTGGCGCCCGAAGCGCCGCCACCCAGCGACGACGACAGATCGCGTCTCCTCGCTGCGCTCGGCCCCACGCCCGTGGAAGTGGACGAACTGGTGCGCCAATCCGGCCTCAGCGCCTCGGCCATGCAGATGCTGCTGCTGGAACTCGACCTGGCGGGCCAGATCGAGTGGTCGAGTGGGCAGTTGGTGGCGCTGAAGTACTAGCGCCCACCCTCGATCTTGCGGTGCCGCTGGCCGATCCCGCCGGTCCCATAGGGATAATCCGACATTTCCGGCTTGCTGACATCGCTGAGCGTGGCGATCTCTTCGCCTGTCAGCACGAGCGAGGCCGCGCCCAGATTGTCCTTGAGCTGCTCGGTCGTCCTCGCGCCCAGGATCACTGACGTCACGGCCGGCTGCGCCGAAACCCAGGCCAGGGCCACCTGGGCCATGGTGACGCCGCGGGCCTTGGCGATATCTTCCACTGCCCCGATCACGTCCCAGGTCACCGACTTGGCATTGCGTTTCTCGAAGGCTTCCATGCCGCGCGTCGGGTTCTCGCCCAGACGCGTCGCGCCGGTGGGCATCTGGTCGCGCTTGTACTTGCCGCTCAGCCAGCCGCCGCCCAGCGGCGACCATGGCAGCAGTCCGATCTGGGCATCCATCGCCGCCGGCACCACCTCGTGCTCGATGTCGCGCACCAGCAGGTTATATTGCGGCTGCAGCGTTACGGGCGGAGTATAGCCATTGGCCTTGGCCAGCCACACCGCCTTGGTCAGCTGCCAGCCGAGGAAGTTGGAGAAGCCGTAATAGGCAA
This sequence comes from Devosia sp., assembly GCF_036676215.1. Lineage (GTDB taxonomy): Bacteria > Pseudomonadota > Alphaproteobacteria > Rhizobiales > Devosiaceae > Devosia. The sequence goes on along the minus strand of NZ_JAKFDJ010000040.1, from coordinate 7,941 downwards.
TCTTGCCGTTACGGATCGAGTCATCGAGAAAGCGCAGCGTTTCCTCCAGCGGCGTCAGCGCATCGAAGGCGTGCATCTGGTAGAGATCGATATGTTCCACCCCAAGCCGCTTGAGCGACGCGTCCAGCGCCTCGCGCAGGTTCTTGCGCGACAACCCGAGATGGTTCGGCCCATTCCCCATCGGAAACCGCCCCTTGGTGGTGATCACCAGGTCGCGCAGCACGCCCGGCTTGCGCTTCAGCCAGCGTCCGACGATCTCTTCGGAGACGCCGGCGCTATAGGTATTGGCCGTATCGATGAAATTGCCGCCCGCCGCCACATAGTCTTCCATCAATCGGAACGAGGTGGCCTCGTCCGATTCCGCGCCGAATGTCATGGTGCCGAGGCAATAGGCCGAAACGACAGCGCCGCTATTGCCGAGCTTGCGATATTCCATATCAAAATCCTCCTGAGGCCCCGGCGATGCTCGGCGGACGGCAGCGCACAGGGTACGGGCCGGTCAATCGGGGAGCATGCATAGAATGGGGCAAGCGCAGAACGCGCAGGCCTATTTCTGCACATCTTGTATGGCAGTTGCAAGGCATGCTCGGCGACTTGGTTGGAGGCCGCGAATATTCCTCTCTCTAAGAGAGAGTGCCGCGCCGCCGTTTTCCGCCCGTTGACACCTCCTCCCGCCTTCACCATGTTGCGCCACTTCACACAAGCGGTTGCGGAACGGATACTCCATGAAGGTCGTCGTCGTTGAAAGTCCGGCTAAAGCCAAGACAATCAACAAATATCTGGGTTCGGGCTATGAAGTCCTGGCCTCCTTCGGCCATGTCCGCGATCTGCCGGCCAAGGACGGTTCCGTCCGCCCCGATGAAGACTTTGCCATGTCCTGGGAGGTCGACACCGCCTCCAAAAAGCGCCTCAGCGACATCGCCAATGCCCTCAAGGGCGCCGATGGCCTGATCCTGGCGACTGACCCGGATCGCGAAGGCGAAGCCATTTCCTGGCATGTGCTCGACGTGCTCAAGCAGAAGAAATCCATCAAGAAGGACATGACCGTCCAGCGCGTGGTGTTCAACGCCATCACCAAGGACGCGGTGACGGCCGCCATGGCCAAGCCGCGCGAAATCGACATGCCACTGGTGGATGCCTATCTGGCCCGCCGCGCGCTCGATTACCTCGTCGGCTTCACCCTTTCGCCCATCCTCTGGCGCAAGCTGCCGGGCTCCCGCTCGGCCGGCCGCGTGCAGTCCGTCGCCTTGCGCCTGGTGTCCGACCGCGAAGGCGAGATCGAAAAGTTCAAGGCCGACGAATACTGGTCGGTCGAGGCCAAGCTGGCCCAATCGGGCAAGAGCTTTCTCGCCCGCCTGTTCTCGGTCGATGGCAAGAAAACCGACAAGCTCGACATCAAGACCGGCGAGAACGCCGCCGAGCTCAAGAAGCTCATTGAATCCGGCCAGTTCAACGTCAGCTCTGTCGACAAGAAGCCGACCAAGCGCAATCCCTATGCGCCCTTCACCACGTCGAGCCTGCAGCAGGACGCCTCCTCGCGCCTGGGCCTGTCGCCCAACCGCACGATGCAGATCGCCCAGCGGCTCTACGAAGACGGTCTCATCACCTATATGCGTACAGACGCCGTGCAGATGGCCCCCGAAGGCATCGCCATGGCCCGCTCGGTGATCGGCAAGTATTTCGGCGATGAGTACCTCCCCGACAAGCCGCGCATCTACCAGACCAAGGCCAAGAATGCCCAGGAGGCGCACGAGGCGATTCGTCCGACCGACATGTTCAAGCGCCCCGAGCAGCTCAGCCTCGATGCCGACCAGTCCAAGCTCTACGGCCTGATCTGGCGCCGGACGCTCGCTTCACAGATGCGTTCTGCCGAGATCGACCGCACCACGGTGGATATCGCCGTCAACGTCCCTGGCCGCGCTGTCGAACTGCGCGCTGTGGGCTCCGTCGTCACCTTCCCCGGCTTCCTCAAGCTCTATGGGGTCGAGGTCAAATCCGACGAACCCGACGACGAGGATGAGGAAAGCCGCGAGCTACCGCCGCTGGCAGTCGGCGACAAGCCGGCTTTGCAGGCAGTCGAGATCGAGCAGCATTTCACCCAGCCGCCCAGCCGCTATACCGAGGCGAGCCTGATCAAGAAGATGGAAGAGCTCGGCATCGGCCGGCCCTCCACCTATGCGGCGACGCTGACCACGCTCAAGGACCGCGACTATGTCCGGCTCGAGGGCAAGGCTTTGCATCCCGAGGATCGTGGCCGCATCGTCACCGCCTTCCTCGAGAGCTTCTTCACCCGCTATGTCGAGTATGGCTTCACCGCCGGCCTCGAGGAACAGCTCGACCAGGTCTCGGCCGGCGAGCTCGACTACAAGACCGTGCTGCGTGATTTCTGGAAGGACTTCACCCACGCCACCGACGAGATCAAGGATCTCCGCGTTTCCGAAGTGCTTGATGCGCTCAACGAAATGCTTGCCAGTCGCATCTTCCCGCCCAAGGAAGACGGCTCCGATCCGCGTAAGTGCCCCACCTGCGGCACCGGCCAGCTCTCGCTGAAATTGGGCAAGTTCGGCGCCTTTATCGGGTGCTCGAACTATCCCGAATGCAAGCACACAATGCAGCTTTCCGACGCGGCCAATGGCCAGTCGAGCGAAGCCGCTGCGGGCGACGGCGTGCTCGGCACCGATCCGGAATCGGGCGAAGAGGTTTACCTCAAGACCGGCCGCTTTGGCCCCTATGTCCAGCTCGGCGATGGCAAGGAACCCAAGCGCAGCTCCCTGCCCAAGGGCTGGGAAGCTGGCTCGATTACCCTCGACAGGGCCCTGCAACTGCTGTCGCTACCGCGCGATGTAGGCCTTCATCCGGATGGCGGCCTGCCCATTGTCGCCGGTCTCGGCCGCTACGGTCCCTTCATCCTGCATGACGGCAAGTATGCCAATCTGCCCGACTTCGACGAAATCTTCACCGTCGGCCTCAATCGCGCCGTCGATCTGCTGGCCCAGAAGGCCGCCGGCGGCTTCAAGCGCGGCGGCGGAGCCTCTATCGCCGCGATCCAGACCTTCGAGCACGACAACGGCCCGATCAGCGTTCGCGGCGGCAAATACGGCCCCTATGTCAACCAGGGTAAGGTCAACGCCACCATCCCCAAGGATGTGAAGCCCGAGGATGTGACGCTGGAGCAGGCCCTGGTCTGGATCGCGGCAAGGGCCGAAGCGACCGGCACCAAGGCGAAAAAGGCTCCGGCGAAAAAGGCCGCAGCCAAGAAGCCAGCGGCCAAGACCGCTGCGGCAAAAAAGCCCGCGGCCAAGAAGGCCGCGCCGAAGAAGGTCGTCGCCAAGGAAGACGTGCCGTTTTAGGCACGTCTAGTTCTCCAGCACGGTCTCGGTGTGCAGGGCGCATTTCCAGCGCTTGCCGTCGCGCACCCACGTGGTGCTGTCGACGCAGCGCAGGTCCATGGCCTTGCCACCCGTCTCGCCCTTCTGGTGGACCTTGTAGGCGACGATGGCGGTATCGTCCGAGGGGAAAATCACGTTCAGGTCGCTGAACTTGAAGCTCTCCAGCGTCCACTTCCCATCCTGGGTCATCGCTTCGTACTTGTCGGGATCGATCCTCATGGCGCCCATGGGGCCGGTGATGAGACAGTCGTCCGCAATCATGGTCTTGGCGAGCTTGGCATCCTTGTCGACCATGGACTGCCAGAACCTGGTCTCCAGATCGACGATGACTTGCTTGTTTTCCTGCATGGCCGTTCTCCTTTTGCTGGAAAACGGACTGGCCTAGGGGAGGTTCCGCTACCCCATCACCCGCTCAACCATCCCCAGCCAATTTCCTAGCGCGATCTTGTGCACCAGGTCCTCGCCATAGCCCTTGTCCAGCAGCGCCTGCAGCAGCGTCTGCACGCCGGTGACGTCGCCGATCGCAGCCGGCACCATGGCGCCGTCGAAATCGCTGCCCAGCGCCACGCCGTCCTCGCCGAGCGCTTCGACCAGCGCATCGACATGGCGGACCATCAGTTCGATCTCGGTGTTGGCGTCGAACCGTCCATCCGGCCGCAGGAAGCCGGTGGCATAGTTCAGTCCCACCACGCCCTTGCTTTCGGCAATGGCGGCGAGCTGCCAGGCGACGAGGTTGCGCGCATGCGGGCTGATGGCGTGGACATTGGAATGGGTGGCCACCAGCGGATGTGTGCTGATCGCTGCCACGTCGCGGAAGCCGGCGGCATTGAGGTGCGACAGGTCCAGCATGACGCCCGTGCGGTTGCAGACCCGCACCAGCTCTTTGCCGGCATCGCTCAGTCCCGGTCCGATATCGGGATCGGCATTGTGGCGGAACGGCACGCCGGTGCCGAAGGCATTGGCCCGGCTCCAGGTGATGCCGATGGAACGCAGCCCCGCCGCATAGAGCACATCGAGCGCATAGAACTCGGTATCGATGGCCTCGGCACCTTCGATATGGAGGATGGAGGCCAGCACGCCCCCGTCGATGGCGGCGCGGACCTCCCCCGCCGTCCGGCAGATGGCCACCGCGCCCGCCCGCTCCAGCTGCAGCAGGATCGCGGCCATGGCGTTGGTCGCGGCCTGGGCATCAGCCATGGCCAGTTGTGGTGGGAGCTTGTCGTCGAGACCGGCCGCGCCGGCCACCACTGATCCCAGATTGCCCTTGAGCGGCGGCGGGAAGATCGCGAAGAAACCGCCCGCCATGCCACCGGCTTTGGTCCGCGGCAGGTCGATATGGGCGCCCGGCAGGCCCTCGATGAACGGCCGTACCTTGTCCGCGCCCTCCACCTCCAGCAGCTTGAGCAGGGTGTCATTGTGGCCGTCGAAGAAGGGGATGGTCATGGGGCAGTCCAGGAGAATCATGGGTTTACGGGACACCCTATCACCCCCTCCCGGCCTCCCCCATCAAGGTGGAGGTGCTGCCCTGTGGTGGTGGCTGGATCGTGCCCCAAGAGTGGCGGGATACATCCCCTTGATGGGGAGGCTGGGAGGGGGTGGAGTCGCGCATGCCGCTCTATCGATCTTCCCCCAATCCAAATTGGCAATCTCTCGCGAACTGCCCTATCTATCGCCTACCTCTTCAGAAACGACCCAATGGCCAAGCCACCAACTCGAAAACCCAAAAACCTCTCCGGTCCCAAGCGTGCGCGCCAGCCTGCCGCCGGTGCCCTGCCCACCCGCGAACAGCTCCTGGCCGCCCTCGCCGAACAGGCTGACATCAAGGGTAAGCGCGATCTTGCCAAGGTGTTCGGCATTCGCGGCGACATGCGCCGCCCGTTCAAGGCCATGCTGGCCGAGCTCGAGGGCGAGGGTGTCATCACGCGCACCCGCAAGGCCTTGCGCCGCACCGCCGCCCTGCCCCATGTCACCGTGCTGGACATTCCCACCGATGCCGATCCGGACGATCTGCATGCCTTCCCGGCCCAATGGAACGAGGAAGAAGGCGAAAAGCCGCGGGTGACTGTGCTGGGCGGCCGCGATGCCCGCGTCGTGCCGGCGCCGGGCGACCGCATCCTGGCGCGGATCGATGCCGGTGAGGGCGAGGTGCCCGTCTATACCGCTAAGGCCATGAAGATCCTCGACAAGCCGCGCCGTGGCCAGATTGGCATCGTGCGCATGGACGAGGACGGGGCGCGCCTCATCCCGGTCGATCGCAAGCAGAAGGAAATGCGGATACCCCTGGGCGACCTGCTGACCGCCGCCGATGGCGACCTGGTCGAAGTCGAGGTCAAGCTTTCCGGCCGGCTGATGATTCCGCGCGCCAAGGTCACCTCCGTCATCGGCAACCCGATGTCGGAAGGGGCCGTCAGCCTCATCGCCATCCATAATCTCGAAATCCCCTATCGTTTTCCGGAATCGGTGATCCGCGAGGCGGACGAGGCCAAAGAGGCGACGCTCAAGGGCCGCGAGGACTGGCGCGACCTGCCGCTCATCACCATCGATCCCTTCGACGCCAAGGATCATGACGACGCCGTCTATGCACAGCCGGACGAGGACAAGGCCAATCCCGGCGGGCATATCGTCACCGTCGCCATCGCCGACGTCGCCGCCTATATTCGCCCCGGCACCGCGCTTGACCGCGAGGCCTACCTACGCGGCAATTCGGTGTATTTCCCCGATCGCGTCGTGCCCATGCTGCCCGAGCGCATTTCAAACGAACTGTGCTCGCTCAAGCAGGGCGAGGCCCGCGCCGCGCTTGCCGTGCGCATGGTCTTTGACGCCGGTGGCCACAAGAAGAGCCACAGCTTCCACCGCATCCTGATGCGCTCGGCCGCCAAGCTCAGCTACCAGCAGGCCCAGGCGGCCATTGACGGCAATGCCGACGACCAGACCGGGCCGCTGCTCGAACCCATCCTGCGGCCGCTCTACGCCGCCTATGACGCCATGGCATCGGCGCGCGACCGGCGCGGTCCGCTCGATCTCGACCTGCCCGAGCGCAAGATCGTGCTCGACGACAAGGGCATGGTGCAGGACATCCGCATTCCCGAGCGACTGGCGGCTCATCGCCTGATCGAGGAGATGATGATCGCCGCCAATGTCGCGGCGGCCGAGACGCTGGAGCAGAAGCGCTCCGAGCTGCTCTACCGGGTGCATGACGAGCCCTCGAGCGAGAAGCTCCAGGCGCTGCGGGATTTCCTCGGCTCGCTCAATATTGCGGTCAAGAAGTCCGACGCGGTCCGCGCATCCGACTTCAACGGCATCCTGGCCCAGGCCCGCAAGGCCGGCAATATCGAGCAGGTGTCCGAAATGGTGCTGCGCAGCCAGGCGCAGGCCGTCTATGACAATGAGAATCTGGGTCATTTCGGCCTCAACCTCGATCGCTATGCCCACTTCACCTCGCCCATCCGCCGCTATGCCGACCTGATCGTGCACCGTGCGCTGATCAAGGCGCTGGGCCTGGGCGGAGATGGTCTGACCGAGAATGAAGCGCTCAAGCTGGCTGGCATCGCCCAGCACATCTCGGCCACCGAGCGCCGGGCCATGCTGGCCGAGCGTGAGACGGCCGATCGGCTTTTGGCGCAGTTCCTCGCCACCAAGATCGGCGCGCGCTTCGAGGGTCGCATTTCCGGCGTCACCCGTTCGGGTCTGTTCGTCCGGCTGCTGGAAACCGGGGCGGACGGCTTCATCCCGGCCTCGACGCTGGGCCAGGACTATTACCGCTATGCGGAAGACCAGCAGGCCATGATCGGGGACCGGACGGGCGAGAAATTCGGCCTCGGCGACCGGGTCTCGGTGCGGCTGGTGGAAGCCGCGCCGGTGGCCGGCGCGCTGCGGTTCGAACTCTTGTCGGAGGGCGTCCGCGTCAATCCGTCATCTGCACGACGAAACCAGAAGCGCCCATCTAGGAGTTACGGTCCCAAGGGCCGCAAGAAGGGATGACGCGATGACAGGCAAGGCTAAGGCAATCGAGCAGCGCAATCTGGGCCAGGCGGTCTGGCGCGGCACGCTGTGCAAGTGCCCCCATTGTGGCCAGGGCAAGATGTTCCGCGCTTACCTCAAGGTCGCCGACCATTGCGACACCTGCGGCGAGCAGCTCGACCTGCACCGCGCCGACGACTTCCCGCCCTATATCGCCATCATGATCGTTGGCCACCTGCTGGTCGGCATCATGCTGCATATGGACATGGTGTGGCACGTCGATCCGCTGACCTATCTCTATACCCTCGTACCCCTCGCCGTGATCCTGCCGCTGGCCATGCTCCCCTCGATCAAGGGCGCCATTGTCGGCATGCAATGGGCCAACGGCATGTACGGCTTCGGCACCGGCCAGCGGGACTAAGCTTCGGCTTGACAATCGGCGCCAAATCCGTAGTTTGCGCCCAACTTCCGGCGCCGGGGATTCCACGGCGCCTTTCGTATTGTGAGGACTAACCATGGCCAAAGCCGCTTCCGTCAAGATCAAGCTCGTGTCGACGGCTGATACTGGCTACTACTACGTCACCAAGAAGAA